>JACPNP010000028.1:148268-214032 GCA_016185365.1 Terriglobales bacterium
ACGCGACAAAGGGCGGGGAAACTGGCAGAGAGACAGGGATTCGAACTTGAGCCGTTATGAAGGCGTGAGCGACGGGCGCACTGCGCCCGAAGCGGGAGCCTTCAGGCGAAATCCCGAGCGACCCGGAGCAAAGCGACGGGGAGTCGAGGGACCTCTTTTAAGCAAATTGTTTGCTGGGGAAAACTGGCGTAGAGACAGGGATTCGAACTTGAGGCGCTTACGCGGCGTCTGAGCCGCGTGCTGAAATCCTGAGCGAGCGCAGCGAGTCGAAGGACCTCATACGCGTCAAAGGGCGGGAAAACTGGCGGAGAGACAGGGATTCGAACCCTGGATACGCTTTCGCGTATACACGCTTTCCAAGCGTGCGCCTTCAGCCACTCGGCCATCTCTCCGGCAAAAGCGCGTTCAGGAAGGTGAACTGCGGCTGCCTCTATTCTAACAAACCCTTCCCACTACAAAGGAAAAGGCCGGACATTCGTCCGGCCCCTGAAAAAGTCGGCGGACTAATCTTTTTCCTCGCCCGTCTGTGACGACAGATAATTCTGCAGGCCGGTGTCCTTGATGATCTGCAGTTGCGCTTCCAACCAATCCACATGCGCTTCCTCGTCTTTGAGGATCTGCACCAGCAGATCACGGGTGCCGTTGTCATGCACGTCCGTCGCGATCTTGATCCCCTCATTCAAGCGCTTCACCGCGTCATATTCCAGCTCCAGGTCGTTCTTGAGCTGCGTGGGCACGTCTTTGCCGATGTTGATCTTGAAATAGTCACTCATATTCGGCATCCCATCGAGATAAAGTATCCGCTCCATGCAGGCTTCCGCATGCTTCATCTCGTCGATGGATTCCTTCTTGATCTTCCCGGCGAGCTTGTAATACCCCCAGTTCTCGCACATTTCCGCGTGCAGGAAGTATTGGTTGATGGAGGTCAACTCCGCCTTCAGGACTTGATTGAGGACTTCAATGACTTTCTTGTCGCCACGCATGCGGACGCTCCTCGGTGGAGATTATTGGGGCGATTCAGGATATCAAAATTATCAGCGGCCGGAGTGGAAACTGAGGGGCTTAGCCCGCTTTTTGTTGCGCGGGTGGCTCGCTGGTCTTATCGGTGGTCGCAAGCGGGGCGATGGCCGCGGGGACACCCTTCAACAATTGATGATGGATGCAATAGAGCGCCAGCTCCAGACGGTCAGAGACCCCGAGCTTGTCATAGATCTTGCGCAGATAGTTCTTGATGACCTGCTCGGTGGTATTGATCTCTTTGGCGATCTCTTTGTTGCGCATGCCCTGACTGACGCAGGAGATGATGAGTAGTTCCTTGTCGCTGAGCCGCGATTTCGGCGGGCGGGTGGTCAGTTGCGCGGCCTGGGAGCGATAGGCCTCGATCACCCAATTCACGCCTTGATTGTCAAGCCACATCTCTCCGCCGGCCACTTTGCGAACGCTCCGCACCAGCAGGTCCGGTGAGATGGAACGCGAGACGATGCCTTTGACCCCGCGGCGCAGCAGGTCCACGGTGTCATCTTCATCGTTCTCCACCAGGGCCACAATGATCTTGGAGTTGGGGGAACGTTTCAGGATCTCTGAGATGGCTTCGGCTGGATTCGGGGTGATGGCGGCCTCGAACAGGATCACGTCCGCCTGATATTTTTCGGCAGCGGCCAGCGTCTGACCGAGGGATTCGGCCTGGGCCACCACCCGCATGTCATCTTCCAACGCGAAGATCTTGCGGATCCCCACCCGGTAGATCGACTGCGTATCAGCAATGATGACCTTTAAGGGTTCCGGGTTCGGGATGTTCTTCCCTTCTTCGGCTCGATTCGCCATGCGCCTGCCAGTTGATTCATCCCCGTTCAAACTTGTATTCGTCGATCACCGCCGCCACAGCCCGCTTGCCGTCCACCGCCGTGCACCGGATCACGCGACCTACGCAGTGTACCAGCACGTCCGTCGGTGTGCCTAATACCCCCGCCGGCATGGCGATATGGAATGTGATGGTGGAGCCTACCGACATGTCGGCGTCCACGTTGAACAGTACGCCGCCGGCGGAGATGTCTGCCGTTTCGGCTGCATGTTGCGTGGCGGTTTCCGTGCCGACTGCGATGGGAAGCTTGATCGGGAACCGGACTGAACTCCGCAGTTCTTGCATCCGTGTACCCCTTTTCTTGGGAGATATTTGGACTACTTATACACCCGTTCCCGCATCCCTAGAAAGATTACTTAAGTGTGTAACTACACTGTTACTAAGTCCGCATCCCCGGCTAGAACCGGGTCACCTCGGTGAAGTTGAAGTCCCGTACCTTCATGGCCGGGACCACCATATCAAAGGACTCCTCCCCGCTGGCCCGGCGCGGTTCCCCCATGGAATCCACCTTTTGCAGGGTCTCCACCAGGCTCTGATTGAAGCGGAAGTTGCGGATTCCATGCTGGATACGCCCGTTTTCCACAAGGAACGTGCCGTCGCGGGTCATGCCCGTCAGGATCTTCTCGAATGGCTCCACTTCGCGGATGTACCACAGCCGGGTCACCAGCACCCCCCGCTCCGTCTCCGCGATCATCTGTTCCACGGTTTTCTCTTCGCCCGGAGCCGGGCCGCTGAACACGATATTCATGGGGGCATCGCCGATCTCATTCGGCAGCGGGAACCCGTGTCCGGTTGGCTGAATATCACTCAACCCTGCCGCCAGGGGAGACCCTTTCATTTTGGCTGCGCTCGCTCGACTGAACACCAGGTTGCGGATCACGCCATGCTCCACAAGCGTCACTCTTTGCCGTGGAATGCCTTCTCCATCGTGCATCGTGCCCGCCTGCAAGGGGTGATAGGCGTCCTCAAAGATCGAGATGTTCTCGCCGAACAATCGGGTGCCGGTCCTTCCATTGAGGAACGAGCGTTCATCCAGCACGGCTTGCGCGCCGAAGTCATAGAACATGAAGCCCATCAGGTCGAGCACCGCCGAGGGTTCCAGGATCACCGTATATCGGCCCGGCCCCAGTTCCTTCGGATCGGCCGAATCCACCGCCTTTTGCGCCGCCGTCTCCGCCAAGACCTCCGGATCCAGACTGCTTTTGTCAGGTGCGTTCAGCTTTTGCCAGCCGGAGGAGCCCGTCTTGTCCGCCATCATAGTGATTGAAGCTTCGGCCATCGTCTGCCGGTGGAAGGCGCTGAGTCCGCGCGAGTTCAGGATCGCCTCGAAGCTCTCCCCGGTCGAATAAATGCCGGCAGCTACGATCCCGTGACGCTTGGCCACCTCCACCATTTTGCCGACGGTCTCGGCGCGTTCTTCCGGTGTCGCCCGGGCTGTGGCCTCAAAATACCGGCTGGGACGATCGGCTTCGACCGCATTCTGGAACCCGGCCATGGGCGGCATCTCCGGATCCTGTTCCTGCACGCGGGTCAGCATCTCGGCGGAGCGCAACGCCCGTTTGAGACTGTCATCGTCGGTCTTGTTGGTGGTGGCCCGGGCGGTCTTGCCGTCGAAGGTCGTGCGCACGGAGATCAACACGCCGTCCTCCGCCACGTTTTGATGGATGTAATTGTTGGCGAACCGGGTCAGTGACGAGCGCGTGGCGGCAAGGATGACCTCCACGTCGTCGCACGCGGCAAACTTGCGCGCGCGCTCGAAGATGCTGATCGCTTTGTCCTGGTTCATCATGGATTCAGCTTCGAGCAGTGAGCACTGAGCATCGAGCAACGAGTCAAGAGCTGTGCGCGCTGGCCTGTTCAACCTTAAGATTGAGCGGAGGCAAGCCGGTCTGATTCAACCTTTGCTATGAGCCCAGCAAGCATCTTTTGCATTTCGATCAAGGACGTCTCTAGTTTTCTATGCTCCTCAATTGGCAAATATCCGAGATCTCTCGCGAGCAAGAGGTGATAATCGAGCTCATTCGACGACCCCGCGGCGATCTGTAAAAAGCGATGGAACTCTGCATTTCCTCGCCTGCCGCAACCTTCGGCGATATTCGCCGCCACCGATGCACTGCAACGTCGCATCTGGCTTGTAAGACCGAAGCGTTCGTTATCAGGAAATTTCTTTGAGACCTTGTAGCACTCCAGAGTGATCTCGTGCGCCTTTTGCCAAACCTTCAAACTTCGAAAATTCTTCACGTCTACCTCCAAATCTGCATGCTCGATGCTAGCTGCTCGCTGCTTGTGGCTAGTTCTTAAATGCGCTGCCGACCCGCACTTTCCGGAACCGTGCCGGTGACGCCCCGTGTCCCGTGCCCATGATCTGGGCCGGCTGCGCTTTGCCACAATTGGGTGTCCCCCAGAGCGTCCACTGGTCGCGCGAACAGATCGCGTCCATCGAGTTCCAAAACTCGGTCGTGATGCCCGAGTACGACGGGTTTTTCAGCATCCGCACCCGCTTGCCGCCCTTGATCTCCCATCCGAGCTCGCATCCGAACTGGAAGTTGTAGCGCTTGTCGTCGATGGACCAGGAACGGTTAGTCTGCATCAGGATGCCGTGGTCCGTGCCCGCGATCAGCTGCTCCAGCGTCAGCGGCTTTTCTCCCGGCAGGATGGAGATGTTCGTCATGCGGATGATGGGGATGCGGTTCCATCCTTCGGCCCGCATGGTCCCGCTGGAGCGCGCGTCGCCCACCATTGCCGCCGTCTCGCGTGATGTGAGGTATCCGGTGAACAGGCCATTCGTGATGATCGGAGTGCACTGTGCCGTTACGCCTTCATCGTCATAGGCGAATGTTCCCAGTCCCGGGCCATGCTCCGGGCGCGCGTCCGCGACCACGTTCACCGGCTCGCTGCCGTAACGCAACTTGCCCAATTTCTCCAGAGTCAGGAATGATGTGCCGGCATAATTCGCTTCCATACCCAGCACGCGGTCAAGCTCGATGGGGTGTCCGACGGATTCGTGGATCTGCAACCCCAACTGGTTCGAATCCAGGATCAGGTCGTACTCGCCTTGCGGGCACTGTTCCGCCTTGTGCAGGGCCACGCACTCCTCCGCCACGCGGCGTGCATTGCCTACAAGGTCCAGCTCCTCGATCAGCTCATAGCCTTTGTTCTGGAACTGCCCACCAAAGGAGTTAGGGAACGACCGTTTCTGGATCTCGTGCTCGGCGAAGGAGTAGACATCGAATCCCGCGCCCGTGGTGTGGCGCGTCTGATGGATGTCCGCGCCTTCCGTGGAGTAGAACCACTGCTCGTGCCGGCGAAAGTTGAGATTGGCCTCAGCCAGCGTCACCCCCGGGACAGCGCGCAACGCCTCGTCGATCTGGGCCAAAAGGTGAAGGTTTTGGTCGACCGGAACGCTGAACGGATCGATGCGGCATGGAGACGCCCAGTCTTTGACCACCGGCTTCTCGTCCGCCAGATGCCAGGGCTTGTCTTTGACTTTGGCGGAGGCCCGAGCGATCTGCACCGCTTCCGCCGCCGTCCGCTCCACCGACTCCTGCCGCAGATCATCGGTGGCGGAGAAACCCCACGCCCCGTTCACGATCACGCGCACACCCAGGCCAAGCGTCTCGCTGTCCGAGGCGTGGGCCACTTTGCCGTTCTTGGTCATCAGCGCGCGGTGCCGGTCATCCACCACGCGCACGTCACCATAGGTGGCGCCGCGGTTGCGGGCGGTCTCCAGCGCGTGGGCAGCCAGGTCCTTCATGCTTGAAGGATGGATTGTAACGGAGAATTCTGTGGATTACTTTTGTCGCAGGTACGCGTCTTCGTTCGCGGCCCAGTCCGCCCGTTCCGGGATGAAGATGTCCAGCACCGTGGCATCATCCGGCACGTGGACCTCATGCGGCATGTTCGGCGGGATGAACAGCGTCTCGCCGCCGCGCACCGTGATCTCCTTGCCGTCGATCAGGAACTTCAGCGCGCCGCTGAACACGTTGGTGATCTGCGCGTTCACGTGCTGGTGTTTTCCCACCAAGCCGCCCTTCTTCAGCTCGAAGCGCGCCAGAGTCACACCGTTCTGGTTCACATACCGCCGGCGGATGTGACTGCTCAAGTCCTCCGACGGGACCTTCGACCAATCCACTTCCTTAAGTATCTGCATGGTCCCTCTCCTTGGGGTGGGGCTTGGGATTTCGATGTTTTAGCGTCGCCGGTCGATGGATGATTTTCCATCCAGGCAAGAGCTTCTTGGGATGAGTCCGATCACATCGACCCCTTACTCACCTTGGCCAGCGCGATCACATGCGCGATCAGCGTGACCGGCACCAGGACCAGAGGCAGCAGCCCTAGCGGGAACTCACGGAACGGCGCCATGATCTCCGGGTTGGTGGCCAAGTTGCGGATCGCTGTGACCAGCACTGCCGTCAGGTCCAAGATCCCAAAGATATGGAACGCTCCCACCGCCTTCCATTTCCAAGCGGCGCCGGATCCTGCAATCCCCGCGGCCACAACCGCCAGCACCGCCACCATCAGATCGCCATATCCGGCCACGGACACAAAGTCATACGGCAGCTTTCCCAGCCTGTAATAGAAGTAGAAGAAGGTGAGCGCCGGAATGAATCGCCAGGCCTGAAAAAGCGTCAGCCGGCGCAGGCTCAGACCCATGCCCCACTTGTTCAGCGGACGCCACCGGAAAAAAGCGATCGACCCAATGGCGAAACTCCACATGCCGAAGATCTGCAGCCACGGCCCCGGAGGAAGTGAACGAACGATCCCCGTGAGCAGCAGCGCACAGGACGCAACGAACCAAAGCGCGATGACGACCAAAAAGCCATTACCGGAGCGGGATGACCTGGCCAGTCTTGTATCACATCCCGGCACTGAAAAATAGAAAGGGACAGCCACTTGGCTGCCCCCTTTCCTGACGATTGATGACTGACTACTGACGGCTGATCTACGTTCCCTCGCTCCAGCTCGCCAGGTACTCTTCCTGCTCCGGCGTGAGGCGGTCGATCTTGATCCCCATCGACTCCAGCTTCAGCTTGGCCACGCGCTTGTCCAGATCGGTGGGGACCGGGAACACCTTCTTCTCCAGGCTCTTGTGGTTCTTCACCAGATACTCGGCGGAAAGCGCCTGGTTGGCGAAGCTCATGTCCATCACACTGGCCGGATGCCCTTCGGCGGCGGCCAGGTTGATGAGGCGGCCTTCGCCCAGGAGATAGATCTTGCGGCCATCGCCCATCGCGTATTCATCCACGAACTCGCGGGTCAGGCGCTTGGATTTTGACATTTTCTCCAGTGTGGGGATGTCGATCTCCACGTTGAAGTGTCCGGAGTTCGCCACCACGGCGCCGTCTTTCATGATCTCGAAATGCTCGCCGCGGATCACGTTCTTGTTGCCGGTGACGGTGACGAAGACGTCGCCGATGCGCGCCGCTTCCGTCATGCTCATCACCCGGTAGCCGTCCATCACCGCTTCGATGGACTTGAGCGGATCGATCTCGGTCACGATCACGTCCGCGCCCATGCCGCGCGCGCGCGAGGCCAGCCCGCGCCCGCACCAGCCGTAGCCGGCGATCACGAACTTGGAGCCCGCCAGCAGCACGTTGGTGCAGCGGATCACGCCGTCGATGGTGCTCTGTCCGGTGCCGTAACGGTTATCGAACATGTGCTTGGTCAGGGCATCATTCACGGCGATGATCGGGTAGCGCAGCTCACCGGCTTTCGCCATCGCCCGCAGCCGGATCACGCCGGTAGTGGTCTCTTCCGTGCCCGCGACGATGTCAGCCAGCACTTCCTTGCGCTTGGTCAGCGCGATGGACACCAGGTCCGCGCCGTCGTCCATGGTCATGTGCGGCTTGTGGTCCAGCGCGGAGTTGATGTGCGAGTAATAGGTGTCATTGTCCTCGCCCTTGATGGCGTAGACCGGGATGCCGTAGTCCTTCACCAGCGACGCGGCCACGTCGTCCTGTGTGGAGAGCGGGTTCGAGGCGCACAGTACCGCTTCGGCGCCGCCGTCACGCAGCGTGATCATCAGGTTCGCCGTCTCGGTGGTCACGTGCAGGCACGCGGAGATGCGGATGCCCTTCAGCGGCTGGTTCTTGATGAATTCCTTGCGGATGCTCTGCAGCACCGGCATGGACTGGTTCGCCCACTCGATACGGCGCTTGCCTTGTTCCGCCAACTCCAGGTTCTTTACGTCACACGGTGTCTGTGTAAGGGTCGTGGTTGCCATTTTGTCCTTTTTCGCCATAGCGAACTTGGTCTTACATCAGGAAGCCGCCGGACACGCCGGCGGCCCCGGTTGATTTCGTTGGACTACTTGCCCGCTGGGGCCAGCTTCGATCCGGCCTGCTCGCGCAGGGCTTCGGCCTTGTCAGTCTTCTCCCAGGTGAAGTCAGTGTCCTTGCGGCCAAAGTGGCCGTAAGCCGCCGTCTTCTTATAGATGGGCCGGCGCAGGTTAAGAGTCTCAATGATCGCCTTCGGCGTCAGTTTGAAATTCTTCCGCACCAGCTCTTCGATCTTGTCTTCCGCGATCTTGCCCGTGCCGAATGTATCCACCAGTACGCTGACCGGCTCGGCCACGCCGATGGCATACGCCAGCTGTACTTCCGCTCGGTCCGCCAACCCGGCAGCAACGATGTTCTTGGCGATGTAGCGGCACATGTAACAGGCGGAACGGTCCACCTTCGTCGGGTCCTTGCCGCTGAACGCGCCGCCGCCATGCCGGCCCATGCCGCCGTAGGTGTCCACGATGATCTTGCGCCCGGTCAGGCCGGTGTCGCCCCTGGGCCCGCCGATGACGAACCGTCCGGTGGGATTGATGTGGTATTTGGTGTCCGCATCCAGCAACTTTGCAGGCAGGGCCGCCTGGATGACGTGCTTGAGGATGTCCGCGTGGAGCGTGTCATTGTCCACCGTCTCAGCATGTTGGGTCGAGACCACAACGGCATCGATGCGCATCGGCTTGTAGTTCGCGTCGTACTCTACCGTGACCTGCGACTTGCCGTCCGGCCGCAGATACGGCAGCGTGCCGTTCTTGCGCACCTCCGAAAGCCGCAGCGTCAGCTTGTGGGCCAGGGCGATCGGCGTGGGCATGTAATCGTCATTCTCGTTGGTGGCATAGCCGAACATCATGCCCTGGTCGCCGGCGCCGCCGGTGTCCACACCCATGGCGATGTCGCCCGATTGCTTGTTGATGGTGCTGATTACCGCGCAGGTGTTGGAATCGAAGCCATACAGCGCGTTGTCATAACCGATGGCGCTCACCGTGCCGCGCACCAGTTGCTGGAAGTCCACATAGGCCTTGGTCGTGATCTCGCCGGCGATCACCACCAGTCCGGTGGCGGTCAACGTCTCGCAGGCCACTCGGCTGGTCGGGTCCTGCTCCAGGCAGGCATCAAGAATGGCATCAGAGATCTGGTCGGCGATCTTGTCCGGGTGGCCTTCGGTCACTGATTCGGACGTGAATAAAAAGCGTTCGCGGGTAGGCAATGGCCTATCCTCCTTGATGGGGTATGGCTTCGGGCTTTTCGCCTCGGAAACCTGGCTGGGGACCACCGAAGCAGTGACGACTCGTTGACGTCACAACCACTCGATCCGGTTCTATCCAAGTTACCAGAGAACCTCGCTGCCTTCAATTAAGAACAGCTCCGCTCCCTGTCAGCTCTGAATAGTCTAACTGCTTTATTTGCAATCAGTCGGCCTGTACGCAACGCACGGAAGTTTCCTGCATTATTCGGTGCGATTCAGCCAGCGAACGGATGGTCAGTTGTTTTCGGATGGCGGCTGATTCTTGGCGGTAAAGGTGAGGACTCGTGTCGTGGTCTGGGGCGGGAACGCGGGCAGCGTCTTTCCATTCTGAACCAGCTCGACGCCGGCTGCGTTCCCCAGCTTGACCACCATTTCTTTGTCAGCCTGGAAATTGCGCTGGGAATTCGCCAAAAGCGTCTCCGCGAATATCACCTTGCCATCGGAGGTCACCTGCACCCAACTCGGCTGCCGGGCGTGGATCTGCAAGCTGATGGGCCTCCCGGCGGTATCGATGCCGGCGACAACATCGGGACTCGCAGCCTTGAGCTGATCCGGGGACGCTGCTTCAGACGTCAGTACAGGAGTATCAGGATTACTTGATGCGCCGTTTCCATTCGACACGCTTGGCTGGGTTGCCGGAGATTGCACTGGCGCTGCCGTGCTTTTGGCAGGCGAAGAGGCGGGTTCAGAGATCGTAGCGGGACTTGGACGGCTGTCCAGATACTTGTAAACAAATCCGCCGATCCCCAGCAGTGAGACCAGGATCACGGCGGCGACCAGGAACCCGTTGCTCGGGTGCGATTCCAGAGGATCCACTTCCGAGACCGCTTTCATCGCCGCCAGCACTTCGCGGTTCGACCCCGGCGCTCCCGGCTGCTTGATCTCCTGCTCTTTGTTGAATTGCTCTTCGACGGCCACAAAGTCGGCCACCGCCTGCTCTTCGTCGATGCCCAGGAACCGCGCGTAAGCCCGCACAAATCCCTTATTGAAGATCCCGCCGGGCAGGCGCGAGAACTGCTCCTCCTCCAGCGCCCGCAGGAAGCGTGTGCTGATCTTGGTGGACTCGGAAATCTCTTCCAGCGTGATGCTGCGCATCTCGCGCTCACGCTGTATGCGCTCGCCGAATGAACCCATGCGACGACTCTGCTCCGTTTTCGGTTCCATCTCAGGCCAGAGAGGGGCCTGTGTCTGTGCGCTCATGCCTGTGGAAATCCGGGGAAATAGCGGCCATGATAGGCCCCTGGGGGTGGCCTGTCAAACCGTTTTGGGACATTGTCATCACGGGTAAGTCCTTGGGCAACGGTACTTTAGTGCGTCACCTTTTGAGGTTACTAAGCAGTATCACTTTCCCGGGATTTCCTCGCCGGGTGATTCGTATGGGAATATAATGTCCCCACGCAAACGCTTGTCTCGAGGGTCCTCATATTTCATGGGTGAACTGGCTCCCAATGTACGCTTGCGGCACATGGAAGAGGTCAGCATCTTCCACGATGTCGCCAAGGCCCTCACCTCCTCGCTCGACCTCGACGCCGTCCTGCAGACGGTGATGGACAACATCGCCAAATTCTTCAAGCCGGACACCTGGTCTCTGCTCATGGTGGACGAGCAGAAGGAAGAACTCTATTTCGCCATCGCGGTCGGCCCGGCCGCGGAGACCCTGAAGACCCTCCGCCTGAAGATGGGCGAGGGCATCGCCGGATGGGTGGCCAAGCACGGCGAATCTCTGATCGTGCCCGACGTTTATACCGATCCGCGCTTCGCCAAACGCATCGACGAGATGACCAAGTGGCAGACCAAGTCCATGATCTGCGTGCCCTTGCGCTCGAAGAACCGCGTCCTGGCTGTGATCCAGCTCATCAACAGCCCGCTCGAGAGCTTTGGCGACAACGAGATGTTCTTCCTGCACGCCCTGTGCGATTACGCCGCCATCGCCATCGATAACGCCCGCGCCGTGGAGAAGATCCAGGAACTCACCATCACGGATGATTGCACCGGTCTCTACAACGCACGTCACCTCTACAAGACGTTAGAAGCCGAGGTCTACCGCTCACAGCGGTTCAATTACGAGTTCAGCGTCTGTTTCCTCGACCTCGATCACTTCAAGCAGGTGAATGACGTACATGGTCATCTGGTCGGCAGCCGCCTTCTTTCGGACATCGGCTATCGCATCAAATCCACGCTGCGCTTGATCGACTACGCCTTCCGCTACGGTGGGGACGAGTTCGTGGTCCTGCTTCCACAGACCAATAAAGAACAGGCCATGGTGGTCGCCCGCCGCCTCCGGGACATCATCCGCGGCGATCAATATCACATGGACGGAAACGTCACGCTGACTGTCCGCGCCAGCATGGGCGTCGCCACCTTCCCGGAAGACGCCAAGAGCGCGCATGAGATCATCCGCCAGGCTGACGAGATGATGTACATGGTGAAGAACACCACCCGCGATAACATCGCCGTGGCCCAGCAAGGCATGATCCGCTAGTCTCCCGCCTCATATTCCGCAAATCACATCTGTTCGTGACCCGCGTCACCTCTTGTTTCCTTTTCCAGTCACACACTCGTTCCAAAGAGATTGGGCCTCATCGTTCGACCCTACGTAAGGAAAGCGGAGGCTTTATGAATGCAAAAGAAAAGGCAAACGTCCCCCCGTTCAAGTTCTCGTTTGTCACGCCCAAGTGGGCGTATGAGAACCTGACCGTGCCGGACCTTCGCATCCTCGACGTGCGTCCCGATGTCCATGACTATTTCAAAGGACATCTTCCGGGCGCGATCTATGTCGCCGATGCCGCGTTCCGTTTCCCGCTCGAGGGCCTGCCGGCGCAGTATCACGCGCCTGACATCCTCGCGAAGTTCTTCGGCAAACTCGGTCTGCGCAAGACCGCCCGCATCCTGATCTACTCCGATTTTGACAACGTGCTGGGCGCCACCTTGGTCGCCTATCTGTTGAACAAGGTCGGCTTCGAGGAAGTGATGGTCCTGGACGGCGGCTTCACCGTCTACAAGCTGCACTTCCCGGTCGCGCAGGAGTATCCCAAGTACTTCGAGACGCGGCTGCCGGTCTTCGAAGACACTGGGCTCTTTGTCGCGCTGGAAGAGGTCAAGAAGGCATTGACCCGGAAAGAAGTGAAGTTCATCGACGCCCGGCCCAAGAATGCGTATCTAGGCGACGTCAAGACCTGGCTGCGGAACGGGCACATCCCCGGCGCCTACAGCATCGACTGGCACCTGCTCATGGACCCGATCAATCCGCACCAGCTGAAACCCAGGGCGGAGATCGAGAAGATCTTCAATCAGTTCAACCTGAAAAAGACGGACAACATCATCCTCTATTGCGGCACCGGTCGCGAAGCCAGCGTGGAGTTCCTGCTGATGAAATACGTGCTTGGCTTCACCAATGTGCGGCTCTACGAGGGTTCCTGGACCGAATACTGCACACACTTCGAACTGCCGGTTGAGACGACGGAGATGGTCGCGGCCAAGTGAGCGAGACTCACGAACCGATACCGCGGTTGAAGTAAGAGGTCAGTCGATTGAGAAATTGAACGCCGCTCGGAAACCCCGGGCGGCGCTTCGTTGCTTTAGCGGTCCGCCCGTAAAGTCTGAAACCCTTTGCCCTGAAGTAGCGCCCTATCAGCCGTGAGCAAGGTGAGTCCATAGTGGGCGGCGGTGGCCGCCAACAACCGGTCGATCGGGTCCCGGTGGGGGATCACGATCCGTTCGGCCATCAGGGAAACCTCAAAAGTGAGCGCAGCTTCTTTTGCCGGCCCGAGGGTTAGCAGTCTCCGCAGGTAATGGACCGGCTGATCACCCAGATCGATACGTCCTTTGTCATGGGCCACCAGCAGCTCCCATACCGTCAGCGGGGATACCCATAACTCATGGTTCACATCCGCGAGCAGACGGCGCGCCCGATTGCCCAGGCGCTCCGGCTCGAGTACGGACCAAAGGAAGACGTGGCTGTCCAACAACAGCTTCATTTGAGGGCATCCCAGTCATTTTCATCAATGATCGGGCCCACAATGTCACCAAGGATCTTCGCGGTCCCACGCATCGACCCTAGCCATTTGCGCCGGTCCATAGCCGACCGCACGGGTTCGATCACCGCGATCACCTTGCCCCGCTTCGTCACACGCACGGCTTTCCCGGACTTGCTTACTTCTTCCACCAGCGCCAGGAATGTGGCTTTCGCCTTCGAGACTGAGATCTCTTCCATGTCCTGAGATTAGCATCATACTTGACTATAGTCAATGACTATAGTCATTTTACTTTCTTTACCAGCTCCGGCGTCTCGGTGCTGCCCGGCGCGGAGGATTTGGGCGCGGTCGGCCGCCAACCACCCTTGTTCTCCGGCGCGTTCGGATCCACGCCGAAGTCCCAAACGAACAGGTTCATCTGCTCCGGCGTCATCATCTCCACCAGGGCGTACTCCCCCGGCGCGAGCGGTGTGTCCGGCACGACCCGGATCCAGTCACTCGTGAACTGCTCCACTCGTGCGCCGACTACGTCCCGCTTCTCGTTCATCTTGCCGGTGAATCCGATCTTGATGTTCGCGGCCACGCGTCTCTCACCCTTCTTTTGTAGACGAATGATCTTGTACCGCTGGTCTTTCGCGATGTAGGAGATCTTTTCTCCCGCGCCGGACTGGCCATCATCGCCGTACTCGACATTGACAAAGAGCAGCAACTGGCCGGTGTGCGCTTGCAACCCGGCGCGGCCTCCTTTGAGTTCAATACTCTGCGTTATGCCGGTCGGAAGGGGATTGATCACGGAGCGCAGGATGTTCTTCCCTTTCTGCCTGTTGATCTCGCCACCGTTTTGCGTCATTTCGACCAGGTCGGGCGTTTTCTGGAATTGATCCAGCAGGAATACGCCGCCCTCGGCGGGCAGCTTGATCCCCGGCGCCACTAATGGTGAGGTTGACTCTTCTTCTTTCTTCTCGGCTTCTTCGATCTCCTTGTCCTTGGCTTCGGCTTCGGACTGCTGGCCGGAGTTGAATCTCTCCGTCGCCGCCCAATCCACCATGGACGCCGGCACTTCCTCCCACTCATGCCGTTCCGCGCTCAGGTACCGCACACGGTCGCCCTTGAGCTCATACTGGCTTACCGGCTGATAGGAACCGTCGGTGAGGACCAGCCGCTTGTTGCGGGCCTGGGCCTGGGTGGTTGCGCCCATGAGTGTCATGACAGCGATTGCTAGAAGACAAACCCGAGTCAGGTTGTGTGATTTCTTCATGGTCCTCTCTATTATTCCTATTGGTACAAGGCCGCATCCGCGCACTCCAACTTTTAGATGCAACCTTGGACGGATTCTGGCATAATTGATTGTGCACCCCTACTGCACAAATTTCCCACACAATCCAGAGCGAGGTACAGATGTCGGCTAAGTACATCTTTGTCACGGGCGGAGTTGTGTCATCCCTGGGTAAGGGGCTGGCGGCGGCTTCGATCGGCTGCCTGTTGGAGAGCCGCGGGCTCAAGGTCAATCTGATGAAATTCGACCCGTATCTCAACGTGGATCCGGGCACCATGTCGCCGTTCCAGCACGGCGAGGTCTTCGTGACCGATGACGGCGCTGAGACCGACCTCGACCTCGGCCACTACGAGCGCTTCACCCACGCCCGCCTCTCCCGCGACAATAACTGGACTACCGGCCGCATCTACGAGCAGATCATCACCAAGGAGCGCCGCGGCGACTATTTTGGAAAGACCGTACAGGTCATCCCCCATGTCACCAATGAGATCAAGGCCGCGATGAAGAAGATCGCGCAGGATGTGGACGTGGCCCTCATCGAGATCGGCGGCACCGTGGGCGACATCGAATCGCTTCCCTTCCTCGAAGCCATCCGCCAGATGCGCCAGGAATTGGGCCGCGAGAACACCGTCTTCATCCATGTCACATTAGTCCCTTGGATCGGCGCCGCCGGCGAACTCAAGACCAAGCCCACGCAACACTCCGTCAAGGAACTGCTGAGCATCGGCATCCAGCCGGACATCCTTCTCTGCCGCACCGACCGCTTCCTCTCCAAGGACATGAAGTCCAAGATCGCCCTCTTCTGCAACGTGGAAGAGCCCGCCGTGATCACCGCCAAAGATGTGGCCTCGATCTATGAGTGCCCTCTGGTCTTTGCCCAGGAAGGTGTGGACACGCTGGTCATGAAGTACCTGCGCCTGGAAGCAGCCGAGCGCGACCTGAAACCGTGGGAGGAACTGGTCCACCGCATCTACAACCCCAAGGACACGGTCACCATCGGCATCGTCGGCAAGTACGTGGAGTATGAGGATTCTTATAAATCGCTGAAGGAAGCCCTTACCCATGGCGCGCTGGCTCATAGTCTGAAGTTGAACTTGATCTGGGTCGAAGCCGAAGGTCTGGAGACGGAAGGGTTCGAAAGTCAGTTGGAAGGTTTTGACGGCATCCTGGTGCCGGGCGGATTCGGCAAGCGCGGGATCGCAGGCATGTTGAATGCCATCCGCTATGCCCGCGAACGCAAGATCCCGTACTTCGGTATCTGCCTGGGCATGCAGACCGCCTGCATCGAATTCGCCCGCAACGTCTGCGGACTGGAAGGCGCCGACTCCAGTGAGTTCGATATGGCCACACCCCACCGCGTGATCTACAAGCTGCGTGAGTTGAAGGGCATCGACGAACTGGGCGGAACCATGCGCCTGGGCGCGTGGGAATGCCGCCTGACTCCTGGCTCCCATGCCAACCAGGCGTATGGCGCGCTCGAGATCAGCGAGCGCCACCGCCATCGCTATGAATTCAACCGCGAATACGAAGCCGTTCTCGTCGGCGCCGGTCTGCGCATCACCGGCAGCACACCGGACGGGACCTATGTGGAGATCATTGAACTTCCCCGTGAGACGCATCCATATTTCCTTGGCTGCCAGTTCCACCCGGAATTCAAGTCCAAGCCGCTTGAGGCGCACCCGCTGTTCAAGAGCTTCATCGCCGCGTCCTATGAGAACAAGGCCGAGCGCCGCCGGCAGAACGAATCCGCCGCCAAGGAGATGTTCCTGCGCACCCGTAAATGATTGTTGCCATGCTCCGTCTTGGACGCCCGGGCGGTTATTGCGTTCAGCTTGCTCTGCTACCATCGTTGACCTATGAATCTCTGGCAGTCGAAGTACCTGGTGCAAAAGGCGATTTCGTTCCTGCCTTTTGACTGGGGACTCCGGGCGAACCATTTCCTATCGTTACATTTTGGCGGGCTCCGTCATCCGGTCCTCTGGGGCTATCCCAAGACCATGGAAATGCTCTGGTTATTGGAGCAGGAAGGATTTCACCCAAAGGATTCAGTCTGTGTTGAGGTCGGCACCGGATGGGACGGTTCCTCCGCGCTGACTCTGACGGCGCGTGGCGCCGCCAAAGTCCACACCTTCGATCTGCATCGACATCTTGAGCCGCGCCTCTGGCAGTTGGCAGTGGCTACCGTCGCGGAAAAGAAGCCAGTGAACGTGGATCACTTGCCATTCTCACCTCCGTGGGATGAACTTCGCGGCCTGCTAACGGCCCCTGTCCCGGAAAGAGTCGCCTATCAAGCCCCAGCCGACGCCCGCCACACCGGCTTGCCGGATGCCTCCGTGGACCTTTGCTACTCGCATGCGGTCCTTGAGCACATCCCCGTCGCGATATTGCGTGAGATCCACGCGGAAACACTTCGCATCCTCAAGCCCGGCGGATTCGTTTACCACTATGCTCAGCCGGCCATGCATGGCCGCAAAGGTTCGACCTCGATCGATTACCTGACCGTCTCCTCCGCCACCTGGGAGCGCTGGCTGGCCAACTCCATCGCTTATGAGAATCGCCTGCGCGCGAAGCAGCAAGTGGAGTTATTGGCCGATGCCGGCTTCGAGGTCGTCCGTTCATGGACCACCTCCGATCCGGAAGGGCGGGAGAAGCTGCGCACCATGCAGATCGCCCCGGAATTCAAGAAGTTCACGCCGGAGGAATTGACACAGAATTTCGTTTGGATCATCGCGCGAAAGCCGTGAACAGCCATTTAAGTTTGGTTTTGCAAGGTCTGCCTTTGCGGCGACACTTTTGACTTGGATCGCCGAGCCTTCAAGGATGGTTTAAGCTGATTGCCGATAACTGACAGCTGGTTCCCTCTATGACCTCCTTCAAACTCCCCGGCCACGATGTCACCATCGGCGGGCCACAGCTCTTCCTCATCGCCGGACCTTGCGTCATCGAGAGCGAGTCCCACGCGCTCAAGATGGCCGAGTGTATCGCCGGCGTGGCCAAGGCCCTGGGCATGCCCTTCATCTTCAAGGCCTCCTATGACAAGGCCAACCGCACCTCCATCAAAAGTTTTCGCGGGCCCGGTGTCGAAGAAGGCTGCCGCATCCTGCGCAAGGTGCGCGAAGTAGTCGGCGTCCCTGTATTAACGGATGTTCACGACGCGCACGATGCCGCCAAGGTCGGCGAATCGGTGGATGTGATCCAGATCCCCGCATTTCTCTGCCGCCAGACGGACCTGCTCGTCGCCGCCGCCAAGACCGGCCGCGCCATCAATATCAAGAAGGGACAATTCGTCGCCCCGGCGGACATGAGCCATGCCGTGCAAAAGGTCCGCGACTCCGGCAACGAACAGGTCTCGCTCACCGAGCGCGGCTCCAGCTTCGGCTACAACAATCTGGTGGTGGATATGCGCTCGCTGGCCCTCATGCGCCGCTTCGCGCCGGTGATCTTCGACGCGACCCACTCCGTGCAGCTTCCCTCATCCTCCGCTGGCGTTTCCGGCGGCCAGCCCGAGTTCATCCCCCTGCTCTCCCGCGCCGCCGTGGCCGCCGGTGTGGATGGCATCTTCATGGAAGTCCACGACGACCCTGCCAACGCCAAGTCCGACGGCGCCAATGCACTGGACCTGAAGGAGCTACGTGGCGTGCTGCTGCAATTGCTCGCGGTGCACAGCGCAGCGAGATAGAGTCTAGATCGTCAGATAGATTTTTGCTGCTAAGACCACTACTAGGTACAACCCATACAGCGAAACTCTCTTTGCTTGTTTCGTGCAGCTCGGGCTTCGCAGATTGTGTATGGCTGTATAGCTGATCCATCCGATCAAGGCAGCTGCTGAACCATTTGAGGCCCACTTGTAAGGCACGAGAAACGCAACTCCAAACAATGCGATTGTAAGCGTTACCGTGATCTCGGGGCGGTAAATCCAAGGCATTCGTGCATCGTTCTCAATCGGGTTCCAACTACCCAGAATCGTCGTAATCTCCTCAAATCGCTCAAGTTCTTCAGGAATTAGCAACAGGCTCGCGCGACTCCTGACTAGGAGGCCCTTCCTTGTCACCTTTTTGATGGAGTGAATGTCAGCTCGTCTTATTTCCAAGAGTGCCAGCTCTCCGCCTCGCCGCTGAACGAAATCGTCAGCAAGCATAATCTCGAATGACTTGTAAGCTGAATCGAATTGCTTGAGCTTACGCTGTAGCATGAGCGCAAAGAATGTAAGAAATATGGCTCCGATCAGTACGAAAGCCGTTATTCCGGCACGCCATTCTCCGGACATCAGACTTGGGAGAGCGCCAATTGTTAGACCGACAAGGATTGAGATCACTGTGATGATGATCTGACGCCGCACAAATCGCTTGCGTGACCGCTCAAACATGCCTGGGTCTAACTGAAAAACACTTCTTGAGACTTCCACTTATCTTCTCCCTACTTCGCCGCTCCCGCCGCTGGCGGCGCCGCCGGCGACGGCGTGATGAAGCTGGTATCCACGTTCTCGCGTTTCAGCAAGCCTTCAAATCCCACCTTGTCCACGGCCTTCACGTAAGCTTCCTTCGGCTCCACCTTCTTGTCCTTCACCATGGTGAACAGCGCGTCATTCAGCGTGACGTTGCCTTTGCCTTTGCCGGTCTGCATGGACGACGGGATCTGCGTGGTCTTGCCTTCGCGGATCAGGTTGGCCACTGCGCCATCGATGAGCAGCACTTCCAGCGCGGCGATGCGCCCGCCGCCGACCTTCTTGCACAGCGTCTGCGCGATCACGCCTTTTAGAGACTCGCTCAGCATCACCCGGATCTGCGACTGCCGGTCCGCCGGGAACTGGTCGATGATGCGGTCCACCGTGCTGGGCGCGGTGGAGGTGTGCAGCGTACCGAACACCAGGTGTCCGGTCTCGGCCATCTCGATGGCGATGGCGATGGTCTCCAGGTCGCGCATCTCGCCCACCAGGATGATGTTCGGGTCTTCGCGCAGCGCCGCGCGCAACGCGTCCTTGAACGAGTCCGTGTGGCTGTGCACTTCGCGCTGGTTCACCAGGCACTTCTGGTTCTCATGCACGAACTCGATCGGGTCTTCGATGGTGATGATGTGCGCGCTCAGGTTCTTGTTCACATGGTCGATCATCGCGCACAGCGTTGTGGATTTTCCCGAGCCGGTCGGCCCGGTGACCAGGACCAGTCCTTTTGTGAGGTAGCAAAGCTTCAGGATGTCTTTCGAGAGGTTCAGCTGCTCCGCCGTCAGGATCTTGGTGGGGATCTGGCGGAACACGCCGCCCATGCCTTTGCGGTCCATGAAGACGTTGCAGCGGAAACGGGCCTCGGTGCCCAATTCGTAGGCGAAGTCGGTGTCCCGCCGCCGCTTGAACTCTTCGCGGTTCTTCTCCGGCATCAGCTCGAACAGGATCTTCGAGAGATAGTCCGGTGAAAGCAGTTCTGTATAGCCCGGGATCGGGGCCATCTCGCCGTCGATCCGCAGCATGGGAAGGACTGTGGAGGAAAGGTGAAGGTCGGATGCTTTAAGCTCCATCTGTTTGGCGAAAAATGTGTCCATCTCGATGGACTTGCGCCCCGGCATGGAGGCGACCGGCTGAGCGGCCGAAGGCGCGGACACTGACGCCGGCGCCGATGTGGGAGCAGACGCAGGCGCCGCCGCTGCCGCTGCGGGAGGCGCGACCACTGGCGCCGCGGGTTTCGCCGCCGCTTGCGCCACTGAAAGCGGACTGGGGACCGCCGGGCCATCGCCGACTTTTTTCAAGATGGCCTTGATCCCGTTCGCGTCCCTCGCGATCCGGACCTCGAAATTCCCCAGCGTGCCGATCTTGGTCTGAAACATCACCGGCTGTTTTTCCAGCGCGGTCTTCACGTTGGCGGGCATGAGCGGCTCCAGGAAGAAGCCCACGTCCTCGTCGCTCATGATGCCGCCCGCGGGCTGGGCCGAGCCCTGTGCGTTCACGTACATGGGCGCTTTCCCGCTCTGGAACATGATCTGGGGCGAGGTCGAATAGGGCGGATTGCTCAGCAGATTTTCCAGTTCGCTCATGCGTCGGGGCGCTCCAGAGGAAGTTCTTCGCCCTGGGGGCGAGAAAGGACTGAGTTTACCACGCGCGCCCGGGTAGCTCCGCACCGGGAAAGTCTGCGGATTTTTGATACTATCGGCGCACATGCATTCCACCGGGGAGAACGTCGTCCGCATCGAATCCGAGGCGCTGCGCGCATTGGCGGACCGCATCGCAGGGCCCATGGCTGCCGACTTCGCCCGCGCACTCGACCTGCTATTCGCCTGCGCCGGGAGGGTGGTCGTCACCGGCATGGGCAAGAGCGGCATCATTGGCCGCAAGATCGCCGCCACACTCAGCTCCACCGGCACCCCTTCACTCTTCTTGCATCCCGCCGAAGCCATCCACGGCGACTTGGGCATGTTGGTCCGCGGCGACGTGGTGTTGGCGCTCTCCTCCAGCGGCGAGACCGAAGAGATCCTCCGTCTTCTTGCCACCATAAAGCGGGTTCCCGCCAAGCTCATCTCCATGACCGGAGACGCGCTTTACTCCGGCACAAATGGCCGCTCCACGTTGGCCTCCGCGGCGGATGTCGCCCTCGATTGCTCCATCAATAAGGAAGCTTGTTCGCTTGGCCTCGCTCCCACCGCATCCACAACCACCATGCTCGCTCTCGGTGACGCTCTTGCCGTGGCCCTTGCTGAGAAGCGCGGATTCAAAGAAGAGGACTTTGCCAATCTGCATCCCGGCGGCAAGCTGGGCAAACGGCTCTCCCGCGTGCATCAGTTGATGCACTCCGGCGATTCCGTGCCGCGGGTCTCGCCTTCCACACGCATGACCGAGGTGATCTATGAGATGTCGCGCAAAGGGCTTGGTCTGACGACTGTCATCGATGGCGAGAAGTTGATCGGCGTTATCAGTGACGGAGACCTCCGCCGTCAATTGGAAAAGCACGGGCGCACACCCGGCAGCAAGGACGTCCTCGAGCTCACCGCCGCCGAGTGCCTCACGCGCGGTCCCAAAACCATCGGTCCCGACGAGTTCGCTCTGACCGCGCTCAACGTGATGGAAGAAAAAAAGATCACATCACTGATCGTCGCGGACGCGCACGGCCGCGTGCTCGGCATCCTACATCTCCACGATCTCTGGGGTACGGAAGCCATCTAGCCGGTCGCCTTCATGGACAAACGTCCTATCGCAGAGACGTTACGCCGGGCCTGGTGCCTGGATCTCCGCTCGCTGGCGTTGTTCCGCATCGGTCTCGCGCTGGTCGTCCTTGGCGATCTCGCGGCACGCGCCCAGGGCGAGGATCTAAAGGCTTTCTACACCGACGCCGGCGTGCTCCCCCGCAACGCGCTTACCGCGCGCTTCGCCTGGCCCGAATTGTGGTCCTTTCATCTGGTCAGCGGCACATCAGCGGGACAGGACTGGCTCTTCGCCATCGCCGCCATCCTCGCGTTCCTGCTTCTGATCGGATTCCACACCCGCGCGGCCACCATCGCCGGTTGGCTGATGCTGCTCTCGTTGCAAGCGCGGGACCCGTTGATCCTCCATGGTGCGGACGTGCTGCTTCGCTTGCTTTTCTTCTGGGCCATCTTCCTTCCGCTCGGCAAGCGTTATTCCGTGGACAGTTGGGGCCTCAAAGATGACCTCGGCTCGGAAGACGAACTCACCGTGGCTCCGTTCTGGCCCAGTCTCACGTTCGCGGCCCAGATCGCATTCGTTTTTCTTTTCACATTCCTGATGAAGTCAGGGCCCGAGTGGCGTGACGGCTCTGCCGTTTCCTACGCGCTTGGCCTCGAGCAGATGGGAATGCCGTTGGGACAGTGGCTGCGCGATTTTCCCGCGCTCCTGCGCCTGATCACATTTGGGGTTTTGGCTGTGGAGTTGGCGGTCCCTTTCCTTCTCTTCCTGCCTTGGAAGAACGGCCGCCTGCGGACGATAGGCGCCTTGGCGATACTTGCGATCCAGATCGGTTTCGGATTCACGCTTCGCGTGGGCCATTTTCCATTCGTCACGGGGATCGCGGCCATCGCCCTGCTGCCCTCATCGTTCTGGGACCGCCGCTCCGCGCCGGAGCGGATCACGGAGACGGGCTTCCCAAGGCTGATGTCGGCATTCGTTGCGGCGCTTCTCGTTTATGTCTTGCTCTGGAATGTAAGTACTCTCGGTCGGGGAGTGCGCATGCCGGACCGCGTGCAGTCCCTCGGCCGGGGACTTCGGCTCGACCAGTATTGGGACATGTTTTCACCCTCACCCGTCATCCCGGATGGCTGGTATGTGATGGTCGGCACGCAACGAAATGGTGGCCGCGTCGATGCCTGGCGTGGTCGGCCTTTTCAGGAGTCTCTTTGGTCTTACCCTGGCTGGCGCGGATTGCATGACCAATACCCTACGGAACGCTGGGCCGTGTATCTGATGGACTTCCACACCGACGAAGGCTTAGGCCAGCGTATCCAGTTCGGAGAATATCTTTGCCGCCGCTGGAATGCAGGCCGGTCAAAAGATGACCCATCGATGCTGATGCGGATCGAGATCTACTTCATGCAGCGCCAGAATGTGCTTGACCGCAGGCCCGACCAACCCATCGTCAAGAAATTGGTCCACCAGCAACAATGTGGACCGCGATGACTCATCGGCTGCCGATTGCAGGAGTTTGATTCCATTCGCTTTTTTCAATCAGCCTTCACTTCCATGACGTAACACCGTTAAAGCGTATTCTTGCCCTGGTAGCCACACGATCGAAAAAAGCGCGGCTTTAGCCGTGCGTCCTGAAGAACGTGATGCGATCGGGCTTTGGCCCTTCGCGGTGTACTAACCGTCGTCCCTGTACCTTTGATTGTTCCCCACCCTTGCCGCTGCGCACCGCCACGCAGTACAGTTCATTCGGATGACACCGCCAGGTTGCGCCGTTTCCCAACCCGAACCCGCGCCACCCCCGGCTGCTCCCCGGTCCGCCACATTCCAGTTTCTCGAGGACAACTTCGGGCTCGACCTGCGTTCGCTGGCGTTCTTTCGCGTCGCCCTTGCGCTGATCGTCATCGGCGACCTTATTTACCGCGCCCGCGATCTCGAGGCCTTCTACACCGATTTCGGCCTCTTACCGCGTTATACCTTGATCGGCCAGTTCGCCGACCGCTGGATCATTTCCGTGCACAACATGAGCGGCTTATGGCAGGTGCAGGCGCTCCTCTTTTTGATCGCCGGTATCTTCGCTGTCATGATGCTGCTCGGGTGGCGCACGCGGCTGGCCACGTTCCTGTGTTGGTTCATGGTGTTGTCGCTCGATAATCGCAATCCGGTGATCCTGCAGGGCGGCGACACGCTCTTCCGCATGCTTTTATTCTGGGCCATGTTCCTGCCGCTCGGCGCCTATTACTCCGTGGACGCGGCGCTCGATCCGGAGCCCGTCCGTCCGCGGCCACAGCGCATCTTTTCCGTCGCTTCACTCGCCCTGATGTTGCAGATCGCCTTCGTCTATTGGTTCAGCGTGATCGCCAAATCCGGGCCGGAATGGCGCCATGACGGCACCGCCGTCTACTTCGCGCTCTCCCTGGAGCAGTTCGCCACCCCGTTCGGCCATTGGATGACCCGGTTCCCCGGCTTTCTGCGATTCCTCACGTTCTTCACTCTCGTGGTCGAAGCCTTGGGCCCGGTCTTCCTCTTCATTCCCGGATTCAAAGGCGCATTCCGGATGTTGGGTGTGATGTTCCTGATCGGGTTGCAGCTCGGTTTTGCTTCCATGCTGTGGGTCGGCCACTTTCCCTTCATTGGGACGGCAATGATGCTGGCCATGATCCCATCGTGGTTCTGGGATACGGCCTTGTTCACGAACACCCGCCGTGATGCGCGCAAGCAGGCGCGCACCGCCTTGAAGATCTACTATGACGGCGATTGCAGCTTCTGCAAGAAGTTCGTCCTCATACTCCGCGAACTTCTGGTCATGCCGGAGGTCGCGGCCGTCCCGGCGCAAAGTGTGGCGGCGGTCCAGCAACAGATGACGGCGGAGAATTCATGGGTGGTGATCGACGCCGAAGGCAAGAGCCACTTCCGCTTCGATGCGCTTAGCCTGTTGCACAAGCATTCCCCGATCTTCCTCTATCGCTGGAGGGGACACCTGATCGGCTGGCTTCCGCTCCAGCGGCGGTTGGACCGGTTGTACTACTGGGTGGAACGCAACCGGCCTCGGCTGTCCCGGGCTACCGCATTCCTGTCGTATCGCAAGATGCACGAGAGAACTTCGGCATTGAACCAGACTGTTGCGCTTTTCTTCCTTGCCTACGTCTTTTGGTGGAATCTCGGCAACGTGAATGAAAAGTACGTCATGCCCGTGGAATACCACTGGATCGGCATCGCCACGCGCGTGGACCAGATCTGGGACATGTTCTCGCCCGGCCCGTTGCGCGATGACGGCTGGTATGTGATCCCCGCGCAATTAAAGAACGGGAAAGAGATCGATCTGTGGCGGAACGGAGCGCCCGTTTCCTGGGATCGACCTTCGGCCGCCGCAGTGGCGGGACAATACCGGGATGAACGCTGGCGCAAGTACATGAACAATCTGTATTTCGACATCTACGCGCCATACCGTTTGCATTTTGGCCGCTACTTGTGCCGTTACTGGAATCGGGACAAATCCCCCAACGACCCCGATTCCGTGCAGCGCTTCCGCATCGAATTCATGATGCGAAGTAATCTCGGACCCGGCGTGTCCTCCACGCCCCGCCGTGTGACCCTGCACGAGCACCAGTGTTACGACTAGGCCGCAGCGCCATCCATTACAATTGAACATTCGACTCAGGTGTTCACTAACCTATGCATCGTTGGTCTAAGCTATTTATCCCCACACTCCGTGAGGCCCCGGCGGACGCCGAAGTGGCCAGCCACAAGTACCTGCTGCGGGCGGGCTACATCCGTCAGCTGGCCGCCGGCATCTACGATTACCTCTTCTTCGGCCAGCGCTCCATCCTGAAGATCACCGAGATCGTGCGCCAGGAGATGGACCGCATCGGTCAGGAGTTTTATCTCCCCGCGCTCCATCCGCGCGAACTCTGGGAGGCCAGCGGACGCTGGTCCGTGATGGGTGACAACATGTTCCGCCTCAAGGACCGCGGCGGACGCGACCTGTGCCTGGGCATGACCCACGAAGAGGTCATGACCGCCATCGCCCGCAATGAGCTGCGTAGCTACAAGCAGTTGCCGCAGATCTGGTATCAGATCCAGACCAAGTTCCGCGACGAGCCCCGTCCCAAGTCCGGGCTGCTGCGTGTCCGCCAGTTCACCATGAAGGATTCTTATTCCTTTGATATCGATCCCGCCGCGCTGGACGTCAGCTATCAGAAACACTATGACGCCTACTGCGCCATCTTCGACCGCTGTGAGCTGAAGTATATGGCTGTGGAAGCGCACTCCGGCGCCATGGGCGGATCGCAATCGCATGAGTTCATGGTCTTCACCGATGCCGGTGAGGACATGGTGGCGCATTGTTCCCAATGCGGCTACGCCGCCAATCTGGACAAGGCCTCCTCCAGACTCGACCCGGTCGAAGACCTCGCGCCGACGGCAGACAAGCCCGAACTCGTGCACACCCCGGGGCTTCGGACGATCGAGGAGGTCGCCGCGTATCTGAAAGTCTCGCCGAAGCAGAAGATGAAGACTCTCGCCTATATGAAGGTGGAGACGGCTGCCGATGGCAAGCAGCATTTCCGTCCGGTCATTTGCTTCATCCGCGGCGACCACATGCTGAATGAGACCAAGTTATCTTCCGCGGCGGGTGGCGGCGAATTGCGTCCCATGCACGCTGAAGAGATCCAGCAGGTCTTTCAGTCTCCGGCGGGCTATTTGGGGCCGGTCAACATTCCGAACACCGGTGATGCGTTGATCATTCTGGACATCGCGCTGCAAGGTCGCACCAACCTGACTGCCGGGGCGAACAAGGAGGACTATCATCTCCGCAATGTCACCCCGGAGCGTGACTTCAAGGTGGGTCACTGGGCGGACTTGCGCAACGTCTCCGAGGGTGAGGGCTGCCCCAAGTGTGGCAATCCGCTTAAGGTCGCCAAGGCGGTCGAGATCGGTCACATCTTTAAGCTCGGCTACAAGTATTCCGAGTCGATGGGCGCCCGCGTCCTCGACAAAGATGGCAAGGAAGTCACGCCCATCATGGGCAGTTATGGAATCGGCATCGAGCGTATCCTCTGTGCCGCCATTGAAGGCAGCCATGACGGGGAAGGTTTCTGGCTACCGCCGCAGATCGCGCCCTTTGAAGTGGTGGTGGTGCCGACCAACGCCGCCGATGAGAAGCTGATGTCCACGGCGCTGGGCATCACGGAAGCCCTTGAAAAGGCGGGGTTTGACGTCCTGCTCGACGACCGCGACGAGCGCGCCGGAGTCAAATTCAAGGACGCCGACCTGGTCGGCATCCCCTTCCGCGTCAATGTTGGCAAGAAGGTTTCCGAGGGCAAAGTCGAGCTTGTCCGCCGCTCGACACGGACTTCTCAGGATGCTAACATCGGCTCTGTTGTGGACGATCTCCGTGGCATGATGTCGCGATAAACGGAGTGACTGGGATCAGGTATGGCGAGAGTAAAGGCGTTGTTTGGTCTTGCGGTCGTGGTCGGGGGCATTTATCTGGCCATCATGCTCTTGCCCCCCTACTTCGCGAATTATCAGTTTCAGGATGACGTCAGCACCATCGCGAAATTTTCCAGCGTGAGTATGGGCAAGTCGGATGATGACATCCTCGCGGATGTGATGAAGAAGGTGAAGGAACACGACCTTCCCATAAGATCTGAGCAGATCAAGATCTCGCACTCCGAACGGCAGATCACGATTTCCGTGGACTATGACGTGGTGGTGGAATTGGTCGGCGGTCGGACGCAGGTCCTGAGTTTTCACGTCGCCAGCAAGTGATGTGGTTTCCGGCCAACCTTTTGCTCTGGCGCTGGAATCCAAGGGTACGGGTCCTCCCCAGCCAACGTGGCGATTCGAGTCAAAATCCCCCGCGGTAGGAAAGGTCATTTCCATCTTTCCGACCCACTCGTCCGCGCGGCCCTGGCCACGTTCCTGGTCCTGGCGGTCGGCTTCTTCAGCGCCTTCGCCTACTTCTATATCAAGTATGAAAAGCTGATCGATCAGCGCATGGCGGGCCCCATTTTCGCCAATGCGTCCAAGATCTTTGCCACGCCCAGGGTGGTCGCTCCCGGTTACAAAGCCACGCGCGAAGGCATCGCAGGCTGGATGCGCGCCGCCGGTTATACCGACGCCAAGGATGAGAATGGCTCACGCTTGGGCACGTATCGGCTCGTCTCCGGCGGGGTCGAGATAAGACCCGGGCCGGAATCTTTCGCGAATGATGCCGGCGCACTCGTCCGCGTCGAAGACGGCGCTATCTCCCAGATCTCTTCCCTCGGCCGCGGCGGCAACCTCTCCAGCTACACGCTCGAACCCGTACTTGTCACCGGATTGTTTGACGCCGAGCAGCGCGCCAAGCGCCGCATCGTCACCTATGACGAGATCCCGCCGCAATTGGTGCAGGCGGTGATCGCCATCGAAGACCGCCGTTTCTTCCAGCATAGCGGCATCAATTACTGGCGCTTCGCCCAGGCCGCGCTGCGCAATATCGAGTCCGGCCGGCGCGCCGAGGGCGGCTCCACGCTGACCATGCAGATCGCCCGCGGCTTCTTCCTCACCCCGGAGAAAAAGATCTCCCGCAAGCTGGCGGAGATGATGATCGCCATCCAGCTCGAGCAGCGCTATGCCAAGCAGCAGATCTTTGAGTTCTACGCCAACCATGTGAACCTGGGGCAGCGCGGCTCGTTCGCCATCAATGGTCTGGGCGAAGCGGCCCGCGCCTATTTCGGTAAGGACATCCGCGACCTTGACCTCGCCGAGTGCGCGCTCCTCGCCGCCATGATCCAGCGGCCGAATTACCTTTCGCCTTACAAGCATGCCGAGCGCGCACTGGCGCGTCGCAATCTGGTGCTGGAGGGCATGCTTGAGATCGGCGCCATCACCCAGGAGCAGGAAGAAAAGGCCAAGGCCATGCCGCTGAAGCTGGCGCCGCCCAACGTCGAAGCCAGCGAAGCGCCGTACTTTGTCGACCTCGTCAAGGACACTCTGCTCGATCAGTTCTCCGAAGACCAGTTGAATCAGGGCGGCCTGCGTGTCTACACCACCCTCGATCCCGACCTGCAAAAAGCTGCTTCGGAGGCGATCGACATCGGCATGAAGGAAGTGGACGACATCGTCAAGAAGATGCGTACGCGCCGCGTGAAGGGCGCGAACGGCAAAGTCGAGACGAAAGTGCTTCCCGGCCCCATTCCGCAGGTCGCACTGGTGGCCATCGATCCGGACACCGGACAGGTGCGCGCCCTGGTGGGTGGCCGCAACTATGGATTCAGTCAGCTGGACCATGCGGTCGCGAAGCGGCCCACGGGATCCATCTTCAAGCCGTTCGTCTACGCAGCGGCTGTGAATAACGCGCTCACCGGCGAGCAACCGGTCTTCACCGCCGTCACCCCGGTCGATAACACTCCGACTTCTTTCTATTACGAAGACAAGGTCTACGAACCACGCAACTATGGCGATAAGTACAACGAAGTGGTCACCACCCGCTTTGCGCTCGAGCATTCATTGAACAACGCCACTGTGCGCATCGCCGAGCAGGTGGGTTACGCGAAGGTCGCGCAACTCGCCAAGGACGCCGGCATCGCCAGCGTCCAGGCTACGCCCGCGCTCGCGCTCGGTTCTTACGACGCCACGCCGCTGGACATGGCTGGCGCTTACACCGTCTTCGCCAATGGCGCGCGCTCCACGCCGCTGATGATCACTTCCGTGCGCAACGTGAAGGGCGAAGTCGTCCAGAACTACCGCACCACGCGCAAGCCGGTGCTCGATCCCCGCGTGGCGTACGTGATGACCAACATGATGGAAGCGGTCATCTGTTGCGGCACCGCCGCCGGAGTCCGCGCCCGCGGGTTTGACGCGCCCGCCGCCGGCAAGACCGGCACCTCGCGCGATGCCTGGTTCGCCGGTTACACCACCAACTTGCTCACAATAGTTTGGGTCGGTTTCGATGATTACAGCGATCTCGGTATCGAGGGCGCCAAGAGCGCCGCGCCCATCTGGGCGGAGTTCATGAAGCGGGCGGTGAAGCTTCCCGCCTACCGGAACACCAGCTCATTCACGCAGCCGCCGGGCGTGGTGAACCTTACGCTCGACAAGGTCACCAACCGCGTCGCCACCGGCGGATGTCCGGATGACTACGACGCCGCCTTTATTGCTGGGACGGAACCGCGGGAAACCTGTGACCAGTCGCCCATTGTCGGCTTCTTTAAGAAGATTTTTGGTGGCGACGATGGGCACAAAGAGCCGGATGTGGTGTCTAATAGGGGCGAGCAGCATTCCAGTCCGCCCCTGGAGACGGCCCGCGCGGATGGTACGGCGCAGCCGGCGAGACCGAAAGACCAGAAGAAAAAAGGATTTTTCGGCCGGCTGTTCGGAGTTTTTTCGGACGATAGAGACAAAAAGAAGCAGACCAAGCCGCCCGGACCGGAGCCAGTGGCCAAGAAACCCTGAGCGCCGGGATCCCGCGGCTCGCCGGAGGTTCACATGCCCCGCGTCCGCGCCTTGTTCAACCTGCCCGTTATCCTGTTGCTCGCCGCCACCGCCTTCGCCTATCAGGTCCCGGATGATGGCAATCTCATCGCCCAGGCGCCGGACATCCTGCGTCGCGTCGAACCGCCTCCTCCCAAATGGACAGCGCAGCAGCTGGAAGAGCGCGCCGACCAGTTGCGCCTGGAGAAGGCCAATGCGGATGCCGTTGACTACTACAAGGCCGCCATCAAGCGCGAGCCCAAAGCGGCCCGCTACAACAAGCTGGGCATCGCGCAGATGTCGCTGGCCCACTACGATGAGGCCCGCAAGGCCCTCGAACGCGCCATCAAGCTTGATCCCATGATGTCCGAGGCCTACAACAATCTCGGGGTGGTGCAGTACTACTGGAAAAACTACCGCGGCGCCATCAAGAACTATAAGAAAGCCATCGCGCTGGACGATGATTCCGCCAGCTTCCACTCCAATCTGGGCACGGCTTATTTCGCCCGCAAGGAGTATGAGGCCGCCTCCAAGGAATATGCCCGCGCCATCGAGATCGATCCCGAGATCTTCAACCGCACCTCGCGGGCCGGGGTCGCCATGCGCTACACCGGGCCGGAAGACCGCGCGCGCTATTCCTATGTGATCGCCAAGATGTTTGCCATCCGCGGCGACACCGACCGCTGCATCCTCTACCTGAAGAAAGCCATGGAAGACGGTTTCCCGGTCAAGGAACAGATCTTCAAGGACAATGAGTTCGCCGGCCTGCGCAAAGATCCGCGCATCAACGAACTGCTGGAGTGGAAGCCGGAACTCATCAAGCAGTGATTTGTTAAAAAGTAGCGCCGCGCCTGCCCTGAGCGGAGCCGGAGGGTCTCGCCGGCTGTGGCGGCGGGCATCTTGCCCGCCGCAGACATTCTTACTGTGTCTTCGGCCGTGACGCGATATACGCGTTCACGATCTCTTCCAGCCGGCCCTGCGCCGCCAGGATGTACTCCACCACGTCGCGGGCCGCGCCCTTGCCGCCTTCCTGATCGGTCACCAGGTGCGATTCGTCTTTCACCTGCTCGCGCGCGTTGGCCACGGCCACGGCCAGGCCCACGCGCCGCATCACCGGCAGGTCCACGATGTCGTCACCCACGAAGGCCACCTGCTCTTCCTTCAGGCCTTCCTTCTGCAGGATGGCATCCAGCGCGGCGCTCTTATCGGACTGGCCCTGGAGTACGTGGTCCACCTTGAGGTCGCGGGCGCGCAGGGCCACCGTCTCCGAGATGCGCTTGGTGATGATCCCGGTCTTGAGTCCGGCCAGCCGCGCCAGCGTGATCCCGGTGCCGTCATGCGCGTTGAACCCCTTGGCCTCGATCATGGTGCTGCTGCCGATGGCGTAGCCCCCGGCATCGGCCTTCGCTGCGATGGCGCCTTGGCTCTTTTGCTCGGACCCGCCCGGCGCGGGAAACAGCCAGATGGTGCCGTCGGTGAGGACGCCATCCACATCGAACAGGATGAGCTTGATCTTCTTCGCGCGCTCCTTGGACATGCCCCGATTGTAGCAACCGACGGGTGCATCGGCGGCGGTCGTTGGCTGAACCTAGATCCAACCGCGGATCAGATCGGATCAAGTCGGATCAAAACCTTTTCACCACGAAGGCCACAAAGGAAAACCCCAAAGACCTTGTTGCCGCTGATCGAGCCCCGAAGGGGCGGAATGGGCAGGTCAGGGTTTTAACCCTGACTCGCGCAGCGACGAAGGGCGGAAGCCCTGGGTTAGCGGTTAAAGATAGTCGAGCCCCGGAAGCCCTGGGCTTTAGCCCGGGGTGAGCCGAAGGCGAATAGGCGGCATGGATTGTCAAAGAGCGTTGCCCCCGCGGCTAAAGCCGGGGGTTGTTGGCGGCGTGTCGCACGGTTGAAACCGTGCTGTACCCGGGACTTCGGTCGTTGGCCGGCAGTCGTTGGTCGTTAGCCGCAGGCCAACCCCGATCTCACCACAGAGACACGGAGGGCACGGAAAAAACCCAGACTCCAACCGCGGATCAGATCGGATCAAGTCGGATCAAAACCTTTTACGGCGAAAATCGCAATGAAACGCAAAGGGGAATCCAACATGATTCAGCCGTGGTTTTAGAGTCGCGCAGCGACGACATACCGGATAGCCCCGCACGCTTGCCCTGAGCGAAGCCGAAGGGTAAGTGCGGGGGAAGGGTTCAAAACCAGATTCAGAGTCGGCTTCAGCCGACGGCACAAATCGCCTGAGCGAAGAGCGGCCTTCGGAATCGTGATAGGCTCCCTGCATCTTCGGCGTTTAGACTTGGAGTCAGTCATTATCTCCACACATGAGGTTCTTCTCCAACACATCGGAACTCGTCAAGACCATCGGCATAGGTCCATCGCTGATCGTCCTCACTATATTGCTTCTCGTGATTTACTTTTGGATCTCACGCCCTCTCAAAAAGAAGAAATAACGTTGTTTGCTCCGATCTTGCGATCCAGGTCGTGAATAGCCTATCGCTGGAAACGCCGGACAATGTCCTCTCTAGCGATTATCTTGGCAACCCTCTGCGCACTTTACGGTGAAAAGACTTTGGTCAGATCCACGGTTCGACTTTTGGTTTATGGAAAGACGAAATGGCGGGTTCTGTGCCGTCGGCTGAAGCCGACTCTGAATGTTTTGTATGTCCCTACCCCGGCACTTACCCTTCGACTTCGCTCAGGGCAGGCGTGCCGGGCTATCTGCTGTTTCGTCGCTGCGCGACTCCGGCATGGTGGTTCTGATTTGCGATGGAGCTTGGGTTTTCCTCCGTGTCCTCCGTGCCTCTGTGGTGAAAAGGTTTTTGGTTTCGGCCAACGGCCTGTGGCCAGTGGCCTGCGACAGTTTTCCTTCGTGTCCTCTGTGGTGAAATCAGACCTGATCCGATCTGATCCGCGGTTAGGTTTTGGTTTCGGCTAACGACCGACGACTGCTTTACCTCAGCCCTTCCACCACATACAGGTCGCTCAGGGTGCGGGCCACGGTGAAGGTGTAGTACTTCCCGTCCGGCGTGATCCTGACCCCGCCGATCCCACCGGTGCCGGAAAGATCGCCGGGGGTGAGGCTAAGGACCGACTGGCGCTTGCCGGAGTCGATCTCCATGCGCACCACCTCTCCCTGCAGCCCCTTGGGCACGAAGAGATAGAGAGCCTTGCCGTCGGCGCTCCATTGCGCCATCCGGTCGCGGCCAGTGAGGAACGGAAGTTCTTTGACCACAGCGCCGCCGGCGATGTCGACGATCACGCGTTTCGTGCCGATGTTACCCGCGACCTGGCGGCTGTCCGGAGAGATGACTCGGGCCAGGAAGTTCACCGGACCGATCGGGCGTGGTGGACTTCCATCCACCGGCACCAGGAATGTCCGCAACTGCTGGTCGCCTTCCGCGGCAATGGTCAATACGGCTTTGCCATCAGGCGTAAATCCAGCGGACGCCGGCGCGTGCGTGAGTTTGCCATCACCCAGGTTCAACGGCTGGCCTGCGCCGGCGGGCAACAGGACCGTGGGCCCTGGTTGAACAACGCTGCCGGAGATGACCCATCGGTTATCCGGCGAGATGTCCGAGGTGTAGCCGCTGCCCAGGCGGATGGCCGGGGAACCGTCCATCTTGCGCAGGAAGACGGAATATTGCGGGCCACCGCCTTCGCCATCTTCTTCCAGGATGGCGAACTGGCCATCGCGGGAGATGCCGCGGCCCAGGGTCCAGTCGAACCAGGAAAGATTCACCTGTTTGTCGCTGAAGGGGCCTTTGCCGTAAACCTCCTGACGGTTGGATTCATTGGTGAGCAGGACCACGCCGCTGGAGGCGACATCAAGCACGCGCAGCCGGCCGGGCACGTGTAACAGGTCGCGCACTTTGCCGTTGAGAGTCACGGCGTAGAGCTTGCTGTTGATGCCGCTGTCGCTGCCCGTGAACCAGATCTCGTCGCCGGAGGTGGACCAGACCAGTCCGGTGAGGTCGCTCCATTCGCCGGTCAGGCGGCGGGCCTTGCCGGCGAGATCGGTCACAGCGACGTAGCCGCGGGTGTCACCCAGCGCGGGATGATCGAAGTAGGCGATGTGCTTGCCGTCAGGCGAGAAGTGGATGTTGCCCATGAGCCCGGTCTTGGAACTGAGCACCACTTTCCCCACAGGAAACTCCAAGCGCCATTCGCGCTCAGCGAAATGACTGACGGCCAGGTTCTCGCCGTCCGGCGACCAGGTGGCGTCAGCGACATCGTCGAGCAACTCGCGGGGCGCGCCTCCGGTGATGGGCACCACCGCCAGCATGCCCTGGGACACGCCCGCATACGTGGAGCGCAGACGAATGGCCATGCCGCCCTTGGCGGAGATGCTGAGGACTTCCGCATCTTTCAACTCGAGCGGACGCGACATGATGGAGTCCGTGCGCGTGGTGTACATGTCGCAGGTCTCGGCGCCGTTCCAGGCCGCAGTGTAGAGGATGCTCTGCCCATCGGGCGCGAAGCGCGCGCCGCAGATCGTGCCCCGCTGGAATGTGAGCTGGTGGAAACGAGGGGAGAGCGAGGGCGCGTTGCCCCGGCCCGCGTAATAGGCGCCGGCCAGCGCCGCGGCGATGACGGCCGCGCCGACGGCGTACTTCCAGTATCCGCTTCGTGATTCCTGCACGGCCGTGAGCCGCGTAGCGGTGCCGGACTGGCTGGAGATGGTCTCCAGGTCGAAGGCGATGTCACTGGCGGACTGGAAGCGCTGCGCCGGATTTTTCTCGAGACAGTGGCGTACAACACGATCGAGGCCGGGCGTGAGTCTGGGGACCAACTCCTGCAGGTCCGCGGGATCCTCCTTGAGGATCGCGCTCATGGTCTCCACGCTGGAGTCGCCATGGAAGGCGCGCTTGCCGGTCAGCATCTCGTAAAGGATGACGCCGAAGGAAAAGATGTCCGTGCGGTGGTCGGCGGGCTGGCCTTTGACCTGCTCCGGCGACATATAGCCGACCGTACCCATCACCTGGCCGGGCGTGGTGCCCGCGTGCGGATGGCCGATGGTCTGCGAGTCGGAGATCGCCGCGCCCATCGATTCTTCGCGGACGAGTTTGGCCAGGCCGAAGTCGAGGATCTTCACCCGGCCGTCATTCAGGACATAGACGTTGTCGGGTTTCAGGTCGCGATGGACCACACCTTTCTCATGCGCGGCGGCCAGGCCGCGCGCGATCTGCGTGGCATATTCCATCGCCCGGCGCGCGGGCAGGGCCGAGTTGCCCATGTGGTCACGCAGGCTTTCCCCCTCGAGCAATTCAGAGACGAGATAGGGCGACCCGCCGTGCGTGCCCACGTCATAGATGCCGAGGATGTTGGGATGATTGAGCGCGCCGACCGCGCGCGCTTCCTGCTCGAAGCGGCGCAAGCGCTCGCCGTCCTGCGCGAACGAGGGCGGCAGGACTTTGACCGCCACCTCGCGCTGCAGGCGTGAATCCTTGGCGCGATACACCTCGCCCATGCCGCCGGCGCCGATCTGCGCGACGACTTCATATGGCCCTAATCGAGTCCCTGGGGTGAGCATGTGCGGTCGAGGGATTGTATCGCACGTCGTTCGTCACACCGCGCGATCCGCCGCAAAACGAACTAAAGCGAATGGTTGGCGAATGCACGATTCAGCGGTAGAATCGCCACATGTCCCTGCCTCCGGACATCCGCGTGCCCGATTCCCTCGCCTGGGCGCACCCCATCGTGCAGGAGTGGTTCGTGCGCAAGTTCGGCACGCCCACCGAGCCGCAAGAGGCCGGTTGGCCGCACATTCTGGCACGGCATCCGGTGTTGATCTCGGCGCCGACCGGCAGCGGCAAGACGTTGGCCGCGTTCCTGGCTTGCATCGATCAGCTGGTGCGCAAAGCGCTCGATGGGCGCCTCACCGACAAGATCGAAGTGCTTTACATCTCGCCGCTGAAGGCCCTGGGAAATGACATCCAGAAAAACCTGGAAGGACCGATGGGCGAGATCCTCCACCTGGCCGCCGAACGCGGTCTGCTGATGCCGGAGATCCGCACCATGGTCCGCACCGGGGACACGCTGCCCGCCGAACGCCGGCGCATGCTCAAGCGTCCGCCGCACATCCTGGTGACGACGCCGGAGTCGCTGTACATCCTGCTGACCGCGGGCAAGAGCCGTGAATTACTGCGCGCGGTGGAGACGGTGATCGTGGATGAGATCCACGCCATCGCCGACGACAAACGCGGCTCGCATCTCTCGCTTTCGTTGGAGCGGCTGGCGGTGCTGTCACCGGCGCCGCCGCTTCGCATCGGACTGAGCGCGACGCAGAAACCGATCGAACTGGTGGCGGATTTTCTCATCGGGTGCGATGAACTAGGCCGGCGCAAACGGCCGGTGATCGTGGATGTGGGACATCGGCGGACGATGGACCTGGCCGTGGAGGTGCCCAAGAGCGAACTGGGGCCTATATGCACGCACGCCATGTGGGAGGAGATCTACGACCGCATCGCCGAACTGGCGCGCGAACACCGATCCACGCTTGTCTTCGTGAACACGCGCAGCTTGACGGAGCGCATCGCGCATTGTCTGGGCGAACGGCTGGGGGAAGAGGCTGTGGCCGCGCATCACGGTTCACTCTCACGCAAGCTGCGCCTCGCCGCCGAGAACAAGTTGAAGAATGGTGAGATCCAGGCGCTGGTGGCGACGGCTTCGCTCGAACTGGGCATTGATATCGGCTTCGTGGACCTGGTGTGCCACATCGGCTCGCCGCGTTCGTTCGCGGCGGCGCTGCAGCGCATTGGGCGCGCGGGTCATTGGCGCGGCGCTATCCCCAAGGGACGTTTCTTTCCGTCCACGCGTGATGACCTGATCGAGTGTGCCGCGGTGGTGCGTGGGATGCGCGATGGAGATCTTGACCGGTTGTGGGTTCCGTCCGCGCCGCTCGACATCCTTGCCCAACAGATCGTCGCCATGTGCGCCTGTCAGCCCGAGGACGAACCATGGGATGAGGACGACTTGTTGCGCGTGGTCCGTCGCGCATACCCGTATCGCGATCTGCCGGAGAGGGACTACCAGGCAGTGCTGGAGATGTTGAGCGAAGGGTTTACGTCGTCGCGCGGACGATACAGCGCCTATCTGCACCGCGACCGCATCAACCGTAAGTTGCGCGCGCGGCGCGGGGCGCGGTTGGTGGCTATCACCAATGGAGGCGCCATTCCGGACAATGCTCTGTTCACCGTGGTGATGGAGCCGGAGGGGATCCCGATCGCTACTCTAGATGAAGATTTTGCCATCGATAGCGTGCCCGGTGACATTATTTTGCTCGGCAATACCAGCTGGCGCGTCCGCCGCATCGAAGCCAAGGGCCGAGTGTTGGTGGAAGACGCACATGGCGCGGCGCCGACGGTCCCCTTCTGGCGGGGTGAGGCGCCGGGTCGCACGTTGGAATTGTCCGAAGAAGTCGGTGAGTTGCGGCAGAAGATCAGTGAGTCAACGCCGAATGTGGCGCCCGGGTTCGTGCTTGGTTCAAAAGCGCCGGAGATCGTCACCACGAAAGATTGGTTGCACAGCGAATGCGGCCTGGATGAGCCCGGCGCGGAGCAGGCCATCGAGTATGTGGTCGCGGGACGCGGCGTGTTGCGTGCGGTGCCGACGCAGAAGACGGTGATCGCCGAGCGGTTCTTCGACGAAGGCGGCGGCATGCAGCTGGTGGTGCACGCCCCGTTCGGCGGGCGCATCAACAAGGCCTGGGGCCTGGCCCTGCGCAAGAAGTTCTGCGCGGGATTCAATTTTGAATTGCAGGCCGCGGCCACCGACAACGGCATCAATATTTCCCTGGCCGAGCAACACAGCTTCCCACTGGCGGACGTCTTTCAATTCCTGACGGAAGCCAATGTGCAGCACGCGCTGGAGCAGGCTTCGCTCGATTCCCCGATCTTTGCCAATCGCTGGCGCTGGGACGCGAACCGCTCGCTCGCGCTGCTGCGCTTCCGCAACGGCAAGAAAGTCCCGCCGCAGATCCAGCGCACGCGCAGCGAAGACCTGCTGGCCTCGGTGTTCCCTGACCTGGCTGCATGCCAGGAGAACGTGCAGCGGCCCATCACCATCACGGACCATCCTTTGGTCCGTGAGGTGATGAGTGATGTGCTGACGGAAGCCATGGACCTTGAGGGCCTGCGCCAGGTGCTGCGCGGATTGCACTCGGGCGAGATCAAGTTCCTGGCGGTGGACACCCCTGTGCCCTCGCAGTTCTCGCACGAGATCATAAATGCCAATCCCTTCGCCTATCTGGATGATGCGCCGCTGGAAGAGCGCCGCGCCCGGGCGGTGGAGTTGCGGCGCACCCTGCCGTCCGCGGTGCTGACCGAGATCGGACGCCTGGATCCCGCGGCCATCGCGGAGGTGCGCGCGGAGTCGTGGCCGGATGTCCGTGACGCGGATGAGTTGCATGATGTGTTGCAGACACTTGTTGCGCTGCCCGTGACGGAGACTTCCGAGGATTGGCCGTTGCACTTCGCCAAGCTTGTGGCCGCTCGACGCGCCGTGCGCGGGATCGTGGCGGATAAAGAGTTCTGGGTGGCCAGTGAGCGCGTGGCTGCGTTCCACGCGATGCATCCCGAAGCACGATTCGACCCCGGGCCGCCGCTGAAAGAAGGACCACCCACACTGGAAGATGCGCTGCATTCCGCGGTGACCGGTTGGCTGATGCATTCGGGGCCGGTCACGGCCAATCGCCTTTCGGTGATCTTGAACATACGCGCGAACGAGATTTTCAAAGCACTGTTGCGCGTTGAGGCCAGCGGAGCGGCGTTGCGCGGAATCTTTGAAGGCACAGCCGACCCGCCGGAAGCGGACATCGAATGGTGTGACCGGCGATTGCTGGCGCGGATACACCGTCTCACGCTGGGCGCTCTGCGCAAGCAGGTGGAGCCGGTGCCGGCGGCCACGTTCATGCGCTGGCTGCTCCGCTGGCAGCACATCATGCCCGGGACACAACTCGCCGGCGAGCGCGGCCTGCAACAATTGCTGCGCCAGCTGCAGGGCTTCGAGGTCCCGGCCAACGCCTGGGAGCGGCAGATCCTGGCGCGGCGCTTCCATGATTACAAGCCGGAGCTGCTCGATCAGCTCTGCCTCACCGGCGCGGTGGGCTGGGGACGGCTCTCGCCGCATCCGGCCACTCTGGAGACGCCGGCGACGGGCGCGCGGCGCGTGGTCCCGACCAGCGTCGCGCCCATCACCTTTTATGTGCGCGATGAGGCGGACTGGATGGCGTCCAAGCGCGGGCACCACTCGGAAGAGGATTTTGCCGAAGGGCTGAGCCCGGCGGCCCGCCAGGTGTTTGACATGTTGCGCTCGCGGGGCGCGTCATTCTTCGCGGACATCGTGCGCGGCACCGAACCATTGCTCAAATCGGAGGTCGAGACCGGGCTGTGGGAGCTGGTGGCGGCGGGCCTGGTCACGGCCGACGGCTTCGACAATCTACGGGCGCTCATCGATCCCAAGCGACGCGCCGGACAGGGCCGGGGCAAGACCGCGCGTCCGCGCCACAGCGCCGGGCGCTGGACGTTGCTGCACACCTACGAAGCCCGTGACCACGCGAAGATGCTTGAGGCCACCTGCCGCATGTTGCTCGAGCGGTACGGCGTGGTCTTCCGCGAGTTGCTGGCGCGTGAATCCATCCTTCCCCGCTGGCGCGAACTGTTGATCACCTTCCGGCGGCTGGAAGACCGGGGCGAAGTCCGCGGCGGCCGCTTCGTGGACGGCTTCCTCGGCGAACAGTTCGCGCTGCCCATCGCGGTGGATTCCCTGCGCGCGCTGCGCAATCAGCCGGCGGTGGAAGAGGAGCGCATCACGCTCTCCGCCGCTGACCCGCTGAATCTGGTTGGGATCGTGGTGCCCGGTGATCGTGTGCCCGCGATCTCAGGAAAATTCGTCTCATTCCGCAACGGTGTGTACGTGAGCGGCGAGGATGCGGTCACCCCGATGGAGGCGACGCGGTGAGTTCAACCCAGGAACCTCTCGTGGAAGGCGTGGACTACTACTGGGACGGTCCCTACATGGTCTTCACCGCCGAGTATCACTTGAGGCGCGGGTCATGCTGCCAGAGCGGGTGCCGGCATTGTCCGTATGGATCCAATGCGCCCGCAAGAACTCCCCAGGAAAATAGCTAGCCGGCGCTCAACGCCTCGCCATCGCCAGGCCGGCGATCCCCATCACCATCGCGATCATGAACGTATGACAACCGTGCTGATGCGGGTCATAGACGACCCAGCAGCGCGGATCGGTGGCCACGCGCGTGACCAGCAGGATGGCTAGCATGGTGGCCGACGTCCACCAGGCCCATTTGTCGCCCCGGCGGACGGGCATCGCAGCCAGCATGATGCCGGCCGCGGCCAATGCGCCCGTGACCGCGGCTTCCCAGGGCGCGTCGGGCTCCGCTGAGACCGTGACTTCGGGATGGGGATGGGCGCGTCCGTGGACCGCGGTCCGCAATGCCGTGTGGAACAGGAGAAGGTAGGCGAGGATGATCAGTCCAATACCAAGATTTCGCATGACGAGTCAGTGTAGCAATTCCATCGGCCGAAGAAGGGACACAAATCATCTTCGCAACAGGATGGGCGGCCGAAGCCGCCCTCCGTTTCGCCTCAATAACAGCTCGACCACGCAATGCGGGAGCTATTTCTTGGTTTCCTTTGCCTTCGCCTTCCCTGCCTCCGCCGGTTTGGCGGCTGCAGTCTTCCCCTTCAGCTCCACAAGGATGATATCGAACGCTTTGTCGCCGGTGTTTTCCGGCAAGTGGGTGCCGGCCGGGCTGTAACGCCCTTCGCCGGCTTTGCCACTCAGCTCTTCTGATTTGCCGTCAGGGTAGGTGAACTTCCCGTTCGTGTCCGTCAGGAACACCGCCACGGTCGCCGGGTGGCTGTGCATCACTGACTTCTCGTGCGGACCGTAATGCACCTTCAGGATCCGCACCTGATCGTTCTCGCTCACCACCGAGTAATGTTTGGGGTCGGCCTTGACCGCATCTTGCGCAAAGAGCGACTGGCTGAAGCTCAAACAGAACAGGGCAACAAAAAGGATGATTAGTCTCCGCATACTGCCTCCTGGGATGGGATTTGCAAGCGGCGGTAAAGCTACGCTCGGCTGTTATGACTGTCAATCGCAATCATGTGGAACTCCACCTCACATGATTCCGGTCGTCCCGACCAAATCTGCACGCGGCTTGCCGCCATCGTTCCGGCCTGTTTTCGGAGCGGAATCGGCTTCCAATTGCGGAGGTTGCAGGTTGCGTTGAGCGCAGCTCGATTAGGTGCGAGAGTCTGAGCTGTGCGTGAAAGGGTTCGTCCCATGGAATCGGCCTCTGCGTTGATCGACGAAAAGATCAAACAACTTGGGGACTGGCGCGGGAAGACGCTCGCGAAAGTGCGCGGGATCATCCACGCGGCGGACCCTGAGATCCTCGAAGAGTGGAAGTGGGTGAAACCCACGAATCCCGGGACCCCGGTCTGGTCCCGCGGCGGCATCGTCTGCACGGGTGAGACGTACAAGAACGTCGTCAAGATGACATTTCCCAAGGGCGCTGCGTTGCAGGACCCCGCAGGTCTGTTCAATGCCAGCCTCGAAGGGAATGCCCGGCGCGCCATCGACATCCACGAAGGGGAAAAGGTCGATGCCGCGGCTTTGAAGGCTCTCATCCGCGCTGCCGTGGCACTCAATCTTTCGACCACGAGCAAGCAGAAACCCAAATCCAAGCCGAAATCCCGCCGCGCAAGCCGCGGTTAGCTCTTGTCGTTGCTCTTGCTCTTGTTGTTGCTCTTGCTCTTGTCGTTGCTCTTGCTCTTGTTGTTGCTCTTGCTCTTGTCGTTGCTCTTGCTCTTGTTGTTGCTCTTGCTTTTGTCTCTAACTGTTGCCTATCAGATTTGATCCGATCTTATCCGCGGTTAGCTTTTGTCGTTGTTTCTACCGCTAGCAGGTATCTGTGGTTCAATCTTTCGCATCCACTCCGGCCAGCACGTACTCCGTCAATATCTTTTCCGACCACTCGTGCATGCCCCGGGTGTTGTAGTTGGTGGCGGTGATCACCACCACCATGTCCAGCGCGGGAAAGACGAACACCTTGTTGCCGCCGTTGCCGGTCATGAAATAGGCAGCATGGCTGCGGGACCCGGACTGGAACGATTTCAGCCACCAGAGATATCCGTATTCGGTGGTCTCATCGATCCGCGCCTTGGGCGTGGTCGAGGCCTTCACCCACGCCTCATTGATGATCGGTTTGCCGTTCCATCTGCCGCCGTTCAGGTAGAGCTGGCCCAGCTTGAGGTAGCCGAGGGTGGTCAGTTGCAGTCCGCCGCCGGTCATCGGCACCCCCAGCGGCGAATATGCCCACTGGACCTGTTCCCGCGGGATGCCCAGGGGCGTGAACAGCTTCTGCTGCGCATACAGGTCCGTGCGCGTCCCCGTGACTTTGGTGATCACCTCGCTCAGCGTGAACACGCCTCCGGTGCAATAGCTGAAGCGGCGTCCATACTTCGGCGGCTCTTCTTTCTCGCCCCGCATGTGCCCGGCAATGGGCAGGTCCAGGATGAACTGCGCCCAGTCCTCGATCAGGTACATGCGCTCTTCGTTGCCGCGGGAGAAATCTTCCCAGTCATTGCACTCGAGCGCGGAACTCATCGTGAGGAGATCTTCCACGGTGATCCTGTCCTTGCGCGGGTCCGGGTTCTGGAGCTTGCGCCTGTGCTCCGGCAGCAGGTCCAGGATGCGCGCGTCCACGCCGGAAAGCTTGCCCTCCTGGAGGGCCAGGCCGATCAGGATGCCGGTCACGGATTTCGCGGCCGAGCGCGTGTTGCGCAGCGCGTTGGCGTCGCCGTCGAAATAGACCTCGTAGGCGAGTTTGCCATGCCGCGCCACAGCCACGCTGGTGATCTTCTTGAACTCACCGGCCTTCACCGCCGTCTCCATCTGCTGGAGCCGGGCGGGATCGAGTCCGGCGTCTTTGGGGGTGGAGCGCGGCAGCTCCTGCGCCAGCGCGGAGACAGCAAGCAGTACCGGAATCAGTGATCGCATGACAGGTTGGACGGGAGGAAGCAGGAGGAGTTAGGCGGTAGGCGTTGGGCGTTGGCATCTAGCACCCAGCCCTACCCTCTGATCCCTGTTCCCTGATTTTGGATACCCCCACCCCCTCCCCCGGGGATATCTAAAGATTCTGGAATCAATACTTTACAAACAGGTATCCGCAGCGGTCTAAGAAAGCAAAGGACTTAGACGTAAAATCTTGATTCCATTGGATATTTACTAATAGTTATACACTGTAATACTAAAATACCATATTATTAAGACGGATGTCAAGGGGAAAGTGACGGCGGGAGGCATTGTTCGGTTTTCGGAACAGGAAGCGGATTTTTGCGGAGGCTGCCCGGTCGCAGGAGACAATAAGAGCAGTCCTGGATCACGTTCGGATCCACCCTTTGGCTGCGGCTGGTGGCCCACATATCCCAACGTTTGGTGGCGGGTGGCCCAGATATCCCCTATGTTAGGTGCCCCACGTTCGCGAAGCTAACGTGGGGCTGTTGTTCTTCGTCTCGGAAACAATCATACGGTATTCTTCTTCCCATGCCGTGGGGGTTGCAGCGCTTTCAGCAGTCCGGTAACCACCGCCCAAAACTCCCCAGTCATGGCGCGGGTTCACCCGCGCCATCCGTCGGATCGGTGAAGGGGCACGGCTTAAGCCGTGCCGTTGCAGAACCTTTAGTTTCCCCGAGCCCTGTAGGGGCGACACAACCGGGCAAACATCGTGCCGTCCTATTCGCCCTAGGCGTCGGCCAGGGCTGAAGCCCGCGAATGTTGGAGGCAATTACACGGCCCTAAAGGGCCGTTCTTCCACCGAAAAGCAGTCCCACATTAGCGCCTAAAAGCGCTGCGTCAACGCGGGGCACCGACCAACTGCTCTGGATAGACAAAGGGATTCCTCGATTCGCGCTGCGCGCTCACTCGGAATGACAAGAAGTGGGGCGTAGTTGAATAACCCCACGTTAGCGCCGAACACCGCGGCGCCCATTCGGCTTCGCTCAGGGCAGGCTCCCGTGGGGCCCGGCCAGGGCTGAAGCCCGATACTTTTTGGGGGCAGTTACACGGCCCTGAAGGGCCGTTCTTCCACCGAAAGGAACAGCCGTTAGTCGTCGGTCGTTAGTCGTTAGGAGGAGCAAAAGCAGTCGTTAGACGTCAGTCGTGAGTCGGTAGGAGAATCAATAACAGTCGGTAGTCGGTAGTCGTTAGTCGTTAGGAAAATCAAGATCAAAAGCTGACTCGTGGGGCACCGGCCGACTGATCTGAATAGATAAAGGGATTCCTCGATTCGCGCTGCGCGCTCACTCGGAATGACAAGAAGTGGGGCGTAATTGAATAACCCCACGTTTGCTTCGCCTATTCGGCTTTGCTCAGGGCAGGCTCCCATGGGGCCCGGCCAGGGCTGAAGCCCGATATTTTTTGGGGGCAGTTACACGGCCCTAAAGGGCCGTTCTTCCACCGGAAAACAGTCGTTAGTCGTCAGTCGTTAGGAAGATCAAAAGCAGTCGTTAGACGTCAGTCGTTAGTCGGTAGGAGGATCAAGATCCAAAGCAGGTGATTCGCTCCACACAGACCCCACGTTAGCTTCGCCCATTCGGCTTCGCTCAGGGCAGTCTCCCGTGGGGCACCAGAAGCTTAAATTTGTTGAAGAATTTGGTGGACCTGGCCGGGATCGAACCGGCGACCTCTTCCATGCCATGGAAGCGCGCTCCCAGCTGCGCCACAGGCCCACTGGGTGAAGGAACCGCGGTCGGGGAAACCGCTGTCTCTATTTTCGCCGAGCGCCGGGCTTCCGTCAAACGACGCCTTCCGTCAAACTTCCCGGCCCCGGGCGACATCTAATCCAGCACCAGTCTGCGGGAACTTTCTTCCCCGGGACGGGGTCTATTCCGCTAAGGGTGACCAAACCTCCCCCGCAAGACCCGGTCACCCGAAGCGTTCTGCTTGCGATAGGCCCATTCCGGTAGACTTGGGGGAACCGATGGCCGAAGGACAGGCGGGAGCCAACGCGATGGCGGCGATAGCCGGCGCAGTCTCGATGCAGCCCGAAGAGGCGGCGCTCGTGGCCGAGCTGCGCACCGGCAGCGAGGAAGCGTTCGCCTGGCTGGTCGCCCAGTACCAGCAGCCGGTCTACAGCCTGGTGTACCGCATTTTGAACGACCCCTCCGACGCGGCGGACACCACGCAGGAAGTGTTCCTCAAAGTCTTTCGCGGCATCCAGCGGTTCAACGGCCAGTCCAGCCTGAAGACCTGGATCTACCGCATCTCGGTCCATGAGGCGTCGAATCACCGCCGCTGGTGGTCGCGGCACAAGCGGCAGGAAGCGAGCATGGAGTCGCCGATCGGGGGCGACGAGGGTTCCCTACTGACCCTGGAAGACACGTTGGTGGATGGTGCCTACACCCCCTTTGATGCCTGCATGCATGAAGAGATCCGGGCGCGCGTGGAAGCGGAGTTGCGCCAGGTGCAGGAGCCGTATCGCACGGCGGTGGTATTGCGTGACATCGAAGGCCTGGCCTATGAAGAGATCGCGGAGGTCCTGGAGATCTCGCTGGGCACGGTGAAATCAAGATTGATGCGCGGGCGGGAAGCCCTGCGCAAGAGGCTGGCGCCTTTCGTCGAGAAAGCGGGCGCGGAGTTGGGCCTGGAGACGTCCCGCGAGGACGGCGCCGGCCGCGCCAGCCGATCCCGGAAGAAGGAGGCCGAGACAAAGCGATGACATGCCAAGAAGCGAGAACATTATTCTCTAATTATCTGGATGGACGATTGAACGGGGTGGAGATGCAAGGCATCTCGCAGCACCTGGATGTGTGTGTGGCCTGCGCGCAGGCGTACCAGTCACTGGGACGGACGCAGGCCCTGGTGGCTTCGATCGGCCGCCGGCCGGCGCCGCCGGACCTGGCGCTGCGTCTTCGCGTGGCCCTGTCCCGGGAGCGCAGCCGCTCCATGCGCAGCCGCTGGGAGAGCGCGGTGGTGCGCGCGGAAAATCTGGTCAATGCCTTCATGTTGCCGGCCACGGCCGGCGTGGTGACATCCGTTCTCCTGCTGGGGATCTTCGTGGGCTTTTTCGCCGGACCGCGCAACGTTCCCTACAGCCAGGATGTGCCCACATCGCTCTACATGCCGCCGCGACTGGCGTCATCGCCGTTCCTGGACAACATCGCGTTGGATTCGGACGGCCCGGTGGTGATCGAAGCCGATGTGAACCCAAGCGGCCAGCTCGAGGATTACCGCATCATCTCCGGCCAGGACAACGAACGCGTACGCAAACAATTGGACCGCTCGCTGCTGTTCACGGTGTTCGAGCCGGCCATGTCCTTCGGCCAACCGGCCCGGGGCAAAGTGGTGATCTCATTCTCCAGCGTGAACGTCAAGGGATAACCCCTGCGCCGGTCCCTGAGTCTTGGACGACGGGAGGATTGCGCGCTGTTCCGTCGCACCGTACACTGAATACTTCCCGCAAGGAATCCTAAGGAGGCGTTTCTGGTCCCCTGTCCGTTCCCTGGCTTCGCGCGCCGCATCGCGCTGGGCGCAATCTTCATGGTCAGTCCGATCCTGGCCTGCGCGCAAGAGGCTCCGCCCGCGCCGGCAACCCCTTCTTCCCCGACTACAGGTGTCGTTTCCAAGGTCTCGCTGGAGACCAATGAGGCCCTGTTCGCCGTGATGGCGGCCCTGAATCAGTGCGGGTACGACGCCGAGTTGAACTCCTCCACGCCGTTGCGGGCCACGATCCGCGACGAGGTCCAGGGCATGGCGCAGGCATCGACGGAATCGATCCTGGCCAAGGATGCCGTTTGCAATTTTGTGAGGGCACACAAACAGACGGACCCGTCCAAGGAACTGTCACAGTACATCTCCCTGGCGCTGCATCTCACGCCGCCGCCATTCTCGTTGACGGTGAAACAGACGGACTTGCCGCCGGACGCGCTGGACCTGGTCGGACTGCTTCCCATATTGCAAAACTTCCATGACGCGGCGGGACTGCATCGCGTCTGGCAGAAGCATCAGAACGATTATGACGGACTGATCGCGCGCCTCCATGATCCGGTCGCGGACATGATCTTCCACACCGACCTTTACCTGAAGCTGGCCTTCAGCGGCTATGCGGGGCGCCATTTCCTGGTGTTCGTGGAACCACTGGGCGCGCCCAGCCAGGTCAATGCCCGTAATTATCGTGACGATTATTTTCTGGTGATCACGCCGGGCAATGATGCCGTCCGCATGGAAGAGATCCGGCACACGTATCTTCACTATGTCCTGGACCCGCTCGCGCTCAAGAGCGCCATGGCGGTGAAGCGCCTTGATCCCTTGCGCGAACTGGCCTACCGCTCGGCGCTCGACAACAGCTACAAGCAGGATTCGGCTCTACTGGTGATCGAGAGCTTGATCCGCGCCATCGAGGCGCGGAACCAGCCGCGGATCCAGCCGATGGAAAGCAAGGACCCCAAGAACATTGAGTCCGCGCGTGCGGCGGCGGCCCAAACCGCCATGGAACAAGGTTTCGTTCTGGCCGGCTATTTCAATGAGGCGTTGCGCGAGTTCGAGAAAGACCCGGTCGGCATTCGCGACGCTTTCAGTGACATGCTGCGTGCCATCGAGGTCCCCGCGGAGTCGAAGCGGATCTCCGCCATTACCTTCAGCCCGACTTCGGCCAGCGAGATCTTCCGCGCACCGCGCACGCGGGAGGTGAAGTTGCTCGACCTGGCCGAAGAGCGGTTGAAGGCCGGCGATGGGCCCGGCGCCGCCAAGCTGGCCAAACGGGTCATCGATGAAAAGATCCCGGATGAAGACCCTGGGCGGGCGATGTTCGTGATGGGACGGTCGGCCACGCTCGAGCGGAACATCGACGGCGCGCAGATGATGTTCGAGCAAGCCATCGAATTGGCCAGGGAGCCGCGCACGGTGGCCTGGTCGCATATCCACTTGGCGAGGATATTAGATCTACGCTGCAACCGCGACGCCGCCCTGGCGCATTACAAGGCCGCGTTGGGGACCGCGCAGATCACCCCTGACATCAAGTCGGCCGCCGAAAAAGGCGTTGCCGCCGCGCCTGCCGGGCGGTGTGAGGACAAAAAGGATAATTAGAGATTGAACATCGTGCCGGTTCGGAACCGGAAAAGGAGAACCCGTATGAAGCGGACCATGATGACGTTGGGATTGTGCGCCGGTATCGCAGCAGCCGCGCAAGGACCGAACCCAGCTCCGACCCCGGACCTCGGGACCGGCAGCTCGACCGGCACATTCCGTATGGAAAGCCCCAAGCCGCCGGCCAACGCGAAGGCCCAGCCCATGGCCAAGAGCACCGAAGAACTGGCGGAATTCAATTCCGTACGCACCCTGGCGCAGACCGACCTGGCCGGGGCCGAGACCGCGGCGGCGGGATTCGTCCAGAAGTATCCCGAGAGCGAGCTTAGGGCCAACCTGTATTCCACCATGTTGCAATATGCGTATTCAAAAAATGATGCGGATCGCGCGCTCCGTTTCTCGGACAAAGTGATTGCGATAGAGCCGGAGAACACCGTGGCCCTGGTGCTTTCCGCCACGATCTTCGCCGAGCGCACGGAAGATACTGATCTGGACCGCGATGAGAAGCTGGCCAAAGGGCTGGAACGCGCTGATAAGGCCATCAAGACGATCGACACCGGTTTAGTGCTTGATGCGCGCGCCACGCCCGAGCAGGTCCAGGGCGTAAAGTCCATGCTCATTTCCATGGCTCATGGGGCCATGGGGCAGATCGAGAGCATCAAGAAGGACTACGTCGCCGCCGAGACCCATCTCAAGTCTGCTTCCGACGTCCGGCAGGATGCGATGACCCTCTATCGGCTCGCCGTGGCCCAGCATATGCAGAAAAAATTCAAGGATGCCCTGGCCTCAAGCGATAAGGCCATCGCGGCGGCCGAGGCGGAAAATAACGCCCAGGTCCTGGAACTGGCCCAGAAAGAAAAGGGGATACTGGAAAAAGCGAAATAAGAGAGGACGCCCGGCGGCCTTACAATGTGTCCGCTTGCCGGGTCCGATCTGTTTTCCGCTTCAAGAAAGTGATTCGCGGTCTGACAGGAGAGATGAACATGCGGCGCATTGTCGCGATGGTACGTATCCGCTTCTTGATCGCTACCGTTTGTCTCGGCTGTTCGCTGATCCTCGCCGCCCAGGACGCGCCGCCCACCGGCGAGCCGCAGGCCAGGACGCAAGAGGAGTTGGACGCTTACCTGGCCGCGGTCGGCCAGCAGGACTTGGCCGCGGCGGAGGCCGCCGTGGACGCCTTTGCCACGCAATTTCCGGACAGCGCGCTGAAAGCCACGGCTTACGTCCAGATCATTCAGAGGCTGCAAGCGGCGAACAAACCCGAGAAGGTCATCGAGCTGGGAAGGAAGGCCATCGCGGCGGACCCCAAGAACGTGCTCGCATTGGCAGTAACGGCCAACACGCTCGCCGAGAACTCTGACAAAGCAGCGGACCAGTCGGCGCGCTACGACGAAGGCTTGAAAGACGCCGACGCAGCCATCGAGGTCATCAACGGCGGGGGATACATCACCAGCGCCCCGGAAGACCGATTAGCCAGGATCAAGAATGCTTTGTTGATCACCGCTTATGGCTCGAAAGGCATGATCTACACCAAGCGCGATGACAGTGTGAACACGGAGATCGCGCTGAAGAAAGCGGTGGAACTCAACCAGGCCTCCCCGGATCCGGCCACGCTGATGCGTCTGGCCGTGGCCCAGGACAAGCTCAAGAAATACCGGGACGCGCTGGCCAACGTCACGGCCGCCATCGAGGCCGCCAGGGCGCAAAAGAACAGCCAACTGGTGGCCATGGCGGAGAACCATCGGGTGCGCCTTGCCGCTCTGGTGGCGAAAGAAAGTCCCACATCGTCAAAGAAGGCCCGCGCCACAAAGAAATAGACCGTTCATGTCCATGGCAAGCCCGCCCGATCTCGCCCGGTTGGAAGAGGCCCTCGGGCATCACTTTCAACGTCGAGACCTGCTCGAGCGCGCGCTGACGCACAGCTCGCACGCCCATGAGGGCGAAGCGCAATTCGACAATGAGCAATTGGAGTTTTTGGGAGACGCCGTCCTCGGGTACGTGACCAGCCGTTACCTGTTCGAACGGTTCCCCGAACACTCCGAAGGCCGGCTGTCCAAGACCAAGGCCCATCTGGTAAGCACGCGCCACCTCGCCGGCGTTGCGCGCGAGTTGGGTTTCGGAGACCACCTCCGGTTGGGCCGGGGCGAGGAGCTGAGCGGCGGCCGGGAAAAGACCGCACTGATGGTCGACGCGCTCGAAGCCACGTTGGCCGCCATGGTCCTGGACGCCGGCATGGAGCCGGCCCAACGTTTCATTTTGTCCCGCATCGTGGAGCCGGAACTTTCACGCCTCGAGCAGCATCCAGATAGTTCAAGGGCGCTGGAAGACCACAAATCACTTCTCCAGGAGTGGACCCAGTCCCACGGCTACCCTCAGCCTGATTACCGCGTCATACAGGAAGCGGGTCCGGACCACAAGAAACACTTCACGGTGGAATTGCGCGTTCAGAATGAAAACGGCAACAATGAGATTGTCGAGCGGGGCGAAGGCCCGACTAAAAAGCGCGCCGAACAGCAGGCCGCGCAACATGCACTGGACGCATTGAAACAACGGCCGGGAGAGATACGTACACAAGAATGATGGCAGAGACCGAAAACACCACCGTGCTGGAAGAAGCGCCGGTCGAGACTCCCGCGCCGCCGGAAGAGCCGGCGAAGCCACGCGAGGGCTGGCTGACCAGCCTGCAATCGTTGTGCGGCACGGTCTGTATCGCTCTGTTCGTCATCACCTTCCTTGTGCAGGCATTTCAGATCCCTTCGGAATCCATGCAGTCCACACTGCTGGTCGGCGACTATCTGTTGGTGGACAAGGTGGAATTCGCGCCCTCCGCGCGCTGGCTGCCGCTGCCTTACGAGCGCATCCAGCGCGGCGACATCATCGTGTTCAAGTATCCGGTGGACCCCAACCTTCATTTTGTGAAGCGGGTGATCGGCCTGCCGGGCGACCGCATCCGGCTGGTCCGTGGCCACGTGATCGTGGATGGCCAATGGCTGAAGGAGGATTACACCCAGTTCAAGTCCGCGGCTCCTGACCCGTTTCGCGATTTCTTTCCTAACACCCGCGGCGTGACGCCGTTGTCGCATCCATCGTTCGTCTGGCTGAACGAATTCCCGCAGTGGGTCCGGAACGGCGATCTGGTCGTGCCCGAGGGCCATTACTTCGTGCTCGGGGACAACCGCAACGACTCCAGCGACAGCCGTTACTGGGGCTTTGTGCCGCGGGAGAACATCATCGGGCGGCCCCTGATGATCTACTTCTCCGTGGGCCAGGCCCCGGCCACGGCCCAAGCCGCGCTCGCGGCGAATGATAAAATCGACTCTTTGACGGGCCGGATCGCATCCTGGCCCTCCAGCATCCGCTGGAAGCGGACATTCCGCTTCGTCAAATAGACTTCCATCGTGGGCCGGGATTCCGCGCCATGATGGCCGGAATGAGTCACCTTGGCCAAACCAAAGATCCTAAAAGCCGATTCCCCGAAGAAGCCCGAACCTCCCAAAGAGACATGGATGGAGTTCATCGCCTCGACCGCGACCATCTTCGTGATGGGACTGTTCATCGTCACGTTCAACTTTCAGGCGTTCGAGATCCCGTCCGGTTCGATGATCAAGACCCTGCTCATCGGCGACCATCTGTTCGTCGATCGCACCACGGCGGCTCCGCCCGCTCAATGGATGCGTCCCGTGATCCCGTATCGCGACATCCAGCACGGCGACATCATCGTGTTCATTTCGCCCGTACAACCGGGTTTGCACGTGGTGAAGCGCATTCTCGCCGTCCCCGGCGACCGATTACGGTTGCGGAATGGCGTTTTATTCCGCAACGGACAACAGGTGGATGAGCCGTATGTCATACCACCGTCGTCCTATGATCCTTACCGCGATGACTTCCCTTCACTGCCGCTGGAATTCGGCGGCGATCCAGCGTGGTCGCGCGATCTGGCCAACTATGTCAAAGACGGCGAGCTGGTCGTGCCACCTGACATGTACTTTGGCATGGGCGATAACCGCGGCGTCTCCTACGACAGCCGCTACTGGGGATTTATCCCGCGCCGGAACATCATCGGCCGGCCCATGTTCATCTATTGGTCGTTTGAGACGCCGGAAGATCAATATAAAAAGACCCTGATGTCGGAACGTGTAGGCTGGCTGGTCCATGTCGTCCTGAATTTCTTCGGGGACACGCGCTGGAACCGCACGTTGAGGCTTGTGCACTGATGTCCGGCCGTTGGCGGAGACGTTGGGTCCTCGCATTGTTGCTTGTGCTGGCGGCCGCACTGTTCCTTCCTCCCGTGATCACCCTCAAGCGTTTTCACAAAGATCTGCAAACCTCGCTCAGCCGGGCGCTGGGCAGGAATGTGAGCTTTCGCGAAAACATCGGGTTCCGCCTGCTGCCCCAACCGGCGTTCGTTCTGGAGAATTTCGTTCTCAGTGACGATCCCGCGTTCGGCCCGGAGCCGATGCTCCGCGCCGAGACGGTCACTGCGCGCCTTCGCCTGAGTTCGCTGTGGCGGGGCCGGCTGGAGATCGCGCGCCTGACCTTCGACTATCCCAGTTGGAACCTGGTGCGCAACGAAGCGGGCCGCTGGAACCTGGAATCGCTGCTGCAGCGCACTTCGCAGGTGCCGACGGCGCCGACGGCGGCATCCCGCGCGCAAGCGGCGCCGCGCTTCCCGTACATCGAGACGGATAACGGCCGTATCAACGTAAAGCTGGGCGCCGAGAAACTTGCCCATGGCCTGGCGGACACGGACATCGCTCTCTGGCAAGGCTCCGAAGACGCCTGGAACCTGAGGCTGGAAGGCACACCGGTGCGCACCGATGCCTACATGACGGACACCGGCACCGTGCGCATCGAAGGGTCGTTCACGCGGTCCAAGGGCGAACCGATCGAGCAGACGCCGTTCGACTATCGCCTGGAGTGGGAAAAGGCCCAGCTCGGGCAGATCACCGCGCTGCTCTCCGGACGCGACCGCGGATGGCGCGGCGATGTGGACCTGACCGCCCACGCGCAGGGTACGCTGGACCAGATGCGCCTGGAGTCCCGTCTCAACGTCCGCGACTTCCGCCGCTATGACATCTCCTCACGCGATGCCTTGGGTTTCGCCGCGGAGTGCACCGCGAATTTCTCCAAGCGGGGTGGCGCCATCTCTCCGGAAGTCTCCGCGCCCCTGCTGTTGAGCGCGCTCGACTGCAAGTCTCCGGTCCGGGGCGGCGAGGTGGCGCTGCGCGGCGCCTGGTCATTCGTACCCGGCGGGCCGTACCAGATCAATCTGTTCGCGGCGGAGATCCCGGCGGATCTGCTTGCGGACCTCTATCGCCATGCCAAGAATCGCGAGCGCCGGCGCCGGGCCGGCGGCAGCGGACGCATCACGGGCTTGCAGCTCAGCGCGCCGTCCCAAAAAACGGATTTCCTGATCGGTGATCTCACGTTCGGCTTTACGCCGACTCCCGCCCACCAGCGCAAGGCGGATGAGACAGCGCCGCTTGCACTGACGATCAGCCCATTCCCGCTTCCTCTCGGTGGCGCTAAACCGGTCATCATCGCGCCGACCGTGACGGCGCAGTCAGCCACCGTAAGGATGAAGGGAACCGGGGAGATCAAGTCACTCCTCGCCGCGGCCAAGACATTCGGACTTGTACAGCGCGACTACGAGGTCGGCGGAATCGCGCAATTGGACCTCGCCGTGGTGGCGCCCTTCACCGGATTCGCCGCCCCGCACTTCGAGGGCGAAGCCCAGTTGAGTAGCGTCACGTTCGAAGCGGCCGGGATTCCCGCGCCTCTCGTGATCCGGGCCGCCGGCATTCAAATGGACGCGAACGGGGTCTACGTGGAGAAGCTGTCGGGACAGTTGACCGGGACGCACGTTCAGTTTGACGGCCGCCTGGGACTGCCCATTCGGTGCAGCGCCGGCCCGTGTGCGGACTCGTTCGACCTGCGGCTGACCGACGTGGACTTCGATGAGCTCAACCGTCTATTCAATCCAGCGTTCCGTACCGGCGATTGGATGTCCCTCCCACGCCGGCTCTTTGGCGGAGACGGCGAAACCAACGATTCCCTGCTACGGCGTATCAACGCCAGAGGCAAGCTGACGGTGAACCGGCTGATCATGAGGTCGCTGATCGCGACCGGCGCTTCGGCGAATGTTGCCATCTCGGGTGGACAGTTGCGATTCACGGACGTGCGCGGCGAAGCGCTGGCGGGCAAACACGTGGGTGAGTGGACCGCGGATTTCTCGGGCGACACGCCGGCCTACTCCGGATCCGGCGAGTTCAGCGGCGCCCAGGCCGCATCCCTGGCCGCGCTTACAAAAGAGAATTGGGGTACGGGCACGATCAGCGGCCGCTATCGCCTGACGCTGAACGGCACGAGCGCCGCCGCATTGCGCCAGTCGGCCGCGGGCCGGATCGATTTCACCTGGAAAAACGGCCTGTTGCGCCGGGTCTTATGGGAAGGCGCGCCACTGGGATTCACGGATTGGACGGGCAAGGCTGCGGTCGAGTCGGAAAAGGTCACACTGACTTCAGGAACGATGCATGCTTCGGGCGGAAAGCTGGAGACCAGCGGGATCATCACCTTCGATCGCGAACTCGATCTTTTGCTCTCCGGCCCGGCGAGCGATCTGCACGTCTCCGGCGCTTTTGAGCGGCCAGCGTTGAAATTCGCCACGCGCAACACCGAAGAGGCGAGCTCCACAAGAAAGTAGCGCTCTCCCCGGCAGGTTGCTCTCTTGACATTCCCTCGACGCAACACCGCCTACGTGGCGCTGACCACGGCTTTCTGCATATACTCCGCGATCCGGAAATCCCAGTGTAGTTCCCGTGTGAGGTTTTCCTTCATCATGGCGGCGGCCTGCGGCTCGCCGTGCACGAGATAGACGAGGTCCGGCTTTTCGGCAAAGGTCTTGAGCCATTGCAACAGTTCCGGCGTATCGGCATGGTCGCTGAATTGTTCGATGGCCTTCACTTGCGCGCGGATCTGCACTTCCTGGCTGAAGATCCGCACGCTCGGTGCGCCGCTCTTGATGGTGAAACCGCGCGTACCCGGCGCCTGGAAGCCGATGAACAGCACTGTGTTCCTCGGGTCCGGCAGGCGATGCATCAGGTGATGCAGTACCCGGCCGCCCGTGACCATCCCGCTGGAGGAGACGATGATCATGGGATAGCGGGAGTCGTTCATTTTCTTCGAGTCATCTGATGTTAGATCGAAGAAGAACCCCGGCCATGTGAGCGGTGAACCATACTGATGGATCATGCCGCACACTTCGTCGCTGAACTCGCTCTCATGGTCAAGAAAGATCTGCACCGCCTTGATGGCCATGGGACTGTCGGTGTGCACGGGCACATTGGGGACCTCACCCGCCTCCATCATCTGCTTGAGCAGGAACAGGAATTTCTGCGTGCGCTCCACCGCGAAGGCGGGCACGATGACCGTGCCGCCCCGGGCCACGGTGTCGCGAATGATCCGGGCCAGCTCCGGACGCGCATCGGTCTTGGGGTGCTCGCGATTGCCGTACGTGGATTCCATCAGCATCCAATCGGTCTTCGCTCCGCCCTCCGGCCCGGAGCGCACGACCTTTCCCGGCGCAAGAAGGTTGTCGCGGACGCGGCCGATGTCACCGGTGAACAAAATGCGCTTCGGACCGCCGTCGCACTCGATCGTCACTTGCGCCATCCCACTCCCCAGGATGTGAGCGGCGCGCACGAATTCGAATCGGAACTTCGGACTGAGTTGCGTCGGGGTATGGAAATCGACCGGTGCGAATTGCTTCAGGCACGCTTCGGCATCTTCACGCGTATAGAGCGGCAACGCAGGCGAGTGTTTGGAGGTCTTCTTGCGGTTGTGGAATTCCGCTTCTTCTTCCTGCAGGTGGCCGGAGTCCGGCAGGATCACGCCGCAAAGGTCGATGGTGGCGGGCGTGGCGTAGATCTTGCCTCGGTAACCTTCTTTGTAGAGGCGTGGGATCCAGCCGCAGTGGTCGAGGTGCGCGTGGGTAAGGATCACCGCGTCTATGTCTTTTGAGGGCACCGGCATGTCTTGCCAGTTGCGTTCGCGCCACTCTTTCTTACCCTGGAACAGACCGCAATCCACCAGCACCTGCATGTCACCGGTGTTGACCAAGTGTTTCGATCCGGTCACCGTACCGGCCGCGCCCAGGAATTGTATGTAAGCCATCGATCGCTCCGATTTGACTCTGTCGCCTTCTATTTCGGTGGCGGGACCGTGAAATCGTTGTCCGTCGTATCGGTCTCCGGCACGCTGCCATCGTTGACGGTGACGCTCACCGGATACAGCGGCACCTCGATGCGCGTGGTCGCTTTGTCTTTTGCCGGAACGAAAACGCGCGCCGTTACATCCGACACTTTTGTCTTGATCACGACCGGCGCCTCGGCGCCGGCCGCGCCTTGGTTCTCCACCGTGACGGACACCAGATAACCGCCGCGAAGATTCTGTCGCGGGAATACAGCCTCAACCTTGAAATCCGGCAACCCCCGGTCACGATACACCCATTCATCGAAGAATTGTTCCAGCCCCTTGCCGGATTCACTCTCCAGCAGGCGCTGGACGTACGACGGTTCTTTATCGAGGTCCGCGCGATACTTTGCCAGCGCTTTTTCGAGCGTGGCGCCCCCCAGCATGTCGCGCAGCATCCACCAGACGAACATTGCCTTGGTGCGGTAGAAGACTTCGTCGGTGGCTTTGATCAGGTCCTGCCCCGCGCCGGTGGACTCGGCCAGGGCGAGTGCGGGCGTGCGCTGGGCGAGGAATCGCAGCGCGGCCTCGCGACCGAGCTGCCCTTCGATGGCGCGTGACTGGGCAAAGTGCGCCAGGCCTTCGTAGATCCACGGACGGCGTGACGCCACCGAAGCGTGTGTCAACGTGTGCACCATCCCCTGCGCGATCTCCGGCTCCGGCGCTTTCCGGAGCGGCGCCAGCATCATCGGACCGGATTCATAGTTCGCCCAGCCCTCCGGCAGTTGTACGAAATCGGCTTTCTGCAAAGGCGCGGTGGTGAAGGACGGCTGCCACTTGGAAAGCACGGCTGCATACTCCTTTGCCATCTCCTGCCCGCCGGGCAGATACCAGATGCGACCGTTGAGGTTTTCCAACGCGGCAAGGTCCGCGATCACAAAGAGTGGCGCCTCGAGTCCCAAGCGGGCAAAATCGCACACTACTTTATCGCCGTCTTCGCGGCGTTGTCCGTTAGTGAGCAGCACCTTTCCTTCTGGCTTGTCGAATTCCGCGTGGAATACAGACTCAGCATGGCGGGCGCGCCACACGCCAAGTTCCGCGAACATGCGGTTGCCATCGCCGAGCTTGACCGGCGCCAGGCTCACCGGATACCAGGCCACGTAGCCCACCCCGCGAACGGCGGTGAATTCCGGCGCGATGCGGTCCCAATCGCTGCGACGGGCGACGTCGCGGGGCGTGTCCAGCGCCTCCAGCCGGGATGAATTGAACGCAATCGTTCCCGAGTAGGCCACACCTAGCTCGATCGTCCCGCCGGGCGCGACCGGCTCCGGCAGTGCGACCATCGCTTCGTTGACCGCTCCGGCGTGGTCGATGTCTGACTCGACCTTGGTGGTTTCGATCGCCAGTGGAGCATCTCCACGGCGCACCGAGGCCCACGTTAGAGACGAGGAGACTTGCAGCGCGACAATACTCTGCGATTTCTCAGAGTCATTTCTCAGGACGACACGGCCGCGCACGGCCAGTGATTGCCGCGCAGGAGCGACCTGAACTTGCAGGTCATACTTTGTGAACGTAAAGGCGTCGCGATCAAGCTGCGGCTTGGCAGGCTCCTGGGCCGTGGAATAACAAGTGAGGAACAATATGAAGGCGAGGGATTGCTTCATCGGGTCTTGAATCCTCGCTGGCGCGCGGCCTCATACATCACCACCGCGCCGGCCACGGAGACGTTCAACGAGCTCACCTTGCCGTGCATGGGGATCTTGACCACAAAATCGCACTTCAGGCGCACTTTCTCATGCAATCCACCACCTTCGCCGCCCAGCACCAGCGCAAGGTCCATGGAGTAATCGATCTCGTCGTAGCGTTTCGCGCCGCGCTCATCCACGCCGACGGTCCAGATGTTCTTCTCTTTCAATTCATCCACCGTCCGCCCGATGTTGGTGACCTTGGCCACGGGCACATGCTCGGACGCGCCCGCCGACGCCTTTACAACAGTAGCGTTCACCCCCACCGCCCGGCGTTCGGGGATCACCACGCCGTCCACGCCCACGGCGTCGGCCGTACGCAACAGCGCTCCAAGATTGTGTGGATCTTCCACGCCGTCTAGCACCAGTAGAAAGGCCTTTCCCCCGCGACGCTTGGCGAGTAATTGGTCCAGATTGTTGTATTGCGTCTCCGCGCCGACCGCGACCACGCCCTGGTGGTTCGATGTCTTGGCCAGCCGGGTCAGTTGCTCGCGCGATTCGAAGCGGACCGAGACCCCGGCCGCGCGGCAGTCATTGATCAGCCGCTGCATGCGGCCGTCATGGCGTTCCTTCAGGATGCAGACGTACTCCAGACCGCGCTTGCGCGCTTTCAGCGCCTCTTCCACGGCGTGGATGCCGAAGATCACGTCCATGGTTTGAGTCTACCAGCCGCGCGCGGCTCGTCAGTCCCCGCCGGCCGCTGCTAAACTAAACATTTACCCAGGAGCCCCGCGTGCGACCCGTATACATCCTCTCCGCTGTCCGTACCCCGATCGGGAAATTTGGCGGCACATTGGCCGGAATGTCCGCGCCCGACCTGGGCGTAGTGGCCGCCAAGGCCGCGCTCGAGCGTTCCGGAATCGCCGCCGAGCACGTGGAAGAGACCATTTTCGGCTGCGCGCGCCAGGCGGGCAACGGCCCGAACCCCGCGCGGCAGATCTCCGTCCGCTGCGGCGTGCCCAAGGAAGTTGCGGCCTACACAGTGAACCAGGCGTGTGCATCCGGCATGAAGGCCATCGGGTTGGGCTTCGCCGAGATCGCGAACGGCAACATGGAGGTCGCGCTGGTGGGCGGCGCGGAGTCCATGTCCCGCGTGCCTTATTACCTGGACGGCGGACGCTGGGGCTATCGCCTGGGCAATCAGGAGCTGGTGGATGGCATGTATCGCGACGGCTTCCTTTGTCCTTTGGCCAAGATGGTGATGGGGGAGACGGCGGAGATCCTCGCGGAACAATACAAGATCTCCCGCGACGAGCAGGACGCATTCGCGCTCCGCTCCCAGCAGCGCGCGGAAGCTGCCATCAACGCCGGACGATTCAAGGACGAGATCGTGCCGGTCACCATCGAGTCCAAGAAAGGCGCGACCATTTTCGAGCGCGACGAGCACCCGTTCCTCGGCGCCACGATGGAGAAGTTGGCGAAGCTCGTCCCGGTCTTCAAGAAGGATGGCGGGATCACGGCAGGAAATTCCAGCGGCATCACCGACGGCGCCGCCGCGCTTGTCCTTGCGGGCGAGGAGGTCGTCAAGAAGAGTGGCGCGAAACCATTGGCGCGCATCGTGGGTTACACCACAGCCGGCGTAGACCCGAAGACCATGGGCATCGGCCCGGTACCGGCAGTAAAAAAGCTCGAAGCCAGGACCGGACTCAAGCTTGCGGACTTCGACCTCATTGAATTGAATGAAGCCTTCGCGGCGCAGGTCATCGCTTGCGACCGCGAGATGCGCATGGACCCGGAAAAGCTGAACGTAAACGGCGGCTCCATCGCGCTGGGACATCCCATCGGCTGCACCGGCGCACGTATTACCGTGACACTGTTGCACGAGCTGCGCAAGCGCAACGCAAAACGCGGCCTGGCTACGGCCTGCGTCAGCGGCGGCATGGGTATTGCGCTGGCCATCGAGATGGTTTAGGCCGACCGTTGGGACTCTGCCCTGCTGGCTTCAAGGTTCTTGTGGAAGAGTAACGAGGGTAGTTCCAGGAACTCCTTGTCACGTTCCGGTGTCCAATTTTTTATGACACAGCGGAGCACAAAGTATTTCAACGCTGCGAGCTTCCCCACTGTGGCGTCTATTGTCCTTCTGGTGCCAATCATTGTCTTTCTGGTAGCTACCGATTCACCCTTCGACGGAGTGCGCATTGATCCCCCCAAGCTCAAGACTGCGCTAACTTGGCCGGAAGCGAATCGAGAATACGCAATCGTCGTCATCGTTGCACGAGACAGTAGTATCTACTTCGGAAGGGAAAAGGTGAGTCCCGGAAGCCTTCCCTCAAGACTTGAAGTTGCGATCCGCACGAAAGCTGAGAAGCGCGTGTACCTTCGGGCTGACAGGCGTGCCAATTATGGCCGAATCAAGGAAGTGCTGGCCAAAATCGGCTCGGTTGGTTTGGTTCGTGTGGTGATCCTCGCCGGATAGCCGAAAATCACCTGACATCCGCATTCCCACTCATCCCCGAAACAGACGGCTTGGAACCTGTTGATTTTGCAGCCGGATACCGTCGCTCATCCCGATTTTCTGAGACTTTCCCCGGCAAATCATCGTATATTGAGGTGACCATGTCCACGGCCCTCACCACTGCGGTCCTTGGGACTGCCGGATCCTGCGAGCAGGAGGGCGCCACCATCGCGCGCGGCCTGCGCCGGCGCGATCCTGAATTGCTTGACCGCCTGATCGAACAATATCAACATCGGTTGTTGCGCTACCTGATGTTCCTCACCGGCCGCCAGGAAGTGGCTGAAGACCTATTCCAGGAGACCTGGGTGCGGGTGCTGGAGCGGGGCGCACAGTACAACGGACGCTCGCGCTTCGACACATGGCTGTTCGCCATCGCGCGGCATCTGGTGATCGACGCTTCCCGCAAGAAGACCACCCTCAGTCTGGAAGCCTTCACCGAGCCGGACCACGGCGTGCCCATGGAGATCGCCGCCGCCGGCCCCTCGCCGCTTGAAGACACCGAGCGGCGCGAGCTAGCCGAGTCGCTCGGCCGCGCGCTCGCGCGACTGGACGGGGTGCAGCGCGAAGTGGTGCTGCTGCGCTTCCAGGAAGAGATGTCACTCGATGAGATCGCCGAGATCACGGAGTCCCCGCTCTCCACAGTGAAATCACGGCTGTACCGCGGGCTTGAAGCGATGCGCCCCGTGCTGGAGCAGGAGCGGACAAAGGCGTCGGGAGGTGCGGCATGACCATCTCCCTGATCTGTGCCCAGCAGGACCGCGTGGAATCGCTGCTGTTCCAGTCACGCCAGGGCCGGAACGGCGCCACCCAGGAAGATCAGGTCTGGCTGGCGTCTCATCTTCGCGATTGCGTCTCCTGCAACGGCAAAGCCGAAGCCGCCGCGGCTGCCGTGGAGGAACTGCACACATTCTCCTCGCAGACTTTGGCCAGCCGCGCGCTGGTGCGCAACACGCAGCTGCAAGTCCGGTTCCGCGCCGCGCAGATGCGCCAGCAGCAGGAGCGGATGATGCCGCTCTGGCTCGGCGTCTCACTGGTCGCGCTTTGGGCGGTGGGCAGCCTGCCGCTGGTGTGGAGCGGATTCGAATTCATGAGCCAGTCGTTCTCGTGGCCCGCGCATGTGTGGCAGGGCGGCGCGGTTGTGGCCTGGCTGATGCCCACCGGATTGCTGACCTCGTTCGCCGTCTCGCTCCGCCGGGAGCGGGAGCTTCAGGGATAACCCCGGGCCATGTTGGAACGCACTCATAAGCCGGCGCTCGAGACCCAGATGATCCCCTGGTGGTCGTGGCTGCTGGCCATCGGCGGCTTCGCCGGGATCGTCGCCCTGATGCTGCCGCAGGTGATGCAGCGCGCGGCGGAGAACAAGTCCATCGCGTTCGGTGTCTTCTGGAGCGTGTGGTGCGGCATCTTCGTGGCCTTTTACATGGTCATGATCGGCTACGTGATGCGTGACTCCCGGCGCCGGGGGATGAACCCCAAAGCCTGGCTGGCCATCATGCTGGCGCTGATGCCCTCGGGACTCGGATTCATCGTGTATTTCCTGCTGCGCAGCCCCATCGTGCTGGAATGTCCGCGCTGCGCCAGTGTGATCACCCCGGAATCGAATTTCTGCTCACGCTGCCAGCACCAGCTCAAACCCATCTGCGAGCACTGCCAGCGCGCGCTGCGCAGCGGTGACATCTATTGCGCCCACTGCGGCCACGGCGTGACCGAGCCCCAGCAAGTGGTCGCCATCCGCTAGCCCACGCTATACTCGTTGCGATGGCCCTTACCGCAGTCATTGTGGATGACGAACAGCTCGCGCGCGACGAGCTCGCCTACTTGTTGAAAAACACCGGTGAGGTGCAGGTGGTGGCCCAGGGCAAGAACGGCGTGGAGGCCGTGAACCTGATCAAAGAGCACTCCCCGGATCTGGTCTTTCTCGACGTGCAGATGCCCGGCCTGGACGGGTTCGGCGTGATCAAGAAGTTGATCGATCGCAAGGTCGCGCTGCCCAATGTCATTTTCGCCACCGCCTTCGACCAGTATGCGGTCAAGGCGTTCGAGGTCAATGCGGTCGATTACCTGCTCAAGCCCTTCGACAAGAAACGCGTGGCCCAGGCCATCGAAAAGGTGCGCTCCCGCAAGAAGGACTCGCAGTCTGTCTCCAGCGAACGTCTGGACACACTGGTGAGACTGCTGGAACAGCAGAAGGGCGCACCGCCGGCCAAAGTGATGATCCGCGCCGCCGGCCGGATGATGCTGGTGGACCAAAAAGATATCTGCTTCGCCTCCATCGAGGACGGCGTGATCAGTGTGGTCACGCACACCATGGAAGGACAATCGAACTGCCGCACGCTGGAGGAGCTGCTCGAATCGCTGGACGCCAACCAGTTCTGGCGGGCGCACCGCGGCTACGTAGTGAACATCAACCGCATCCGCGAGGTCGTCCCCTGGTTCAAGAGCAGCTACCAGTTGCGCATGGACGACCGCAAGCAGACGGAAGTCCCGGTCAGCCGCGCCCAGACCAAGCGTCTGCGCGAACTCTTCAACCTCTAGCCGGATTGGCGATCAGTTGCCGATGAAGCGCGCGTAGAGACTGCGGGCCACGGCTGTATCGGTGGTGCCCTTGATGATGGCGCGGCCGTCGGTGAACAGGGTCATCTCATATTCCTCCCGCCAGAACTTCAGCACGAACTCATTGTGCTTCACACGTCCATGCGGGGCGAGCCGTTGGCTCATCTCCGCGAATGAGACTGGCCGTTGCTGCTCGTGGATCTGGACGGAATTACGTCCGCAGAGCGTGATGTGCGGCCTTCCCTCCCCGGCCAGGTGCGGATATTCGCGGCGCTGGCAGGTGGAGCAATCGCTTCGTGGCCTGGCCGCGCTGATCTCCGAATGGTCGTTCTTCCAGAGGTCGAAACTGATCAAGGTGCGCCGCACCGCGTCACGCGCGCCGACGAGGATCTTCAGCGCCTCTGTGGCCTCGATCGACGCCACCAGGCTCACCACCGAGTTCAGGATGCCGGCGGTATCGCAGGTCTCCACCGTCCCCTGCGGCGCGGCCGGGAACAGGCAACTGAGACATGCGGTCTCGCCCGGCAGAATATTCATGGTCACGCCATACGCGCCGACGGCCGCGGCATAGATCCACGGGACACCGTGTTTCACCGCGTAGTCATTGATCAGATAGCGCGTCTCAAAGTTGTCGGTGGCATCGAGGATGAGATGCGCGTCCGCGAGCAACTCGGCGGCGTTCACGGGCGTGAGGTCCGCCACTTTCGGCTCCACCACGATCTGCGAGTTGAACCGCGCGATCTTGCGGGCCGCGGCCAACGCTTTGGGCAGCGACTCCGCGGCGTCGGCCTCATCGAACAGCGCCTGTCGCTGCAGGTTGCTCGTCTCCACGTAATCGCGGTCAAGGATGCGTATCGTGCCCACGCCCGCGCGGGCCAGCAGGCCGGCCACCGCGGAACCCGTGGCCCCGCATCCTGCGATGACCACTCGCGACGCAAGCAGGCGAGCTTGTCCCTCGGCGCCGATGGGGCCGAACAACTCCTGGCGGGAGTAGCGGTCGTCCTGATCTGACTTTTGGGCGCTCATAAACGTGGGCGAAGGGGCGGGCCCTGCATTTATTATAGGACTGTGAGTGGATCAGCCTGAGCCCGGGGCCGCGTGCAACATCCCCGGCGCGTACGAACATCCTACACTGCAAGCGAAATGCCACAGAATCCGTGCCGAGAGGACCAAGAGTGTCGCATCCCCCAGCGGCTGCCAGGATGACCCCGAAGCGCCGCACCGTTTGGGGCCTGTGGCTTGCGACATTCTGGGTGTTCCCTTCCGCCATCCTCGCCCAAGGCGGGCTCGACGAGTATCTGGACACGCGGGTGGCCGCCGTCCGTATCCAGCCGCAAGCCGCGGAGGTCCCGGCAGACCTCGAGTCGGCGCTCCTGGCGAAGCTCCCCTTGAAGCCCGGCGCCATTCTGACCCGTGAAGACTTGCGTGACAGTCTGCAGGTGCTGTACGCCACGCTCCGTTTCTCGCAGATCGAGGCCGGCGCTTCCGCCTCGGCCGAGGGCACCGTCATCACGTTTTACACGCATCCTAACTTCTTCATTCGCGCGGTGCAGGTGGAGGGCGCCCCCGGGCCGCCATCCGCGAGCCAGCTGGTGAACGCTGCTAAGTTGGAGCTGGGCACGCTGTTCCGCGAGGACGAGATCGCCGGCAGCATCGAGCGCATCAAGACCGTGATGCGCGACAACGGCTTCCTCCAGCCCCACGTGACGACGTCCTTCGCCTATGACCAGTCCAACCTGCTGGTCAGCGTGCTGTTTACGGTGTTGCGCGGCCCGCGGGCGCGCGTGGGCGCGATCACGGTACAGGGTAATGGCGGTTTCTCGCTGCCGCAGGTGCAAGACATCGCCGGCATGCACCCCGGTGATCCGGTCACAGCCCGCCGTCTGGTGCGCGCGCAGCGACGCCTGCGCAAAAAGTACGAAAAGGATAAACGTCTGGAAGCGCAGGTCGCTGTGTTGCCGGTGGTGTACCACGTGGAGACGAATACGGTCGACTATCGAGTTGAACTGGAGCGCGGCCCGAAGGTGGACGTGGCCGTGGAGGGCGCCAGCCTGCGCCGCGGACTGGTCAAGCGTTACGTGCCCATCTTCGAGGAGTTCACCGTGGATGAAGACTTGCTGAATGAAGGTCGACGCAATATCCGCGACCACTTCCAGTCCAAAGGCTACTTCGAGACCACGGTGGATGTTTCCCAGAAGTCCCACCCGGAGGAAGACCGTGAAGATGTGCTCTTCACCGTAAACCGCGGCGAACGCCACAAGTTGCGCCAGGTCACGATCGCCGGCAACAAATACTTCGACCGCGAGACCATCCGCGAACGCATGCAAGTGGCGCCGGACAGTCTGCTTCTGTATTACGGACGCTTCAGCCAGTCATTGTTGGCACGCGACGTGCAGACCATCGAAGCCCTTTACCGCTCCAACGGATTCCTGCAAGCCAAGGTCACGGGCAATGTGGAGACACCGCCGGACAACAAGCACGACCTGCACACCGTCATC
>JACPNP010000060.1 GCA_016185365.1 Terriglobales bacterium
GCCATCTCCGAGCAGGAGGTCCGCGACCTCATGGCGACGCGCGAGGGCGAGCCCTATTCAGAGACTTCATTGCTGGACGACCGTGAGACTGTTTTGAATTTCTACTACAACAAGGGATTCCCAGAAGCGCGCTTTGACGCGATGGCTGAACCCATGCCCGGCGAACCAACGAGTTTCCGTGTCCGCTTGCGCATCGAGGAGGGGACGCAGACCTTTATCCGCAAGGTGATCGTCACCGGGTTGGAACACACGCGGCCGTATGTGGTGGACCGGGAATTGCAGTTGAAAGACGGCGCGCCCCTCAGCCCCACCGCCATGCTCGATACCCAGCGCCGCCTTTACGACCTTGGTATCTTCAACTCAGTGGACGTGGCCGTGCAAAACCCCACCGGCTCGCTGGATAAAAAGAACGTCATCGTCCGTGTGGAAGAGGCCAAACGCTATACGTTCAATTACGGTATCGGCTTTGAGGTGCAGACCGGCAGCGTGCCCGCAAGCTGCTCCTCCGGCGGCGCGTGCCAGCCACAAGGACGCACCGGCGTGAGTCCTCGGGTCTCCTTCGATGTGACTCGGCTTAATTTCCTGGGCCGCAACCATACCGTGGGATTCAAGGCCCGTGTCGGACGACTTCAGCAACGCGGCCTGATCAGCTATGAGGCGCCGTTCTGGTGGGACAACCCCGACCTCAAGTTCACGTTCATCTCTTTCTATGAGAAGAAACAGGACGTGAGAACTTTTACAGCGGAACGCATCGAAGGTTCAGCCCAGGTGCAGCAGGCCATCAGCAAATCCACGACGTTCTTATATCGCTTCACCTACCGCCGGGTGCGGGTTGACCAGAGCACCTTGCAGGTGGACCCCAACCTGATCCCCTTGCTGTCCCGCCCGGTGCGCGTGGGCTTCCCCAGTTTCACCTACATCCGCGATACCCGCGACGATCCCACGGACACCCGGCGCGGCGCGTTCACCACGTCTGATTTCAGCATCGCCGCCGGTGCCTTTGGCTCGGAAAGCAGTTTCGGGCGGCTCTTCTTTCAGAACAGCACCTACCGGCCGTTTTATCGCAAGCGCTGGGTGTTTGCCCGCACCACGCAGGTGGGTTTCGAAGTGCCGTATGGTTCCCTCTCCAACTCCTTCGTGCCGCTGCCGGAAAAGTTCTTTGCCGGCGGCGGGAACTCGCACCGCGGGTTCGCCATCAATCAAGCCGGCCCGCGCGATTTGACCACCGGATTTCCACTCGGCGGCGAGTCGCTGTTCCTGAATACCTTGGAATTGCGGAGCCCGCCCATCGCCCTGCCCTACATCGGGGAGAATCTCAGCGCCACCATCTTCCACGACATGGGCAATGTGTTCCCCAAGGCCGGCGACTTGTTCGAGGGATTGAAACGCTTTTCGCAGAAATCGCCGGACCAGTGCCGCAATGCCGGCCTCTGCGATTTCCGCTATCTTGCCCACGCCATCGGCGTGGGGGTACGCTACAAGACGCCGATCGGACCGGTGCGCATCGATCTGGGATACAACCTCACACCCACGGCCTACCCCATCCAGAACCAGAACCGCTCGGAGGAGCTGCGCCGGTTCAATATCTTTTTCAGCATAGGACAGTCTTTCTGATGAAACGCCTGCTCTTCATCCCGCTGCTGCTCTCCGCGCTCACCGCGGCGCAGGTCGTGGACCGCATCGTGGCCACCGTGAACAATCGCGTGGTGACGCAGAGCGACTGGGACGAGCGCGCGCGCTTCGATGCGCTGTTGGCGGGGCGGCCGCCGGAGAGCGCCCAGCCCACAGCGGATGTGCTGGACCGGCTGATCGACATGGCCATGGTCCACGAGCAGTTGGAGATCCTGCAGTACACGCGCAGCTCGCCGGAGCAACTCGCGGCCCAGGCTCTGGAGATCCGCAAGCAGTTGGGTATCAAGGACGACGCGGAGTGGCGCGCGCGACTCAAGTCCTACCGCTTGAGTGAACGGGCGTTTCAGCGCAACCTTGCCGACCAGATGGATATGCTGCGCTTCATCGACGTGCGCTTCCGTCCGAGCGTGCAGATCGCGCCGCGTGAGGTCGAGGAGTATTTTTCGCGCAATCTGGTCCCGGAACTGAGCGCCAAGGGCACGCCGCCGGAGAAATTGCCGAGATTGCGCGACGTGGAGGACCAGATCGAGAAGCTTCTAGCGGAGCGCCGCCTGAATACGCTGTTCAACTCCTGGCTTCAGAGTCTACGCAAACAAGCCAAGATCCAGCGACTGGCGGCGGTGAAATAACAGAAACGTATGACAGAGACTGCAAATCCGAAGCCTCGCCGCCGTTGGAAGCGCTGGATATTTCCGCTTTTCCTGCTGGTGGCGACGGCGCTGGTCTGGTACTTGAACAGTGGCCGCTTCCGTGACAACCTCCGCGCCCGCCTGGTCTCGGAACTGGAGCGCACCAGCGGCGCCCGCGTGGAATTGAAGCAGTTTGACTGGAGCTGGCGTGAACTTGGATTCACCGCGGACGGCCTCACTCTGCATGGCTTGGAGCCTGCCGGAGCGCCGCCGCTTGCCCAGGTGGACCATCTGGCTGTGCGCCTGCAGGTGCTCTCTTACCTCACCGGAGATGTCTGGCTGCGCACCCTGGAAGTCCGGAAGCCGGAGATCCATATCGTCATAAGTCCCGATGGGCATTCCAACATTCCCGCGCCGAAGACCGCGCCGTCTGACCAGGGATACGCAAAACTGTTCGAGGTAACGATCGAAAGATTGAACGTGGAAGGGGGCAGTTTCAGGTTGAATGCGGAGAGTTGGCCCCTTGATTTTCAGGCGGATGAGCTTAAAGCTGCAATCACGTATTCGATCGAGAATCACCGCTACGACGGAACGGTTGCGATGGGTCGCTCGCTGGCGGCCATCGGAAAACAGCTGCCTCTGAGTACGACCGCGGAAGCGCACTTCCGGCTTTATCCCACGCGCGCGGAACTCACGGAGTTCCGCGTGACCTCTGCCGGCAGCCATTTGGAAGGCAGCGCCAGGATCGACGACCTGCGCCAGGTCCATGGGTCGGTCCGATTCACAGGCAGCATCGCGCTGGAGGAGTTCGGCCGGGTGGTGCGTGAACCGGCGCTGCGCGCCGGTGTGGCTGCTGTGTCCGGAACTTCCCGGTTCACGGGCGCCGGATTCACATCCGAGGGGAAAGTGGCGCTGCGGGATGGATCGTGGCAAAGCCCGCATCTGCGCGTCAGTGGCGTAAGCGCCGCAGCACGATTTGTCGCGAGCGAGAAGGCGATGGAGTTCGATCGCATCGTCGCTCAACTTCTGGGAGGCACGGCGCGTGGAGGACTTACGCTTGCCGGTTGGGCGGAAGAAAAATACAGCCCGCGCCGCGTGGGCCAAGGCCGATTCACAGTGGCGGGGGTGGAGGTGGCCAAAGCGCTTCAATCGGTATCGTCTCCCCTCTTGCCCCTTTCCTCATTGCGCGCCACCGGGGCCGCCGGGGGAAACGTTTCCGTGGATTGGACGGGGGCACACACCAATGCCGTGATCTCTTTCGCCGGAGATGTGGTGCCGCCGCAAGAGTCCGCGCCAGGAGAGGTCCCGGTCCGCGCCAAGGCCGCAGGACGTTTTGACGGCCTGCACGGCATCTTGACATTCGATTCCTTGGACCTCTCCACGCCCGCAACGACCATCCGGGCCGAAGGGACTTGGGGTACGGACAAAGCCGAGATGAAGGTGAACATAGCCACCACGGATCTCAGCGAACTGGAGCCGCCGATCGCGCTCTTTGGCGGCCCTTCCCGTATGCCAGTGAGTATTGCGGGCCGCGCGGGCTTCGAGGGTACGGTCAGCGGGCCGTTGCTGTCGCCAAGAGTGCGCGGCCATTTGCGCGCGAATGATTTCGCTTCACAGATGTGGCTTCCCAGCCGGCCGCAGCCCGCGCCGCGCCGGATCCACTGGGATTCGCTCGAGGCCGGCGTCGACGCCTCGGCGTCCCGGCTGGTCCTGCGCGAGGTCCGATTGCAGCACGGTGGTTCGACCATCGAGTTGCAGGCTGACGCCGGGTTACGGCGTTGGCGCTTGACCGACGATTCACCGGTCCGTCTGCAGACAAAAATACGAAATGCATCCTTAAGGGAAGTGCAGCAGTTGGCAGGGCTTGACTACCCATTCACAGGACAAATGCAGCTTTCGTTGGAACTTGGCGGCACGATGGCTGCCATGCACGGCGAGGGTGACTTGCAGGTCTCGAATGGGACGCTGTGGGGTGAGCCGTTTGACGGCTTCCGCTCTCCCATCCGGTTCAGTGGCAGTTCCGGAGAGCTCGGCCACTTCACCGTGTCAAAGGGAAGCAACACCATCACCGGCAGCGTCAGTTTCGACCATCGCGTCCGGACGATCCAGTTTGATCTTTCGGGACACAAGCTGGCACTGGCGGATTTCCAGCGTCTGCAATTCCCCCGGATCACGCTCACCGGGACGGCGGAGTTGACCGCCGGCGGCCAGGGTCCGCTCGACGCACCCAATGTGCAAGCCAAGCTGCAAGTCTCTGACCTCACTGTGAACGGGGAGCAGGAAGGGGGCCTCGAAGCAACGGCGCAGTCGCGGGGCCGGCGCCTCGAACTGGACGTCGTGGGCCGGCTGCGGGATTCGAGGCTGCTAGCCAAGGGTACGGTGGAGATGGCCGGAGCGCTTCCCGCCAATCTCCATTTTGAGATGGATCGTGTCGACCTGGATCCCCTGCTCGATCTTTATCTCTCCGGCCGGCTTACCGGCCATTCGTCGTTCTCCGGAACCGTCGATCTGGATGGCCCGTTGCGCCGGCCGCGCGAGCTTGCCCTGGCGGGCAGGCTGGATCAGGTGGCGGTATCGATCGAGAACATCACGCTCAACACCGACCGGCCCGTGGTCTTTCGTGTGGAGCATCAGCGCTTCCTGCTGAGTGATTTTCATATTCAAGGAGAGGGCACGGACCTCGGCGTTTCCGGCAACGTGGAAATGACGGGTGACCGCCGCCTCGACCTGCGCGCCAATGGCCGCGCCAACCTCAAACTCTTTCAAGGATTGAATCGCGAGCTGATCTCTTCGGGCGATCTTGCGGTGGAAATGACGGTCGGCGGCGCCTGGGACAAGCCCACCATGGCGGGAACAGTGAGCATCCATAACGCCGGAGTCTCCCTCATCGACCTGCCCAACGGATTGAGCAACATCGAGGGCACGATGGCGTTCAATCAGAACCGTCTGGAGGTGCAGAGACTCACCGCGCGCACCGGCGGCGGCACCCTCGACCTGGGCGGCACCATCAGCTTCCGCAACGGATTGTTCTTCGATCTCACCGCCTCCGGCCGCGACATCCGGCTGCGCTATCCCACCGGCATGAGTTCCTCCGCCAACGCCGACCTGCGCTATGTGGGCACGCTGAAGACGGGCCTGATCTCCGGGGATGCCGTGGTGACGCGCATCGGTATAAGCCCGCGCTTCGATCTGGCCACGGTGCTCGCGAACATGAAGCAGGCGCAGACCCGCACCACGATCAATCCGGTGCTGGAAGGATACCGCTTGGACATTCACTTGATCTCAGCCGCGGACCTGCGCTTCGAGACCGCTCTGGTTCGCGTGGCCGGCGACGCCGATCTCCGCATCCGCGGTTCGCTGGCGCGTCCCAATGTGCTGGGCCGCGTGACCATGGCCGAGGGCGACCTGTCTTTCGCCGGGACCAAGTACCGCCTGGAGCGCGGCGAGATCTCGTTCACGAATCCTGTGCGCATCGAGCCAACGTTGAATCTGGAGGCCGTGGCGCGCGTCCGCGAGTATGACATCACCATCGCCTTCCGTGGCCCGGCGGAGAAACTCACCGCCACCTACCGCTCCGAGCCGCCGCTGCCCACGGCCGACATCATCGCGCTGCTCGCCTTTGGGCGCACGCGCCAGGACAGCACTGTCAGTTCCACGACCCAGGCTTACAACGAGTCCACCACCAACGCTCTGCTGGGCGAGGCCATTGACGCCGCCATCAGCAGCCGGGTGCAGAAGATCTTCGGCGTGAGCCGCATCAAGATCGATCCTTCGGTCGGCGGCGCCACCAACAACCCCAACGCGCGCGTCACCATCGAGCAGCAGGTGACCAACAACGTGACTCTTATCTACACCACAGACGTGACCCGCTCCGCGCAGCAGGTGATCCAGGCGGAGATCAACGTCACCCGCGACGTTTCCCTGCTGATGGTCCGAGATCAGAACGGCGTGTTCAGCGTGGACATCCGGCTGCGTCGGCGCAAGAAATAGTCATCGCGCGTTGCCCCGTCTTCGACGCAGGCATAGACTGGCAGCACCCCTGCTGGAGGCCTTGCGTGGCCGTCTCCGCTCCGACCGACCGTTTTGCTTCCGAGCGTTCCACCATGGTGCAGCGCCAGCTTCGCTCCCGGGGCATCCGCGATGAACGCGTGCTGGCGGCCATGGAGCGCGTCCCGCGGCATGAATTCGTGCCCGCCGCCAGAGAGGCGGAAGCGTATTCCGACCATCCGGTGAACATCGGCGAGGGCCAGACCATCTCCCAGCCGTACATGGTGGCCTCGATGCTCGAAGCGGCCCGCATCCAGCCCGCGGATGTAGTGCTGGAGATCGGCACCGGCTCGGGATATCAGACCGCCTTGCTCGCCGAACTTGCCGCCGAGGTCTTTAGCATGGAACGATTCGCCTCGCTGGCTGATGCCGCCCAGCGCCGGCTGGCGCACTTGAATTACGCCAACGTGGTGATCGTGGTCAGCGATGGAAGTCAGGGCCTGCCCGGCGCCGCGCCGTTCGATGCCATCGTGGTCGCCGCCGCCGCGCCGGCCGTGCCGATGGCGCTGGTGGACCAGCTCCGCGACAACGGACGACTCGTGGTGCCGGTCGGCGGACTCGACGAACAAGTGCTGCACCAGGTCTGGAAGCATGGCGACGAATCCGTGGACCGGGCCCTCTACGCCTGCCGCTTCGTGCCCCTGATCGGCCGCTACGGCTTTCCTTCCGACCCAACCTGGAATTGAACTCTCAGGCGGAAGACAACCGGGTCACGCTTACCGGTTCGGTGCGGCTCTACCAACACAAACTGGACGCGGAGAAAAAGGCGCGCAAGATCGAGCACGTCCAGGGCGTGGACAATGACATCGTGGTCCGCGGCAAGACCGTGCCGGACGCGGAACTACGGGAGCGGTTGGCTACGAAACTCCGTTATGACCGCTCCGCCCAGGGTAATGTCTTCAATGCTCTCGAGCTGAGCGTGAGAAATGGCGCGGTGGAGCTGAACGGCCATGTGCGCACGGAGACCGACCGCGATTCCGCGCTGGCTCAGGTCGCCGGCACGGAAGGCGTGAAAGATGTGCGCGCCTCCATCCAGGTGGCGCCGGCTTCTTTCATGGATGATCAGCTCCGGGTTCGCATCGTGGACCGGCTGTACCGCGACCCCGTGCTGCAGAAATATGCGGGCGATCCGCAGGCGCCGCTCCGGGTCGTGGTCGAGCATGGCCACGTGACCCTGTATGGCACGGTCTCGAATGAGATGGACAAGACTGTGGCCGGGATGCGCGCCCGCGAGGTCTCCGGCTCGTTCAGCGTGGAGAACCGCATCGTGGTGGAAAAGGAACAATCGCGGAAGTAGTTGCGGCGCGAATGGGCGCCGGGTGACGGACCCGGCGCCTTATTTCTTCCGCTTGTCCGCCGGCGGCGTTGACACAGGCCGGCGGTACGGCACGATGGCGCCATGGGCTGCGTTTTGCGAACGCGACATGACTTCTTTCTGCACGTAGCCGATGAACTCCTGCATCTGCTGTTGCATGTTCTCGATGCGCTCGCGCATCTGCAGGATGATGGCGATGCCGGCGATGTTCACGCCCAGCTCCCGTGCCAGGCTCAGGATGAACTCCAGCCGCTTCAGGTCCTCTTCCGTGTACAGCCGCGTGTTCCCTTCCGTGCGCGAGGGCTTGAGCAGTCCTTCCCGCTCGTAGAGGCGGAGCGTCTGGGGATGGATGTCATACATCTCGGCCACGACCGAGATCATGTAAGCGCCGGGTTTTTTCCGTCGGGCCATTTATTCTTCTTGATATTGAATCTCGACACCCATTACTGAATTTGATTTGTGCACATTTTTCAAATAGCGAGGGTAGGTCACAAGCAGCTTTGAATCAGCCATCCAACTGACTTCGATTGATGCTGTACCGTCGTCAACGCCAAATACATTCCCTGGTTCGTTAGGTACATCTTCACTTGCATCGATAATCATGACTTGCGTGTAGGCCCTCGTGGTTGCGCCGCAGTCTCGGTCAAACACAACAGCCTTTAATCTTCGGTTCGGTGAATAGGCCTCCTTCCACACGTCATTTCCGCACAAGTCTGAACATCCGGAAAGACCCAGCAGAAGTACCAACGAAAGAACCCGATTCATATCTTGCTCCACAACTCGGCGCGCGGGTCCTGTGGATTCAGCCTGGCCAGTTCGCGCAGGATCTCTTTGGAACGCTCATCCTGGATGGGCGGCACCACCACTTTCACTTCCACGATCTGGTCGCCCACCGCGCCGTCTTTGGTCGCCGACTTCACGCCCTTCTCCCGCATGCGCAGCTTTTGCCCGCTCTGGGTGCCCGGCGGGATCTTCAGGTGGGCGCGTCCGCCATGCGGACCGGAGTCGCCGATGGTCGGCACCTCGATCTTCGCCCCCAGCGCCGCTTCCGTGGGCGTGATGGGCACGGTGATGAAGATGTTGTCGCCTTCGCGCCGGAACACCGGATGCTCACCGGTGCGGATGATGAGATACAGGTCACCCGCCGGGCCATGCTTCGCTCCGGGATAGCCTTTGCCGGGGACCCGGATGCGCTGCCCGTCGCGCGTGCCCGGCTTCAGCCGCACTTCCACCGGTTCGAGGCGGACCTGCCCGTTCGGCTCATGGCGCTGGATGTTGATGCGCACCGTGCCCCCGCGGATCGCGTCCCAGAATCCGACGTTGGCCTGATACTCCAGGTCCTGCCCCGGCATAGGGCCGCTGGGCTCGCCGCCGAAGCCGGAGAACATATTGCTGAAGATGTCCTTGAAGCCGCGCCGTCCGCCCTCCGCTTCGCTGAAATCAAAATCGCCGAAGTCGAAGTGGACCTCCTGCGCGCCGCCGGGGCCGGTGCGCACGCGCTGGCTGCCTCCGGGAAATCCGCCGCGGGCATAGGCCTCGGCCGCCGCCGGGTCGATGTTGTCCGAGTAATATCCCAGTTGGTCGTAGATCTTTCGCTTCTTGGGCTCGCTGAGGACATCATTGGCTTCAGATATCTCTTTGAACTTCTCCTCGGCGGTCTTGTTGTTGGGATTGACGTCCGGATGGTACTTGCGCGCGAGCTTCTTGAAGGCTTTACGGATGTCCTCTGTCGAAGCCGTCTTCTTCACGCCGAGCAGCGCGTAGTAATCTTTGGTCTGTGCGGACATGGAATGATTGGTGATTTGCGATTTACGATTTACGAATTACGATTTGGGAATTTTCTCCATGAAATCTGGTTACCGCCTTTGGTTCCGAAACCCAATGTCAGAGATCACAAATCAGAGATCACAAATCGAACATCGTACTTCGTAAATCGAACATTCTATTTCGCCGCCGGCTCGGCCTGCTTGGTCGCCTGCCAGGCCACCGCCTGCCAGCGGCCGTTGCGCTTCACGAATGTGCCCGTGTTCAGGTAATAGGCTGTTTCCACCTTGCCGTCTTTCTCCGTCCGGCCCACAAGGCGGAAGGCCAGCACCGCGGTGTTGCCGTACTGGTGGATCTGGATGTCTTCCGCGCTGTAGGTGACCTTGGGGTCATCCGGCTTGGGAGGCGGTGCGGAAGATACGCCCTTCATGATGTCCGCTTTCGTGCGGCGGACGCCCCCGGAGCCGGTGTAGATCAGGTCGTCGGCCCAGAACTTGTTATGGATGGCCGCATCATTCCGCCCGGCGCCGTCAAGAAACTCGGTGAGCAGCGCTTTGAGTGCGACTGAGGCCGAAGCCTGAGTTGCCCCGGACTTGGCCTTGGTGGGATTCACGCCCTGCCCCGTTGCCAGCGCGCTGGCCAGCAGGATCATGGCCACCGCCTGCGGGATATGAAGATTGCGCATGCAAATCTCCTTCTAACCGCAAAGGACACAAAGGTTTCTCTCTTCCGATCCCTTCGTGTCCTTCGTGGTTCGATCGTTATTTCTTCTCGTCCACGTCCACGTACTCGGCGTCGATCACGCCTTCCTCTTTTTTGGCTTCCGTTTCCGGAGGCGCACCGGCGGCGGCCTCGCCGCCCGGCGCGCCCGCGCCGGCCGCTTTGTACATCTGCTCGGCCAGCTTGTGCGACGCCGTGACCAGGCGCTCGCGCGCCGAGTCGATGATGGCCTTGTCCTCGCCTTCCAGCGCCTTCTTGGCGTCGGCCAGCGCGGACTCGACCGCGGACTTCTCGTCGCCCGAGATCTTGTCGCCGTGCTCCTTCAGCATCTTCTCCACGCTGTAGACCAGCGAGTCGAGCTGATTGCGGCTCTCCACCACCTCGCGCTTCTCCTTGTCCTCGGCGGCGTGCGCATCGGCCTCTTTGGCCATGCGGTCCACTTCGTCCTTGCTCAGGCCGGACGACGACGTGATGGTGATCTTCTGGTCCTTGTTGGTGGCCTTGTCCCGCGCGGTGACGTTGAGGATTCCGTTGGCGTCGATGTCGAACGTGACCTCGATCTGGGGCACGCCCCGCGGCGCCGGCGGGATCCCGCTCAGGTGGAACTTGCCCAGTGTGCGGTTGTCCCGGGCGAATTGACGTTCACCTTGCAGGATATGCACCTCCACCGACGACTGGCTGTCCGCCGCCGTGGAGAAGACCTCCGTCTTCTTGGTTGGGATGGTGGTATTGCGCGGGATCATGACCGTACTCACGCCGCCCAGCGTCTCGATGGAGAGCGAGAGCGGGGTCACGTCCAGCAGCAACAGGTCTTTCACCTCGCCCGCCAGCACGCCGGCCTGCACCGCCGCGCCGATGGCCACCACTTCATCCGGATTCACGCCCTTGTGCGGTTCTTTGCCGAACAATTCCTTCACCAAGGCCTGGATGCGCGGCATGCGCGTCTGTCCGCCGACCAGAACCACTTCATCGATCTTGCTCTTGTCGACACCTGCGTCCTTAAGTGCTTTGACACAAGGCTCCACCGAGCGCTGGATGATGTCTTCGATCAGCGACTCGAGTTTCGCCCGGGTCATGGTCTTCACCAAGTGCTTGGGCCCGGAGGCGTCCGCCGTGATGAACGGCAGGTTGATCTCCGTCTGCATGGTGGTGGAGAGCTCGATCTTGGCCTTCTCGGCCGCGTCGCGCAGACGCTGCAGCGCCATCTCATTGCCCTTGGCGCGCAGGTCGAGGCCTTCGTCCTTCTTGAACTCATCCGCCAGCCATTCCACGATGCGCTGGTCGATGTTGTCACCGCCCAGGTGGGTGTCGCCATTCGTGGACTTCACTTCGATCACGCCTTCGCCGACTTCGAGGATGGAAATGTCGAACGTGCCGCCGCCGAAGTCATAGACGGCTATGGTCTCGTCCTTCTTCTTGTCGAGTCCATAGGCGAGCGCGGCCGCCGTGGGCTCGTTCACGATGCGCTTCACGTCCAGTCCGGCGATCTTGCCGGCGTCCTTGGTCGCCTGGCGCTGCGCGTCATTGAAGTACGCGGGCACGGTGATGACGGCTTCCGTCACCGAACTGCCGAGGTAGTCTTCGGCCGCCTTCTTCAGTTTTTGCAGGATCATGGCCGAGACTTGCGGCGGGGTGTACTCCTTGCCCTGCGCCATCACGGCCACATGGTCACCCGATTTGATGACCTTGTACGGCACCATCTTGGCTTCTTCGGTGATCTCGTCATTGCGACGGCCCATGAAGCGCTTGATGGAGTAAACAGTGTTCTCCGGATTGGTGATGGCCTGCCGCTTGGCTACCTGCCCCACCAGCCGCTCCCCGGATTTGGTGAAACCAACCACCGAGGGCGTGGTCCGGCCACCCTCTTCGTTCGCGATGACCTTGGGCTCGCCGCCCTCCATGACTGCGACCACAGAGTTCGTGGTTCCCAGGTCTATTCCGATTATCTTGCCCATTGCTTTCCGCCTCCTGCGTATAAGTGCTTTACTATCAATTAATTGTAGTGAAACCAAAGCTAGTATAAAACTTGAGTGACTTATTGTCAAGCATTGGATGCGCCGGGAAACCAGCCGGATGCGCGGAATCAAAGAGTTATGGGCGGGCCGAAGCCCGCCCATCGGGGGAGGTTGAGTTGGATCGGCTATTTACCGCCGAAGCGGAACAATATGCCTGTGGAGTAGCGGAAGTGATTCTGACTATCCCCGCCAAAACGGGTGAATTGATAGTCTGTTTGCGCCAGGCGCCAGGCAAAATGCTTGGCCAGATTCAGATCGAGCCCGCCGCCGAACGTCATGGCGAATGCGTTGTCGCTGGTGGAGATGCCGGCCAGGCGATTGTTGACGTGAGCGCCGCCGAAGAGCGCGTGGGTAAAGACGTTGAACCGGTCCCGGCGCAGAGTGAATCGCGGACCGAATTCATACGTGTAGAGGTCGCTGTTCAGACCGGTGCCTCCCAGGTCCCGGCCAAAGGACCCGTTGAAATCGCCTTCCAGCCCGAAGTAACGGTTGACGTTGAATGCGGCGGAAGTATCGAACCCGTTGAAGTTCTGTCCGCCCACCCCTCCGCCCGGATTCGCCCGCAGGTAGGAGTAGCCGGCGAAGATCTCGCTCTTCGGCACATCCTGGGCGAACGAAGCACATGCAAGTACAGCAAAAGTAAATACGACTGCTATCAATCTTTTCATGAATGGGTCCCTTTCTTCGTTTATGTGTTGGAACGGACCGCTCCCGCTCTCCGGCATGGGCGGAGAGGCTTGTAAGACATCGGGCATGTCTTTCTTGCAAAGCGGCGGGAACAGCGTTGACTTAATCTCAATAGATGAATATTTGCCGCGTGGGGTTGCTCCGCACGGCGATGGCCCGGAGGGGTACGAAGCGCGGAAATTTCCGTGCACGACTTTCTGATTCTGCTACTATCGCCAACATTCTGCCGGTTGATTTCTCGGCCGGTGAAAATCGCTGCCCGCTTCAGAAAGGACTTCGATGAACGCACCCTCGCGCCACCGCGCGCGCAAGCTCACCACCCTCCCATTGATCGCCGCCACCTTCTTCATGGTGGCCGGCGGTTCCTACGGTCTGGAAGAGATGATCGCCAAGACCGGGTTCTCCACCTCCATCCTCATCCTGCTGCTTGTGCCTCTCGTCTGGAGCCTGCCCACGGCCCTCATGCTGGCCGAGCTCTCCAGCGCGCTGCCCGCGGAGGGCGGCTTCTACGTCTGGGTGCGCCGCGCCCTGGGCCCGTTCTGGGGGTTCCAGGAAGCCTGGCTCTCGCTGGTGGCCAGCATCTTTGACATGGCCATCTACCCCACCATCTTTGTGCTCTATCTGGCCAAGCTCTGGCCGTGGGCCGGTGAAGGCGGCCACGGCATGATGATCGGCGCGGCGCTCATCACCGCTTGCACGCTGTGGAACCTGCGCGGCGCGCGCGCCGTGGGGGATTCATCAATCCTTTTCGCGCTGGCGCTGCTAAGTCCATTCTTTGTGATGACCGTGCTGGGTCTCTGGAAGGGACACGGCTCTCTGGTACTCGCGCCGGATACCAACCGTCACGCCGATCTCCTCGGCGGGATCCTCGTGGGTATGTGGAACTTCATGGGCTGGGACAACGCTTCCACCGTCGCCGGCGAGGTGGAGAACCCGCAGCGGACGTATCCCCTGGCGATGATCGGCGCGGTGCTGCTCGTGACCATTGATTACGCTCTGCCGGTGATGGCCGTGAGCCGCACCGGCATCGACGCCAGCTCGTGGGACACCGGTTCCTGGGTGGACGCCGCCGCATACATTGGCGGACCGTGGCTGGGCTACGGGGTGATCGTGGGCGGGATGCTCTGCGGCGCGGGCATGTTCAATGCGCTCATCATGTCCTATTCGCGGCTGCCGATGGTGTTGGCGGAGGACGGTTATCTGCCGAAAGTCTTTGCCCGGCGCATCGAGAGCACGCAAGTCCCCTGGGTCTCTGTCATCTCGTGCGCGGTGGCCTGGTCCGTGGCGCTGGGACTGAACTTCGAGCGGCTGATCATGATCGACGTGCTGCTCTATGGCGCGGCGCTGGTGCTGGAGTTCATCGCGTTGGTCGCTCTGCGCATTCTGGAGCCGGAGTTGCCCCGTCCCTTCCGCGTGCCCGGCGGGACCGTGGGTGCGGTGCTGGTGGGCATTGTTCCGACTGCGCTGATCGCCATCGCTTTCATCAAGAACCGTGACGAACAGATCGGCGGCATCAGCGCGCTCTGGCTGGCGCTGTTTCTGATCGTGCTGGGACCATTGCTGTATGGATTCGCGGAGTGGCGCAAAGCGCGAAGCGCGCGTCTTCCCGTCCCGCAGACAGATGATGCCGGGATCTGAAAAACAAGGCCATGCGGCGAGCATGGCCTTATTCATTTCTTCTTGCGGGTCGGGCGCGGCAGGAGTTCCCCGCTGCAATTCGGACAGACGTGCTTCATCGCGGCCGTGCATGACGGACAGAACGTGCACTCATAGGAACAGATGAACGCGGCGCCATCCATCGCCAGCGCCGCTCCGCATTTCTCGCACTTCGCGCGCATCTCTAATGCCATGATGGTTTCCCGGCCTCGATCGGTTTCTATTTCCCTCTTACCTGCGCACTTGCCTTTGCTTTCGCATTTTTACTTGTTTTAGCTTTTGGTTTTGCTGACAACTGACTACTGACGACTGATTTCTGATTCTCAATCGTACCGTTCGAACACGATCTGTTTCTTGTCCCATCCGAAGGTCTCGCCCAACAGTTTGCGATTGGCGGAGACCATCAGGTTCAAGCCGCAGATGTAAGCGTCCATCTCATCCTTGCCATGACCGGCGCGCGCTTCCAGTATCTCCTGCACGCGGTCCTGCACGTAGCCTTTCCTGCCGGTCCAGCTTTCCTGCGGACGGCTGAGCGTGGGCTGGTAATGGAAATTCGGGTGTTGCTCCGCCATCGCCTTGAAATAGTCGGCGTAATAAAGCTCGGCCTCGGTGCGGGTTCCGTAAATGAGGTAGATCTCGCGGCCCTCGTGTCTCAGTTGGTCCCCGGCGAAGAGCCACTCCACAAAGCCGCGCATCGGCGCCACGCCGGTCCCGGTGGCGATGAACAGGCAGTCCCGCAATGGCTGGCGCAGCACAAAATGACCATGCGGACCGTGCAACTGGACCGTCTGGTCCTGTTCCAGGTCACAGAGATAGTTGGAGAAGAAGCCGTTTTCCACCCGGTTGAGGCACAGGTCGAAGCGATTGTTGCCCTTGGGCCCGGAGGCGATGGAATACGCCCGGGTCATCTGCTTCTCTTCCTTCTTGGCCAGCATGGAGACGAACTGTCCGGCGGTGAACTCGAAGCGCTCCAGTTCCTCCACCACGAATTCCAGGTGTTTGCACTGGGCGCGTTCGGAAAGCGTCTCGGACTGGAGAAGGCGGGCGGTGTAGATCGGTCGCTGGACCACGCGGTTCGGTTCCCTCTATTCGTTCTTTCGATTGTAAGTCATGCCGCCGGGACCAGGTCGATAACGGTGACTTCCGGCCGCGCCCGGAAGCGCACCCGCGGCGCCCGGCCGCCTTCCATCCCGATGCCGCGATTCACATACAGCCAGGTCGGCCCCACATGGTAAAGCCCGGCCTCGTATTTCTTGTCATAGCGGGAATATGTGACCAGCGCGCCGTAGAACGGGAGCGCCACCTGGCCGCCGTGCGTGTGACCCGCGAGATAAAGATCAATACCTTCGCCTGAGACTTCTTGTATTCGGTCCGGGAAATGATGAACGAAGATGCGGAACTCTTCTTTAGGGACAGCGAAGAATGCGTATTCGACCGAATCCGGGCTGTTCGCCCCCAATCCTGAAATGACCAGCTCCTGGCCACGAATGTTCAATCTCTGTGCTTGTCCGTTCAGTTCGGTCACTCCGGTGCCCTTGTGGATCGCCGTCACCTCGCGAAAATAATCCCAATTGCCCCGGACAACAAACGTGGGCGCGATCGCGCTCAGCTTGCGCATCAACCCTTGGAATCGCCCGATCGCCTCGTAATCATTCACCGCGTCCCCGGCGAAGACGATCAGGTCCGGCTTTTGCTCGGCAATGACCTGGGCCAGGCGGTCTTCCAGCCGCGGCTTGGCGTCACAGTGCAGGTCGCTGATCTCAACGATGCGGATCGGTTGCGATCCCTTGGGAAGTTTACTGGTCGCGATCCGCACGGGCATCACTTCCAGCCAGTAGGGCTCGACGTAGTGACCGAAGGCCACGCAGACTGCACCCAAAGCCGCCAGAGAAAGTACGGCTTTCGAACGCCAGCTCAGGGGACGCGGTTTGCGCAAGAACTTCCGCGCAAGCCATTCAAGAGAGATCAGCCCGGCGGTGGAGAACACCGCCAGCACGACTGTAAGAAACAACAAGACGCGCAGTTCCGGGCGCAAGGGCGGATCACTCCACCGTGACCGACTTGGCCAGGTTGCGCGGCTGGTCCACGTCGCAGCCGCGGCGCACCGCGATGTGATACGCCAGCAACTGCATGGGCACCACTTCCAGGATGGGCGAAAGCAGTTCCGGCGCCGCCGGCACATAGATCACGTGGTCCACGGATTCCTTGATCTCCTCATCGCCTTCCGTGGCCACCGCGATCACGATGCCGGAACGCGCCTTCACTTCCTTCACGTTGGAAATGGTCTTTTCGTAGCGCAGCACGGAATCCGGGTCATTCTTGTCATGGGTGCAGACCACGACCACGGGCAGGTTCTCGTCGATGAGCGCGTTGGGCCCGTGCTTCATCTCGCCCGCCGGATAGCCCTCGGCATGGATGTAGGAGATCTCCTTCAGCTTGAGGGCGCCTTCCAGCGCGATGGGATAGTGGATCCCGCGGCCCAGGAACAGGAAGTCCTGCACCTTCGAATACTGCTTGGCCAGGTCCTCCACCAGCGCATCCTGGGCCAGCAACGACTCGAGCTTTCCCGGCATCAGCATCAGCTCATTCATCAGCTTGCGGGCTTCGTCCGCTGTGAGCGTGCCCCGCACCTGCGCCAGATAGAGCGAAAAGACGAACAGCGCGGTCAATTGGGCCGTGAACGCCTTGGTGGAGGCCACGCCGATCTCCGGACCCGCATGGGTGTAGATGGTGCCCGCGGCTTCGCGGGCGATCATCGCTCCCACCACGTTGCAGATGGCCAGCGTCTTGCAGCCTTTGGCCTTGGCCTCGCGTTGCGCGGCGATGGTGTCCGCGGTCTCGCCGGACTGCGTGATCAGGAGCGTAAGGTCTTCGCCGGCCTCGACGATCGGGTCGCGATACCGCCACTCGCTGGCGTAGTCCACTTCCACCGGGATGCGGGCCAACCGCTCGATCATGAACTTGCCCGCCAGCGCCGCGTGCCAGCTTGTCCCGCAGGCCGCGATATTGATCTTCTTCACCTGGCGCAGCTCGGCTTCCGTGATCTCCATCTCCTCGAGGAAGACCTTGCCGGAATCCAGCGACACTCGGCCCAGGGTGGTATAGCGCACCGCGCGCGGCTGCTCATAGATCTCCTTGAGCATGAAATGCTTAAAGCCGCCCTTTTCCGCCATGATCGGGTCCCAGGTGATGTGTTGCACCTTGGGCTCGTGCGCCTTAGAACAGATCACGGGTATGGTGCAGGATGGCGGGCACGTCTGACGCCACAAAATACTCGTTCTTGCCCAGCCCGATCACCGCCGGCGGGCCGTTGCGTGCGGCCACGATCTTTTCCGGCTCATCCGAGCAGATCACGCCCAGCGCGAACACGCCCGTCAGTTGCTTGACGGTCTTGCGTACCGCTTCTTCCAGGCTGGGCCGTTTCCCATTGCCGGTCTGATAGAGATTTTTTTCGACGAGGTGGGCGATGACCTCGGTATCGGTCTCAGTGGTGAACTTGTGTCCCTCTTCGATCAACTTCCTCTTGAGGGACATGTAATTCTCAACGATGCCGTTGTGCACCACCACGATCTTTCCGGTGCAGTCGCGATGCGGATGGGCGTTCTCTTCGGTGGGACGGCCGTGCGTGGCCCAGCGGGTGTGGCCGATGCCATAGGTGCCGTTGAGCGGCTTGAGGCGGATGGACTCCTCCAGGTTGCGCAGCTTGCCTTCCGCCCGGCGGACCTGCAACGCCTCGCCGTTATTGGCTACGGCGATGCCGGCCGAGTCATAGCCCCGATACTCCAGCCGTTTAAGGCCATCGAGGATGACCTCGACCACCTGTTTCTTCTCACCGACGTATCCAACGATTCCGCACATGGTGTGAGCCTTTTCCGCCGGCTGGGTCCGGCGTCTTAATCCTGGATCCGGTACTGGAACTCTTCGATCACCGGGTTGGTGAGTACTTCACGGGCGATGCGCTCCACCTCGGCGTTGGCCGCGGTCTTGTCCAGCCCTTCGCGCAACGTGACCTCGAAGAATTTCCCCTGCCGCACATCGGCAATGTCCTGGTAACCCATTTTCTTCAAGGCGGAGTGGATGGTCTTGCCCTGGGGGTCCAGGACCGTCTTCTTCAGCGATACGAACACATGGGCCTTCATGTTGATTGGATTATAACCGTTTACTTCCAAGTGTTTAGAGGTCACTGTGGTACCTCCCATCTGTTACTCTAGTGAATCTTTCGAGCAAGAGGAGCCCGTTTGGCCGCCACAGGGAGCACAGACCAGCACGCCCTGCTCCGCAAGACCATGGGTCTGTGGGATGTGGTCCTCTTCAACATCGCGGCCGTGCTCGGCCCCCGCTGGATCGCGCGCGCCGCCCACAATGGCGAGTCGTCTCTGACCCTGTGGGTGCTGGCTGCGTTCCTGTTTTTCCTGCCCACGGCGCTGATCATCGTCGAACTCTCCTCCCGTTATCCGCATGAGGGCGGCATCTACGTCTGGACCAAGGAAGCATTCGGCGACTTTCACGGGTTCGTCGCCGGATGGTGCTACTGGGTCTACACGCTCCTCTATTTTCCCGGTCTGCTCACGGCCAGCGTGGCCATGAGCGCTTACATCGGTGGCGCCGGTTCGGCCTGGCTGGCGGACAACAAGACCTACATCATCGCCGCTTCCATCGTGACCTTGCTCCTCGCCGCCGGACTCAACCTGGTGGGCTTGAACATCGGCAAATGGCTGCAGAATGCGGGCGGCGTGGGCACCTATGTGCCTCTGGTCATGTTGTTGATGATCGCCGGAGTGGTCTGGATGCGCTTCGGTACGCAGAATGCCATTGACCCGCACAAGCTGATGCCCAAGTTCGACCTTGATACGGTGAATTTCTGGTCGGGCATCGCCTTTGCCTTCACCGGGATGGAACTGGTCTGTTCCATGAGCGAAGAAGTGAAGGACACGCGCCGCACCATGCGCCGCGCCATCTACATCTCCGGCATTTTGATCGCGGTGATATACATCCTGGGCACGGTGGCGGTGCTGTCGCTCATCAACCCTGCGGCGGTCAATACGCAGAATGGTGTGTTTCAGGCGATTACCCACGGCTCCACCCTGATGGGTGTGGCCTGGATCGGGGTGATCGCCGCGTTGATGGTCACGGCCGGAAACGCCGGCGGGGTTGGCGCCACCGTGGCCGGAGTCTCGCGTATCCCATTCGTCGTCGGCATCGACCGCTATCTCCCGGCAGCCTTTGGGAAACTCCATCCCACCTGGCGGACGCCGTATGTCGCCATCCTGGTCCAGGCGGCGCTCTCGGCGGCCGTCTTGGTCCTCGCGAATCTGAATGAGACGATCTCAGGCGCGTACGAAGTGTTGATTAATGCCACCATCATCGTCTACTTCATCCCGTTCATGTACATGTATGCCGCGGCCATCAAGCTGGCTTATCGGCCGGACCGGGATTCCGACCCTCACGTGGCCTTAGTGCCTGGGGGCAAGGTAGGCATTTGGCTGGCCGGGGCGCTGGGATTGCTGGTCACGGCGGTGTCGATCGTGCTTTCGTTGGTCCCCAGCGCGGACGTGACCGACAAATCCGGCTATTTTTTGAAGGTTTTTGGGGGCACGGTGGTTTCGGTCTCCATCGGTTTGACCCTGTATTTCCGCGGGAAATTGAGCAAGGCGGCCTCGGCAATTGGCTGAATAGCGGTTCACTGCCGTCGTTACCAACGTACCTGGACTTGGGGCATCCCCCGGCAGGCTGTATCCTAGTCCGGAGACAACGAAAACATTCCATGGCCGCATCCAATCAATCGGGATAGTGGCCTGAGCTGACGACTTGGCCCAGACACGGAAAAGCCCAGAGCAAGCGATCAACGAAGCCGCAGCCATCGAGAAGGCGAAAGCCGGCGATGGGGGGGCCTTCGAGGTCCTGTACACGATGCACAAGCGGCGCGTGTACTCGCTCTGCCTGAGGATGCTGGGCAACACCGCGGAGGCGGAAGACCTGGCGCAGGAAGCGTTCCTGCAGCTCTTCCGCAAGATCAGCATGTTCCGCGGAGAGTCGGCCTTCTCCACCTGGCTGCACCGGCTCACGGTGAACGTGGTGCTGATGCACCTGAGAAAGAAAGGGCTCAATCAGGTCTCGCTGGACGAGTATCTGGAGCCGCAGGAAGATGACGGACCGCGGCGCGATGTGGGCCTGCCGGACAATGTCCTGGCCGGTTCGGTGGACCGGGTCACACTGGAACGCTGCGTCGAGGAGTTACCGCCGGGGTACAAGGTCTTCTTCGTGCTGCATGACGTGGAAGGATACGAGCATAATGAGATCGCCGATATGGTCGGCTGTTCCATCGGCAACAGTAAGTCGCAATTACATAAGGCCCGGATGAAGCTGCGCGACCGGCTGAAGACCGGTCGTTGGGCGGCGGCCGCGGCGGCCATTGTGATCGCTTTCAGTGTCTACCAGTACACGGGTAAGACGGTGGTTGCGCCGGTCACGAATGAGGCGGTGGTGGACATCGAGCCGGAAGATGCCCAGGTGCTGGCCGAGGTGGAGCGTCGCGCCCCAGATTCCAAGGCGGTTTACGAAAAGAACCTGAAGCAGGTCAATGCCTCGATCCACGAAGCCAAACGCCTGGTGAAAGAACGTCCGGGTGACCGCGACGCCCAGGGCTACTTGCGCGATGCCTATGCCCAGAAAGCTCAGATCTACGACAAGGCAACGACCAGATCGCTCGAATAGCGGTACTATGTCCGGAGATCCCGGATGCGTCTGCACGAGGAGAAAATGATCGTATGAAGCCGATGCCCAGACCGATCGCACTGATGGCGGCCGCGCTGCTTGTTCTGTCCGCCTCCGCGACAGCCCAGATCCGCAAGGAAGCGCGGTTCACGGTGGCGCCCGGGTCCACGCTCTCGGTGATCAACATGAATGGCAACGTCTCCATCCGCCCGTCCACGGGCGGCAAGGTCGTGATCACCTCCACCGCGCAATCGGACAAGGTGGAAGTGGGCAGCCGGCAGATGGGCAACCGCATCGATATCCGCACCCATAATGCGCGCCAGGCCAAAGGGGACGAGACCCGCGTGGACTATGACATCATGGTCCCCGCCGACGCCCAGGTGAAGATCGATTCCGGCGAAGGGCAGATCAAGGTGGAAGGCATGCGGGCCGCGGTGGACGTCGATTCCGAATCCAGCGACGTGGAAGTGCGCCACGCGACCGGCGGTTCTGTCCGGGTACAGTCCGTGGGCGGAAATGTGACGCTCACGAGCATCCGCCAGACCCGCATCCAGGCAGTATCGACCGGCGGGGACATTGCCCTTTATGACGTGACCGGCCCCACCGTCGTGGCCAAGACCAGCAGTGGCGCGATCCGCTATGGCGGGGATTGTGGCAGCGGCGGTTCCTATACCTTTACCAGCCATTCCGGCGATATTGAATTGAATCTCTCTTCCAAAGCTTCTGTGGACCTCACCGCCCGCTCGGTCAAGGGCGCCGTCGATACCGACTTTCCCTTCCAGAAGCGCGACCACGAGGGCTTTGCCGCTTCGCCGGGACGTGCCTTCGCGGGCACCTCTCTCACCGGCGCTTCCTCGGTCGAACTGCGTTCGTTCAGTGGTAAAATCCGCGTCAAGAAGCAATAAGCGGGACGAAGGGACGCGGACCCCCTATCTTTGGCCAAGGCCCAACCATCCACCGGCGACACCCGTTTGGTGTGCCTGATCGGCTTCATGGGCGCGGGTAAGACCAGCGTGGGCCGCATCGTCGCCCGCCGCCTTGTCTGGGACTTTGTGGATCTGGACGAAGCCATCGAAGAATATGAGCGCCAAAGCATCACTGAGATCTTCAGCCGTTCCGGCCAGTCGGCCTTCCGCCAGTCGGAGACGGCCGCCCTGCAGCGCGTGCTCGAAGCCGCGCACAAGCGCTCCATGATCCTGTCCATCGGAGGCGGCGCATTCTCGAAACCGGAAAACCGCGAAATGTTGACGGCGCGCAGGGCCTTCATCATCCTGCTCAAGGCGGGACTGGAGACCCTGTGGCAACGGGCCCAGATGGACCGCTCCCGCGAGCGGCCGCTGCTCCGGGACCGGCAGTCGTTCGAATTGCTGTACCGCAACCGCCTGCCTGATTTTGAAAAGGCGCACGCACAGGTGAATACGGAAGATCGCACTTTGGAGATCGTTGCGAACGAGATTGAGACGCTGGTGCACACGAATCTTGCTTAGGAGAGGCCCCATGACGTTGCCAACCGTGTTGTTGCCCATCGCCCTGCTTGCCCTGGCGCCGGTCAAGTTGACGGCGGAGGACCGTCCCGCTCCCGGCCGGGTCGTTGATTCCGGCACCTTCGGCATCATCGTCAACGGGAACCGTGTGGCCACCGAGACGTTCCGCATGGAGCAGAATGCCGCGGTGAATGTCGTCACCGCGCAGCTGAAGCAGGAAGCGGGTGGCGCGGCCACACAGACCGTGGAGATGCAGATCAATGCCAACGGCGAGCTCCGGAAATACGTGTGGAAAGAAGCAGCGCCGACCAAGGCCCAGATCGTGGTGGAGCCCCAGGACCACGACTTCATCGTCCGCCGGGTGAGCGAGGATGAGAAGCAGCCCTCCAAGGACACGACCCATCCGGTCTCCGCCAGCACCCCCATCCTCGATGACAACTACTACTCCCAGATGGAAGTGTTGCTTTGGAAATATATGGCCATGGGCTGCCAGACGAATCCGCAAGGCGGGCAGGATTGCAACCTGCTGGAGACCAGGATGCCGGTCTTCAATCCTCATCAGGGCGAGTCGCAACTCTTGACTTTGAAATTCCTGGGCACTCAGAGATTGAAATGGAAGGGACAGGACAAGGTGATGAACCTTTTCTCCGTCAAGAGTGAGGGCACGGAAGCGATGGTCTGGCTGGACGGCTACTCGCTCGTGCGGGTGCTGGTGCCGGCGGAGCATACCGAGGTGCTGCGCGACTAGGATGCCCATGCGCGACAACCACCGTTCGGACATCCTCTTTGGCGTGGCCCTGCTGCTCGGGTTTTATGTCGCCTGGCGCGTGATCGACGTCTCTTAGCGAGTGGCTTCGGCCACCTCGGGGCGGCCTACTTCTAACGGGATTAGTATTCCTCAATGAGCCGGTCTTTCATCCAGATCTTCAAACCGTCAAGGGATTTTCCGTCTTCAGAAACAATATATTCAAATTGGCACTCTTCTGCCGGCTGAAGGATGCGCCAGCGTCCTTTAAACAAAACTGCGGTTGCCCAAAGTTCTTCATCGTTCCGCGGACCCCAAATTTTGATCACAGTCGGTTTGTGAAACGGACGGATTTGCTTGCCGGCTAATGGCTTGTTGATATGCCGGAAAACATACGGCGAATTGATCGGAGGCGTGTTCGGGCTGTTCAAGGGAGTGGCCGGCGGAGTCTTCGGACTTTTTAGTTGGATCATCATCACCACGTATTTCATCCTCGACGGCGAGCGCGCGTTTTACTGGGCCCTCTCCATGTTCTCGCGCCCGCAACGCGACCGCCTGGAGAGCACCATGGTCCGCGCGGAAAAGCGCATGCGCCACTGGCTGGTGGGCCAGGCGATCCTGATGGTGACCCTGGGTTCGCTCAGCTTCATGGTGTTTGGCGCGCTGCAGCTGAAATATTTCTACGCGCTTGCGGTCTTTGCCGGATTGGCCAACATCGTTCCCATCATCGGCCCGATAGCGGCGGTCACCGTCGCCAGCCTGGTGGCGCTGGTGGATTCACCGGGCAAGATGCTAGGCGTTCTTATCTTTTTCGCGATCTACCAGCAGTTTGAGACGGCCTTCCTTACACCTCGAGTGATGAAGACCACCGTAGACCTGCCGCCGCTCGCCGTGATCATCTCCCTCAGCCTGGGCGGAGCGATGGCCGGCGTGCTTGGCGCGCTTGTTGCCGTGCCCACCGCCGCCCTCTGTGCCGTGATCATTGACGAATACCTGGTCAAACGCGACGCCCGGCCCGTACCTTCGCCCAGCGCGCCCGCCTCGCCCTAAGTTCCCAGGCCTCCCGACCCGGGCCGCTCATCCGTTTCTTGTAAACTTGAGTTTCTACCCATGGCGCAGAAAATCCCTGTTGGCATCCTTGGCGCGACCGGCACTGTAGGCCAGCGCTTCATTCAGTTGCTGGAGGACCATCCTTGGTTCGAAGTGGCCTGGCTGGCCGCCTCGGACCGCTCCGCAGGCCTTCCCTACGCCGACGCCACCAAGTGGAAGCTGACCTCGCCCATCCCCGCGCGTATCGCGGCCATGAAAGTCTCGCCCGCCGGGCCGGCGGACGCGCCCAAAGTCATCTTTGCTTCCGTGGATGCCGCCATCGCGCAGGAACTGGAGCCCCGCTTCGCCGCCGCCGGATGCGCGGTCATCACCAACTCCAGCGCCTTTCGCATGCAGGCGGACGTCCCCCTCGTGGTCCCGGAGATCAATGCCGACCATCTCGCGCTGATCGAGCAACAGAGCTGGCGCAAACAATCCGGCGGATTCATCGTCACGAACTCCAATTGTTCGGTGATGGGATTGGTCATGGCTCTGGCGCCGCTTCAGCCATTCGGCCTTGAAAAGGTCCTGGCCGTGACCATGCAGGCGGTGAGTGGCGCGGGATACCCGGGCGTGGCTTCCATGGACATACTGGGCAACGTGATCCCCTACGTGCCCAAAGAAGAAGAGAAGATGGAAGCCGAAGCGAAGAAGATGCTCGGCCGCCTTGCGGGTCCCGTCATCACCGACGCCGGATTCGCCATCAGCGCGCATTGTAACCGTGTACCGGTCCTCGACGGGCACACGGAATCTGTTTCCATCAAATTGCGCGTGACGGCCACGCGCGAACAGGTCCTTGCCGCATGGGTCGGATTCGATGATAGGAATCAGATCTCCGGTCTTGGCTTGCCCTCCGCGCCCAAACATTTTGTCCGGTATGACGACCGCCCCGACCGGCCCCAGCCGCGGCTTGACGTTGACACCGGCGCGGGTATGACCGCCGTCACCGGACGCCTGCGCAAGTGCGGCGTGCTGGACTGGAAATTCACTGTACTCGCGCACAATGTCATCCGTGGCGCCGCCGGCGCGGCCGTTCTCAACGCGGAACTGCTCAAGGTGAAGGGATACCTCGGCCGATGATCGTCATGAAGTTCGGCGGGACCTCGGTCGAAGACGCCGCGGCCATCGACCGCGCCGCCGCCATCGTCCGCGGCCGCCTGCCCGATCAGCCCGCGGTCGTGGTGAGCGCGCTGGCCCGGGTCACGGACACGCTTCTCGCCACCGCCCGCGCCGCCGGCCAGGGTGATCGCGAAAAAGCCCTGGAACTCTCGCGCGGCCTGCGCGAACGCCACTATGCCACCGCCGGAGAACTTCTGGGCACCGGGATCTTCACCCGCTTCCATGGCGAGTTGGAAGCGGAATTCGATTCTCTGGATGAATTACTGCGCGGCGTCTCCGCCGTGGGAGAACTCACGCCGCGCACCTTGGACCACGTGGCCGGCTTCGGCGAGCGCATCGCCAGCAAGATGGTGGCCGAGGCCTTTTCCGCCCGCGGCCTCGATGCCTCGCAGGTGGACAGCCGCCAGTGCATCGTCACGGATTCGACATTCACCCGCGCTATCCCGCAGTTTGATGAGACGAATCTCAAGCTGGAAAAGATCGTGCGTCCGTTGTTCGAACAACGCCGCGTGCCTGTGATGGGCGGCTATATCGCCGCCACCCGCGACGGCGTCACCACCACGCTCGGTCGCGGCGGGTCCGATTTCACCGCCGCCATCCTCGGCGCCGGACTCAGCGCGGAACGCATCGAGATCTGGACCGATGTGGATGGCATGATGACCACCGACCCGGCACTGTGCGCGAATGCGCGCCGCATCAAGTCGATCAGCTTTGATGAGGCCGCCGAGCTCGCCTACTTTGGCGCCAAGGTGCTGCATCCGGCCACGTTGCTTCCGGCGGTGCAGAAGAACATTCCCGTGCGGGTGCTGAATTCCCGTAATCCGAAGAATGAAGGGACGGTCATCACCGCGCGCGCGCCCAAGTGTCGCAACCTCTTCAAAGCCATCGCCGCCAAGAGGCGCATCACTATCGTGGACGTGGTGGCCACGCGGATGTTGATGGCCCACGGTTATCTTCGTTCGATCTTTGAAGTATTCGACCGCCACAAGTGCCCGGTGGACATGGTGTCCACCTCCGAAGTCAGCGTCTCCCTCACCGTGGACTCGAATGAGGCCATTCCCGCGGTCGCCGCCGATCTGCAAAAGCTTGCGGACGTGAAATATGAGGGCCGCAAAGCCATCGTTTGCCTGGTGGGAGAGAATATCCGCAACACGCCGGGTATTGCCGCCAAGGTTTTCGGCGCCATACCGGACCTCAGCGTGCGCATGATCTCGCAAGGGGCGTCAGAGATCAATCTGAGCTTCGTCATCGATGAAGACGATGTGCCCCGTTGCGTGCAGGCACTGCACGCCGCATTCTTCGCGGACCCCGACCCGGAGGTCTTTGGCGAGGTCATGCAGGATCGAGGCCGCAAATGAACCTTCTCATCCTGGGCAGGGGCAAGACGGGCGCGCTGGTGGCGGACGTCGCCCGCGAGCGCGGCCATCAGGTCACCGTCGCTGGATCGGCGGAAAATGCGGAGGGCGCGGCCGTGCGGCCGGACCGCCTGGCCGGGATCGATGTCGTCATCGACTTCACCGCGCCGGACGCCGTCATTCACAACATCTCCGCCGTGATGCGCGCGAAGAAGTGCATGGTGGTCGGCACCACCGGCTGGTCGCAGCACGCCGCCCGGGTGCGCGAGCTGGTGGGGTTGAGCGGCGCCGGCTTCGTCTACGGGTCGAATTTTTCCATCGGCGTGAATCTTTTTTTTGAGATCGCGCGCACGGCCGCTAGTGCTTTGGACTTCGACTATCAGTACCGCATCATGGAACGGCACCACGCCCACAAGAAGGACGCGCCCTCAGGCACCGCGGCCACCATACAGAAGATCCTGCATGAGGCACACCCGGACGCAGAACAAAGCGAGATCGTCAGCGTGCGTGAAGGCGAGACCATCGGCACGCACGCCTTGCTGCTGGACTCACCGCATGACACCATGATGCTCACCCATGACGCCAAATCGCGCCGGGGTTTTGCCGAAGGCGCGGTGCGCGCGGCCGTGTGGATCGCCGGCAAGCAGGGGTTTTACGAGTTCAAAGATATTTTTCGCGACCTGAAGTAGAGGAGTGATCGCATGAGACTGCAAGGCTGTGGCACTGCGCTGGTCACGCCCTTTCGCGCCGATGGCGCGATCGACGAGGCCGCGCTGCGCAAGCTGGTGGAATGGCAGATCGCGTCGAAGATCGATTTCCTCGTCCCCTGCGGCACCACCGGCGAGACACCTACCCTTTCGCATGACGAATGGCTGCGCGTGATCGATCTGGTGATCGAGACCGCCGCCGGCCGCGTGCCCATCGTGGCCGGGGCCACCTCCAACAACACCCGCGAGGCGGTGGAGAAGGCCAGGCTGGTCTCGTCACGGAAGGGAGTGGATTACATCCTCAGCGCTTCGCCGTATTACAACAAGCCCACGCAAGAGGGTCAGTATCAGCACTTCAAGGCCATTGCGGAAGCCGTGACCAAGCCGGTCATTCTCTACAACGTGCCCGGCCGCACCGCCGCCAACATCGAGCCGGCCACACTGGCGCGCCTGGCGGAAGTAAAGAACATCGCCGGAGTGAAAGAGGCCAGCGGCAACATCTCCCAGATCGCGGATGTGTGCAATGCCGTGCCCGATGGATTCCTGGTCTTCTCCGGCGACGACGCCATCACTTTGCCTGTCATTTCGCTGGGCGGAGTTGGCATCATCTCCGTGGCCTCGAATGAGATACCGCGTGAGATGGCGGAGATGACGCGCCACGCGCTTGCCGGGCGCTGGGACGATGCCCGCGCGATCCATCGCAGGTTCCTGCCGCTGATGCAGGCCAACTTCATCGAATCGAATCCCATGCCGGTCAAAGCGGCGCTGGCCATGATGGGGCGCATCGAAGAACATTACCGCCTGCCCATGGTACGAATGAAAGCAGACACCCGCGCCCGGCTGGAGACGGTGCTCCGCAACTGCGGCGTTTTGTGACGGAGAAACCATGCAGGACCTGACCAAAGGCTCGATCACCAAGAACATCCTGGCCATGACCAGCTTCATGCTGGTCACCATGGTGGTGCAGACCCTCTATTTCCTGGTGGACCTCTACTTTGTGGGCCGGCTGGGGAAGGAAGCGGTGGCCGCGGTCAGCCTCTCCGGCAACCTGATGTTCATCGTCCTGGCCGTTACCCAGATGCTGGGGGTGGGCACCACCGCCCTGATCGCGCAGGCCATCGGCCGCAAAGACAAAGAAGACGCGCTGCTCATCTTCAATCAGTCGCAGGTGATGGGCGTGCTGGTCGGCGCGATCTTTCTTTTTGTCGGGATGGTCCTCCGCGGCATGTACGCGAACGCTCTCGCCGCGGACCCTGTGACCGCGGAGCTGGCCAAGCAATACATGAGCTGGTTCATTCCGGCCATGGCGCTGCAGTTCCTGCTGGTCGGCACCGGCGCGGCGCTGCGCGGGACCGGCAACTTCAAACCCGGCATGATCGTCTCCACCGCGACCATCCTGCTCAATATGATCCTGGCGCCGGTCCTGATCTTTGGCTGGGGTACAGGACATCCTTTGGGCGTGGCCGGCGCGGCGCTGGCCAGCTTCATCGCCATCATCGTCGGCGTAGTCTGGCTGACTGTGTACGTGGTCCGACACGAGGTGTATCTCCAATTTGAATCCAAGGACTGGGGCGTGCGCTTCGACATTTGGAAGCGGATGCTCAAGATCGGCCTGCCCGCCGGCGCGGAGTTCGCGCTGATGTGGGTGTATCTGGTGATCATTTACTTCGTGGCCAAGCCGTTCGGCGCCGCCGCCCAGGCCGGATTCGGGATCGGGTTGCGCGTGGTCCAGGCGTTCTTTCTGCCGGTGGTGGCGCTGGGCTTTGCCGTGTCCCCGGTGGCCGGGCAGAACTTTGGAGCGCAACTGGCGGACCGCGTGCGCGAGACCTTCCGCTCCGGCGCCACCATGGCCACCTCGTTGATGCTGCTCTTCACCGCGCTTGCTCACATCGCGCCGGAGGCGTCCATCCGGGTGTTTTCCTCGGACCCGCAGGTGATCGCGGTGGGCGCGGAGTATCTCCGTATCATCTCTTTCAACTTCATCGCGTCAGGACTGGTCTTTGTCAGCTCCAGCATGTTTCAGGCCATGGGCAATACTCTGCCGCCGCTGTTCAGCTCGGCGAGCCGTATCGTGTTGCTGGCCATCCCCGCGCTGGTCCTCGCGAAGCTGCCGGGATTCGACCTGCGCTGGATCTGGTATCTTTCGGTGGGTTCGGTGACGCTGCAGATGGTGCTGAATCTGTATCTGTTGCAGCGGGAGTTTGCGCGGAAGTTGCAGTTCCAGGTCAAGTTGCCTGCGCAACCCGAAATCGCGCCGGCATGATCAGAAGCGTTGCAGTCTGCTAAGCCGGCTTACACGCCCGCCAGTCCCTGCTCCAGGTCGGCCAGGATGTCTTCCACGTCTTCGATCCCCACGGAGATCCGCACCATGCCGTCGGTCAGGCCGATGGCGGCGCGCCCCTCAGCGCCCAGCGCGGCATGGGTCATGGTGGCCGGGTGTGAGATCAGCGTCTCCACCCCACCCAGCGATTCGCCCAGCGTGCACACCTTGAGCCGGCGCAGGAATTTGTTGGCATTGTCCTGCGAGCCCAGGTCGAAGGTGATCATCGAGCCAAAACCCTTCATCTGTTTCTTGGCCAGCTCGTATTGCGGATGGTCCTTCAGTCCCGGATAGAGCACGGTCTTGATCTTCTTCTGACCCTTGAGGAACTCCGCGACTTTGCGCCCATTCACGTCATGCTGCTCCATGCGCACAGCCAGCGTCTTCACGCCGCGCAACACCAGCCAGCACTCGAAGGGCGACATGATCGCGCCGGTGGCCTTCTGGATGTAGGCCAGCTTTTCCGCATGGTCCGGCGTTGTGCCCACCAGTACGCCGCCCAGCCCGTCGCTATGGCCGTTCAGGAATTTCGTGGTCGAGTGCATGACCACGTCCGCGCCCAGCTCGATGGGCTTCTGGAAATACGGCGACGCGAACGTGTTGTCCACCACCAGTTGCGCGCCGTGCGCGCGCGCCACTTTGGCCACGGCGGCGATATCGGTGAGCTGCATCAGCGGATTGGTGGGGGTCTCGATCCATACGAAGCGCGTGTTCTTGCGCAGCGCCTTCTGCACGTTCTCCGTGACCGAGGTGTCCACGTAGCTGACTTCGAGTCCGAAGTTCGCCCACACGGTGTTGAACATCCGGGGCACGCCGCCATAGACGTTCGATCCGCAGATCACATGGTCGCCGGCCTTGGCGTACATGGAGACATAGGCGTTGGTCGCGGCCATACCGCTGGCGAAGACGTGCGCCGAGCTTCCACCCTCCAGCGCCGCCAGGTTCTGCTCCAGGCGTGTGCGCGTGGGGTTGGAGACCCGCGCGTACTCGTATCCCTTGTGCTTGCCGATCTCTTCCTGCGCGTAGGTGGAGGTGGGATGGATGGGCGGCGCCACCGACCCGGTGACCGGATCCGGCTCCTGCCCCACATGGATGGCCCGGGTGGAAAAGCCTTTTTTCTCTGACATAGTGGATTGGATTCTCTGAGCGGACGATGGATTCAATCAAGGATTTAGTTGACCTGATGTTGCCCTGTGTACGATCGCAAATTGCAGATTTTGAAATTGAAAATTTGAGATTTCAAGATTTGCAATTACTTCCCGCCTTCAAAGATCCCCTTCGACAAATACCGTTCCGCGGAATCGGGAATGACGGTGACCACGCGCTTGCCCGGGCCCAATTCTTTGGCGATACGCAGCGCCGCCGCCATTACGGCGCCGCCGCTGGATCCGGCCAGCACGCCTTCTTTGCGGGCAAGTTCCTTCACCATTTGAAACGCCTCTTCATCGTGGATCATCAAGACGCGGTCAGCCATCGTTGGATCGAATGTCTTGGGGATGAAACTTACTCCGATGCCTTCCACCTTGTGCGGCCCCGGCGCCCCGCCTTGCAGGATCGAGCCCTGCGACTCCACGGCCACGCCCATCACCTGCGGGTTCTTCGATTTCAGCAGCCGGGTCACGCCGGTAAAGGTCCCGCCTGTGCCCACGCCCAGCACCACGGCGTCCACCTTGCCGCCCATCTGTTCCCAGATCTCACGTCCGGTGGTCTCGTAGTGATAATCGGGATTGGCTTGGTTCTCGAACTGGAGGGCGACGAAGGAACCGGGGATGGTGGCGGCGATCTCTTTGGCTTTGCGGATGGCGCCCTGCATGCCTTCGGCCTCGGGCGTGCGCAGCACCTCCGCCCCCAGCGCCTGCATGATCTTGACCTTCTCCTCGGAGAACTGCTCCGGCACGCAGAAGATCACGCGATACCCTTTGTTCACGCCGATCAGCGCCAGTCCCACGCCGGTGTTGCCGGCCGTGGCCTCGATGATGGTGGAGCCTTCCTTCAGCCGGCCTTCGGCCTCCGCGCGCTGGATCATCCCGATGGCCGCGCGGTCTTTCACGCTGAATCCCGGGTTGATGTACTCCAGCTTGGCGTAGATGTCGGCGGAACCGGCCGGTGTGATCCGCCGCAAATGCAGCATGGGCGTCTGACCGACCAGATCGGTGATGTTCTCAGCGATTCGGAGCGCGGAAGCAGCCTGTTGGGCGTTCATGGTTGGCATTTCTGAGAGTACTCATTAGCCTACCGGAAATCGTCGGACAGGGCCACCGATTTGATGGGTTTGGCCGTCTCCGGATGCGGCGGTCGCGTAAGAAACCTATTTTTTCGGTTTTACCGGCTCCGGCTTGGCGGTCGCCTGCTTTTGCGGCCCGGCGTAATATCCGCTGCGGGTGCGGGCCGCCACCTTTTGTCCCCCGGCTTTCACTTCCACGCGCACGCTGCGGAACCCCGCTTCCGTCAGCGGACGCAGCGGCTTGTACCCGATGGCATATTGATTGCGGATGTCATACGCCACATCTTTTGTGACAGCGTCGACCTCTTCGAATTTCTCCGGAAAATAGGCCATCCCGCCGCTGGTCTGGGCCAGGTTGTTCATGGCCCGCTTGGCCTTGCGCGCCACTTTCCTGTCCTCATCCTCCAGCAGGCCGATCATGTAGACGGTGACGTCGCTGAAATCCTCCTGCAGGAAGCGCAGTGTCTCCTCCAGTGTCAGTTGGCTGGCGTTGTCCTCGCCGTCGGTGACGACCAGCAGGACTTTCTTGTCCCGTCGCGCGCCTTTGTGCAGATGGCCGGCGGCGGCGTAGACCGCGTCATAGAGCGCGGTGGTGGAGCGCGCCTGGATCTGGTCCAGCGCGTCCTTCAGTTTGACCAGGTCGGCGGTGTAATCCTGATCGAGGTTGGCCTCGAAATCGAAGTTGACAACGAACACTTCATCGTCCGGGTTCGAGGCGCGCACGAAGTTCAGCGCCGCCTGGTTCACCGAGGGGCGCTTCTTGCGCATGCTGGCGGAGTTGTCGATCACCAGTCCCACGGAGACGGGAATGTCCTCGTTGCGGAACGAAGTGATCGGCTGGGCCACATTGTCTTCGAAGACGGTGAACGCCGGGCGCCCCAGCTTGGTGATGAACCGCCCTTTGGCGTCCATCACCGTGGCGTGCAGGACCACCTCATCCACTTTCTTGCGGAACAGGAATCCGGACTGCCGTTCCCCCGGTTCGCGTTCGCGCAATTGCGGATTTTTCTTTTCTTCCTCCGCGGCCGCTTCGGTCGCGGATTTTTCCGCTTCCAGCGCTTTGCGCTCCATCTCCGCGTCGGAAGGCGGCGTGAGGTCTTCCACTTTTTGCGGTTCCGTGGGTTTTTGTTCCGGCGCGGTGGGTTGTTGCGCCCATGGAGCGCCGCAGGTCAATAACAGGAATGTAAGGAGGAACAGCCGGCTCTTACTGCTGTGGCGCGTAATAGCCCTGGCGTGCGTGGACATTGAGGAGCGGCAATCCTTTCGGCGCATTGAGTTTGACCTTCAATTTGCGCCACTTCCCGTCGCGCATCTTGTTACTTGGACGGTAGCCCAGGACATATTGGTTGCGCAACTCCACGCCGATCTTTACCGCCGTGTCGCTCAACTCGCTGACGTCATTGATGGAGAACGTGCGTCCCCCGGTGGCGTCTGTCAATTGCGAAAGCAGGTAGGGCCCGCGGATCTCCTCTTCCGTGCTGCGATAGAGGTCGTAGATGCCGATGGCGTAGATCTGCACGTCGGCCTCCTGCACCAGTTTTTTGATCTCATTGTCCGTGTACCGGCTGTGATTGTCGCCGCCGTCGGAGATCATCAGCAATGCCTTCTTGGGGTGCCTGGCGGTGCGCATCTTGTTCATCGCCAGGTAGACGGCGTCCAGCAGCGCCGTTTGCCCGTTGGGCACCGCATAGACCAGCTTGCCCTGGATGTCCTCGATCGAGGTGGTGAAGTCATGCAGCAGCTCCGGACGGTTGGCGAACGTGACCATGAAGAACTCGTCCTGCGGGTTCGCCGTCTTGAAGAACTCGATCACCGCATCCTTGGCCTTGTCGATCTTGTTCTTCATGCTGCCGCTCAGGTCAAAGACCACCCCCAGCGAGATGGGCGCATCTTCGCTGGAAAAGTGCCGGATGTCCTGCTTGATGTTCTGTTCCAGGATGACGAAGTTGTCTTTTTCCAGCCCGGTCACCAGGCGGTTCAACGGGTCGGTCACGGTGACGCTCACCAGCACCAGGTCCACATCGCTGCGGATGGGCTTGCCGAACTGTTTCAGCTCGTCAGTCGACAGTTCCTGGGGATTAGCGGGCGGTTTATCGGTTTTGAGCCGTGGCTGGGTGTTGATGGTCTGTTCCGCGCCCTGTCCCAGGGCCGCGCACGCAAGTAAAGACACCAAGAGCAGAAGCTTCGCCGGCAGGACGCCGGAGCTTTTCTGGACCGCGGCCAACACCGTTAGGACCCTCAGTTCTTACGCGAATGTTAGCACAGGCCCAACGGTGGGAAAAGGAGGTGTGGGACGAATCGCGCCTGCCTTGCGCACGCGTTTCACGGGCCCGTGACATTTGAACTGCCGCCTGCTTCCCTTTACTATCAGTGGCGAGCGAATCCGCACTCTCTCCCATGGCCAACGTCCGCCCGTTCAACGCCCTCCGGTTCGATACCGGCAAAGTCCAGCTGGAAAATGTCCTCACCCAGCCGTATGACAAGATCACGCCGGAGATGCAGGCCGGATACTACGCCAAAAGCCCGCACAGCCTCATCCCCATCGAGCTGGGACGAGCCGACGCAGCGTTTCGAAGTACCCAATGCTCCCGGCGAATGGCGCACACGCGCCGGATTCATCGGGCTGTGCCGGCTGTACGACTATCCGGAACACGTGGTCCATCGTCACGAACAGACGCTCTCCAAGCCCAAGGCGGACCGGCTGGATCTGTTGCGGGCCACGCACACCCACTCCGGCCAGATCTTCTTGTTGTATTCCGACCCGGAATCCGAGGTCGACTCGCTCCTGGCGAAATCCATCGACCCCAACCGCTCCACGGCCTCCATGGTGGACGAGTACGATGTGCGCCATACCATCTGGCGGATCAATGACCCGATGATCATCGCCCAGCTCAGCGCCCTGATGAAGGACAAGAAGCTCATCATCGCCGACGGCCATCACCGCTATGAGACCGCGCTCGCCTATCGCAACGAGTGCCGATCGCGCCATCTTGAAAAACCCGCGGAAGAAGGCCGCACCGGCCAGTTGGTGATCGACGGCCACGCGCCCTATGAATTCGTGATGGCCACGTTCATCAACATGGACTCGCCGGACCTCCTCATCCTGCCCACGCATCGCGTCGTCTTCGGGCTGCCGGGATTTGACGCGCGCGTCATGATCGACGCCGCCATGACCTACTTCGATGTGGAAGGCATGCCCGCCGGAGCCACCGCCGAGACCGCCATGAACACGCTGAGCGCGCTTGCCTCCGCGCGCACTTCGTTCGTGGCCGCCACTGCCGACGGCGCCTGGGTGCTTAAGGCGAAACGGACCGCGATCGATCATCTGCTGGCCAGGACGCCGCATTTGCAACGCGAACTGGATGTGGTGCAGCTTCATAAAGTGCTGTTGGAAGAAGTCCTCGGCATCTCGGAAGAAGACATCCGCAACCAGACGTACCTTCAATATCTGCGCAGTGCGGAGGAAGCCATGGCGCGCGTCCGTTCCGGCGCGAACGTGGCCTTCCTGATGAATCCGGTGCGCATGAGCCAGATGCGCGATGTCTCGTTCGCACTGGAAGTCATGCCGCAAAAGTCCACCGATTTCTACCCCAAGCTGATGAGCGGGCTCACGCTGTATGCGCTCGACTGACGTCCGCCGACTCGCCGCGTTGGCGGTCCTTGCCGTGCTTGTCGCCGCTGTTCTTCCCTGGGTCACGCGCTCGGCGGAAGAAAAGCGCCTCTACGTGTTCACGCCCGCCGGCATCTCCTCGATCTCGATCACGGACCAGGACAGGCACGAATACATCGCGCTGCAGGACCTGCTGCCCAACCTGGGTCAAGTCGGCATCCGCCGAGAGCGTGACGTCGTTCGCCTGCGCGTGGGCGCGGTGGAAGGCGAGTTTCGCGATGGACGCAACCGCTTCCGCATCGGGAAGATGCAGGTCGAGTCCGCGCTGAAGGTCCGCATCGACGAGAGCGGACGCGTCCTGGTCCCCCTGGATCTGCTGCCGGAGATCATCAAGCAATACACCGGGGCCGAACCGGAGCTCCGGCTCGCAAGTCACAAACTTTATTTGCGCGGCGTGGCGCAATACGTATCCATCGAGCTCCGGCGGACCGATCCAAGCACGCTTGTGCTGACATTTCCCGTGGCCGTCAGCCCGAACATCACCAACGAGGGCGGCCGGGTGCGGCTGTCCTTCACGCATGAGCCGGTGTTGATGAGCGCCGATCGCATTGATTATCAGGACAAGCTCATTCAGTCCATCGCCTTCAGTGAACCCAATGGCGCCTCTGAGATCACCGTGCAGGGCGCCGCGCCGCTGCTCACAGGATTCAGTGAAGGCGGCCGCGTGATCACACTTAGCGCCGCGCCGGCTCCGCCGAAGATCGCGCAGGCTCCGGCGCAGCCTCCGCCTTCAACCTCGCCTATCGCGGCCCCGGTCACGCCGGGCCGGCTTCCGGCCACCGCATCGCCGGGATTGCCGGAGACGCCGCTCCCCGTCCATGGCGTGGTCCCGTTTTTCGTGATGATCGACCCCGGACACGGCGGCGATGACAGCGGTGCCCGCTTCAGTGAGAAGTTTCAGGAGAAAGACGTCACCCTTGCCATCGCCCGCCGCCTGCGCGCGGAATTGCAGGACCGCGGCATCACGGCCGTGCTTCTGCGCGACTCGGATACGACCCTGCCCCTGGAACAGCGGGCGGAGGGAGCGAATCTGCGCCGCGCGGGCATGTTCATCAGTCTTCATGCGGGCGGACCCGGAGTGGGCGTTCGCGTGTATACCGCGCTCGTGCCGCCTGCCGACCCCAAGGTGCGGGAGCAAGCGGGGCCCTTTATTCCCTGGCAAAGCGTGCATGCTGCGTTCCTGGATAAGAGCCGCGTGCTGGGCGAGCAGATGGTCAGTGAATTGGCGGGACGCAAGGTGGACGCACAACTGATGCCGGCGTCTATCGCGCCGTTGAGCCGTGTGGCGTCGCCGGCGGTGGCGCTGGAAGTGGCACCGCCGCGGGACAATCCATCGCTGGATGGTTTGAATGCACCTGCCTATCAGCAAGCGGTTGCCCAGGCGGCCGCCGCCGCGGTGGTGGGCGCACTGGCCCACATGTTGGAGGAGCACAAGTGATCTCACGCCAACTACAGATCACCATCGCGCTGCTGCTGATCGCATTGCTCGCCGGAGGAGTGTATATGTACGAACTCCGCCGCCGCGACGAGCGCAACCTGCTGCAGAGCGCGGATGCGCGTCCCGTGACAGCTCCCGTGGCCGGCCCCAAGGTCCCGGTCACGCTGGTCGTCGCGTTCGATGATGATGGTGTATTGATGCGCCGGCAGGCCGAGGTCGCCTTGCCGGACGATCCCAGCGGACGGGCGCGTGAAGTCCTGCGCGCGTTGCTGGCGGAGTATTTGCAGCATCCCGCTCCTCACAAGGTCGGCGAGGGCGCGGACGTGGATGCTGTGTATCTTGTGGAAGGTGGATTGTGCGTGGTGGACATGAACGCCAAGTTCGCCACCGGACATCCCTCCGGCGTCCTGCTGGAGCAGTTCACCGTGGCTACCATGATCGAGACCCTGGCCGTGAACATACCCGGCGTACGGCGCGTGAAATTCCTGGTGGAGGGCAAGGAGCGCGAGACGCTGGCCGGACACGCCGATCTCACTACCATGTATGACGTGGATGCGGTCCACCAGATCGTGACCGGATTGGAGAAACATTGAAACAGCGGCCCCTCATCGGTGTGTTCGACTCCGGCGTCGGCGGCCTCACTGTGCTTGCCGAGCTGCTGCGCCAGGTCCCGAACGCGGACTACGTCTACTTCGGTGATACCGCGCGGCTCCCCTATGGATCGAAATCCGCCGCCACCGTGGCCAAGTACGCCATCGGCGCCGCCCACTATCTTGAGCAGCAAGGCATCGACTTTCTGGTCATCGGCTGTAATACCGCCTGCGCGCAGGCGTATGACAGTGTCCGCGCCGCGGTGAAGACGCCGATGATCGGCGTGATCGAGCCCGGCGCGGAGGCTGCCGCGGGCGTCAGCCGGAAGAAAGACGTGATCGTCCTGGCCACGGAAGGAACGGTGAATAGTCATGCCTATCGCAAGGCGCTCGAAGCCCGAGGGATCAAGGCGGAGGAAAAGGCCTGCCCGCTCTTCGTCCCGCTGGTGGAAGAGGGATGGGGCGAGCACAGCGTCACCGAGCAAGTCGCGCACATTTATCTGGATGACCTGTTCAAGGGGGCGGCGGATGTGATGGTGCTGGGCTGTACGCACTATCCCCTGCTCCGTCCGCTGCTTCGCCGCATCACGCCGGAGCGCATCCAGATCATCGACTCGGCGGAGTCCACCGCGCGCAAGGTGGCGGAGGCGCTGCCGCACGCGGCTTCCGGCGGCGTATCGGCTCCGGATGTCCGCTTCTTTGCCACCGATTCGGTGGAGAAGTTCCGCCGCGCCGGGGAAAAGTTCCTCGGCCAAAGGATCGTGGACGTCACCCATGTAGACTTGGAGTCGTGATTCCACGGTCTGCTCATTGTGGTTTGTTCTGGACCGGTTATTCCCTGGGTAATGCTCTTCTGGAAACTTGAAACTGGAAACTCGAAACGGATTCTCATGCGTAACGACAACCGCGCTCCCGAGCAGATGCGTCCCGTGGTCCTCACCCCGGACTATCTCTCCATGCCGGAAGGCTCGGCGCTGATCGAAGTGGGCCACACCAAGGTGATCTGCACGGCCACCATCGAGGAGTCCGTGCCTCAGTTCCTGCGCAACTCCGGCAAGGGCTGGATCACCGCTGAATACGCTATGATCCCGCGGGCCACGCTCACCCGCACCCCGCGCGAATCGAGCAAAGGACGCGTGGGCGGGCGCACCCATGAGATCCAGCGGCTCATCGGACGGTCGCTGCGCGCGGTCTGCGACCTGAAAAAGATCGGCGAACGCACTATCACGCTGGACTGCGACGTGATCCAGGCCGATGGCGGCACCCGCACCGCGTCCATCACCGGGGCCTTCGTCGCGCTCGGTCTTGCGGTGGAGCGCCTGCTGGCCAGCGGCACGCTCAAGCAGTCGCCTATCCTTGATTTTGTCGCCGCCACCAGCGCCGGCATCGTGGACGGCCAGGTCGTGCTCGACCTTCCCTACGAAGAGGATTCCCGCGCCGAGGTGGACATGAACTTTGTCATGACCGGCAGCGGCCGGTTCGTGGAACTCCAGGCCACCGCCGAACAGAACGCCTTCGATGACGCCCAACTCGCCGAGCTTCTGCGCCTGGCCAAGAAAGGCTGCGCGGAACTCATCGCCAAACAGCGTGACGTGCTGAAGCAACTGCCCGTGGCTAAAGGCAAGTGATTGCTCGAAATTCCGCAGTTCCGCACTTCCCCAATGATTTCGTGTCATTCTGAGCGTAGCGAAGAATCTGCTTCTCCTAACGCCTAAGGCCCAGGGCCTACCGCCTCTCAGGGCGCGTCGAGGGACCTTGGTTCGGTTCCTTTCAATTCTGCAATTCCGCAGTTCCGCAATTTCCAATAGAATGGCTCCCATGTCCCTCACTCCCGGAAAGCTCGCAGGCATGAAGGCGGTATCCGACAAGCGTGGCGTGATCGCCGCCGCGGCCATGGACCAGCGTGGCTCGCTGCAGAAGTCTCTGGCCAAGGAAAAAGGCGCCGAGATCACCGACCGTGACATGGAAGAGTTCAAGGAGATCGTCACCGCCGTCCTTACCAAGCACGCCTCCGCCATCCTACTTGATCCCGAGTGGGGTCTCTCTGCCGCCAAGAAGCGCGCGCCGGGAAGCGGATTGTTGCTGGCCTACGAAAAGACCGGATACGACAAGACCGGGCCCGGCCGCCTGCCAGACCTGCTTGACAACTGGAGCGTGAAGCGCCTGAAGGAAGCCGGCGCCGATTGCATCAAGATACTGCTGTATTACACCCCCACCGACGGCCCCAAGATCAATGACATCAAGCACGCCTGGGTGGAGCGACTGGGCGACGAATGCCGCGCCAATGACATTCCTTTCTTCCTTGAGTTCGTCGGCTACGAAGAAGGTGTGGACGAGAAGGGCCTGGAGTTCGCGAAGAAGAAACCGCAGATCGTCATCGGCTCCATGGAGGAGTTCACCAAGGACCGCTACGGCGTGGACGTGATGAAGGTCGAGGTCCCCATCAACATGAAGTTCGTGGAAGGCGCCAAGAGCTGCACCGGACAGGCGGCGTACACCAAGGCCGAGGCCATCGAGCATTTCCGCAAGGCGGCCAAGGTCTCCACCAAGCCGTTCATCTATCTTTCCGCCGGCGTGAGCAACGAGGAGTTCAATGAGTCTCTGGCGCTCGCGGCCGAGTCCGGCGTGAAGTTCAATGGCGTGCTCTGCGGACGCGCCACCTGGAAAGACGGCATCCCCATCTTCGGCAAACAGGGCGCCAAGGCGTTCGAACAATGGCTGAGCACCAAGGGCGTGGAGAACATCAACAACGTCAACAACAGCCTCAAGGCGGCCACATCCTGGTTCAGCATCTACGGGGTCAAGGCCTAGGGTTAGAGGTTTTCCTGCCGACTACTGACTACCGACTACCGACTTAATCATGGTTGCCCCCGCCTACTTCGCCGCCGTCAGCTCTAAGCGCTTCCCCACCGCGCTGATCACCGGCGCGTCCGGTGGGATCGGCTATGAGCTGGCCCGCTGCTTCGCCCGCGACGGCTGGGGCCTGGCCCTGGTCGCGCGCGACAAGGCCAAACTCGACAAGGTCGCCGATGAACTGCGCAAGCTGGGCAGTCCATTGGTCACTGTCATGGCCAAGGACCTCGCCGAACTGGAATCACCGGATGAGATCTTTCAAGCGACGGAGCGGGCGGGTCTTCAGATCGACGCGCTGGTGAACAACGCCGGATTCGGCTGGCGCGGCGACTTTGTGAAGCAGGACCTCGACGACATCCTGGACATGGTCCAGGTCAACATCGTCGCCCTCACCCACCTTACCCGGCTGTACTTGCCGCAGATGGTGGCGCGCAAGAGCGGCCGCATCCTCAATGTAGCTTCCACCGCCGCGTTTCAACCCGGCCCGCTGCTGAGCGAGTACTACGCCACAAAATCGTTCGTTCTTTTCCTGTCAGAAGGCTTGTATGAGGAGTTGCGCGGCACCGGCGTGACCGTTACCTGTCTTTGCCCGGGCGCGACCCACACCGGCTTCGCCGCGCGCGCCGCCATGACGGACAGCAAGCTCTTCAAGGCGGGCGCCGCTGACGCGCGCAAGGTCGCAGAGGCCGGCTACCGCGCCATGCGGAAAGGCAAGGCCGTGGTCATCACTGGATTCGTGAATCGGCTGGTGGCTCAATCGGTTCGATTGGGGCCACGCTGGCTGGTGCGCAAGATCACCAAGTGGATCTCGGAATAACGGCCCTTCATTCAGAACCATCACGAATGTACCGCCAGCGTCCCAAACGTACCGCCGGCGTCTCGCCGGCTGTGGCGGCGGCATCTTGCCGCCGCACCCGCCCGACCCGGCCTCTACATTTGTCGTCCCGTGCAGACGCGAAGCGCACGCCGCGCCTTTGTCATTCCGAGCGAGGCGCGCCGAGTCGAGGAATCCCTTTGTCCTGCACGGACCCACACGTCACCGAAAATGAGCCCGGAACATGCCTCGCCCAGTCGTCACTTCAGCGCGTAGCCAAGCCAAGTTTCGTCAAGCGGCGCGTATTTCGCCTTGTCGGTAAGTGACTTATCTCGTAAGAACTTCCAGGCATCTTCCAGGAGTTCTCCATACCGGCCGCCAAAGTCATGGCCTGCGCCCGAAATTTCCCTGTACTCCAGCTTTATCCCCCGCTTGCGCACGGCGTCCCGCGTGGGATGCGCCTCGGCCAGCGGGTACACCTTGTCTTCCCCGCCGATGAAATATGCCAGCGGGATCTTGCGCTTCACGTGGTCAAGCATCGCAAACTGCCTTTGACGGAGCGAGCCGGCGAACATCACGGCGGCGGCGTAATACTGCGATTGCTGCGGAGCGATGTAAAACGCCATATCCGCCCCGTTCGAATAGCCGAACAGGTACACGCGCCGGCCATCCACCGGCAGCTCTTTCTTCACTTGCTCGACCACGTCATACAGGAACTCGGGACCATCGATGGGGACCTGCCAGCCGTACTTGCCTTTTCCGGTCGGCGCGACAAGAAGGACCGCTTCTCGTTCCGCGAGCTTCTTCCAAGCCTCGATCTGTTCCCTGCCGTCTCCACCCGTTCCATGCAACAGAACGACCAGTGGCAGAGGTGAGGATTTCCTGACCGCTGGTTTTTCCGGGATGAATAGATAAAAGGCCCGCTCTTGCCCGCCGGAGCGAATGCTGCGATGCGATATGCCGGTCCCACCCGCCTGCGCCTGCGCCGACTGGAGCAAACCACCCGCCAGCACAATGCTCGCGGTCATGAAACTTGAAACTCGAAACTTGAAACTGGCTTTCCTCACTCCCACTCGTTTGCCCTGGACCAGTGTCCTTTGTGTTTCTTTTTTGCTTCGTGTCTTAGTATTTGCTTCCGTGCCTTAGCCTTTGTCTTTGTTTTTTTGCAATTGTTTTTGCTTTTGAATCTCAATTTCCAGATTACCCGATTACCCGATTCCGCAATGCCTCACCTCACTCCCACTCGATGGTCCCCGGCGGTTTCGACGTGATGTCATACACCACGCGGTTGATGCCGCGCACCTCGCTCACGATGCGGCTGCTGATCTTACGCAGCAGTTCATGGGGCAGCGGCACCCAGTCCGCGGTCATGCCGTCCTCCGAATGCACCGCGCGGATGGCGCAGGCATTGGCATAGGTGCGCTGGTCGCCCATCACGCCCACACTCATCACCGGCAGCAGCACGGCGAATGACTGCCACACCTGCGTGTAGAGTCCGGCCGCCTTGATCTCGCTGACCACGATGTCATCCGCCTCCTGCAGCAGGCGCACGCGCTCCGGCGTCACCTCGCCCAGGATGCGCACCGCCAGGCCCGGCCCGGGGAACGGCTGGCGCTGCAGGATCTCCTCCGGCATGCCCAGATCGCGGCCGATGCGCCGCACCTCGTCCTTGAACAGGTTGCGCAGCGGTTCGATGAGCTTCAGCTTCATCGACTCCGGCAGCCCCCCGACGTTGTGGTGTGTTTTGATGGTCTGCGACGGCCCGCGCACACTCACGCTCTCGATCACGTCCGGATAAAGCGTGCCCTGCACCAGCCACTCCACCTCACCCTCGTTCTTCCAGATGCGCTCGGCTTCCACGTCGAACACTTCGATGAACGTGTTGCCGATGATCTTCCGCTTCTGTTCGGGGTCGGTCACGCCCTCCAGCCGCCCGAGAAAGCTCGCGCTGGCGTCCACCGCGATCAGGTGCAAGCCCAGCTTGTCACGCAGGTTCTGCTGGACCTTTTCGAACTCGTTCTTGCGCAGCACGCCATTGTTCACGAAGACACAGGTCAGGCGGTCGCCGATGGCCTTGTGCACCAGCACCGCGGCCACCGCCGAATCCACGCCGCCGGAGAGAGCGCAGATGGCGCGGCCTTTCTCGCCCACCGTGGCGCGTACCGCGCGCACCGTCTCCTCGATGAATTGTTGCGCGGTCCAATCGCCGCGCGCCCCGCAGATCTCCATCACGAAATTCCGGAGCAGCTCCTTGCCCCGCGGGGTGTGGTGCACTTCGGAATGGAACTGGATGGCCCAGATCTTGCGCGCTTCGTCCTGGATCGCCGCCGGCGCATTCGCTGTATTCGCGATCAGATCGAAGCCGGGCGGGATCTTCTCCGCGTCATCGCCATGGCTCATCCATACTTGCAATGTCTCCGGCAATCCTGCGAACAGGCGTGACTTCGCACCCGCGACAAGATTCACCTCGGCATGGCCGTATTCCCGGCGCGGCGCCGGCTTCACCGAGCCGCCCAGCTTGTAGACGATCAGCTGAAATCCGTAGCAGACGCCCAGGATGGGCATACCCATCGCCAGCACACGGTCATCGAACTTGGGCGCGTCCGCGTCATAGACGGAACTCGGCCCGCCGCTCAGGATCACGCCGATGGGCGAATGCTTGCGGATCTCTTCCAGGCTGGCGGTGCAGGGCAGCACCACGGAGAACACTTTCAGCTCGCGCACCCGCCGCGCGATCAGCTGCGTGTACTGCGAACCGAAGTCCAGGATGACGATGGATTGATGCGGGGGATGGAGGTGGCTTTCCACGGAACAGTGTAGCAAACCACGCGCCGGGGCGGATATACTCAGCGCCGGGGCACGCCATGGGCAACCACTACGAGTACCGGCTCGAGGTGCCAGGCAAGCCGGCGCAGGCCTTCGCCGTGCTCACCGACTGGGAAGCGTGGCGTCATTCCACCGTCTGGGGTGATATCCAATGGATCGAAGGCGAGCCCTGGCAGCCGGGCAGCCGCCGGCGGATGGAAGCGCTGGTCCCGTTCCGCTATTCCGTCGAGCAGAAGATACTGCACTTCTCCGCGCCGCAGACCTTCACCGCCGTGACCCACGGCTACGGCTTCACCAACACCATCACCTTCTGGTTACAGGAAGCCAGGCAAGACACCACGCGCATCGAGATCCAGCTCGACATGGCGGGCGTCACCGCGACCTTGTTCGGCGTGGCCATCGACCAATTGATCAGCCGCTTTATGGAAGCGTACGTGAAGGAGTTGAGGGAACGTTGCGTTCGCGCGGCGGGATAAGGGACCTCAGGGCGCCGTCGTTCCGTCCCACTCCGCGATCCGCACCCACGCGGCCAGCCTGGCGATCGACAGGAAATTGGCGACGGCGGAGTACAGCATGGCCCACAGCAGCAGCACCAGCCACGCAAGCTTCGCCGGCGCTTGGGCCACAATGCCCAGCAGCGTCATAAGAACGATGAACCCGATGACCCACGCTACCAGCCTCAGGAACCCGAACAGTCCGCCCACCCAAGCGAACTGGCTGACCCTCTGCTTCGCGCACTCCGCCGCCGCGCCGATGGACGCGAACACGCCCCGGTCGTCACGCACGGAGAAGATCGGCGCCAGCATCAGGAACCAGCTGAGGCCGGACCAGACGCAGCCGATGACGAAAACGAGAGGTAGGAACAAAAGATAAAACTTGCCCGGATCGTGCGCATGCGCTGACGTGCGCGAGAACGCGCCCGCCAGCGCGAACGCGGCCACATACGCCAGCCACGCCGCCACCATCACGAGGATGCGCAATTCGTGGATGCGCAACACAACGACCAGCCGGCCCAGACGCCCCGGCAGCATCGCGCGCAATGTGGCCAGGCGTCCGATGCTGGCCGCCACCCACCACAACAGCGCCACGCCCAGCAAGGCCACGGAGACGATGCGCACCAGGCGCGGCCCGCTTCCGCGGAAAATATTGGCCAGCGCCGGCCCCACCGTCCCGGGGACCACGTTGGCCAGGCCGAACAGGTCACGGTCGCTGACCAGGAGTGTGTCCAGATAGCCCAGGATGGCGTAGGCCAGCACCATCGCCGCCGCGGTGGTGAAGGCCCACCGCCACATCAATTCGGCGAAAAAGATCTCCGGCCGCTTGAGGACGCTGAGAAACCCGGTGCGCACTGCTCGCGATCGCGACATGAGGATTAGTGTTCCACACCTTGGGACTCGGCGGCACTGGAGCCTGCCCTGAGCGAAGTCGAAGGGCCCTCGGCTGTGCCGCTCGCGCCGTCCTCTCGCGTACCGCCGGCGTCCTCGCCGGCTGTGGCGGCGGCATCTTGCCGCCGCAAGCCAAAGGAAAGCATCCTCTCCGGTCGCCTCTCCTTCACTGTACTGTCAACGCGTTTACTTCACCACGATATTGACCATCTTACCCGGCACGATGATCACTTTCACGATCGTCTTGCCCTCGATGGCTGCCTTCACTCTTTCGTCCCTGAATGCCGCCTCTTTCGCGGCTTCCTCATTTGCGTCCGCGGACACCATGATACGCGAGCGCAGCTTGCCATTGATCTGCACCGGGATCTCGATCTCATCTTCCTTGGCCAACGCGGGATTGAAAACGGGCCACGGTTGTTTCAACAAGGTGCCACGCTCCCCGAGCGTCTCCCAAAGCTCGGCCATGAGATACGGCGCGAACGGGGCCAGCAACTGCACCAGCGTGCGCTGAAGCTGCGCCATCAGCGGCACGGGTACAGTGCCTTTCCGGATCGCCCCTTCGGCGGCGTACAGATCGTTCGACAACTCCATCAACGCGGCGATGGACGTATTGAAGTGCCAGCGCGAATCGAAGTCATGGGTGATCTTGGCGATGGTCTGGTGCAGCTTGCGCTGCAGCACGCGCGCCTCCGGCCCAAGCTCCGCCGGAACTCCCGCGCGCCACTCCGGATGCTGCGGCTTTGCGTGTTTGGTCACGAAGCGGTACACCCGTCCCAGGAAACGGAAACAGCCTTCCACGCCCTGCTCCTGCCAGTCCAGGTCGCGGTCCGGCGGCGCCGCGAACAAGGAATACAGGCGCGCGGCGTCCGCGCCGTATTGCGCCACCATGTCATCCGGACTGACCACGTTGCCTTTGTTCTTGGACATCTTCGCGCCGTCCTTGATAACCATCCCCTGCGTGAACAGGCGCTCGACCGGCTCCGAATTCTTGATGAGCCCCAGGTCGCGCATCACCTTGGTCCAGAAGCGCGAGTAGATCAGGTGCAGGATGGCGTGCTCCACCCCGCCGATGTACTGGTCGATCGGGAACCAGTAGGCCGCCAACGCCGGGTCGAATGGCGCGTTGGTATTCTGCGCGTCCGTGTAGCGATAGAAATACCACGACGAATCCACGAACGTGTCCATGGTGTCGGTCTCACGCCGCGCCGGCCCGCCGCACTTTGGGCACGTGGTGTTCAGGAATGCAGGCACGCGGCTCAACGGAGATCCGCCGGTCTGCGTGATGTCCACGTTGTCCGGCAGGATCACAGGCAACTGCGACTCCGGCACAGGTACGATCCCGTCCTTCTCGCAGTACACCATGGGGATGGGCGTACCCCAATACCGCTGGCGGCTTACGCCCCAATCCTTCAAGCGATAGGTTACGGTGGCCTTGCCGAATCCTTTTTGTTCCGCCAGGCGGGCCATGGCCGCCTTGGCGTCCGGCGTGCTCATCTCGTTGAACTCGCCGGAGTTGATCAGCATGGAATCTTCGTGCGTGAACGGAAGCACCGGCTCCTGTTCGCCGTCGCCGGTCGGCTCCTCGGTGCGCCGCGGCAGGATGACCACGCGCATCTCGATGCCGTATTTCTTGGCAAACTCGTAGTCGCGCTCGTCATGCGCGGGCACGCTCATGATGGCGCCCGTGCCGTACTCCATCAGGATGTAATTCGCCACCCACACCGGGAGCCGCTCGCCGTTGAACGGGTTGGTGGCATACGCGCCGGTGAACACGCAGTGCTTTTCGACTGCGCCTGCGTCGCCCGCATCTTTCGCGGCTTGTTGCTCCAACTGAAGTTCCGCGACCTTGTCTTTGATCTCCGGATTGGCCGCGATCAGGTCCTGCACCACCGGATGCTCCGGCGCAAGTTGCACGCTGGTCGCGCCGAAGATGGTGTCGATGCGCGTGGTGAACACGGTGATCTTCGCGCCATGCGGGCCGGGCGATTCCAGCGTGAAGTCCACCTGCGCGCCTTCGCTGCGCCCGATCCAGTTGCGCTGCATGGTCTTGACCTTTTCCGGCCAGCCATCCAGTGACTCCAGGTCGCGCAACAACTCATCGGCATACTGGGTGATGCGCAGGAACCACTGCTCCAGGTCGCGGATCTCGACCTTGGTCTCTTCGTGCCGCCAGCAGCAACCGTCCACCACCTGCTCATTGGCCAGCACCGTGGCGCACTCCGGACACCAGTTCACCTTGCTCTTCTTCCGGTACGCCAGTCCCTTCTCCACCATCTTGAGGAAGAACCACTGGTTCCAGCGGTAATACTCCGGCAGGCAGGTGGCGGTCTCCGTGGCCCAGTCATAGCTGAAGCCCAGGCGCTTCATCTGCGCCTTCATGTTGCCGATGTTGGCCAGTGTCCACGCGCGCGGCGGGGTGTTGTTCTTGAGCGCGGCATTCTCCGCGGGCAGACCGAAGGCGTCCCAGCCCATGGGATGCAGCACGTTGTACCCGCGCATCCACATGTAGCGCGCCAGCGCGTCCCCGATGGAGTAGTTGCGAACGTGGCCCATGTGCAGCGCACCCGAGGGATAGGGCAACATCTCCAACACGTAATACTTCTTCTTGGTCGAAACGCGTTCGGCGGCGTAGAGCGCAGGATCGCCCTCCCACCGCGCCGACCATTTCTGCTCGATCGGATGCGGGTCGTAGCGCTCGTCCACGCGCTCGTTCGCTGTCACCGGATTATCGTCACTCCCCATCAGTGCCACATCCTCAGATCCTCGATCTGCAATTTGCGATCTGCTATCTGCAATCACAAATCTGCAATGTTTTCTCGATTCTGCACTTCGGCAATTCGGCAGCTCCGCAATATGCTCCCCTCACCCTTGAAGTGTCATTCTGAGCGCGCCGCGCGAAGAATCTGCTTTTCCCATTCCTCGATCTCCCAGCCAATCTCATCTCGAGCGATGTGCCAAGACACCCTGATTCTCGAGAAACGCGGAACTAAGGACCAGAAACCAACTTCTTCAGCGCTTCCACGTTCCTCAGATCATCCCCCGGCTCGTCGATCGGCGTTTCCGCGATGAACGCCGCATGGGCCAGACGCGGATCGTTCAGCAATCGCTGGAACGGCTTCTTTCCGATCGTTCCCTGCCCGATGTGCTCATGCCGGTCCAGCTTCGAGCCGCAAGGCTTTTTCGCGTCATTGCAGTGCCAGACGCGAACATGCTCCAAGCCAATGGTCGCTTGCAGCTGACGCAGCGTCTCTTCATACCCTGTGTCGCTGGTAATGTCATACCCCGCGACGTGCGTGTGGCAGGTGTCGATGCAGGCGCCGACCGGGACCACTGGCCGCAATCGTTCCAACAACTCCCCTACCTGCTCGAACGAACCACCCAGGGAAAACTCCGCGCCCGCCGTGTTCTCGATGAGGATCTGCAAGCCCCCGGCGGCTAGATCCAGTCCTTCGACCGACTTGGCGATGGATTCGGCGGCGGTGCGCAGCCCCTCTTCCCGCGTCATTCCGCGGAACGACCCCGGATGCAGCACCAGGTATTCGGCCTTGAGAGACAAAGCGCGCTCCACCTCGCCGCGGAATGCTGCGATCGACTTGGCCCGGAACAGAGGCGTGGCGCTGCAAACGTTCACCAGATAATTCGTATGCACCACCAGCGGCGCAAGGTCGTAGGTGGCACGCGACCGCTGCATCTCATCCGATTGCTCCGGTCGGATGCTCACCCCCCGCCACTGCCGCGGGCTGGAGGAAAAGATCTGCAGCGCATTGCAACCCAGCCGATACGCCCGTTCGGCCGCCAACGCCACGCCCCCGCTGGTGGAGGTATGGATGCCGATGCGCAACCGGGTCCGCTTCGGCGGCCGCTTGGCCGCCGGCCACTTCAGGACATCGAAATCTCCGCCGCCCTCTTCGCCGGGCTTCTTCGCGGCCTTCCGGTTGATCGTGCGCGGCATGGGGGCTGAATCTTCGATTCTAACAAACGTTGCCCGCTGCCTAACTGGAGTCTGGTGCCCCACGTTCGCGAAGCTAACGTGGGGCTTGTAACTGGCTATCCAAGAAAAGATGGTGCTACTCTTCCAATTTTCAATTACCCGATCATCGGATTTGCAATCTAAGGGGTCGCACAGGAGCCTGCCCTGAGCGAAGTCGAAGGGCCCTCGGCTGTGCCGACCACTCCGTCTCCGCATGGTCCGGCACGAACAGTCGCATGACCGAAAAAGAGGGCGGCTTCAGCCGCCCGGCTAGGCCTCGATTAGGAACGGGGCTTCAGCCCCTTGCCTTGGTGCCCATGGGGGCCTGTCCTGAGCGAAGTCGAAGGACCTTCGGCTGTGTTGTTTCCCATCTGTGTGGCACAGCCGCCCTCGGCTGTGCAGCTCTGGCCCAGCCCCCTTATCCCCGCCTGCGTTACACTCCTGCCGGAGACTCCCATGCAAAAAACCCCTGCGCTATTTCTCATCCTCTCCTTCGCCGGAATCGCTTGTCTCTCCGGAGCATCCAACGCGGAGGAGAAACGTATGCATCGTCACATCAATCTGCCCCGAGCGACGGAATTGGCCCGGAAGGCGCCATTCAGTGACGCGGTCCTCGCCGGTAATACTCTTTATCTCTCCGGACGCATCGGCCTCGACCCCAAGACCAATCAGGTCCCGGCCACGCCGGAAGAAGAAGCCCGCAATGTCATGGAACAGTTCCGCGGCGTGCTTAAGGAAGCCGGAATGGACTTCGAGGATGTGGTGTCCGTCCAGGTCTTTTGTTCGGACGTGGCCCACTTCGACAAGTTCAATTCCGTCTATCGCACCTACTTCAAGGAAGACGAGTATCCGGCGCGGGCCTTCCTCGGCTCGGGAAAGCTGCTCTTCAACGCCCGCTTCGAGGTCCAGATGATCGCCGTCAAGCGATAGAACACGTCCTAGGAGTCTTGCCTTGGTTTTGATTTTGTTGTTGCTGACAGCTGATAGCTGACGGCTGATTGCTGCTACTTATTCAGCCAGTCCGCGAACGTCTCCGGTTTGGGGCCGTAGTTGTAGAAATTCGCGATGTCCTTGATGTCATACAGGATCACCGGCTTCAGCCGGTCACGCACGTTGTCATCCACCAGATTCTTGGTGGCCTTGGGGTCGGCGGCCAGGTCGAAGTACATCTCCTGATGGTTTACCGTGTCCACGATGAACAGTTTGGCGCCGTTCTCCTTCAGTATGCCGTACGTCGCCGCATAATCCGATGCGATCAGGTAGTGGTCGCGCAGGTAGGGCGTTTGCTCCTCGAGCGATTCCGTGAAAAGCGGCCGCCCCAGCACCGGATTGTTGCGGATGGGCCGGTGGCCGAGCAGGTAATACAGCGAAGGCACCAGGTCGATATTGAACGCCGGGGGCGCGGGATCGTACTGCACCTTGGCCCGCATCGCCGCCGGTAGGTGCACGATCAACGGGATCTTCAGCACCTCCGGATACAGGATTGACGAGTGTCCGCGGCGGCCATCCTGTTCGGCAAACGCATCCCCGTGGTCGGAAGTCACCACCACGATGCTGTTGTCATAGAGCTTGTTGGCCTTTAGATAGCGTAGAAACTGTCCCAGGCAGGCATCGGCGCGCTGCAGGGCCCCGGCATAGACCGCGTCGAACCCCGGATACGCGCGTTTGTCGGGTTCGTGCGTGCCCCATTGTTGCAGCGCCAGCATGTGCACATTGCTGGGCTGGGAAAAGAAGAACAATGGTTTTGACTTGTCCCGCTTCTCGCCCATCTTCTGTTGGAAATCCTGCACGGTGTCGCAAAAATCGAAGTCGGGCCAATTCTTGACGTCAGCCTGCAATCGCACCATCGGCTTGCTCATGTCCAGTATCTGCGCCAGCACCGGCTCCGCCATCACAAAACTCTGGTAGCCGTCGAATTCGGACAATTTCTGCAGGCTGTTCAGCGGATGGAACGGCTGGATGTAATGCTTGTGCAGTTGCATCGCGCCGCCCCAGATCGCGGGCACCGAAAGGCTGGTGCCGGCGTAGCGCGTGTAGGCGTTCTTCACCACGATGGAGTCCTTGGCGAACGCGGCGATGTTCGGGGTGAAATCCACCTCCGGGTTGTACGGCGCGGTGTAATCCGCGCGCAGGCTGTCGAACACCACGATGATGATGTTCGGCGGCGCCTTCGCCGGCTCCATCTCGTCCACCAGCCGCAGATCGATGGGCTTCACGTCCACGGAATTGGGGATGTTGGTGTGCCGGCTCAGGTAGCCGCAGTAGTCGTCACACGGGTCTTTGGCCGGGCCGGAGAAAAAATCGTTGACCACTTTGAATGAGACATCGAACCCCGCATATCGTTCCAGGGTCGCGTCCACGTTCATGCGCTGGCCTTTGATGAGCCGCGGCCAGAACGGCTGCGTCGCTGCCAGGCCCATGTAAACGCCCACGCACGCGATCGCCACCACCGTAAGCGCGAACACGGAGTACGTTTTCTCTTCTTTTCTAGGTCCGTAGTGGTAGATGGCGACGCTGGCCACTGACCAGAACAGGATCACCCAGACCTTCTGGAACAGGAAGTTCCAGTCCATGCCGGCGATCAAGGCCGGTCCGGTGAAGGCCATGCCCGCGAGCACGAACATCACCAGCGCGCGCTCCAGCTCCCTGCGAATGCCTTTTCCAGACGCCGGCGCAGCTTCGTCCTTTTGCGCGGCGACCGCCATGCGCCAGCGCAGGATCAATCCGCTGACCGCCCCAACAAAGACCAGGCTGAAGATCACGGCATAGAGATCCGCGCCTTTGCCTTTGAATGTCAGCGCGGCATGGATGAACTGCCGCAGCAGGATGGCCATCGCCGCCCACGCCAGCAATACATTCAGGACGTAATGCGCCCGGGCAGGCTTCTTGAAGCGCCGCGCCAGCGTGCCCGCCAGGTTGAGCGCGCTGACCAGGAGCAGTCCGAGCAGGATGTGCGCCACCACGCTCCAGGCGGTCATCAACAGGCCGCTCTCGCCGAAGATGATCACCTGATTCACCAGATAGGAACGGGTGTAGGCCATGCCCGCGCACAGGGTCGAGACCAGGGTGGCGCACATGATCCCGATGGAGAGCGGCAGTGCCGGCACCGGCCGCTCGTCCCGCCATTCGATGGTCCGCCAGGCCGCGCGATGGTCCAGCCAGCACAGCCAGCCCAGAGTGAGCAGAGCGCCCAGGCTCCACCACAGGCTGCTCAGGTCGTTTCTTACGTGCTCGGAACGCCAGCAGGCAATAGATCGACGTCATCAGGAAAAAGGTGGAGACCACCACCCTTCCGGTCAGGAACAACTGTCGTTTTCGGCTCGCAGAGATGCCCATGGGGACCCGATGGATCGGCTTCGCGTCTCTATTATCGCCGCAATGCGCCCGGTGTGCTTAAGCGCCCGGTCATGGCCCACGGTACCTCGGTACCGGGCCGCCCCTCACTTTGTACTTGCCATTCGCCGCCGGGTCAGAAAGAATATGCGCGGAAAGAACGTCCCAAGGAGAAGCGCTCCGCGTGCTCAAAAAAGGGAACGTCAGATCCAATCAGGTCCTGCTGTTTGCCCGCAATTTCCTCAAGAATCCGCGTGCGGTCGGCTCCATCATCCCCAGTTCTCCGTTCCTGATCCGCTCCATGCTGGCGCAGGTCCGGTGGCCGGAGGCCCGCGTCCTGGTGGAGTATGGTCCCGGCACCGGCAGCGTGACCCGCGAGATCCTCGCCAACATGGCGCCGGACGCCACCCTCATTTCCATCGAGATGAATGAGGAGTTCGTCCGCAATCTGACTCAGCGCTTCCCGGATCCGCGCTTGCGCGTGGTCCGCGACTCCGCCGCCAATGTCCGCGATGTGCTCCGCCGGTACGGATTTGAAAGCGCCGACTACATCCTCAGCAGCCTGCCCTTCGCCAATATGCCGGTCAGCCTCCGCGGTCAGATCCTTTGGGAGACTTCGCAGGCCATTGGTCCATCGGGCGCGCTGGTGCTTTATCAATATTCCCCGCGGCTGGAATCGACCTTGGGACCCATTTTCGAACACGTGGACCGCGACCTGGTCCTGCGCAACTTCCCGCCCGCCCTTTGTTATCGCTGCTCCCGCTGATTCAGCGACCTTTCGGCCCCCTGCGCGTCCCATCAGCGGGCCGGACTTTGCCCCGCACACTGGTGGCGCGATACACTGAAAGACCCAGGAGACCTCATGCTCGTCGTCATGCAGGCAGGCGCGACCCCGCAACAGGTGGACGCGGTCTGCAAGCGCATCGAAGAACTCGGATACGTGCCCCACAACATGCCCGGGGCACAGCGCACCGCCATCGGCATCACCGGCAATCGCGGGACTATCGATCCCGCGTCGATCGAGGAATTGCCCGGTGTGGGCGAGGTCATCCGCGTCTCCAAGCCGTACAAACTGGTAAGCCGCGAGGTCAAGCCGGACGACACCATCATCCGCTTCCCCGGGACAGACGCCACCATCGGCGGACGCGAGCTGGCCGTGATCGCCGGCCCATGCTCGGTCGAGTCCCGCGACCAGGCTCTGACCACCGCCGAGCGCGTGCACCGCGCCGGCGCTCGTTTTTTCCGCGGCGGCGCCTTTAAGCCGCGCACTTCGCCATATACGTTTCAGGGCCTGGCGGAAGACGGTTTGAAGATCCTGGCTGAGATCCGCGAGCGTTTTGGCCTGCGCATCGTCACCGAGGCCGTGGACCATGAGTCCATGGACCAGGTGGAGCAGTACGCCGACGTCATCCAGATCGGCGCGCGCAATATGCAGAACTTCTCTTTGCTCAAGCGCGCCGGACGCTCCCGCAAGCCTGTCCTGCTGAAGCGCGGCATCGCGGCCACGCTCGAGGAGTTCCTGATGGCCGCCGAGTACATCCTGAGCGAGGGCAATTACAACGTCATACTTTGTGAGCGCGGCATCCGTACCTTTGCCGACCACACCCGCAACACGCTCGATCTTAGTATCGTGCCCGCGGTGCAGCGTCTGAGCCACTTGCCCATCATCGTGGACCCCAGCCATGGCACGGGAAAGCGCAACAAAGTGACACCGCTTTCTCGGGCCGCGGTGGCCGTTGGCGCCAGCGGCTTGATCGTCGAGGTCCACTGCAACCCGGAAAAAGCACTGTCGGACGGCATGCAGTCCATCTTCCCCGACCAGTTCGACACTCTGATGGACCATATCCGCCCCATCGCGGCCGTGCTCGAACGCAGCGTGGCCCCGCGCAACCAAGCCGCCGAGCCGATCACCGTCACCTCGGCCGCTTCGCGCTGATCGCTTCAGCGTTCCAGAAACCGTCTTTTGCTATCCTTGATTCCGCCTTGCATAGACTCCTCCTCACATCCGTACTCTTGCTGCTCACCGCCTGCACCCAGGAAGATCCGCGCAAGCGGGAGTATTTGTATGTTTCGAACGGCGGCTCGCACGATGTCACCGTGATCGACGCCCTCGATTTTCAGGTGATCAAGTCGCTGAAGGTCGGGCAAAATCCAACGGGCATCACCGCCAATCCGCGCCGTAATGAGGTGTATGCCGTCAACTCCGGCTCCGCCTCCGTCAGCGTGATCGACGCGGAAAAAAATGAGGTGGTGGCCACCATCCTGGTGCAGCAGCGGCCCTACTTTGTCTCGGTCTCGCAGGATGGTGCCCGCGCCTACGTGGCCAACGCCGGCTCCGGCAGTGTCTCCGTGATCGATATTCCCGCGCGCAAAGTCGTGGCCAACGTTCCCGTCGGAGCGGCGCCCGGATTGGCGATCGTCTCGCCCGATGGAAGCACCCTGGTCGTCTCTCTGCGGGAAGAGGACACGGTCGCGCTGCTCGACACGAAGTCGCTCGCGGTGCGCAGCCGCATCAAGGTCTGCAAACAGCCCACGGACGTTGTCATCCTGCCCGATTCCACCAAGGCCTTCATCGCCTGCAGCGGTTCGGCGCAAGTCGCCAGCGTGCAATTGCGAAAGTTGGACGCGCATCCCGCGCAGGACGCCGATGCCCTGGTCGCGATTTTGAACGTCGGACGCACGCCTGTGCATCTTGCCCTCAAACCCGATGGCGGCGAGCTCTTCGTCTCCAATTTCGCAGGGGATTCTTTTTCTGAGGTGGCAACGTCGGCGAATGACGTGGGCGGGACCTACTTGATCGGCAAGGGGCCGGTGCGTGGTGTGGTGGCAGCCGACAATGCCACGCTGTACATCAGCAACTTCAACTCCGACACCGTGGCCGCGTATGACATCACCATCAACCGTCTGCTGGCCACGTTCGAGGTCGGCCGCCGGCCCGATGCCATCATCCTCTCCACCGGCCAGCAATATCTGTTTGTCGCGGGCAGCGGCTCCGGCGACGTGGCCGTGCTGCGCACCACCTCCGCCCGCGCCACCGATGCCAAGGCCGCGCGCAGATTGCTCACCATCATCCCCACCGGCTCACGACCCAACGCCATGGCCATCAAAGCGTTGATGGTGAAGTGACTCGTTCGCTTCAGGTTGTCATTCGATGAAGATTGTCATTCCGAGTGAGGCGCGCAGCGCCGAGTCGAGGAATCCCTTTCTCACCGAATCATCAGTCGCGCAGCGACGCCATACCGGATAGCCCCGCACGTCAGTGCGGGGTAGGCGTTTCCTCAAAAGGACGAGTCGGCTTTAGCCGACGACACAAAACGGCCCGCGTTTCGCGGGCCGCTGGTCTTTCTGTAAGTTATTTACTGTCCGCCTACCGCTGACCTCGCGCAGAACTTGTCGAAGGCTGATGTCAATTCCGCAGCGATCGAGGCCGCGTCCCGGGTCTCGATCTGGTGCCGTTCCATCATGTACACCAGCTTCCCGTCGCGCAGCAGTCCGATGCTCGGCGACGACGGCGCATACCCCACGAAGTACGCGCGCGCCTTCTCCGTCGCGTCGCGGTCCTGGCCGGCGAACACCGTGATGCTCTTGTCCGGCACCACGTTGTGCTTCATGGCCATGCCCACCGCCGGACGCATCTTGCCCGCGGCGCATCCGCACACCGAATTCACGATCACCATCACCGTGCCCGGCGTTTCCTTCACCGCCCGTTCCACATCGGCGGCCGTACGAGTCTCCGCCACGCCGAAACGCGATAGCTCCTGCCGCATCGGCGCGATCATTGGCTCTGGATACATGTCGTCGACTCTCCTGTAAGTGTGTCTTCCCTCATTATAGTGGACTTCCATAACGTAGACGCTGGACTTTCGCAAATCCTTGGCTGGCGACCGCTCTTGTGAATGCGGTCTCTGAGATTCTTCGCTGCGGTCACTCGCCTTGGCCTTGGTATGGGTCTTGGCCCCCGGCTCTCGGCTCTTTGTCTTATGTTTTGATTGTGATTTTGATTTTCAATTACCAGATTTCTCAATTACCCGATTATTCAATGGAACCGAATCCCACCATCACCGGCTCGCGCTGCAGCTCGATCCCCCATGCCTTCCGCACGCCGGTGCGCACCTCTTCGCTGAATGCTGCGATCTCGGCCGCCGTCGCGCCGCCGCGGTTCACGATCGCCAGCGTGTGCTTCTTCGAGATGCCGACGCGTCCGCTTCCAAATCCCTTCGGGAATCCCGCATTCTCCACCAGCCATGCAGCCGAAAGTTTTGCCTGTCCCCCGCCCGCCGGATAGCGGGGCGGTTCGCGCTCCACACCCTGCTCGCGCGCCATCACCGCGACCTCGGCTGCTTTCTCGTCGCGCACGATGGGATTCTTGAAGAACGACCCCGCGCTGCGGCAATCGTCGTCACCGGGCACGATCAGCATGGCTTTGCTCTCCCGGATCTGGCGCACTGCGTCACGTGTCTCCTTCAGCGTCGGCGTGCCGGGATGGTTCGCAAAACGCTTTTGCAGGTCGGCATAGGCCATCCGCGGCGCGCCTCCCGGAGTCAAGGCGTAGGTCACGTGCAAGACGATGTACCTTTCTCGCTCCGTGGTATTGAAAATACTCGTACGGTAGGAAAACCCGCATTCGGCGTTGCTCAGTTCGCGCACTTTCAGGTTTTGCAGATCCAACACCCGCACCGCGACGATGGTCTCAGAGACTTCCTGACCGTAAGCGCCCACATTCTGCACCGGCGTTCCGCCCACGGTCCCGGGGATCCCGCTCAACGCTTCGACCCCGGCGCATCCGTCCTCGACCGTGCGGGCGACGAATGCGTCCCACTCTTCTCCCGCCCCGACGACATAATGCCTGGGTCCGTGTGGCACAGAAGCCTGCCCTGAGCGCGGTCGAAGGGCCCTGGGCTGTGCTGTGCCGTCATCTTCAATCCCCCGTATCCCGATCTTCAGCACCAGCCCCGGCCAGCCTTCGTCCGCTACCACCAGATTGCTGCCTCCGCCGAGTACGAACAATCGCAGGTTGTTGGCCCGCGCGTGGATCACGGCATCGATCACATCCTTCTCGTCCTCAGCCTCCACGAAATATCGCGCCGGCCCTCCCACCCGGAAGGTCGTCATCGGAGCCAGTGGAACGTGTTCCTGGAGGTGCATCTCGAGTCAGAGTATCAGGGAATCTGTGACGACAGATTGCAGATTGCCCATCACACCTTTTGATGTCCGTTTTTATGGCTTGTCATACCAGGCTAGCGCCACGGCTTTGGGCGGTGGGCAGAGCGACCCCGGGATCGATATTCAATCGGCAATTTCCAATCTGCATTCTGCAATGATTTCAATTCCGCAATGCACCAGCCCTCAACGTCCCGTCATTAGCTCCATCAGCTTCGCCCGCTCCTCCGCCAGTGCCTGGCCCGGCGTGCCCTGTCTCTCGATCCGGCCTTCGCGCATCACCACCACCTGATCGCCGAGCGAAAACGCTTCATGCAACACATGGGTGACATAAAGGATCGGGACGCGCCGTTCGCGGTTCCAGGCGCGCAGGTCATCCAGGATGCCGAGCTTGGTCCCCATATCGAGCGCGGAGAGCGGCTCATCCAGGAGGAGCGCGCGCGGCTCGGTCACAAGAGTCCGCGCCAGAGCCACCCGCTGCTTCTCGCCACCGCTGATCCGGCCGGGACGCTGCTCCGCAACGTGTGCGATACGGAACCGTTCCATCGCTTCCTGCGCGCGCCGTCGCCGTTCCCCGGTGGGCAATGCGTGCAGACCGTATTCGATATTCTCCCGCCCCGTCATGTGCGGGAATAACGCCGGCGACTGGAACACGTATCCCACGCCCCGCCGCGAAGGCGGCAGAGACGTGATCTCTTTTCCGCCGAGGTGAATGTGGCCGCGGTCCGGACGCTGGATCCCCGCCACACATTCGAGCACGGTCGTTTTTCCCGCCCCGGAAGGCCCGAACAGGACCGTCACGCCGGAAGCGGCTTCGAAAGCGACAGCCACGCGGAAGCCCCGCGCCCCGCCGAACGTCTTCTCGATCTGGATCGCCAATCCCAATTGCTTTGCCTTTGCTTATGCTTTTGCCCTTGCTCTTGTCTTTGCCTTTGCTATTCCTGACGACTAACGACTACCGACTAACGACTGCCTCTTGCCTTTCCTGATGACTGACCACTGGCTACTGCTTCCCCAACCATCCTTGCCACAGGTGCCGGTTCATGCCGTACACCGCGGCCAATACCGCAAAGGAAAAGACCAGGAGTACGAGTGAGGTCTGGTTCGCCGACGCGTACTCCAGCGCCTGGACGCGGTCGTAAATATCGATCGAGACCGTGCGCGTCACCCCCGGGATGTTCCCGCCCACCATGAGGACCACTCCGAACTCGCCCACCGTGTGGGCGAAACTCAGCACCATGCCGGTCACCACGCCACCCAGCGAGAGCGGCAGGATCACGCGCGCAAACGTCCGCATGCGCGAAGCGCCCAGCAACTCCGAGGCGGCGAGCAGTCGCTCATCCACGGCTGCGAACGCCGCGACGAATGGCTGCACCGCGAAGGGCAGGCTGTACAGAACGCTGGCCACCACCAGGCCTTCGAACGAGAAGGCCAGCGGATGACCCAACGTCTCAGCGAACCAGCGCCCCAATGGACTCCTCGTGCCCAGCCCTACCAGCACGTAATAGCCGAGCACCGTCGGCGGCAGCACCAGTGGCAAGGCCACCACGGCTTCGATCAGAAACTTGGACCGGAAGCGCGTGAACGCCAACCAGTACGCCAGCGGCAGCCCGATCACCACTAGAAGGGCCGCTACCACCGATGCCAGCTTCACCGTCAATCCGATCGCCTGCCAATCCACTTTTGCCGCTCCTTCTCCCTACTGCGCTATTTTTTTGTCGTCCTCCGGGATGACCACCGCGAAGCCGTGACTCCGCAAGATTCTCTTCGCCTCGATTGAATCCAGGAATCCAAGAAATCTCTTGGCGGCGTCTTTGTCCGTGGTCCGGTTCAAGATCACCCCGCCCTGTTCGAGCGGAGGTTCCAAGAAATGCGGTAGCACACCCACAGTCGTCGAATCCCTCAATCCTGGCGCCATGGCCAGTGAATGGGACACGATGCCCACGTCCGCGTTGCCGGATTCCACGAATTGCGTGGCCTGGGCCACGTTCTCGGCAAGCAGCAGCTTGTCTTTCACTTTCTCGTACAGTGGCGGGACTAGTACGTAACGGATCGCGGCACGGCCGTAGGGTGCGTGGGCCGGATTGGCGATGGCGATCTTTTTCACCCTCGCATCCAGGAAAATGGCGTTGCTCGCCACTTCCTCCCGCGTGAATCCCAGGTCCCGGCGATAGAGCACCGCCAGGCTTCCTGCCGCATAACTCCGCAGCGTGCCCGATAGGGCCAGACCCGCCTCCTCCAGTTTTTTCGGGTACTCCATGTCCGCCGAGAGGAACACATCGAAGGGCGCGCCGTTCTGGATCTGCGCGAACAGGGTCCCGGAAGCGCCATACGTGATCGTGACTTTCGCCCCGGACGTCGTTTCAAATGCCTTCACGATCTCCGGCATCACGAAGCGCAGGTCGCTCGCTGCCGCGACGCGGACCTCCTGTGCATTGACCGATCCCGCGGATAGTACGGCGCAAATCAGCGCCGCCAGGGTTCGACTAAGGCCGGACAATCATCACCTCCGTGCTTTTGATCAGGGCCGCCGCCGTCTCTCCGACCTTCAGTCCCATCTCCCGGACGGCATCCGCGGTGATGATGCTGGTGATGACCTGACCGCCGATGGAGAGCTTCACCTGCGCCATCAGTCCGCTGACCTTCACCTCCGTCACCCGTCCCGTCAACTGGTTCCGGCCGCTCACCCGGCGATACCCCGAACGGCGCTCCCCAATGTCCCGGCTGCGCCCGGACCGGAGGTGCAGGAATTTGTCCAATTCGCTCTCCGGGATGCGGTGATGCCCGCCGGAGGTCTTCACCGACCGGATCTTGTGCTGGTAGATCCACTGCTTAACGGTGGGATAAGAGACGCCGAGCCGTCCCGCCACTTCTTTGGGCTTCAACAAGGTCGCCATAAGTATGCGATTCTATGCCAAGATAATCGATATGTATAGATGAAATAGTACGAATAATACAATCTCCCTGGCTCCCGCCGCTCGCTTATGGCAAAGGGCCCGCCCGCGCACCTTTTCTCCGGGAATGGTGTTTAGAATCAATAGATAGAGATTCTCCCAACGGACGGACTGTGACGAACAAGAAGATTTGGACCCCCATCCTCGTCGTCGTATTGATCGCCGGCGCGTATTACTACATCAAGGCTGATGGCAAAGCCGCCGCTCCTTACTTCACCGCGACGGTCGAACGCGGGAATATTCGTTCCCAGGTGGAAGCCACTGGTACCATCAACGCGGTCACGACCGTACAGGTCGGTTCGCAGGTCTCCGGCACCATCTCTCAGTTGAACGTGGACTTCAATTCCCGGGTCCGCAAGGACATGGTGGTGGCCCGCATCGACGATTCCCTGTTCCAGGGCGCCCTCAATCAGGCCCGCGCCGACTTTGAGAATGCCAAGGCCAATCTCGCCGCCGCCAAGGCCAACCTTGAGCGGTCAAAAGCGGCCTCGGTCCAGACCAAAGCGGACTACGCCCGCACCGAACCGCTGGCCCGGGAGGGTGTGGTCAGCGCCCAGCAGCTCGATCTGGCCAAAGCCAATTGGGACTCCGCTGTGGCCCAAGTCAATTCTTCCCAGGCGCAGGTGACGCAAGCCGATGCCCAGATGCAGCAGAAAGCCGCGGCCGTGCAGGTGGCCAAGATCAATCTCGACCACACCGTGATCACCGCGCCCATCGACGGCACCGTGATCGCGCGCTCGGTCGATATCGGGCAGACCGTCGCCGCGTCCCTGCAGGCGCCCACGCTGTTCACCATCGCCCAGGACCTGACCAAGATGCTGGTCTACACCAAGACCGATGAGTCTGACATCGGCCGCATCCGGCCCGGCCAGCCGGTCATCTTCCGCGTGGATGCGTTCCCCAACGAGGCCTTCCGCGGCCGGGTGAAGGAAGTCCGCATGAACGCGACCGTCGTTCAGAACGTGGTCACCTACGACACCATCATCGAATTCGATAATCCCGATCGCAAGCTCTTTCCCGGCATGACGGCTTACGTCACCATCCCCGTGGCCCGCGCCGATGACGTGCTCAAGGTCTCCAACGGCGCGCTCCGCTTCAAGCCTGACCTGAAACCGGCGGAGATCAAAGCGCTCTATGCCAAGTACAACATTCAGACCGGTGGACGTGGTGGCGATACGGAAGACGACTCCGCCATGATCCGCCCCGCGTCCGCGCAAGCCGCCGCGGCTTCCCCAGCCGCGAAGGCCGGCGACCCGCAGCCAAAGTCCGGTGACGGCCGGGCCCAGGGTGATTCGTCGGGCCACAAGAAAGGGGATTGGCAGGGTCGCGGTCAGCGTGATGCCAACGGCATGAAGCCGGCGCAACCCGGCGACCAGCAGCACAACGGCGCGTCCGGTACCCATGCGACCGCGCGCCAATCCGATGTCACCGAACCCACGCGCACCTACGTCGTCTGGAAGCTGCTTCCGGACAAGACATTGCAACCTGTCAAGATCAAGACCGGCATCACCGACTTCACCTTTACTGCGCTCGTGGCCGGAGACCTGAAAGAAGGCGATCTGCTGATCACGGGTTCGCAGGGCGCGCGTCCTGCCGCCGGCGCATCACCTCTCGGTCAGGGCGGAGGTCAGCAGCGTCGCTAGTCATGACCACCGTGCCCCGATCCGTCCCGGAAACCGTCGCGGCAAAAGCCTCCGGCGCCGTCATCCGCGTCCAGGACCTGCATAAGTACTACGTGATGGGTGACAATCGCGTACACGCGCTGCGCGGCGTCACGCTGGAGATCGCGCGCGGCGAATTCGTCGCCGTGATGGGCGCCAGCGGCAGCGGCAAATCCACCTTCATGAACATCCTGGGTTGCCTCGACAAGCCGACTTCCGGCCACTATTACCTGGAAGGCACGGACGTGGCCCGGTTCACCAAGGGCGACCTGGCCAAGATCCGCAACCAACGCATCGGATTCGTCTTCCAGGGCTTCAACCTTCTGGCCCGCACCACGGCGCTCGAGAATACCGAGTTGCCAGCGCTCTATTCCCGCCTCCCGCGCGAGGAGCGGCACAAGCGCGCCATGGAAGCGCTGAACATGGTGGGCCTCGCCGATCGCCACGATCACTATCCTTCCCAGCTCTCCGGCGGACAGCAACAGCGCGTGGCCATCGCCCGCGGGCTGGTCAATCAACCGTCGATCCTGCTGGCCGACGAGCCCACCGGCAATCTCGACAGCCGCACCTCGGTCGAGATCATGGAGATCTTTCAGGACCTGAATAAGAACAACGGCCTCACCATCATCATGGTGACGCATGAGATGGACATCGCCCAGTTCGCCAGGCGCCAGATCGTCTTCCGCGACGGCACCGTGCGCTCCGACCGCTACACCCCGCCCAACGACTGCGTGGATGCGGCCTACGTGCTCAAGTCCATGCCCACGCTGGAGGACTGATATGGACTTCCTCTCCACCATGCGGCTCGCTCTGCGCGCGTTGGCGCGCAACAAGATGCGCTCCGGCCTGACCATGCTGGGCATCATCATCGGCGTGGGCGCCGTGATCGCCATGGTCGGCATCGGCCAGGGCGCCGACCGCCAGATCCAGGACCAGATCGCCGCCCTCGGTTCCAACATGCTCTTCGTCGGCTCCGGCTCGGTGAACCGTGGCGGCATGCGCATGGGTTCCGGCGCCACCAAGACCCTGGTGCAGGACGACGCCGCCGCCATCCTGCGCGAGTGTCCGCAAGTGGCCGCCGGCTCCGCCGGGACCGTCACCGGCGCGCAAGTGGTCCATGAGAACGATAACTGGAACACGCAGGTCTACGGCGTCGAGCCGGCTTACTTCGACATCCGCAACTGGCCTCCCTCGATGGGCGTGACCTTTGACCAGTCCGAGGTGGACCGCGCGGCCAACGTCGCCGTGATCGGTGAGACGGTGCGCAAGAACCTGTTCGCCGCTGCCAGCCCGTTGGGCGAGACCATTCGCATCAAGAACCTGCCTTTCACCGTGATCGGCGTGCTCAGCGCCAAGGGCACCAGCGCCGCCCAGGGCAACGATCAGGATGATGCCATCTTCATCCCCGTCAGCACGCACCAGAAGAAGCTCACCGGCGACACCTGGCTGCGCTTCATCAACGTGAGCGCGGTCTCGCAGGCGGCCAGTGTGGGCGCGCAGGGATGCATCACCGCGCTGCTGCGCGACCGGCACCGCATCCGCGCCGGCCAGGATGACGACTTCTTCGTCCGCAACCTCAAGGACATGGCCGACTCCGCCGCCCAGGCCAGCCGGATCATGACCATCCTGCTGGCCTCCATCGCCAGCGTCTCCCTGCTGGTGGGCGGCATCGGCATCATGAACATCATGCTGGTCTCGGTCACCGAGCGCACCCGCGAGATCGGCATCCGCATCGCCATCGGCGCCACCGAGCAGGACGTGCAGCGCCAGTTCCTCATCGAGGCCTTCGTGCTCAGCGTGATCGGCGGCGGCATCGGCATCCTCTTCGGCATCGCCTCGTCCTGGGTGATCTCCGCCCAGTTCAAGTGGCCGGTGCTGATCTCGCCCATGTCCATCGTGGTGGCCGCGCTGTTCTCCATGGCCATCGGCATCTTCTTCGGCTTTTATCCGGCGCGCAAAGCCTCGCGCCTGGATCCGATCGAAGCGCTCAGGTACGAGTAAGATGAGATGGGTGATTTGTGAATTGCGATTTGTGATGTGGGATGTTCGATGTAGGAAGTGCGATTTCTGATTTGTGATGTACGATTTGTGATTTTAGATCTTCGATTTGCGATCTGCGATTAGCATGGTTTGCAGTTCCGCAGTTCCGCAGTTCCGCAGTTCCGCAATCTGTCCCTCACTTCACAAATCGAACATCGTACATCGTAAATCGTACTTTTATTCACCTTCCTGTAACACTCCCCCGCGTACACTGTCCGCTCATGGCCAACGATCCGCTTACCTTCACCGTCGACTCCCTGCCCAACGGCATCCAGGTCTATCGCATCACCGGCCCCATCGTGCTCAACAACCTCTTCGAGCTGCAGGCCTCGCTGCGCGCCAACGCTTCGCCGCTGCTCATCCTTGACCTGGCCAAGGTCCCGCACATCGACTCCGCCGGCATCGGCCTCATCGTCAACTGTCAGGTCTCGGCCGCCCGCACCGAGCGCCGCTTCGCGCTGGTCGCGCTGCCGGCCCGCATCCGCCTGATGCTGGACGCCACCAAAGTCAGCTCCGTCATTCCCATCTTTGCGACGGAGCAGCAGGCACTGGAAGGGTGAGGCCGCGGGCCGCAGGCCTCAGGCCTCAGGTCGCAGGTCGCAGGCCAAAACCAAAATCTTTTCACCACAGAGGACACGGGAAAAACAGTCGTTGGTCGGCGGTCGTTGGTCGTCAGCCAAACCTTATTCAACACCGAGAAAGCCTGAGCCTTTTCACCACAGAGGACACGGGAAAAACAGTCGTTGGTCGGCGG
>JACPNP010000043.1 GCA_016185365.1 Terriglobales bacterium
GGCTGGTACGAGGGTCAGGACTGCGCCACGAATCCTTACGGCGACAATCTGGCCTGCGCCTCGGCCCAGGGCTGGACCAATCCGCTGACCTTCTCCCGGGTGCACTACGCGGGCTATGACTACAACGGCTCGACCGGGCTCGATCACACCTGGTTCCGGGAGTACGATCCGCGGCTGGGACGCTTCCTGCAGGCCGACCCGCTGGGCGGGGACGCCTCAGACCCGCAGTCGCTGAACCGGTTCGCGTATGTGGGGAACAATCCGGGGAATCTGGTGGACCCGCTGGGACTGGATTATTGCGTAAGGATCACGACGATCACGTGGCAGCGTATCAACAAAGGGGAGTGGATAGAAATCAGCAGGGATATTCTGATTCGATGCTACCGTACGGAATTTGAAGGGCGCGGGGCGGGTGATGGGATCACGGCCGGGACGCCCGTCAGCAAGGACGGCGCTCCGCCGACTCGAATTGTTACTCGGTATTCGCGAGGTGAGTGCGAGGCCGATGCGACACGGAAATACTTGAAAGAGCTAAACGAAAAATCTCCTTCCCCCGATCCTTGGGTGGCTGTTGGAATTTCTATTGGTAGCGTAATTACCTTAGGTGGTAACGGGTTTTACGAGGCGTATGACCCAAGAAGAGTCCATGCTTTTACATCTGCCTCCAAAATAAAGGGGCTCAAATCAGCAGGGTTTGGTTTTCTTCTCGGTGTGATGGCCGGTTCGGCGGAAGAACTTATCAAGGGAGTCGCAAAGCAGGTGATTGTGGGGAATGAACTCGGAAGTGAATACAAAAGAGCACTTACGCAGTGCCAACAAATTACACAATGAAAGAAGAAATTGGATATTTTCGTGAATCCATTGTTCCACCGCTCGTTGGCTACATGGCGGCGCGTGTCGCACTGGTGGCTGGAGAAATTGTCTTAAGAGTTCCCCGTCCGGTTATGGCATTTCTGGCCGTGCTTATTGGGGCCCTTGTGTTCTGGCTTGCAATACCCCGAGTACGATTGCGCCCCCCATTTGTTATTTGGCATGGAATCTTTCTTGGTGTGGCTATTGCCGCATACTTTGGAGCAAAATATTTTGGCATGTAGACAAAATGTGAGGCCAGTGGCCCATCTATGACAACGCAATCCCTGTCAAGGGCGTCGTTACAGCACGATCTGGCCTGCGCCTCGGCCCAGGGCTGGACCAATCCGCTGACCTTCTCCCGGGTGCACTACGCGGGCTATGAGTACAACGGCTCGACCGGGCTCCATCACACCTGGTTCCGGGAGTACGGCCTGCGGCTGGGACGCTTCCTGCAGGCCGACCCGCTGGGCGGAGACGCCTCAGACCCGCAGAGCCTGAACCGGTTCGCCTACACCCGGAATGATCCGGGAAATCTGGTGGATCCGCTGGGGTTGTCATGTGAAGATCCGCAGGACGGCCAACCTTGCATCGTGTATGTGAGCGACACGTTTACCCCCGTGGCCAGTGGCAGTGCTACCGGCGTCGGTGGCGGCAGTGACTTCGAGGCAGTGATATACACACTTAGTAGAGGTGGTCTCCGGCTGATAAAGCGCCCCCTTACGGATAGCGAGGCTCGAGGCAGCGATGGCAAGGGCGGTGGAGCACCCGCAAACAACGACCCATGCGACGCCCTATGCCAGGCCGTCTTTCACTCACCGCAAGCCCAAAATACTTGGAAGCAGGCTGATTGCACGATTAATGGCCCTGCTACCGAGGCAATCAAAGGTGTAGCTGACGGAGTCGCTGCCGATTCCGTCAAGGGAGTCCTCACCGCCAGATCAGCGGGAACTTCGGTCGCGAAGGGTGTAGCGGCTTCGGTTAAGGATGGAACACTCACATTCGCATTTGGGATCTACTCGTACGTCAAGATGATGGCTCAAGTGGGCTGGAACATGGTGATGGGATGCAAAGGCGACTGATGAAAGTAACCGACCGACTACGCGAATCGAGGATCACGGGACCATTCCTCGCGGCAATCCTCGTCGGCTTGGCCCGTTCCGTCATCTGGCCGGCGTACCTATGGTTGCGAGGGGTCTGGGGAGGATTCAACTTGCCCCTGGCGTACGTCTGGATTCTTACGGCAGCGTATTTCAGCTTTTGGGTATGGCTGTTCGTGCTACTTGCCAGGAATGGAAAACAGAATCCGGGAATAATCTTGGATGCAGTCTGCGGTGGTTCTTTGCTTACGGTTGCGGTTGCGCTTCACCAGCCACCAGTACGAGCGGCGTTGTCGCAAACAGGATTTGACGGGGCAGCCTGGGTCGCGTTCCTGGCTGCTTCAGCGCTTGTCCTTGCAAGGTCCGTGCAGCGTCATGAAGAACGACCGCAGCAACAGTAATGCCGCAAACAACGCGAAGAACTGCCCGGCCGTTCCCACACATCCCGGTTATGGCCGGTGGCCCATCTATGACAACGCACTCCCTGTCAAGGGCGGTGGTGGCGATGGATGTGAGCGGCGCGCTGCGGCGCACGGAGATCTATGCCGGCGGGCAGCTTGCGCTCAAGGACATAGGTGACTTACGCGGACGGCGCGCAGAACAATTACGACCAGAACACCAGTTCCTGGCTGATCACGGCGGTCACATCGACAAAGCGGGCTGCACATACAAAGCTCGTAAAGATGATTTTGCCGGCAAAAGCGGCGGCTGGAGAGAAGAGGTAAACCTACCTTTTTCTTATTGAACCCTTTCAAACCCTCGAGAGGAGAAAGAGAATCCGGCAAGTCCTTTGGATTGTTGGCGTCCCCGACGGGATTTGAACCCGTGTTATCGCCGTGAAAGGGCGGTGTCCTAGGCCGGGCTAGACGACGGGGACGCGATGGTGCGAGTCGTGCGCGCCCTGACAGCGCCGTGGCCGGCGCGGCACGCTACTTACTCCTGATGGTAACAGCCGGGTTTCGGGGGTGTCAAAGAATAGCGGCTGTCAGCAATCAGCTTTGAGCTATGTGCTTTGAGCTGACAACCATATCAAGGTCAAAATCAAGTTCGAGGTCAAAATCAAGTTCGAGGTCAAAATCAAGTTCGAGGTCAAAATCAAGTTCGAGGTCAAAATCAAGATCAAGACCAAGATCAGCATCAAGTTCTCGCGCGAAACAGGCTGTGCGTACTCAGGCCAGAACGTCCTTAACCCATGGCGAACTTAAACAAGATCGTACTCAAGCCAGCGCCGCCTTTTCGGAATCGTGGAATTCAAAGACCTGATCCAGGCGCGTGATCTTAAATGCCTGGCGCACGGTGGGCGTGGTACCCACCAGCTTCACCTTTCCGCCGATCTGAGTCATGGCCGAATGGCAGCGGATCATGCTGCCGATGCCGGTGGAGTCCACCATAGTGACGCTCGTCATGTTTATGACGAGATTCTTGGCGCCGTCATTGACGGCCTGCATCCAGGCCGCGCGGAAGTCATCCACGGGACCGCCTAACGCGAGGCGGCCATCCAATTGGATGACCACGGCGCCACCTTCTGTGCGTACTGTCATGGCCATGCTTCTGCTCCGGAAACAATGCAGCATCATACACCCTCCCACCCCGGGCGTGAAAAGTGGCGGCGGCGGTACAATCGTTTCCGCATGGCTGATCAGCTCTATCTGAATCTGTGGTTCCCCACCTTCGACGCGCCGGAGATGGCGACCCGGCTGCTCGCGGTGCTGAAGCTCTTTCCTTACTCGAAGTCATTGCCCGGGATCCGGTATGCGGCCGTCCATCCGTTGGACCTCAGTGAACCGCTCCTGTTCGAGCAGACGTTCACCGAGGGCGCGGAACCCGAGATCGCGGTGGGCCTGCTGGCGGAGTTCCTGGCGGACGACCACGCCTATGAGATCGAGGCGGCCTGGGACCTGTGGACCCCGGTGCGGGAAGGAACGCTCGACGAAAAGTGGGAGTTACAACCCGCACAGGTCCGAGTGTTTGCCCATGGGGATGAGTTCGAGGAAGGCCTCTATAAGGTCCAGGGTCACATTCAGGTTGATTTCGGCCTGGACGCGCCATTCCTCGATGAATCCGACGAGGTCACAGACGAAGCGTTGCGATACATCCGTGTGAACATCCAGAAACTGGTGGATCTCACGCAGGCCGTGGAGAAACATTGCGGCGTGAGCGGGCGGGTATTGTGGTCGGAGTCAGAAGAAAACCTGGCGCAAAAGCTGATCGCGAAACTGCAACGGACCCATTAACACTTCGTGGCTCAGTCTTCTTCAAGCTTGGCCTTACTGTAATCGTCATAGCATGACTGCAAGAAGAACGCGTAGTTCGGCTTAAGTTCCTCGTTCAGTGTCTCGTCCTGCTCATTGATGGTATTGCCATTGAGGTGGAGCTCCCAGGTGAGCCGGTCCACCCACCTTGGGCCGCGGCTCGATCGATCATTCGACCTTGCGGGTGAAACAGGATGGCTGAATCATTTCTTCTCGGTGACGATCTCCGAGAAATCGGCGATGGTTGAGAAATCTTTCAAGAGCGAATCGAGCAGCGATAGCCGATTGGAACGAATCTTTTCGTCGTCCACCATCACCATCACCTTGTCGAAGAAGGCGTCGAGGGCGGGGCGCAGCCGGGCGATCTCAGACAGGGCCGCGGCGTAATCGCGATGATGGCGCATCTCCTCGACTTTGGGTGCGATCTCGGCGGCCAATGCGGCCAATGCCTTCTCTTCGGCGTCCTTTGCCAGAGCAGGGTCGAATGCGGGTAGCGTGAGCTTGCCGCCGGTCTTGTCCTGCGCCTGCTTCAAGATGTTCTTGATGCGCTTGAAGGCGATACTGATGGACTCAAAATCGGCGGACTTGCGCGCCGCCGCCACGGCTTGCACGCGCGCCAGCGCATCCACGATGTGCGCGGAGTCGGCGGCCAGGACGGCATTCACCTCGTCATAGGCGTGGCCCTTCCCGTCGCGCAGATAGAACTCCAGCCGCTCGCGGAAGAAGGCGGCGATGTTCGACATGTACTTGTCGAGCGCGGTGAACTTCTTCTCCGCCTCGCTGCCCTTGTACGCGACCAGGCACACGTTGAACAACATGCCGAGGTCCATGGGCAGGTGATGCTCGGCCACAATCTTCACGATGCCGTTGGCGGCGCGGCGCAGGGCGAACGGATCCTTCGAACCGGTGGGGACCATGCCAAGCGCGAACATGCCGGCGATGGTGTCTGCTTTATCGGCGACGGCGAGAATCGCGCCTTCGATGGTGCGGGGCACGGCATCGTCCATGGATTCGGGCTTGTAGTGATCGTAGACCGCATCCGCCACGGCCTGGTCGTGCCCTTGGGCCCGCGCGTACAGACCGCCGACGATGCCCTGCAACTCGGTGAATTCCTTCACCAGTTCCGTCGTGAGATCGGTCTTGGCCAGCCAGGCGGCCTCATACATCGCGTTGCGCTTGACCCTGTGCTTGGGGTGGTCGAAGTCCGCACCGCCGATCGAGACCAGGTGGGCCAGCCGCTTGGCCTTGTCGTAATAACTGCCCAAGTCTTTCTGAAATGTCACTGACCTCAGCATCTCGATGCGATCGGCCAGTTTCGTCTTCTGGTCTGCCTGCCAGAAAAAGCGGGCGTCATTGAAACGGGCGCGCAACACTCGCTCATGTCCATGACGGACGAGACCATCCGGGTCGCCGTCGGTGTTCAACACGGCAATGAAATGCGGCAGGAGTTTGCCGCCGGCATCCTCGACGGCGAAATATTTCTGGTGGTCGCGCATCACGGTGACCAGGACCTCTTCCGGCAGCGCAAGGTACTCGGATTCGAACGAACCCAGGACCGCCGCAGGCCATTCGGTGAGATTTACCACCGTATCGAGCAGAGACATGTCCTTGCGAAGGCGCGCGCCGGCAACGGACTGGAGCGCGGCCGCGAGCGAGTAGTCTATTTTCCTGCGACGCTCGGCCTGGTCAACGATCACATGAGCTTCCGTCAGCGATGTGATGTACTCACTGGGCTTGTTGATCGTGAACTTCCCATTGCCAAGGCGGCGATGACCTTGAGAATCGCGCCCGGACTTCACGCCGCCGAATTCGAACGGAACCACCTTGTCGTCAAGTAAGGCGACCAGCCATCGGACAGGCCGCACGAAGCGCTCGGGCTTGCCCGCGCGCCAGTACATATTCTTGGGCCAGTTGATAGAGGCGATCTCTTTAGGGAGTTCTTCCGCCAGAACGTCCGCTGCGGATCGGCCCTTTTTCGTGACCGACGCGGAAAGGTATTCGCCTTTGGGAGTGGTCACGCATTCCAGCTTCGATACCTCGACGCCCGCTTTCCTGGCGAAGGCTTCGGCAGCGGGAGTCGGCTTGCCATCCTTGTAGGCGACTTTGGTCGAAGGGCCGGTGACCTGTTCGATGACGTCCGGTTGCGAGGCGGCGAGTCCAGTTGCAAGCACGGCCAGGCGGCGGGGCGTGGAGTATGCCGCCAGTTTTGGCGAATCCGCAAGGCGCTCGCGCACAAAGAGCGCGGCAAAGCGCCGCGCGAGTTCCTCGCGCGCGTCGTCGATCATCCGCGCGGGAATCTCTTCCAGTCCGATCTCGAGCAGGAAATCAGCCATGTTTTCAGTCGTCCCTACGGGACTCCGTCTTGCTTCACAGCCTACCCAGCGCTAAAGCGCTGGGCTAATGACATTCTGTCCCTTCGGGACGGGAACTACTCCGAAGCCACCGGGGCTGAAGCCCCAATCTCTTACCAATCGCGGTAACCGGGCTAGAGCCTTCAGTCGTCCCTGCGGGACTGCTTCCTGTTTCACTGCTTACCCAGCGCTAAAGCGCTGGGCTAATGGCATGCCGTCCCTTCGGGACGGGAGCCAACTAAAGCCGCGACCGGGGCTACAGCTCTCTCCGATTGCGGTCACCGGGCCATAGTCTTCAGCCGTCCCTGCGGGACTGCTTCCTGTTTCACTGCCTACCCAGCGCTAAAGCGCTGGGCTAATGACATTCTGTCCCTTCGGGACGTAATTCCCAATCTTTCGGTGTCAAGATGCCGCCGAAACCGTTACACCATCACTCCTTGCTGTTCAACGTAAGCCTTGGCCACGCCGACGGCCAAGGCGCGGATGCGGGCGATCACGCCGACACGCTCCGTCACGCTGATCGCGCCGCGCGCGTCCAACAGGTTGAACAGGTGCGAACACTTCAGGCAGAGGTCGAATGCGGCAAGTACAGGCCGCAAGCTCGCTTTTGGAAGTGTGCCACCAGTCATCCGATCAATCGTTTCTGGAAGGACTGGCCCACCCCCTTGTGTCAACGATTCCCTTTCAGCGAGATGCATCCCAAGCAAGTGCTTAACCTCAGCTTCATACTCGTTCAAGTGTTTCCAGAGCCGCTCTACGTCCGCCATCTCGAAGTTGTAGACAGAGAATTGCAGTTCTTCTTCGTAACGCACGTCGCGGTACAGCACTTCTTTCCCGGCCCGGGGATCGCGGGCCCAAACGATGTCATACACACTGTTGACGTCCTGCAGGAAGGCGCAGAGACGTTCGAGGCCGTAGGTAAGTTCGGCGGAGATGGGCTCAAGGTCCAAGCCGCCGCACTGCTGGAAATAGGTGAACTGCGTGATCTCCAGTCCATCCAGCATCACCTGCCAGCCGATGCCCCAGGCGCCGAGCGTGGGCGACTCCCAGTTGTCCTCTTCGAACTTCAAGTCGTGTTTGCGCAGGTCAATACCGATGGCTTCAAGCGACTCCAAGTAAAGGTCCTGCACATTGTCCGGGGGCGGCTTGAGGACCACCTGCAACTGGGTGTGTTTGTAGAGGCGGTTGGGGTTTTCGCCATAACGGCCGTCGGCGGGACGGCGCGAAGGTTGCACATAGGCGACGCTGTATGGCTTCGGCCCCAACACACGGAGAAACGTCTCCGGGCTCATGGTCCCGGCGCCGACTTCCACGTCATAGGGCTGTTGCAGGATACAGCCGCGGTCCGCCCAGAACTTCTGCAAAGTGAAGATCAGGTCCTGGAAGGTGAGCGCTTTGGTCATAGTGGGCATCGCGTTGTGGATCCGTAGTACTGACTTTAGTCCAATCTCTCCAACATGGCGCCGCTGACCAGTTTCTTCTCCACGTGTCGCTCGATGCGCTGCGTCAGGAACTTTCTCAGATCGGCGCCCTTGCTCCGCGGCCAGGACGCGCCAGCGAAGCTGTCGATCGATTGACGGAACATTTCCGACGCCAGCAAACGCGACTCCCAACTCATCTCCGAACTGACCAGGCGCTTGTGCTCGGCGCACATCAGTCCATCCGCCAAGGGATGAAAGTACGCGCGTTGACCATCCAGTCCGGCGCCACATTCAATACAGACATGAAGTTCCGGCAACAACCCCACCAACCGCACCAGCCACAGATCAAAGTACGTCAACGGCATCCAGATGGCCCCGGCGCGCAGGTTCTGCAACACCGCCAGCGCCAGCCGGAAGACCGCGTCGTTCGGCTCATGATCCGGCAACAACTGGTCCAACAATTCGCCCACATACGCCAGAGCCACCGCGCGCGGATAATCCACCGTGGCGGTCAGCGGCGAGTCCAGTACATCACAGGAGTCGATGCGCATCAGCTCCTGCCCTTCCCGCTGCTCCCAGTAGACCCGAACCACGGTCAGCGGTTCGAGCGCGCCGCCGAACCGCCGCCGGGACTTCATGGCGCTGCGGGCCACGCCTTTGAGCTTGCCTTCGGCCCGGGTGAAGAATGTGACCAGCAGGTCCGCCTCCCGCAACGGATAGCTGCGCAGCACGATCGCTTCCGATTGCTTCAGCGGCATGGAATCCATGATTGTAATGGATGGTGTTAGGAACGGGCTAATGCTTCGGGCGCGCGGGTCTGGTGTCGCCCAGCTTTCCCTGCACTTTCTTTGGCAGTCTGGCTTTGACCAACGCGTAACTCTCCGTCACTGAATCCTTGATCTCGGCATCACGCAGCGCGTCCCAACGCTCCAACGAGACCCAGTGGTTCCTCGCCATATAGGGCGCGGGGATGATGCCATCCACTTCCACCAGTTCTGTGAACCGCTCCGGCTTGCACTTGAAGGAGAGCTTGACCGGAGCCGTGCGCTCCAGGCAGGTCACGGCGAACATCTTGCCGCCGATCAGGAAACAGAGATTGTTGCCCCACTTTACGTCTTCGATGACGTGCGGCAATCTCCGGCAGAAGCTGCGAAGCATTTCCCGGGTCATGGCGCAGGCACGACCGTTTCGATCCGCGTGTTGGGATAGTAATACGAAAGGATGCGCTGATAGCCGGCGCCTTCCCGGGCCATGGCTTCGGCGCCGCGTTCGCAAAGGCCGAGGCCGTGTCCGTGACCTGTGCCTTCCAGCAAGAATCTGCCGCCGGATTCACGCATCTCGTAGTTCGTGCTGGGGACTGTACTCCAGCCCAGCCGGCGGACGACGGCCAGCCGAGCGGCTTCGGTCTTCTCGTTCAATCGGACAGTGAGTGCAGTCTTTGGCAGCGCGCGATGCCAAGCGTCCGGGTGCTTCAGACAGTATGTGCTTTCCACAGTGTAATAAGGATACCGGTCCGGCGCGGGGGTGCCGCCGGTCGCGGAAAGAGTCTGGGTGCGGCCGCCGCAACTCGCAGAGAACATCGCCAGCAAGGTCTGATCCCCAAAACGAAGTACCTGACCGCGCGTGGCTTCCGTCGCCTGCGTGGCGCGATGCCGAGCGCCGGGCGGATCGCCAAGGAAGATGCAATGCGTGGTGTCGCAGAGGTCGGCATTCGCGTGGCGACCTTTCGCCGCCAAAAAATATGAACGGGAGACCACGGCCTGCGCCTTGAGCGCTTCGACCGGCGCGTTGGGCGGGCTCTCCGCGGCGACGGCGGAGGCCACGGCGCGCTCAACGTCCATCTCGACGACGGGTTCCAGTGACTTCCCTGACTCGATGGTCAGCACGCCGGTGTAGGTGCGATGGATGCGTCCCGGCACGGCAAGGGTAAAAATTGCGGGGCCATCGTCACGAGCCGTGACGCGCCATTTCGCCTCGGATCGCGTCTTCCCATCGGCGATCAGGCGCACCGCTTCTCCGGCCTGTTCCACACGCGCAGTCCGTGTCACCACGATCCGGCGGGTCCCACCCTGAAAGACCAACACCTGGTGCGGCGCCGGCGTGAGTTCAAGCGCTTGCGGCTTGAACAGGCCAAGGACCCCGATCTTCACCGTCTGTGCCGTTGCACAGAGCGAGAGCAGCAGGACAAGAAGGCTAGTCCGCATCCGCAACTCGAGTCTCCTCCAGGGTGCGCACCATTCGACCCGCGATCCCGGCCGCATGCGAGCCGGGCTCGCCATGAAGGCGCACCAAAAGCAAATAACGTGGTTGCTCCGCCGGCCACATCACGATGGTGAAGCCGTCGCCGGGTGTGTGGCGGTCATGCGTGCAGGGGGCGGTGCCGGTCTTGGCCAACGCGCGATGCCGCCCGATCACCGCACTTACCCGCAGGCTTGTGCCCAAATCGGCGGATTCGCTCATGCCCGCCAGCAATATTTTGCCGACTGGATCATTGGGCGCGTCAAGCAATCGAAGGTAGGCATGCGCCATTGCCATGGGCGAGATCTTCCACTCGCCGCATTCGCCGACCATGGCCCCCGATCCTGATCCTGCCGGCGGTGGTGCGATCGAGTAGTCGTGTGCGATACGCTCGGAGCTGTCGGCCTTCACAAACGCGGCCAGCTTACGGAAGTATTCGTTACAGGACTGCGCAATCGCTTCGCGCAAGCCGATCTTTCCGTGTCCGCCCGGACGCCAGCATTGCTTTCCGTCACACTGGAATCCAGGAAACGCTCCCGAGTGCCCGGCCCGGTATGCGAGTGCGGTGAACGGCTTGACCAGCGAGCCGAGCGGAATCGGCTTATCGGCGTCCGGCCATTGTTGCGCCAGAGTCTCACCGGAGCGGGCATCAAGCAGCAGGTAGGAAATCTCCGGAGCGTTGAATGCCTGCTTCAATCTCATCGCGGCGGATTGTTGAAACAATCCTTGTGCCGCTGCCAGAGACAAGGCGGCGAGCATGAACGCGGTCGAAGCCAGCCGGCGACGGTTCATGGTACCCACCGATAGGTAACGGTCTGGAGCTCACGATCTCCCTGGGCGCGGATGGTGATCTCCTGCGACTCCACGCCACGCAGCACCGCACTGAGACCGGCGATGTTGTCACTGAAGAACTCGGGCTCCCGGTCGCTGAGCTTGGAGCCTGTGTGATACGGGCGGTCCATCAGTCCCATCATTTGCGAGAATCGCTCCCGTTCTTGCGCGTGGCGAAAACCGGCGAAAAACTCCGCAGGCGCCGCGGAGGAGCCCTCTGGCTTTGTCAACGCGGAGACTCGGGCGGCATCGGAACCGACGATCAGCAGCTTTCCTCTCACGGTGTATGCCAACGGATACAGACCGTCCAGCGAGAAAATGCCGTCCGACTCCCGCCAACCCATGCCAAGACCGGACGCGGAAATGCCGGGCCGCAACACGGCATCCAGCGCCGACCGGACCACAGCCGGGTCCCACTCCTTTGACGACGCGAGAATGATGCCGGTGTCGAAGCCGGTGAAGACATCGTCCCGTTGCCTGTGGGTGGATTGCGCGACGAGCATGGCCTCAACATCAGCCCCTTCCAGCAATGTTCTGAGCCCGAGCGCTGGGTCAGCCGCGGCGGGTTGTGAGGACGGAGGAATATCGATGCGAGTCTCGAGGTCACTGGCCGAACCGGTCTCTCCGCCGGTCAAGGCCACCGTTGGAGCAAGGTCATGCCCGGCAAAGCTGCCTTGTGTGCGAGTGAATGCTTTGCCCAACAACGCGGCCGTCATTTCGGCAATGTCCGGCCGGGCTTGGACGCGGAAATAGCCGGTATCGTTCGGAACATATGGTACAAGCGAGGCCACGGCGCGAGCTGCTTCCTCGTCGTCGCTGGTCTGGCTGTCGGTTCTCAGCAATACGCGCTCTTCGCGGTATGTCGCGCCTTCCCGATAAAGATCCGCGATGGCGCAGCGGTAGCCGTGCAGCTCGGTGATGTTCTGCGGCAACCATAAAGTGCGGAAGCGCGGGTCCACAGTGATCTTCCGCAGCTCAAGTACCATGCGTAGCTCGCCTGGTCCTTTGGCGGAAGCCACGGCGTCCGCATACCAAGACTCTTCTTCCAGCGTGCGCTGCTTCTCGCCCGAAAGCAGTGCGATGGCGCCGGCCACCAGGTCCTCACGCGTACCGATGACGACCCAGTCATCGAGCACGGCGAAGGCGGCCACGCGCTTCGACTCCGCATCGACCCGAAGGAAGAAGTTCTTCCCCGCGACGGTGCGAGTCTGATACTGGCCGCGGGTCTGCCAGAGAGTGCTGCGCATCGCGCTGCCCATGGGGATCCTGCTCACATAGACGAATTCCAATTTGCCGATGTCGTAGAGCGACAGCGCGCTCTGGTTACCTGCTAGCTGCTCCAGCAATTGCATGTCCGGCGGAAGGCCGGCTGCTTGCGCGAACTGATCCTGCATGTCCTGCAGCTTTAACAGAAGACGCGAGCGCATGAAAACGTCATGATCAACACTCGCAAGCCATTCCTTCTTCTCGCGTGACCGGTCCCATTGATGCAGCAGTCCGGCGAAGTCTTTGGCCTCCAGGTAGAGGAGCGCACCTTGCGGCATATACCGCGCGAGGGAGACGGGTGGCGGCGCGGAAGCCTGGTACGCAGCCCACACCCCAAGGACTCCGACAATGCAGATAGCAACGATGCGAAGGAGAGATCTCATTGTACCGGCACTCCTTTCCTGGCCAGCGAAACCGTCGCCGAGCGCGCGACCAGCCTCGGCCGGACCAGGACATCCTGGTCCAATCCCTTTTTCACGACAGGACGCCGGCGCGCGTTGAGCTCCTCGCGCTTCCGCAGGGCCCGTAATTCGCGGACCCGCGCGTTCATCTCGGCACGCTGGCCGGCACTGGGACCCAGTCGAAGGGCAAGACGATAGTGCGTAATCGCTTGCTCCGTCTGCCCGAGTCTCTCCCGCGCCTGCGCGATCCCCATGAGAACCGGGACCGCGTCCTTCAGCGGCATGGTCTGGTTGATCGAACCGGGGATCGTGACATGGCTGTCTGTCCAATCCTCTTCCCGTGTCTCCAGTCCCCGTTCCTCTGACCGATCGCGGTACGCAGCGCCTTGCGTGGTGTAAGGCTGTAGCGCTGCCAGGGCGAATTGAAATTGGCCCGCGACCAGCGCAGCACGGAACAACGGGAGACGGGCGTCCTGTTGATTCGGACGGTCAGCCAGCGCGGAGCGCAGCAATATCACTTTTTGGGAATAAGGGATCGCCAGTGCGGCCACCGACATACGGGCGGCATAGTAGTAGGGCTTGTTCGCGTCCGCAAAGGACGCAGGCGCGCCCGCTATGATCTTTAACTCCCCGCTGCCAAGCTCCGCATTCGGACGGCTGCCGGCGAGAGCGGCGGCAGCTTCCAAACGGAGAGAATAGGCCGCCGACGGGCCGGCAGCGATGCGCGCTAACCGGTCACGCGCCGCTTCGATGTCATTTGCCGCCGCAATCTTTTCCCGGGCCAATCTGACTTGCAAGCGCAGATCCCAAGGCCGGGCCCTCGAAGCTTCCTCCAGAAAAACAACCGCTTCGGAATGCTTCCCGGCATTGGCCAGAGTGTTGGCCGCAGCTTCGTGATCCTCAAAAGGTTCACCCACAACCAGGGTCATGCGGCGTAAAAGTCGCATGCCTTCCTGCGTCCCACCCTTCGCCAGTTCGATCTGCGCAAGATTGAGAAAGGCCTCTGACGTCAGCTTGCGCTCGGAGATCTCGCGCGAGTACACATATTCCAGCAATTTTCGGGAGGTGGCCGTCTCTTTGTAAGTGGAATTCAGCTCCCGCGCCACTTGGCGCAGATTTTCTGTGGCCGGTGGATGCCCGGCGTGCGCGATCCGCTCGATGATCGCATCCACCGCCGCGGGACCGGAACGGGCCGCGATCACCAAATCCAGTGGCAGCCAGCGGAGTGATTCGGAGTCGTCAGCCCCCGACGTCATACTTGAGCTGATCCCGGCGGCGGCTTCGGCAAATCGACCTTGCTGGATCAGATACTTGACCCACTTGACCTGCCAATCCTGCAGCTCGCTGAGCCGATATTCACGTTCGTATGATTCCCTAGCTTTTGCCAGCTCATCGCGCTTGATCTCCAGTATCTTGCGGAACAGCGGCTCCTTTTGCGCGGCCGGCAGCCAATGCGAATCCAGCGTTTCCCACAACAGATCAGGATGTTCCGGATCCTCCGCATAGAGGCCCAGTACATATGCTCCAGCCTTGTTCTTGGCTCCCCGGGCCATGACGACGGCCAGGATCAATGACTGGACGCGATATGTGCCACTCTTTTTCAAATAGGCGCGCAGCACATTTTCCACCGGTGTCTGCAACTCCACATAGATCTTGCGCGTGGCCAGATGGTCCACCGCGGTGACGAAGGTCTGCCAGAAGTCTTCCGGGTGGTAGGTCGAACGAGCCTGTCGTTCCAGGAGCGTGAACGCTTGACGCCACTGCTCGACCGCGTCCGCCTTCCTGCCCTGGCGCCACAGCATAATGGCGTAACGGTCGCGCAGCTCGGCCTGGTTCGGACTGAGTTCCAGAGCATGGGAAAGCTCTTCGGCGGCCTTGTCCGGCTGGCCATTGTCGGCATAGTGCTCGGCCAGGTCGCGATAAGCCTCGCCATGCGCCGGACTTTGCTCGAGCTGAGCGGCAAGAAAATCCTCATCCGCGGGACTTCTGGTCACGGAGCCGAGATACACACCATAACGAGAAGCGTAGTAATACCAATCCTTGCCGACCAATTGCCCCTGGCGGTCGGACTTCTTGGCGAGTTGACCACCGACGGTCAGGGTACCCATCAATCGGCGGAAAGCTACATCCACCGAGGGCCGCTTGTCCGCCAGATACAGCCCGCCAAGCGCCGTATAGGCATCGCCCCATTGCGGCGACTCTGATCTGGCTGTGACATCGATCGAATCAAAGACGAGTTCGTTGGGTGCATGTGCCAAGGCAAAGTTGGCACCCGGTATGCCTTGATTCGCCAAGTCGGGCGCGGTGGCCACCAGGACCAACTGCAAATGGCGCTCGCTCTGCGGCTCGTCCTTTGCGCGAATCCGCAGTTCCGCTGCGAAGTTTCCGGAGGCCTGGTACGCATCCGCAGCCTTAAGACGAACTATGCGGGCAGATCCGGACATAGGTGCGACAGGCGCCAATCGCTCTAGCTGCCCTCCGAGTTCATCGTCGCGGAGGCGCAGATTCTGCAGGTCGCTCAGCCGATTCATATCTGACCAGAAATCTCTGGGACGCGACATGGCCGAATCCAGACGCCAACGGGCTTCGAGGCCCGGCAAAACCGCCGCCTCCGCAAGTTGTAGATAGAGCGATGGCGAGCCCTTGTGTGCCGGATCTGCGGCACGTCCTTCAAGAAAACGTGCGAACTCCGCTTTCTCTTCGGGAACAAAGTATCGATCCACGGTGCGGCCCATCTCCACTAAAGCCACGCGCAACCCGGCATCGGCAGAGTTCGTGCGACCGGTGATGACCATAGCCCGCCAACGGTTGAAATCGCCTGTGGCGCGAATGCGTTCCGCTTCCTCCAGTTGTACCGACGGCGGTATCTTTCCGGCATCCGTCGCGGCCTGATCCAAGCGCGCCCAAGCCCCCGTCTGCAGACGAAGCCTTGTCATGATGGTGGCGTAGAGCGCAGCCCCGCTGTGATAACGGGAATCAGCCAGCAATTCCGTGCCGGCCTTGGCGACCCCTTGCTCGGCAAAGTCGCGCGCCTGGGGCAATAAGTCCCAATCATTCAATCGCCGGGCCATCTCGAAGTAATCGGAGATGCGCTCCTGGTGCCCTTCCATCACAGCGGTGCGCAGCGCGATGGTGGCGGCATCCGTCTTGCCCTGCCGCATGCGGACTTCCGCAACGCGCAGCATCCAAGCCGGGTCCTTATAGTTCAAGTCGTAGAGTTTCTCGAAATCGGCCACGGCCTCATCGAAACGCAAGAGACGCTCCAGCAATCCCGCGCGCGCGGTGCGCAGGTCATTGCGGTCGGGACGGATCTGAATGGCCTTGCCATAGGCTTCAATGGCTGCGGGAAAATCCTCGAACAATGTCCGCAGGCGCGCCAGCACCATGCTCCAGCGATAGTCGCGCGGCGACTGGGCCACGGTCTTTTCGTAATACTCCGCCAGGCGCTTTTCCTGCTGATGGCGGAGCGCGAACAACCCCGCCTCGGATGTGAGTGCATCGTCTTCCGGATATTTGTTAATGATCTCGATGTACTGGTCCACCCCGCCGGCGAAGTCTTTCATGCGTTCAAGCGCGGGGACCATACCGCGACGAAGAGTCGCAACGCGTTCATTGCGAACGTCGCGGGCCAAGTCCTTCGCAGCCAGCAAGGACTGTATGTTTTTCAGATAAAAGTCGCGCAGCCCGGCGTCATCACCGCCGGCGGCCAACAGATCTCCCATGGCAGCCTGATACTGACCGTCGAGTGGCGCGGCCGCCAGTAATGGTTCAAGCAATCGGCTTGCGAGCGCAAACTGCTTCGCTTGGGTGGCTTTTCGGACGGCCTCAAAGGTGAAGCGCGTCTTCATCTCCGGATACGAAGCGGCGGCAGCTTGTTGCAAGACGTCCAATGCCCTGGCTTCCTGCTTGTTCCGCCCGAAGAAGTCCACCGTGGAGCGAACCACGCCCAGGACCTTGGGATTTTCCGAATACAGTACCTCGTACTGGCGCTGGGCAGCGTTCAGCTCTTTTTTCTGTTCGTAGAACCTTGCCAGCGCGTAACGAAGTTCGAGTTTCCGCACCGGATCCCCGGTCAACTCCGCCTGGCGTTCCAGGGCGCGCTGCTTCACCGCGTCCAGGTTTCTCTGACCAGCGAGCTGTTCGAGATATTCCAGGGTCTCGAGCTGCGTGGCGCGATCCACAGCGGAAAGAAGAAACAGCTTGATGTCGTCTTTTCGTTCTTGCGTCTCCAACACCTGCAGGAAGAGTGTGACGGCTCTGGTGGGCGCATCCACGGCGGAAGCGCGTTCCCGGGTCAGGGAATGCACACGATCGCGCAGGGCCGGACGCCGCGCAAGCTGGAGCAATCGCGATTCGCCCTGCGCATTGCCGTCGAGCGCGCCATTCACGTATTCCAAGATCGCGGCGGGTAGATCATGCCGGCCTTCCTGGATCGCGCCCGCTTCGTAGGCATACAGAGCCGCATTCCCACTTTGCCGGCGCGCTTTGCCGATCATCTCCACAGCTTCGTCAAACTTGAAATAGTCCCAATAGACGGTGGCGGCTTGCAGATAGCCAGTGGGATTGCCGCGCTCGACCTCGGCCATCTTGCGCCAGTAGGGCTCGGCCTGGTCGAATCGCTCACGATCGGCGTAGATATCGCCGATGCGGGCCATGGTCTCGCGGCTGCCGGGGATGAAGCGGGCGAGATTCTGCTCGAACGAGACAGCGCGGTCCGTCTTGCGCTCATCGGACCAGGCAAGGGAGCGATAGACGGCGCTGGCCCGGTCATTCAAGTCCCAATCGGCGGGATAGAGGTCGGCAACGGCGCCCAGGGCCGGCGCGCCGTCCTCAAAGTGCGATTGCCACAGCTCGCCTTCCGCCACGAACTGCGCCGCTGCCGGATTCTGCTTCGCAAACTCAGCCCAGTCTTTGTCAGTACTGGCCGGAGGCATGATCGCCGCGAGCGATGTCCGCAGCTTGCCGGTCTCCGAGAGATAGCGGAAATACCAATCACGCAAGAAGGGATCGTCGAGCCAATGTTGGCGCATCAATTCGACCCACTTCGGCGAATAGCACCTCAGCGTCCCACAGTTGTTATATGAGTATGCGAGATTGCGGACGAAAGTAAGATTATGGGGAAAGCGCCGCTGCGCATACTCATTCACCCGTTCCGCGAGGCTGCCACCGGCCACGACAGATCCCACATACTCCTGCAGGTCACTGCCATTGAATGTCCGGACGATCTCCTTGCTCAGCGCTTCGTAATCGGCTTCGCGTTTCCGGCGCAGATACCAGCGGGCCAGCTTGTGATACCAGGTCTTGTCCGGGAATTGCGCGATGGCGCTGCGATACACCTGTTCCTGCTCGGCAAAGAGCTGGTTCTGCTCGAGGAAGCGCGCCAGCCGTTCGTAGAGCCCGGGATCATCCGGGTTGCGATCGATCTCGCGTCGCAGCACAGCGACGGCAGTCGCGATCTGCTTATCCGAAGCCAACCGGCTCAGGTACCGCTCCAACACTTGGGCGTACTCCGCCGAACGCGGGCCCTGTTGCGATCCGGCGGCGCCTTGTTGCGATTGCGCGGAAAAAGCGCCCTGCTGCGGCGCTTCAGATGTGTCGTCGCTATTGTTGTCCGCCTGCTCGCGGGAATCGAAGTTGTCCTGCGCGGGAACCCCGGTGAACATGTTCTCGAACCCGGGATTCGCCGGCGGCTTCGCGCGATAGCGGTAGTAGAAGTCGCGCGTATCCCCTTCGCCGAGCGGCATGTTCCGCATCCGGGCCGCCAACTCACGCAGAAGCGCGTCGTAGAGGGCGAATTCCTCGGTGGAATCCTTCCGGCGTGAATACGCATCCGCCATTCGAAGCGCGACCGCGGTGCGTTCCGCGGCTGCCGGAAATGCGCCCAGGAATGCCTTGCCTTCACGCACCACGGCATCGTCTTCGCCGTAGGCCGCATACATCTCGATCAATCGGGAGTGCAGCTCCGCCCGGCGGGACGCATTCGGGAATTTTGCATCCAGCAACGCCAGCAACTCCGCGGCGCGGGCGCGATGGAAGTAGGGAGTGGCCCGGCGTTCCTGCTCGCTGAAGCGATATGCGGGAGTGGTGGTGTTGAGAATGACGGAGAGGATGCCGTTGAGAAATCCGGGGCCGGGATCCATGGTGGCCACATCTTGATACATGGACAACTCCCCGGCACCCACGCGGATGGGCTGCTCGGGGGCCGTCAGGAGTATGTCCGTAAGGCCGGTGAGCGCCTGTGCTTGCGCCTCCGGCGAAGGAGTCCCGCCAACGTTGTACAAAGCGAAGTAATAACGCGCCGCTTCGGGATAGATATGTATTGCTTCCATCCACTGGGCGAGGGTGGATAGCTCCTCCGCGCTCCACTCGGCCTTGCGCGCTTCTTTATGGAGGCGATATTCCGCGATGAGTTGCTGGGCGGCATCGAGACGACCCTGTTGCTGGTAGTAGTAAAAGAGCCGGGCCAAGGCTTTCAGATCGTCGGGATCGGCCGCCAAGGCCGCTCGGGCGCTGTCCTGAAACGCGCGCAGCGAACGGGTCTCGCGCAACAGATCGAAATAATTCTGTACCAATCCGGGCGGCCACAGCGGACGGAATGATCGCTCATACACAGCGAGTCCCTGGCGGACGCCCCCGCGGCGGTATTCGAGCAGCGCCTTCGCGCGGACGCGGAACACTTCGTCGTCGGGGAAAGACTTCTCATACTGCGCGATCAGCGCCTCGGCCGCAGAGTAGTCTTTTTCTTTCAGCAGGAATTCGAAGTAGCGGGAGTAGACCGGACCTTCCTGCGGATAACGCCTTATCCAGGCTTGATAGTTCGCCCGGGTAAAATCTTGGCCCAGGTCATGTGCGGAGATCAGCGCGAAGATGCGCTCGTATGCCTTCCATGATCTCTGGCCGGATGGCGCCAGCCATTGTTCGGCGGGTGAGGACGCAAGCTGCCCGACCGATCCCAAGGCGTTCACCTCTTCGACGGGGCGTAAGCGCCGGTGGTAGAAGTCTGCCAGCTCCATGCCGCCCTGCGCCTTGTCGGCGGTGATGAGTGTATACATCTTCCAGTCGGATTCGGCGTTCTCGAAGTCGAGCGCCTCTTCGGCGGACATGGCGCGCATGGCATAGAGCTCCGCGTTCTTCGGTTCCACCTGGATGCGCGCGCTAAGGCCGGCGCGAGCTTCGGCCGGCGGGCGCCGGACCATCACCTTGCCGCCGGGCAGATCCATCATGCGGAACAACGCTTCTTCCAGGAGCGTGCGGGCTTCGATGTTCTGGATCCAGGGAGGCAGCGATGCGCGCAGAACCAGCGTACCCATACACACGACTGAGGCGCACAAGAAGATCCTGAATAGGAATGCATTACGGGAGGATCTCAATCCGCACCTCCTGGGTCCCGATATTGTGGGCGATGTCCTCGGCGATCACCGTGAGCCTGTAATTCCCGGGGGGCAGATCATCGGGCACAAGCAGCTTTCCGGTATTGAGGCCGGCGCGCGGATCCCAACGCATGGTGACGGGCGCCGCGCCTTCGAGGCGCGCTACCAGAGTGCGCGTACTCCTGGTCGCGCTGGCGCGAAGTTCCATGACCTCGCCTCGGCGGAACCGGGTCTTTCCGAGCCGCAGCTTGACCACGGGCGGAGTGCTGGCGATCACGAACGTCTTGGATTCGCGATAAGTGTTTCCCATCCGGTCCCGCAGGACAAGCCGGACCTTGTAGGTCCCGTCCGCCATATCAGTGGGCGCGAGGAACCGGGTCTGCCAGATGTCTTCCTGTTTCAGGTAGCGCAATCTTTTTGTCAGGCCGAAGGGGAATTGCGCGATGACGCTGTTAATGGCCTCGTCCGTGCGCACACGCAGAACCGGGTCGCCCGGGCGGATCACGCGCGGACGCAGCAAGGACCGGGGCACGGCCAGAAACGAGGTGTACGGCGTCACGAATTTGTATTTGCGGGAAAGGCGAATGATCTCGTCGATGGCATCGCGGTCCTCTCCCTCACGCTCGATCTTTTCCAGCAGCGCGTCAACACGGGCGCGCGCCCACAGCCGGGGCAGATGCGGATGATCGGAGGACTCGGCGGGCAGCGGCGCATTCTTCGTCATGACCAGGGGTTCGCCCTCGCGCACGCCATGGACGGTGAAGCTGACATTGGCGGCTGGCGCTTTGTACTGTCCCACCCAAGCAGACATGGAGCCGCCAAATGTCGAGTCTTGCAGGGGGTAGACCATGGCAACGCTTGAGACCGGATCGGCAGAGAACCCCAACTGTCCTATGGGGCTCCGCCCAATCTTTGAAACGAACGCTTGAAGCTTGAAATCGGCCGGCTCGGTCGAGAGCACACTCTCCATCACGCCGTCGTTGCGGGCCAACATTTTGAGCAGCGGGAGGTTGGCATCATCGCCGACGGCGTAAATGTAAGTCTTGGGGCGCTGCGTTTCCGGCAATCGTTTCCAGCGCGCCGAGTACCAATCCGCCAGGCGGCCACTGTGGATCGTGCCTTTGGTCGCACCTCCATCGGTCAGCAGGACCAGGTAGGGGTCCGCGCTGCCCGGCATCCCGCACTGTGCCAGACCTTCCTCCAGCGCCAGTTGCAGGTTCGTTCCGCCGCGCAGCCGGCCGGCACGGACAAACTTGAGCGCGGCTTCCACGTTCGGCACTGTCGCAGCCACTGGCGAGGGCTGGGCGCGTGACAGCGATGTCTGGAACAAGAGCACGTTGAAGCGATCTTTAGGCTTGAGCGCACGGAGGACCGTCTCCAAGGCGAGGAAGTTCTGTTCGAGCTTCTCCCATTGCATGGAGAGAGAAACATCGAGCAGGACTACCACTGTCTTGGAGGGGGCGTCCTTGCCGGTGCTCTTTCCGCGTCCGATCAGCGCTTCCGCCTCGAAGAAGCCGGGCTCGTTGGCGCTTCGCACCGGCGCTTTCTCGGCCGCATCCGGTTGCGCCGAGCGAGGGTCGCGATGCGCGAGCACCTGCAAGGTGTCCGCATCCTTGCCGTCGAGTTGATAGGCGCCGGCAAAATCCTCGTCGAGGTCCACGCGCTCGCCATAGAAATCTCCCTTGACGCTGTTCGCCGTGCGCTCGCTGATCTTGAGCGGGAACTGTGTATCCACCTGATGGAAATCCTTGAGCCCGTGCGCGGAGGTCAACTCGAAGTGGATCCAAAGCCGCGCCGCCTGCTGCTTCTGATAAGCGTCCGGCTTGAGGGCGATGGCAAAAAATGATCTCAGGTCCTCGACCGGAACGGTCTCGTGGTATTCGAACTCCAGGCGTTTGGTGCCGTACGCCGGTATCGGAGTGATCTTGGCGCTGAAGACACGGCTGCGGCGGGCCTCGTCCGCGCCTTCTTCGCCCTGCTGCAGCA
>JACPNP010000029.1 GCA_016185365.1 Terriglobales bacterium
CGTGCCGGTCAGCGCCGCGTTCTTCAGGTAGGCGCGATAGAACGGGATGTCATGCGAGATGCGGTCCACGATCACCGCATAGGGACACGGCTCCGCCATGCGCACCTTGCCGACCTTGACGAACTCCGCCGTGGTCCCCGGCACGTTCAGGCTGTTGATCTTCTCGACCAGGGCGGGCGGAAACGTGGTTTCCATGCCGAAAATGATGCCGATCTTCTTCACAGACTCTCCTGCATGCGTGGCATGCCGCCCGCGGCGGCCGGATTTGGATTGCCAGGATTGGGCTGCGACAGGGCCCAGCCGGACCGCGCGCCCATACCCCCGGCCCGCGGCGGACATTTGGATATATCTAGTGTAAAGCCCGTGTGCTGATTTGCCAAAATCCGATGTAGACCTGCTGCGGCAAACTTTAGTTCCACGCCGCTCCCTGCAACTTTTCCACATTCGCGGCGTCATATCTCAAAGAAAGGAAAGGCCGTTTGATATTCTGGAAGCCGCGATGAGGGTTCCCAGGGCCGAACCAAAGAGGATGTCATTCACCAACGCCAGCGTGGCGGAGATTATGGCGCGTATCCAGGTACCGCATGACCCCGACAATCCGCGCCTGCGCACGCACTCCAACTTTCGCTCCAAGTTCCTGCCCGAGCACCGCGACATCGTGGTTTATCTTCCCGTCGGCTACGACGAGCATCCCACGCGCCATTACCCGGTGCTGTATCTCAATGACGGTCAGAACCTCTTCGACCCCACCACCGCATTCGGCGGCAATGACTGGCGTGTCGATGAGACCGCCGACGCGCTGATCACCGCCCATATCGTCGAACCCATCATCATGGTGGGCGTCTATAACACCGGCAACAAGCGCATCGAGGAGTACACCCCGACCGCCGACGAAAGGATGGGCGGCGGTCATGCCGACCGTTATGGCCGCATGCTGGTGGAAGAGATCAAGCCCTTCATCGACCAGCGCTATCGCACCCATACCGATCCGCACAACACCGGCCTGGGCGGTTCCTCTCTCGGCGGCTTGGTCTCGATCTACCTCGGCTTCACCTATCCCCACGTCTTCGGCAAGTTGGCGGTGCTCTCGCCCTCGGTCTGGTGGAACAACAAATCCATCCTCGATATCGTGTCCGCCACGCTGCCCAAGCCGCGCCTGAAGATCTGGCTCGACATCGGCACCCGCGAGACCGACACCGCCGTCGGCGACGCCGAGTTGCTTTGCGACGTGCTGGTCGAGCACGGCTGGCGCCTGGGCGACGACCTGCATTTCTGTGAGGCGGAAGGCGCCGAGCACAACGAGCAGGCCTGGGCTTCGCGCATCGGCTCTGTGCTTGAGTACCTGTTCCCCGCCCACCACTACGGCAACTGATCTGGCATGGCAACGGCATCTTGCCGTCGCAACTTTCAGACCGCATTCCGGCCTGTGTATACTTTCTCCCCTACATTCAGACAAGGCCGCCCCATGCCCGACAAGCGCCCACCCGCCATCCTCTGCATCACCTCCTTTGAGAAGGGGCAGGAGTTCATGCGGGAGTGCAAACGCTCCGGTTGGACCGTGTTCCTGCTGACCGTGGAGAAGCTGAAGGACGCCGGTTGGCCGCGCGACTCGCTCGACGATATCTTCTTCCTTCCCGAGAATCTGCCTCTCGACGGCATGATCCACGCGGTCAGCTATCTGTCGCGAACCCGCAAGCTGGACCGCATCGTCGCGCTCGACGAATTCGATATGGAGACCGCCGCGGCCCTGCGCGAACATCTGCGCGTCCCCGGCATGGGCCTCACGACACTGCGCTACTTCCGCGACAAGTTGGCCATGCGCGCGCAAGCCCATGAGCACGCAATCCTGGTGCCGCCATTCACTGCGGTCATCAATCACGACGAGATTCGCGAGTATATGGCCCGCGTTCCCGGGCCTTGGGTCCTCAAACCCCGCTCGGAAGCCTCCGCGATCGGGATCAAGAAGATCAAAGCCCCCGACGAGATCTGGCCTCTCCTCGACGTCTTGGGAGACAGGCAATCGTTCTTCGTGTTGGAGAAGTTCGTTCCCGGCGAGGTCTTCCACGTGGACTCCGTGGTCAGTGAGCGCAAAATCGTGTTTCAGGCGGTGAGCCGCTATGGCCATCCGCCCATGCGCGTGGCCCACGAAGGCGGCATCTTCACCACGCGTATCCTGCCTCGCGCGGGAGCGGAATCAAAGGAATTGGTCCGCATCAACAAAGCGCTGATCATGGCGCTGGGGCTGGTGCGGGGCGTGACCCATGCCGAGTTCATACAGTCCGCTGCCGATGGGAAGTTCTTTTTCCTGGAATGCGCCGCGCGCGTGGGCGGCGCCTATATCAATGAGATGGTCGAGGCCGCAACCGGTGTGAACCTTTGGCGGGAGTGGGCGCGCATGGAGATGCTCGGCGGCAGGAAACCGTATTCATTGCCCAAGGTCCGTAATGATTACTCCGGCGTGATCCTCTCGCTCGCCCGGCAGCCCGAGCCTGACACCTCCGCCTACATCGACCCGGAGATCGCGATCCGGATCAAGAAGCACCATCATGCCGGCTTTGTGCTCCGCTCCAAGGACGCCAAACGGATCCCCGCGCTCCTGGATTCCTACGCCGACCGGTTCGTCCACGACTTCATGGCCACTCAACCGCTGCCCGAACGGCCAACGAGTTAGGAATGTAGCGCTGGCGTCCCGCCGCATGTACCGCCGGCGTCCCGCCGGCTGTGGCGACGGCATCTTGCCGTCGCACATTTGTCATACCGAGCGGCGGTAGCCCCGGCCTTCAGGCCGGGGTGAGCGAGCGTAGCGAGCGAAAAGAGGAATCCCTTGGTTTCCGTCAACCGCCGGGCCGCCTTGACTGAAGCCCACCCTACCCAATTCACGACAGCACTGGCACAACACCCGTGCTCTACTTCTTCCTCTCATAGTGCACCGGCCAGTTCACCGCCCAGGTCGTTCCCCCGTCCTTGGAGCTTTCCCAGCTCCAGTCGAGTGACTCCGGCCGGATGTTCTTCCACACCATGCGCTGCCGGATCTTCTCGCCTTTGGGATTGGTGGCCTCACGCCACAGGACCATCTGCCCGTCTTTGAATTCGCCGGTGAAATCCAGATAGGCCCCGTAGTTGTCCACCCAGGTCTGCTGCCATTTCTTCGTCCTGGCGTTGTAGGTGGAAACGCTCATGCCGCGCAGAGGATTGGCCTTGCCGCCCTCGAAGGCCTCTTCGATCACGCACGCCTCCATCTTCTTGACGACGCGGTTCGTGCCCGCGTCGCGCTGGCCTTGCCGGGCCGCCGGCCAGGAGAGTTGCCACTCACCCACCCGGAAATCGAATTGCTTCGCTTCCGGGGTCGCGCAGCCCGGCGCCATCCGCATACCCAAGGGTGGTACACTTTTTCTCCCTTAGGGAGTCACTTTCTGTCCTATAATGCCCTCTCGCATCAGGGAGAGTGGCATGGCCCGATTGGCAAAGTCCCAGCCGCTGGAAGCGCATCGCATCGCTGTGATCACGGCGGACGAGTCCGCACTGCCCAGCATCGAACAGTTCCTGGCCCCGGTCTTCCATACCACCATCTCTCCCTCGCCCGGTGACGTCCCTGACCTGTTGCGCCTGACCGGCCTGGAAGCCCTGGTCCTTGACATGGAGTTCGACGGTGAATCCTCCGATTCCGGCCTGGACGCTATTGCCGCCATCCGCAAGCTCAGCGCCGACCTGCTCATCAGCGCCATCACCCGCGATGACGATCCGGGATTGCACGATCGCGCTCTTCGGCTGGGCGCCGACGAATGCCATACCGCGCCCCTTGATTTCCACGAATTGCAGGTGCACCTCTATCAGGAACTGGAAAAGCGCGCGGCACTGCGGGCCACGCGGAAAAGCAGCCATGAAGTGGCCGGGCGGTTCAGCTTCTGCGACCTGATCGGCGCCAGCGAACCGATGCGCTTGCTCTATGAAGCCATCCAGCAGGTGGCGCACAGCAACAGCGCGGTCCTCATCCGGGGCGAGAGTGGCTCCGGCAAAGAACTGGTGGCGCGCGCCATCCAGAGCCTCAGCCCGCGCCGCGACAAACCCTTCATCAGCGTCAATTGCGCCGCCTTGCCGGAGCACCTGATCGAGGCCGAGCTGTTCGGCCATGAAAAAGGAGCTTTCACGGACGCCCATGCCGCCCGCGCCGGCCACATCGAATCCGCTCATACCGGCACGCTCTTCCTCGATGAGATCGCCACCCTTGGGCTGGGCTTGCAAAGCAAGCTGCTGCGCGTCCTGGAGGACCATTCCATCCAGCGGCTCGGCGGGAAGAACTCGAAGAAGATCGATTTCCGCCTGCTGACCGCCACCAATGAGGATCTGGAGGCCATGGTCGAAGCCGGACGATTTCGCGAAGACCTTTTTTACCGCATCCATGTGGTCCCGATCCATATTCCTCCGTTGCGCGAGCGGGAAGGCGATGTCGCATTGCTCGCGGAACACTTCCTTCAGGTCTACTGCGACGCCAATAAGACCCCGCTGAAGCGCATCGATCCCGATGCGCTGGAAGTCCTGGAGGAATATGACTGGCCGGGCAATGTCCGCCAGTTGCAAAATCTTGTCCAGCGCCTGGTGCTGATGACGACCGGCCCTGTCATCAGTTTGAAGAGTCTGCCCAAGCAGGTGCTGTCCCGCAGCACGGAAAAACAACAGGAATTGTTGATCCCGGATGAGGGCATCGATTTTGAAGATGAGATGGATCGTATCGAGCGCGCTTATGTCGACGCCGCTCTGAGCCGCGCCCAGGGCCGGAAATTCCTCGCGGCCGGGCTCCTACACATTCCGCCGCACAAGATGAAATACCTCTGCCGCAAGCATGGCTTGTGAGCCGCTCTCGCTTCTCCCTTTCGAGGGTCAAAAATCGTCTTGGGGTCAAAATTTGACCTAAAGATGGTTAATTTTTACCCCTCTGACCTGTGCAAAGGATTGCGCCCATCGCACGGACCGACAGCCCAGGGTCATAAGTCATTGAAAATAGACCGCATATTTTTTCATCACCGTTCGTCACGGTTTGGCACGGGCCTTGCAATATACAAAGCCGTACCCGCGAGGGAAGAAAGAGACAATCGAGGATAAGGAAACAGGAGACAGCCATGGAAAAGAAATCGTTGATCAGCAGCCGCAACGCGACGAAGAAAGCAATCTTCGCCAGCAAGAGCATTCAAGTCAGCAAGGGCGGCGCACTGAGCAAGGGTGGCGCACTGAGCAAGGGTGGCGCCCTGAGCAAGGGTGGCGCCCTGAGCAAGGGCGGCGCACTGTCCAAAGGTGGAGCCCTGAGCAAGGGTGGCGCACTGTCCAAAGGTGGCGCACTGAGCAAAGGTGGCGCACTAAGCAAAGGTGGCGCGCTGTCGAAGGGTGGAGCCCTCAGCAAGGGTGGCGTGCTGTCCAAGGTTCTGTAAGATCTGCGCGGAAACGTCGCAGTCCGGGTTGCGGTGGGGGGCCGCAACCCGGTTCTGTTTTTACCAGACCTTTCTTCCTACAAAATCAGCCAGCACCTGCCATCCCAGTCCCACCGCACTGCGCCGCCGCACCATGATCTTGGCCGTACCCGTCATGCCCACCTTCAAGAGCCGATCGGGATTATCCATGGTGATCACGCCGGTATAGAAGCTGGAGGAATGGATACCCTTGTAATCCGCCTTGTGTATCAGTCCTTCCGGCACCGCGACTGACTCCGGGGCCAGGGCCGGCAGCGTCCCACGCAATACCTGGGACTCCGCTTCCACATACAGGCTCACCTCCGATCCTATCTGCAAGCCCCGCATCGCGTACTCCGGTACATAGATCCGCGCGCGCATCCGTCTGAGGTCGCCGATCTCCATCAACTCCTCGCCCGCTCCCACAAAGCCTCCAGCCAGGTCCTCCACCCGCGGTGTGAGCACTACGCCCTGGATCGAGGACTTCAATGTGAGTTTGTCCGTCCTCTCCGCCGCGATGTCTTGATCCACTTCTGCCTGCCGGCGCACGTGTACAGCTTCGCCGAGATTGGCATACTGTACCTGGGCTTGTTGCTGCCGCAGCACGGCCTGCTGCAGGCCCGCGCGTCCGCGGACCTTGTCCGATACAAGGGAGAGATTGCTCAACTGGGCCACCGTCTGCCCTGGCCCCACCGCTTGACCTTCCTTGACCAGGATGACCTCGACGCGGCCCGGCACTTCAGCCCGTACCACCTGACGTTCCATGGGTTCCAGCACGAAGCGGGCTTCCGCGGTCTCTCGCCAGATCGGCGCGAGGAGCAGCACCAGGAGCGCGGCGCCGGCGGCGTAGGCCCAGGGGGTGCGCAGCCATGCTTCAAAACGTTCTTTCTTGTCCAGATAGACGGTCTTCATGAATTTCACCAGGTTTGTGATCCGCGACCGGAACACCAGCCACGCCACATAGAGCGTGGGCACGAAGGCCCAGGCCCCGAAGAATTTCAGATTGATGTTGTGGACGATCGAGATCGCAAAGAGCAGCAGCGAGTAGCTGTAGAACCCGGAGAGGATGCAATAGGGCACGAAGTAAAAGCGCAGCCGCCGGGGCACGAAGTCGACCTCCACCGGCAGCTTCCACAGGTGCTTCTTCACCATCCCCGTGACGAACGCGGTCGACCGCTCCTTGATGTTCTGGATGTCGAACATTTCGCTGAAAAAGTAATAGCCATCCAGCTTGATCAGCGGGTTCAGGTTCACGATCACCACCGCGACTCCGGTGATCAGGACCACCTTGTAGGAGAATTCGTGGATCCACGTCCCTGGCGCGCTGCCCCACCACACGATCATGGCCAGGGCGCAGAAGATGAGCTCGATCCAGATGCCGGCGATGATCGTGACCATGCGCTGCCAGCGGTTGCCATAGACCCACACTTCTGTGGCGTCTACGAAAAATGCCGGGGTGAGATAAATGAGGTGAAACCCCATCCGGTGTACACCCCCGCCATAGTGCTTGCAGGTGATGGCGTGCGCCGACTCATGGAAGAACCCGATGGCCAGGAACAGCAGCCAGAACTCCGCCAGATCGTCGAAACTCTTGTCCGTGAAGGTGTAATACTTCAGCGTGTCCTGGCCGATCTCGCCCCACCGGTCCACGAACACGTAGATCATTGTAGGCCCACGTGCACCGAGCGTAGGCCCAGGACATGAACTCATCCGGGTCCCAGGCGGAGAACTGCATGTGGGCCACGTCGCCGTACTTGCTTTTCTTCTTGCTGTGTTTGCGCCGCTCCTCGGTCAACTTCTCCCTCAGGGCGATATTTTTTTCCTGGGGGGAGCGGTACCAGATGTCGATCGAATTCAGTGCCTCGCAATATTCCCTGAGTTCGTCCTCCGTCACCGACTGGCCGGTCTGTTGGTGATAGAGCTCCGCCACGTCGGCGTAACTACGCTCGCCGTCGAAGAGCTGGGCCAAGTGCCATTGTTCCGGAGTCAACCCGTAGGCTTTGCTGGTGCCCGGCCGGTGGATGGTGATCGCGGCCTTGCCTTCTTCAACGTGTTCTTTGCCGACGATGGCCGGGTCCAGCCGCGGAAATCCCTTGCGCAGCTGCTTAGTCGGCAACTCCGGCAACGCCGCATTGAGGGCTTCAGAAAGGTTCATTGCGAGTGGGACACCGGGGCACAGTTGTCCCTGATTGTGCGGAAACTACTTCGCCGGCTTCACCTGCGCCGTCATACCCGGCCGCAGTGCCGCGGGCGACCCGGCGATCTCGGCCACGACTTCAAACGTCCCGCTCGATGGGTCCACCACCGGGCTCATGCGTACGATCTTGGCTCTGTATTCTTTTCCGGGACCGTTCACGGCTTCCACCATGAGCTCCGACCCCATCTTGATCTGTCCGATGTAGCGCTCCGGCAGCATCACCCGTATTCGCAACGGCGCAGTCGCCGTGACCCAGAACAATTTGTCGCCTTTGTTCACTCTTTGCCCCACGGTCACATACCGGCGTGCCACCATGCCCGCGAACGGCGCCGTGATCTTGGAACGGCCGAGTTCCACATCCAGGGCCAGCAACTTGGCCTTGGCTTCATTGAGGTCTTCCCTTTGCCGTTCCACCTCAAAACGCGCGGCCTGGGCCTTATAGGCGGCCCGTTCTTGTTCTTGCTTGGTGATCAGATTGGCCTTCCACATGGCCTCGGCGCGGTCGCGCTCGGCGTCCGCCACTTTGGTCAACGCGTCCCAGTTCTTCAGATCAGCGTCGATGCTTTTCACTTTGGACGCTTGCGCATCGCGTTCGGCCACCAGCTGCCGCTCATCCAGGGACGCCAGCACCTGTCCTTTCTGCACAGCCGTGCCCAGATCCGCGGCGATACTCGCAACGTCACCGTCCCGCATGGAGAGCAGCTCCACCTGATTCTCCACAGTGATCGGCGCGGTGGCCAATACATCGCTGTTGGCCGGCGCAACGGCCGCCACAGGTTGCGGGCTCACGGGTGCGGCGTTGGCGACCGGAGCCGGCGCACTGCTGCACCCGCTGATCATGGCCGCGGCCAGTAAAGTAGCGATTGTCGATTTATGACCCATTGGTTTCATGTCTCACCAGCCTACCCATGACCAAAGCTTGGACCACGCCCACATCGCCGGTCGCCGGAACAGGACGTAGCCCGCGGGCCGCCAACTTGTCGAGATCTTCCCCTTGCCTTGCATCCCCGGGCGCAAAGCGCCGTTCGGGTCGTCGATCATCACCCGCGCGGCGAACGTCCGCTGTTCGCCATCCACTTTGGCCTGCGTGCTCACCACGTTCAGCTCGCCGCGGAAGATCTGCGTCGGGAATCCATCCAGGTTGATGGCGCCGGGATTGCCCGCGCGCACCAGCCGCACGTCTTTTTCATCCACATTCACGTCCACGATGGCATGTTGCGTATCGATGACGTCGGCAAACGCTTCCCCGGGATCCAGGTGTTTGCCCACAAAATTCTCCACATGAGGTGTTGCCACCACCCCAGCGATCGGAGACCGCAGCCGGGTCTTTTCCAGCCGCTGTTGCGCCAGGTCTTTTTCCGCGGACCAGTAATCGGCCTCGACGCGCTTCAAGCCGGCGGTCGAAGTGTCATTCGCCGCCAGCGCCCGGTTCATCTCACTCGCGGCGATACCGTACTTCGCCGTCGCCGCCGCCAGCGCGGAACGATAGGGCCAGTCTTCCAATTGGGCAAGCACTTCGTTCTTGTCCACCTTTTGCCCTTCGCGCACAAGCACGCTCGCGACCACGCCTTCCACTTCCGGCTGGACCCGCGCCTGTCGCGCCGGCCCCACAAAAGCGTCGCCTTCCACCCGCATCGGCCACGGACATAGGACCAGAAAAACGGCCACCGCGGCCCACAGGATGAGCCGCGCCCGGCGCTTGCTCGCCGGCATGCGCATGAACTGCTGCTTCCTCTGCAGGATCGGCTCCAGCACCCCGATGAAGGGCACCTCGCGATACAGCGCCGCGTTGCGCAAGGCCACGGTCGCCTGTCCGCCCAGCACCTTCAGCACTTCCTTGTGTACCGGAAGCAGGAAATCCGGATCGCTGCTTTCAAGCGAGAACACGCCGAGCCGGCCCTGGTCGTCGGCCAACGGCATGGAATAGAACGCGTGCAGTCCGGTCGCCTCGAAATACTCCTTGAATTTGGCCTGGGTCTCGGGGCGTGGATCATCGATCTCATCATCCACCATGCGGATGTGCAATTCCTGCTCCGCCAGAGAAGCCCACTCCAGCATCTCGCCCAGCCTCTTGGTCTGCGGGTCGGCCTTGTTCAGCTCTTCCTCGCCCAAAACCGCCATCAATTCCGTGCGTGCGCCTTTTTCCAGCGCGATCGCGGCCCGCTCATAGGGAATGACGCTTTGCGTGCCGTTCACGATGGCCAGCAGTACCCGGTTCAGGTCGAGTGTGGAGGTGATCTCCGTACTCACCTTCACCAGGGTCTCCAGGATCTCCACCTTGCGTTCCGCGAACAGCAGGTTGGCGTTATGCAGGGCCACCGCCGCGGCTTCTGCGATGGTGGTGAGCAGGAACTGGTCGTCGTCGTCAAACGGCTGGCCGTCCATCCGGTTGATGGCTTCCAGCACGCCCACGCAGTGGTCTTTGTCGATCACCGGTACGGCCAACAGCGAGAAGATCGCGCCTTCCTCCACGTCCCCGTTGCGCTTCACCATGCGCTCATCCTGGGTCGCGTCCTCGAGCAGCACGGGTTCGCCGGTATCGGCCACATCCGCCGGGACATTTGCGCCCTTGCCGTGGCTCTCGCCCTCCGCAACGGTCACGTCGGCGCCGCCGGCGCTCATCAGCTGGACTTGATCGCCTTCACTCACCATCCACAGGTTGACGGCCTGCACGTTCATCAGCTGCTTGATCTTGCTGGTGATCAGCGGCATCAGCTCGTCCATTTCCAGCGTGCCGTTGAACACCAGTTCGATGTCGTACAGCTCGGTCAGCCGGGCGATGGACTGCAGGTTGGAATGGTTCTGGGATTCGACCGCCAGGGCGGCATCCAGGGCGATGGCGGCCACGTCCAGCAACTCGGCTGCCGGGGCGACCTCCTCCTCCGTCAAGGGTTGGTCATAACTCACGATCTCGATCGCGCCCAGCAGTTTGTCGTCACGGATCACGGGCAGATAGCCCAGCGACTGGAAACTCTTGCGGATATTCAGGTGTGCGTAGTCTTCACGGGCGACTTCGGCAGAAGCGAACAACAGCGCTTCACCCTTCTCCGTAAGCGCGCCCAGAGTGCCGGCATCGGCTGCGATCGGTCCCGATTCCAGCGTGATCTCACCCACGTTGGCTTGCATGCGCCATTCCTGGGGCTCGCTCTCGGTCAGCGTGTACAACACCACCGCGCATCCCGGCAGCGCTTCCTGCATCTGCTGCACGATCAGGCGCGCGCGGGGTGCGACCTCGCGTTCGCGCAGCAAGGCAGCAGCGAATTCAAGCAGCGGCATGGATTCGGCGCTTTGTGTGGCCATGGGAGGGGCCCTCGATTGCGTCTTGGGTTGCTCTCGCTGGACTTCTACGCTTGCAATCTTCGAATGCTTCACGTATGGTGAGCGCGCGAACTTTAACAGACACCTATGCAGGTGTCAAACCTAACATCTGTAGACTTCGAGGCTTACACGCACGTATGGATATCCATATCCACCAGCAAGACGGCATCACCATCTTCCGTATGGTCGGCGACCTGCGCCGCGGCGATCCGGTGGACGACCTCAAGCAGCAGATCGATGACGCCGTGGCCCGGGGCGACGTCAAGGTCGTCCTCAACATCGGCCAGGTCAACATGATCGATTCCAGCGGCATCGGCATTATCGTGCGCGCGCACACCACCTCGGTGCAACGTGGCGGGGGCCTGCGCCTGGTGAAGCCCTCCAAATTCGCCCTGCAGACGTTGAAGATCTGCGGACTGCTCAACGTCTTGAGTGTGTTCGACGAGGAAGAACCTGCCATCGATTCCCTGCGTTAGCGGTCCCGCCGGGCGCGCGTTCCGGTCCCCGCCGGGGGCCATCTGTTAGAATCTTACTTTCCCCCTTTGCTCTCAGCCTCTGGCATACGGAACCCACATCTTGGCGACTGCGACCCAAACCTCCCGCTCCTTCACCTACGCTGACGCCGGCGTGGACATCTCCCGCGCCAACAAAGCCAAACAACGCATCAAGTACCTCGCGCAGAAGACCTACAACCGCGGCGTGCTCAGCGAGATCGGCGGCTTTGGCGGGCTGTTCGCCATCGACAAGAAAAGATTCAAGGACCCGGTCCTGGTCTCCAGCGTCGACGGCGTGGGCACCAAGCTCAAAGTCGCGTTCCTGATGAAGACCCACCACACCGTGGGCGCCGATCTGGTGAACCATTGCGTGAATGACATTGCCGTGCAGGGCGCCACGCCGTTGTTCTTCATGGATTACCTGGCCACCGGCTCACTCGACCCCGCCATCAGCGAAAAGATCATTGAAGGCATCGCCGATGCCTGCCGCCACAACGGCTGCGCGTTGATCGGTGGCGAGACCGCGGAGATGCCCGGCTTTTACCCCGTGGGCGAATACGACCTCGCCGGCTTTATCGTCGGCGTGGTGGACAGCCACCGCCTGCTGACCGGCGAAAAGGTCGCGCCCGGCGACGTCTTGATCGGCCTGCCCTCGAATGGCCTGCACACCAACGGCTATTCCCTGGCCCGCAAGCTCTTGTTCGAGATCGCGCGCTACTCGCCGGACAAGTATGTGAATGAGTTGAAGAACAAGGTCGGCAACGAATTGTTGCGCACCCACAAGAGCTATTGGCCGGTCGTGCGCCGCCTGCTTGACGCCGATTGCGTCAATGCCATGGCCCACATCACCGGCGGTGGCATCACGGAGAATCTGCCCCGGGTGTTGCCCAAGAATGTCGGCGCCGTGGTCGACCTTGGCTCCTGGCCCGTCCAACCCATCTTTGACCATCTGCAAAAACTCGGCGATGTGCCTTCGGAAGAGATGCTCCGCACCTTCAACATGGGCATCGGCATGGTCCTGGTGGTGCCGTTCAAGAAATTCAAGAAGGTCATGACTCTCATCGACCGCGCCGGCGAAAAAGCCTACACCATCGGCCGCACCGTCAAAGGCGAACGCCGCGTCACCTACTCCTAAGCTAAGCACTGAATCTTAAGTTCGTGTGGCACAGTAGCCTGCCCTGAGCGAAGCCGAAGGGCCCTCGGCTGTGCACCCATCAAGGATCCCAACCCTTGTCATTCCGAGCGAAGCGCCGCTCTCGTTGCGGCGCGAAGTCGAGGAATCCCTTTTGTGCCGGTAATATTCCGGGAAGATTGAAATAAAAGGAATGAAAAATCGAGGCAATAGGACCTTACCCTGCCACCGCCTCCGCCTCTTTCAGCTTGATCGCCGGCGCCGCCTGGTCCGGCCGCGACGAATACGGCTTCAACTGTAGCGCGCGCTTTTCCACAAACCACCACGAAGCTGAGGCCATCGCCAGCGTTCCAACGATCAGGAGCGCGTGCGCCATCCAACTCCGTCCGATCGCCGATTCTTTGACACCCAGGTAGAGCATCACGTTCAGCACCACGCCGTGCCAGATGTAGACGCCGAAGCTCAGGTCACCGACTTTTTCCGTCCAACGTCCCAGTAGCCTTGGCCCGTGATACGCGAACCAGATCGCGGCATAGCTGAGCGGGATCGCCCAAGCCAGCGTCTCCAGGGGATTGCTCAACTCTTTGGGTCCGAGCCATACGATGCGCACCAGCACGTAGAGTGCGGCGCAGAGCGCGGCCAGCCAGCCGGACTGATAGGTCTGCGCCCACAGCTTGCTCCAGCACATCCCCAGCGCGAAGTACCCAAGATGAGCGAGGAAAGTGACGTGGAACAGCTTGTACGGCATGCGCTCCATGCCTTGCAGGCCCAGCCACCACAACACCGTCATGGAGATCAGCGCGAAGCCCCAGATCGTGCTCATCGTGCGCGCGAAACCGGACCGCCGCGCCGCCCAAACGAATATCGGGACCATCGCATAAAACCCGATCTCCACCGGGATGGTCCACAGACTGCCGTTGATCGCGCCCAGTCCGATCGGCCGGAACATAGGCGGGTTGTAGATCGGGGCCAGGAGGATCGTGGCTAACGACCAGCCCGCGAACTGCAGCGTGAACATCGACCGCCAGGACATGGCTCCGAGCGCGAGCAGCACGATCACAGTCACGACCAGGTACGTGTAGATCGCCGGCGCGATGCGCAGGAATCGATTGGTGAAATAGTCCCGCACCGGATGCCCGCCCAGAATGCACTTCTCCGCCGAGCGATAGACCAGCATCCCGCTGAGGATGAAAAACAGGGGCACACCGTCATAGAACCACCACCGCCCGTTCGGCTCCAGCCACAGGAGCTTCAGGTCGAAGTGATAGGTCCCGTGCTGGACCACAACCGCGAACGCCGCCAGAAATCGCAAAAAGTCGAAGCAGTTGGAGCGGCGGCTTTCTGTTTTCCTGGGTTGTTGCGTGGACGCTGACGCTGTCATGGCTGGCCTACTCAATCTATCCACTGCATTCCCACCCGTCAAACCTTCACCGATCGTACCTCTGTGCCCTCCTTTGATTCATTCGGGCTCCCGCGCACTCCGCTGTGTGGACTCATCCGCGCACGCAACTTATACTGCGGACAGTATGCGCAATATCGTCTCGCGCGCCCTGTTCACGCTGATGAATGAGGGCCCGATAAGTTTTTTGCGGAAGACCCGCCGCCGTCTTCAGACCAGGTCCGGGGAAGGATTCAAGCCCTATGTGATCCGGAAGACGCTTTACGGCGAGACCTTCCCTTATGTTTTGGGGGATCCCGTCGGTGAAGATTGGTTCACAGCCTTTCGCGAGAACCCGGAGATGGATTGGCTCAAGGAGCACGTCCGCCCGGGTGACGTCGTGCTGGTGTGTGGCGCACATCACGGGATGTTTTCGTTGTTCCTCTCCCGCTGGGTCGGGGAGGCCGGCCGGGTCATTTGTTATGAGGGGTTGCCGGCCAACGCGGAGATCCTGCGCCGGAACGTGGACTTGGGCGGGCACAAGAACATGGAGGTCCGCGCCGCCGCTGTGACGGACAGATCCGGCACGGTGCATTTTAAGGACGCGTCCAACGGATACATCGCGGCGGACGGCCTCGAAGTGCCGGCCGTCGCCCTGGATGACGCATGGGACAAAGCCGACGTGCTTTTTGTGGATGTCGAGTCCTTCGAATTGTCCGTCCTGCGCGGCGCCCGTAAACTTTTGCGCGGCCCCTTGAAGCGGCTTGACATCGAGGTCCACTGCATCATGTTCGACCGGCCGGTCGAAGAGATCACCGCGATCTTTGCGGAGATCCCGAAAGATTTTCGCCTCGAGGTGCAACTCGACCCCTCCGAGCGCCCCATCCCCTATGACTCCGCTCTGCATACACCCCAGCGCCTGGCTAGACTCCCGCGCGTGAACCTGTTCGGCATGCGCGAATGACGTGCTCAGGTTTCATTCGTCAAGTTTTCTCTTGTTGCGCCGCGCTTCCGTGGTGAAATAAGAACATGCAGCGTCTTGGCATCCTGCTCTCGGGTCGCGGTTCGAATTTCCTCGCCATTGCGGATGCCATCTCTGCCGGCCGCCTGCGCGCGGAGATCGCCATCGTGATCTCGAACCTCGCCGGCTCTCCGGGGATCGCGGCCGCGCGCGATCGCGGATTGAACGCGCAGGTCATCCCCGCCCGGGCCCGCTCCCGCGAAGAGCATGACGCCGAGATCATCGCGGCCTTGCAGTCCGCGAAGGTGGACCTGGTATGTCTTGCCGGATATTTACGTCTGCTTTCGCCGTCATTCATCCGCGCGTATTCCCAGCGCATCCTCAACATTCATCCCTCGCTGCTGCCCGCGTTCCCCGGATTGCACGCGCAGAAACAGGCGCTGGAATACGGCGCGAAGATCGCCGGGTGTACCGTGCACTTTGTGGACGAGAAACTCGATCACGGTCCCATCATTCTGCAGCGCGCGCTCCCGGTCCTCCCCGGTGATACGGAGGAATCACTCGCCGCCCGCATCCTCGAGCAGGAACACATCGCCTACCCGGAGGCCATTGCCCTGGTCGTGGAAGGTAGGACCCGCATCGAAGGAAGAACGGTTAGAATCACCCCATGAGCGCGCTGGTCACACCTCGCCAGGCCGCCGAACGCCTTTGTGCGCTCACCGCTATCCTGCGCCGCACGGATATCGAGCGCACCTTTCAGCCGGAAGATGACGAGAAGATCGACGAAGAAGCCTGCCAGCAGGCGCTGGAGGATGAGAACGACCTGCGCGGGTGGCTCGACGCGCGCAAACTTTGGGGCCTGCTCTCGCCGCGCGAAGTGGAATTGTTGCAGACGCCGATGGGCCTCTGGTCACGGCAGCAGATCTTGAATGGTCTGTGGCGCCTGGAGTCGGCGGGCATTCTGCTGTGGACACTCGGCGACCTTCCCGCTTGCCCGCCCTTCGACGAGAACTTCCCGCCCGAGGACATCCATCCCATGCTGCCCTGGTTCCGCGATGTGGAAACGTTTTTCTCCGTCGCCATCCTGCGCGAGGAGGACGAGATCCGGGCCACGCGCGACCTCGCGGAACTTTGGCATTGGCGGGCGCGCACCAGTCAGGTGGCCCGGTCGCCGAAAAAATACGGCGTCACCGTGGGCCAGTTGCAGGAGATCGTACGCCGCTCCGCCGATGCCGGAGAACGCGACCACCTCTTCACCCCCATCGACCACGACTTCCCCGCATTCCAGAAGCCGTACCGTGAATTGAACGAGGACCAGCTCTGGATGGCGACTTCCATCGCCCTCGAACGCCATTACATCCTCAATTGGCTCTGTGGGTATGCGGAAGAGTGGGATGACGTGCCCACTGACACCTAAACACCTGCTGCCAGCTTCCAGCTCCCAGCTGCCAGCTTTCAGTTCCAACGTTTGTCATTCCGAGCGAAGGTAGCCCCGGCCTTTAGGCCGGGGTGAGCGAGCGTAGCGAGCGAAAAGAGGAATCCCTTTGTTCAGCACGAACCGCCAAGTGCCGCGTCGAGGGACCCCTTTGTTCAGCACGAACCGCCGAGTGTCGCTTCGAGAACGGAAGCAAGGGCTCCTATTTGAAACGCGAAACTCGAAACGCCATTCCCTTGTGGGAGAACGGCCATTCATGGCACTGTTACGTCCCTTGTAGAAACCCCAAGCCCGCTTTAGCGGGCGACACAGCGGATGGGAACCTACCGTCTCCCGCTCGACCCGAACCCGCCCGCGCCCCGGCTCGACTCCGCCAGATCTTCGCTGACTTCCACGGCTCCAGTCATCACCGGATACGGGATCAGGTTGGCGATCTTGTCGCCCGCATGGATCTCTTGCGACTGGTCGCTCAGGTTTTCCATCACCACGCGGACCTCGCCGCGATAGCCCGCGTCGATCACGCCCGCAGTCACGATCAGCCGCCGCGCCGCCAACGATGATTTGTCGCGCAACAGCGCGCCCATCGGCCGGCCGGTGTCATCTGTAACTTCCACGGAGATCCCCGTCGGCACGATCGCGCCGCCGCGCGGGGCAAAGTGAACCGTTTCAGCGGCGAAAATGTCGTACCCCAGGTCCTCGCCCGGATGCGCGACCGTGGGCGCCTTCGCCTCCGCCCGCAACAATTTCACCTTCAGCATCCAGTCAGTGTATCGGACGAAACCCACGTTGCACCGCCCCGCTTTTCCACAGCCACTTAGAATCGCCTGAATGTTTTGTCTTTGAATTTGCCTTTGATTTAGTTTTTGACTTTCAATCACCAAATTTGAAATTGCCCGATTACCCGATGTAGCTGCCCGGTTTGTCCGTTCGCCCACTTTGTATTCTCTCCATGTCTCTGTGACTCTGTGGTGAATGGATATAATCAAGCCCATGCCGTTCAAGCCCGTCGCCGAGCAGCTTGCTTACCTCAAGAAAGGCGCCGCGGAGATCATCCGCGAGTCCGAGCTCCGCGAAAAGCTCGAGCACTCTCTCAAGACCGGCAAGCCGCTGAAGGTCAAGGCCGGCTTCGACCCCACCGCTCCTGATCTGCATCTGGGCCACACCGTCCTGCTGCGCAAGCTCAAGCACTTTCAGGACCTCGGCCATACCGTCATCTTCCTGATCGGCGACTTCACCGGCATGATCGGCGACCCCACCGGCCGCGCCGCCACGCGCCCGCCGCTCACGCAGGCGGAGATCGACCGCAACGCCGAAACGTATAAGTCGCAGGTGTTCAAGATCCTCGACCCGAAGAAGACCGTGGTGGATTTCAATCGCCGCTGGTTCTCCAAGTTCACAGCCGACGATTTCATCCGCCTCGCCGCCAAATACACCGTTTCCCAGATGCTCGAACGCGAGGATTTTCACAAGCGCTTCCACGAAGAGAAGCCCATCGCCATCCACGAGCTGCTTTATCCGTTGGCGCAGGGCTATGACTCCGTGGCGTTGGAGGCGGACGTCGAACTCGGTGGCACCGATCAGAAATTCAATCTACTGGTGGGACGCGAACTGCAGCGCGCCTACGGCCAGCCGCCTCAGGTGGTGCTCACCACGCCGCTCATCGAGGGCCTGGACGGCGTGCAGAAGATGTCGAAGTCATTGGGCAACGCCATCGGCATCACCGAATCGCCGCAGGAGATGTACGGCAAGCTCATGTCCATCTCGGACGAACTGATGTGGCGGTACTACGAGCTGCTCACCGACCTCTCCATCGAGGACATCGCCGCGCTCAAGCAGAAGTGCGCCTCCGGCGAGGCCCATCCCATGAAAGTGAAGAAGGATCTCGCCGCGCGCATCGTCGCCGACTTCCACTCCGCCGATGCCGCCCAGCACGCGGCGCACGATTGGGAATTACAGTTTCAGAAAGGTGTTACTCCGACAGATTTGAGATTAGTCTCAATTGAACTCATTCGGGTCGTCACCTCCGAGATTACTGATCCGATTCAGTACCTTCCAATCCCGGATTTGGAGTCTCTAAAAACTGTTCCAGGCAAGAGTTTAGGGTGGCTAAAACTCGATAAGCTGCTGTTTGAAGTGGGCCTGGCAACATCGAAATCTGAAGCCAATAGAAAGATTAAAGAGGGGGCCGTGAAAGTAAACAACCGCGGAGTCCCGAAGACCGTTGCCAGCCTTCTGATGGAAGTCCCAGGGGAATTAATACTTGGACTTGGCAGAAAGCTCTGCCGAGTTGCGATTACACGAGATTAGCAATGATCCTTGGGTGGCACAGCCGCCCCCGGCTGTGCTGAAAGCCTTTGTGTAGCGCTGGCGTCTCGCCGGCTGTCTAGGCGGCATCTTGCCGCCGACTGTAGAGTGCAGTTGATCCGGGTGGCACAGCCGCCCCCGGCTGTGCTGATTCAACACCAATGCCAGGTGGCACAGCCGCCCTCGGCTGTGCCGCACTCGCCTTGAAACGGACCCTTGTTCTGGATCCGGAACAGCCGGTCGAATTTTGGTCCTGAAGCTCCGTTCCGGGCTACCTTCACTGCTTAGCACAGCCGGGGGCGGCTGTGCTACCTACACCTCGGGGCTCTCGTCTTGTCCTTTTACCGCCGCAATCTCCCTCACATCCAGCGTGATGATGCTCCTCACTATGTGACCTTTCACTGTTACGGGACATTTCAGCTCTCCGAGAAAAACCGGGATCTGGTCTTCCAGCATTGCCTTCACGATCACGGTACACGCATCCACATGCACATCTTCGTAGTCATGCCGAATCATGTTCATCTACTCTTTACCCCGCTCCGGGATCCAGCAGGTATTTCCTATCCTCTGGCAACAATCATGAACGGGATCAAGGGCGCATCCGCCCACAGCATCAACCACGCACTGGCCCGGCGTGGCCCGGTCTGGCAGGATGAGTCCTTTGATCATGTTGTCAGGAGCTCCGGTGAGTTCTCGGACCTCGAACTCTACATTTTTTTCAATCCCGTCCGTGCCGGACTTGTAAAACTTGCCGCTGACTATCGCTGGCTCTGGAACGATGCTTGAGTCGGGCGCAGCCGAGGGCGGCTGTGCCATCCATCAATTTGTAACTCCCCTGCGATACACTTCTCGCGCCCCATGCGCGCCCTCGCCATCACCGGTCCGCGTTCCGACCCCGCCGCCGTCCAATCATTTCTCGATGACGCCAAATCGCGCAGCCACGACCTCCGCATACTTTATTCGCCTGAGCTCTCCGCCGTAGCGGAAGAACTTCGCACCGGAAAACCGGAAGCGCTGCTGCTCTTCGGCGGGGATGGCACTCTGAATCGTTATCTGTCGCTCCTGGTCGAGACCCGCGTCGCCGTTCTCATGGTCCCCACCGGCAGTGGCAACGATTTCGCCATGGCCAATGGTCTCTTCACGGCAGACGACGCACTCCACGCCTGGCAGGCCTTTTCCGCCGGCGGCAACAACATTCGCGCTGCCGACCTCGGCCAAGCCCTGCGGCGCACCGACGACGGCGGCACCGTGACCCGTTACTTTTCATGCTGTCTCAACGTCGGGCTCGACGCCGATGGCGCCGAGCGCACCAACCGCCTGCCTGACTGGCTCAAGGAACGCAAAGGGTATTTCCTCGGCGGCGCGCTCGCCATCGCGTTCTATCAGCCGCGGCGCATCAAGGTCATCGCCGAAGATGCCCGCCGCAGTTTCGACGAGCGCGGCTGGTTCGTCGCCGTCTCCAACACGCCCACCTTCGGCGGCGGACTCAAGATCGCGCCCCAAGCTTCGATCGACGACGGCTTTCTTGACGTCACCTACTGCCACCCCGTGCCCCGCCGCACCCTGGTCCGGCACTTTCCCAAGATCCTCAGCGGCAAGCACGTCGGCCTCGACGCATTGTCTATCTTTCGTTCGCAATCCCTCATTATCCAAACCGCTGAACCCATGCCGGTTTTCGCCGATGGAGACCATTTCGGAATGACTCCGGTCACCCTCACCATCACCCCTAAGTCACTTCGCGCGGTTACCGCGAATAATCTTTGACTCTTCGTCCCATTCGCGCTATCTTCTCTGGCAGTTGTTAGGATTTTGGGCCATAGCAGTGCGTCGATCTGGCCGCTGCGATTCCACTCCAGCTTCCCCGGTCTGGTGTAGAACAAACCAAATAATTCGGAGGAGAAGTCCATGTCCATCGTTTCGCGCCGGCGCGCGATGATTGCGGTCATCACGATCGTGGCGTTATCAATATTTCCCGTCATCACTTTGGCCAACCATTCCTGGGGAGGCTATCACTGGGCCCGCACCGCAAATCCATTCAACTTGAAGCTCGGCGACAACGTTTCCGGGGCCTGGGATCCCGTCCTAGTCACCACGTCGAGCGATTGGTCACAGTCGATCGTGCTCAATACCAATATCGTGGCCGGCCTGGCCAATCCCAAGAATTGCCGGGCGACGAGCGGCCGGGTCGAAGTCTGTAACTCAAAGTATGGGAATAACGGCTGGCTGGGGATTGCCCAGATCTGGGCGAACGGCCTTCACATCACCCAGGGCACCGTAAGGCTGAATGACACCTATTTCAGCACACCGACGTACAACACCACGGCGTGGAGGAACCTGGTGTCCTGTCAGGAGGTCGGCCACGCGCTCGGACTCGACCATCAGGATGCGACTTTTGACAATCCAAATCTCAACACCTGCATGGATTACACCAATAACCCGGCTTCGAACCAGCATCCTAACAGCCATGACTATGATGAGCTGGTCACGATCTATTCGCACCTCGATAGCTCGACCACGGTCGGTTCAAAGGTACCGCCGGCGATGA
>JACPNP010000059.1 GCA_016185365.1 Terriglobales bacterium
ACGAAGCATGGAACGTAGCAACTTCGTCCCCTATTACCAATCTCGTCGTTCAATCAGCAACGACCGGAGCAATTAATAAACTGGACCAGAGTTTTTTCCGTGTCCGTTTTGACCGGCTGACTCCGCGGGAAAAAGAATATCTTCATGCCCTGGCAATGCTCGGTGGCGGCGCACAGAGATCTGGGGATATTGCCGAACGACTAAAGGTCAAAGTTCAGTCCGTGGCGCCACTTCGTTCCGGGTTAATCAAGAAGGGGATGATTTATAGTCCCGCCCACGGTGATACAGCATTCACGGTGCCACTCTTCCATGAATTCATGATTCGCATGATGGGAGGAGGAGTTAAGGGTTAGCCCATTCAATTACGCACAGACGGGTGGCCCTACATTTCACGCCGCGAAAGGTGAGGATCCTAAGTCAAACCTCTTCCAATTCAATACCGCCCATCAATATCTTTAAGACATATTATGCAAAATAACATTGACATTAAAGCTTCCTCCATGAGACATTGTGCATCTCAATAACAATAGCATTAGGTAAACACAATGTCCGACCGATTCCAGTCCGCTAAGTCATTTGTTTTCCAATATTTACCTCCAAGTCCTTTAGGATCCAATATTTACCGGGAATTTTTCGATAAACCTAATCGAATCCAATATTTACGGGAACTGGAAAAAAATTCGCAGACCGTACTTTCGCTCCGCCCGCACCTGTTGAGTTACTCACGGTCCCCCTGAGCGCTGGCGTAAGCTGGCGGGAAGGTGCGTCTGCGCTCTCATTCCGCTTTGCGTCCGCTGATCTTTCCCAACGGGTCCCTGATCCTGCTGGGCATGGCCGGCGTCCTATACTTTCTGCCCGTGGAGCGCTTTCAGCAGGGCATCAGCGTGCTTTGCGTCGCGGTGCTGGCGGTCTCGGCGCTGCTTGCGGTGCGGCTGCACTCGCTGCGCGCGTTTCTGGCATCGGCGTCGCTGGCGGCGCAGGCTGTGGTGGTCCACTTCGGGACGGAGGATCCCGCCGCGCGCTCCTGTGCGGCGCTGTTGCTGGGGTTTGACCTGGCGCTCATCCTTCTCGTCGAAGACAACTTCTTCGACTGGCAGGCGGTGGCGTGGTGGACCGGGTTGCTCAGCGTCCAATGGGCCATATTCCTTGGTGTGGCGCAGTGGAATCCCGCGCTCTTGGCGGACATCGCCGGCAAGCACTTCGCGCTCCCGTTCGCCGGCGTCGGCTTCCTGGAGATGATGATGGGCTTCCTGGCCGTGCTGCTGCTCACGCGCTACGGCTTCGGCCCCGACGCCGTGGGCGCGGGCATGGTCTGGGCGTTGTTGGCGCAGTTCCCGGGATTGCGGCATCCGCAGGCGGCGGAGGCCTATATCGCCCTCGCCGGAATGGCCATTGCGATCGCCGTGGTCGAGCGCTCCTACTGGATCGCCTATCACGACGAGCTGACCGGGCTGCCCGGGCGTCGCGCCTTCAATGAAGCGCTGGCCGCGCTGGGCGAGATGTACAGCATCGCCGTGGTGGACGTGGACCACTTCAAGCGCTTCAACGACACATTCGGTCACGACACCGGTGACCAGGTGCTGCGCAAAGTGGCCGCGCAACTCTCCTATGTGCGCTACGGCAAGGCGTACCGCGTGGGCGGGGAAGAGTTCGCGCTGGTCTTTCCCGAGCGTGACACGGCCGAATCCGGCGAGTTCGCCGAAGAGGTGCGGGTACGCATCGAACAGGAGACGTTCATCGTGCGCGGCCCGGAGCGCAGCGCACGCGCCCGTGAGGAGCGCCGCGGCACGGAGACGCGTCGCCGCCAGCCCGCTCCGGTGCGGACTTCGGTGACGGTGAGCATCGGGCTGGCCGAATCGCCGCCGGAGGTCCATGACGTGCATGACGTGATCGCCGCCGCCGACAAGGCGCTCTATCGCGCCAAGAACAACGGTCGCAACCGCGTGGAACTCGCGCCGCTGCCCCGCCGCCCGCGGGCCAAGTCCAACCGGGATAAAGCGCCGGTCCCTTCCTCCCGCTAGCCCCGCTGATCACGTGTGCCCCACTGTGACCAAAATCACAGAGATCCGCACCGGCCGGACGCTAGACTGATTCATCCCCACGAGGATGGCGACCTTGTATGACAGCAACCTCACAGAACCAAGCGGAACTCGCGCCCCAACGGGGGTTGCAACTCGCGCTGGCGACGGGCGCATTCGCCTTCTGTTTTGCCGTCTTCGGCTCGGTCTCAGCCATGATGCCGATCCTGCGCAAGCAGCTGGACCTGACCCCGGTGCAAGTCAGCATCGCCCTGGCCGTGCCGGTACTGCTCGGCAGCCTGGGGCGCATCCCGCTGGGGGTCCTCACGGACCGTTTCGGCGGCCGCATCGTCTTTTCTTCGGTCATGCTGGCTTCCATCATCCCGGCTTTCATGATGGGCGGAGTCAACACCTATGAAGGCCTGCTGGCCACTGGATTCCTGTTAGGAACCGCGCTGGCCAGTTTTTCGGTCGGCACGGGATTTGTGAGCGGATGGTTCCCACCGGACAAACAGGGGACCGCGCTGGGTATCTATGGCGCGGGCAATGTCGGCCAGTCGTTGGCCGCCTTCGGCGCGCCTGTGATCGCAACGGCGGCGGGTTTCCGATGGGGGTTCTGGACGTTCGGCTCGTTGCTCGGCCTGTGGCTCATCGTCTTTCTGTTTTTCGCCCGTAATGCGCCGAGTCGCGGGCCGGCCAAACCGATGAAAGCCATCCTCGCGCCCTTGCAAGATCCGCGGAGTTGGTTGTTGAGCAGCTACTATTTCCTGACCTTCGGCGGATTCGTGGCCATGAGTATCTATCTGCCGACGTTCCTCACCGAGATCTTCCGGCTCACGCCGCAGGATGCCGGTTTCCGCACCGCGGGATTCGTGCTGCTGGCCACGGCCATGCGCCCCGTCGGAGGATGGCTCTCGGACCGTTATGGTGGGAAGACCATTCTGCGTTTCGTGTTCCCTGCCACCGCCGTGATGGCCGTGTTGCTTTCGTTCCCGACCATGGTCACATTCACGATCGGCGCATTGGGCATGGCGGCGGCGATCGGCCTGGGCAACGGCGCGGTTTTCAAACTTGTCCCGGAATATTTCCCGCAGAGCGTCGGGGCGGTCACCGGTGTCGTCGGCGCGGCCGGAGGGTTGGGAGGGTTCTTTCCGCCGCTCGTTCTCGGCCTGGTGAAGTCCCAGACCGGGACGTTCACATTGGGGTTCGCCCTGCTGGGCGCATTCGCGATATTGTGTCTGGTGTTGCTGCGTGCCAGTTCACGACCGGCGGTCGCAGCCCGCTCCGCCACGGCTTGAGTCAATGCGAGGCAAGAATGCCGGGTAAGGAAAAAACAGGGGTCCTTAACGAAGACACGCTCCACGCCACTTTTTGGGGCCTGGTGGTGGCGGTCATGTTGTCGGCGGGGATCTATTTCGGAAGCCGCCGATTGCGGGACTTCGACCCGGCGTTGGTTTCGTATGCCGGAGCGTCGGTGTTCTGCGCCTTCGGTCTGGCGTACCGCTATGCCATGTGGTTACGGCGCCCACCCACACGGCTCTATTGGTTCCGGGGGTGGCAGATCTTCTTGCGGCCTTCGAAGCTCGCCGGAAACCTGATGATGTTTGTGCGGCTTTTCTTCCAGAGCTTTGTCGAGCAACGGTTCATTGACCGGCGCTCGCACTCGCGCTGGGCGGCACACTGGCTGATCGCGTGGGGATGCATCCTGGCGGCGATGGTGACGTTCCCGCTCTCGTTCGGCTGGGTGCGATTCGAGAGCGCGCCGGGGTCCCAGGATGTCTACCGCGCATTCGCCGGCGGCGTCCCTGTATTCAGTTTTCGCCTGGACAGCCCGATCGCGCCATTGATCTTCAACGTGCTGGACGTCGCCGCCGTGATGGTCCTGGCCGGTGTGTTCCTCGCCTTCCGGCGCCGGGCCCGCGACCGAGGCGCGCTCGCGGTGCAACAGTTCGCCAACGATCTGCTGCCCTTGCTGTTGTTGTTCGCGGTTTGCATCACCGGTCTGTTCCTTACCGCTTCCGCCCACTGGTTCCGCGGCCTGCATTATGGATTCCTGTCCCAGTTGCATGCGGTGACGGTGATCTTCACTTTGCTGTATCTGCCGTTCGGAAAATTTTTCCATATCTTCCAGCGCCCGGCGCAATTGGGCGTGGCCTTCTACAAGCAGGCGGGACAGCAAGGTCCACCGGCGGTCTGCCACCGTTGCAAAAAAGCTTTTGCCACAGCGATGCACGTGGAAGATCTGAAGTCCGTGCAGCGGCAGATCGGCGTGGAGTACGAGCTGGAAGGCAGCGGGCACTATCAGGATGTTTGCCCATCCTGCCGCCGCCAAACGCTGGCATTGGCGCAAGACATGGCCTGGCGCGATACGCGCCGGCCCGGGAGCACACGCTGACTCATGGCCAAGATCCCCATTCCCATCCCTGCATTGGTCGACCGCTTCGGGCCGCACCTGAACACGGAGCCTCCCGGCGGCTGGACCACGGCCGGCGAGCCGGACCGCGTGGTGAAGACGCACTGCTGTTTCTGCGGCCAGCAATGCGGGATCCAGCTGAAGGTGAAAGACAACCAAGTCATCGGATTCGAGCCGTGGGAGGATTTTCCCTTCAATCGGGGCAAGTTGTGTCCCAAAGGCGTGAAGCGCTATTTGCAGGGAGCGCATCCGGACCGTCTGATGGACCCGTTGGAACGGGTGGATGGCGAGGGGTTTGTGCCCACTACCTGGGACAACGCACTGGACCGGACTGCGAGCGAGATCCGGCGTATCCAGCAGCAGTATGGGCCGGACGCATTCGCGATGCTGAGCGGCGCGTCCCTGACCAACGAAAAAGCGTATCTGATGGGAAAGTTCGCGCGCGTGGCGGTGCGGAGCGCGAATATCGACTACAACGGCCGTTTGTGCATGGTCAGCGCGGCGGCGGCCTCGAAGAAGATCTTCGGCGTGGACCGGGCCGCCAATCCCTGGGAGGACATCCTCCACGCCAAGGTGATCCTGGTGGCGGGCGCCAACGTTGCCGAATGTGCGCCGATCACGACGCACTATCTGTGGGAAGCACGCGAGCGCGGCGCAAAGATCATCGTGCTGGATCCGCGCATGACCCCGGTGGGCCGCACCGCGGACCTCTATATCCCGGTGCGTTCCGGCGGGGACATCGGGATCTTCAACGGCATGTTGCAGGTGATGATCGAGCGGGGATGGATCGACCGTGCGTTCATTTCCGGTCATACGACGGGTTGGGAGAAGGTAGAAGAGACCGTCCGCCGCTACACGCCGGAGTTTGCCGCCAAGATCGCCGGAGTCCCGGCGGAGATGATCATCAAAGCGGCGGAGATGTGGGGCCCGGCCGCGACCAGTTTCTTGCTGCACGCGCGCGGGATCGAGCACCACTCCAAAGGAGTGGACAACTGCATGGCGGCGATCCAACTGGTGCTGGCCACGGGACGGATCGGCCGCGCCGGCTGCGGCTACGCCATGATCACCGGGCAGGGGAACGGACAGGGCGGCCGCGAGCAAGGCCAGAAGGCAGACCAATTACCGGGAGCGCGTGACATCGAGAACCCGGAGCATCGCGCCCATATCGCCCGCGTGTGGGGCGTGGAGGAGCCGTCGATCCCCCGCAAAGGGCTGTCAAACTACGAGATCATCCATGCCATCCACGAAGGGAAGATCAAAGGGTTGCTCTCCATCTGCTGCAACCCGATGATCTCGTTGCCGGACAGCGCCTATGTCCGCGCCGCGCTGGAAAAGCTGGAGTTCTATGCGGTGGTGGACTTCTTCCTCTCGGAAAGCGCGCGCCACGCCGACATCGTCCTGCCCGGGTCCCTGATGGAAGAAGACGAGGGCACCACCACGAATGTGGAAGGCCGCGTGATCCACCACAAAAAGGCGGTGGACCCGCCCGGAAATGCTCGCGTGGATTGGCAGATCATCTGTGACCTGGCCCGTCGGTTGGGCAGCGACAAATTCGAATACCGCTCACCGCGCGAGATCTTTGACGAGTTGCGCCGAGCGTCGCAAGGAGGGGTCGCGGACTATTTCGGCATCACCTGGGAAAGGATCGACCGCGAGTATGGCGTCAGTTGGCCGTGTCCCGCGCCCGACCATCCGGGCACCCCGCGGCTTTACCAGAACGGCAGGTTTTTCCATGCCGATGGCAAGGCGCATTTTCATCCGATCGAGTGGAGGCCCGCGGCGGAGGAACCGGACGCGGAGTACCCCATCGTGCTGACCACCGGACGCGTGGTCTCGCACTTTCTCTCCGGCAATCAGACCCGGCGCATCGCGGGCTTGATGAAACAAGAGCCGGAGCCGTTCTGTGAGATCCATCCAAGACTGGCGGGGACCCTGGGGGTGGCCGAGGGGGACTTTGTCAAAGTCGAGAGCCGACGGGGCGCGGTCACAGTGAAAGCGCGGGTGGTCAAGACCATACGGCCGGACACGGTATTCATCCCCTACCACTGGCCGTCGGACCGTGCCGCCAATCGTTGCACCATCGGGGCGCTGGATCCGATCTCAAAGATCCCGGAGTACAAGATCTGCGCGGTGCGGGTGATGAAAACCGCGCGACCCGTCGACGCCCTGGCCATGCTCTCTCCCGCGGCAGGAGGGGTCGAGTGAACGGACTGGGGTTCTTCCTCGACTATTCCCGGTGCATCGGCTGCCAGGCGTGCGTGCAGGCCTGCGAGGAATGTGACACGCACCGCGGGCGCTCAATGATCCATCTGGAGACCATCCAGCGCCAGGACAGCGTGCAGACCGCTCCGCAGATCTGCATGCATTGTGAAGACCCCATCTGCGCGCAAGTCTGTCCCGCGGATGCCATCAAAAAAACTCCGGATGGCGTGGTGCAAAGCTCGCTCAAACCGCGCTGTATCGGGTGTTCCAATTGCGTGTTGTCCTGCCCGTTCGGAGTGCCCAAGTATTACGCCGAGATCGACCAGATGATGAAGTGTGACATGTGTTACGACCGCACCAGTGTGGGCAAGAAGCCCATGTGCGCCACGGTGTGTCCTTCGCAGGCGCTGGCGTTCACCACCCTCGAAGAGATGCAGAGATCGCGCCAGGGCCATGCGATCCAGGACTGGACGTTCGGACAGGAAAACGTCAGGACCAAGGTCTACCTCTGGGTCCCGGAGGAGACAGTCCGGTTCCAGATCGATCTGGTGCAGATCCAGGGACCGTCTCGAATACAGGAAGACCGCAATGACGTCGCGGCGCTTCTGGAGGATTGAGCCAATGTGCGCGCAAGAATGCAAGGAGTGCAAGAAGAAGCCGGCCCAGTGGCGCGATGATTTTCCCATCGAATGGGAGAAGGACCAATACGTCACCCGCCGGGAGATGGTGAAGTTCCTGACGCTGGGCTCCGCGTTCCTGGTGCTGGCGAACGGAGTGCTGGCGGCCGTGGGCCGCTTCACGCACCCGGGAAAGACCTCGCGGCGCTCCGTGGCGCTGGCATCGGCGGTCCCTTTGAACAGTTCCGTCCTTTTCCGTTATCCCACGGACGAGGACCCTTGCATCCTGGTCCATACCCGTGAGGGCGGGTTTGTCGCGTATTCGCAGGTCTGCACGCATCTTTCCTGTGCCGTCATCCATCGGCCTGAGCAGGACACTTTGTACTGCCCATGCCATCAGGGGTTTTTCAATATCCAGACCGGTGATCCAACCGCCGGTCCGCCGACCCGACGATTGCCCCGGGTGGCTTTGCAGCAGGACGGCGATGTGATCTTCGCGGCCGGCATGGAGGTCTGAGATGGAGAGCACCCGGCAAGGCACGACACTTTACACCGCCATCCTTATCCTCGTCGGGACCGTTGTCGTCATCCAGCTTTGGCTGGTGACCGCTGCGATGGATGCGCTGTTGGGCGCTGACAACAGATCGCTGATCCCGCTTGCCGTTGGGTCATTCGTCTTGTTCCTCATCAATGCAGGACTCCTGATGTTCGTCTTCCATTTTGATCGCCGACTTCAGCGAGTATCCGGCAGCAAGCTATGACGGATCGTCCGGTATGATGTTTGAGCTTTTGTGAAACTTTGCATGCTCAAGCGACCTGTCATTCTTGCCCTCAGCCTCCTCGTGTCAGGTGCCTCCTTGCACGGCATGGGACCGGTGGGCCCGCCGCGCGGCTACACCCTCGATTGGGCTGATGAGTTCGACGGCCCGGAGATCGACGCCGCCCGCTGGGTGTTTGAAGTGAACGGCATCGGCGGCGGCAACAACGAGCTGCAGTACTACACCGCGCGTCCGGAGAACGCGTTCCTCACCGACGGCAAGCTGGTGCTGCGCGCGCTGCGAGAGGAGTACACCGGCGCGGAAGGCGTGCGCCAGTACACGTCAGCGCGCTTGCGCACGCTGGGCAAAGCCGATTGGAAGCACGGCTACTTTGAGATCCGCGCCAACATGCCCTGCGGCAAGGGCTTGTGGCCGGCGTTGTGGCTGCTGCCGGCGGATGACGATCCCAAGAAGCCGTACGCGGAGATCGACATCGCCGAGATCATCGGGCACGACCCTGGCGCCGTTCACGGCACCATCCACTCCGGGCCGCCGGGCAAGGCCAACCGGCGCGAGACCCGCGAGTTCCGCCTGAAACTTGGCAGTTTCTGCGGCGACTTCCATGTGTTCGGCTTGGAGTGGACCGCCAAGGAGATCACGTGGTCGGTCGATGGCCACGTTTATCAGAAGCAAAAGAAATGGCGGTCGAAGAAGGATGGAGACCCCAAGGCCTTCGACCGCCCGTTCTATCTGATACTCAATGTTGCGGTGGGCGGAGATTGGCCCGGCCCACCGGATGCGTCCACCGTCTTCCCGCAACAGATGGAAGTGGACTACGTGCGGGTGTACCAGCGCGGAGGCGAATCCCACCCGGCGCACCCGCAGCCGACTAGTCGTCGCCCCGCGACTCGATGACCCACTGCGCCGGAGTGCTTTTCCAGGGAAACAGCATCGGCGTGTTCTCCCGATACTGCCGGTAGACCTGGCCGCAGAGGTCGATCAGGTCAGCCTCTTCCCACTGGATGGCGAGCAGGATGTACACCGTGGTGGCCATCGCGAAGAGAAGATGCGCGGCGGTCATGGTGGGTGCGCTCCAGAACACGATCAGCCATCCCAGATAGAGCGGATGCCGGATCACCTTGTACAGCGCCGGAATGCGGAATCCGGGCGGAGTGTATTCCACGCCGCGCAGATACAGCCACACCTGGCGCAGTCCGAAGAGATCGAAGTGATTGATCATGAACGTGACCAGGAACACCAGCACCCATCCCAATCCATACAACACGTAGACGGACGCGCCGTCATCCACCACGTGCTGGAACGGCGCAGCCGGTTCTCGCGCAAGGTCGCGGGCGCGGCCTGCGAGGAGCAGATCGTGGCCGCCAATGTGGACCACGCGCATATTGTTATGGCGATGGACCGCATGCCGAAGAAAGGCCGGTAAAACCAGAAATAACAGGCATAAATCCTGCCTGAATCGGGCTACACTAGGCCCAGCGCATGTTTTCGTCTGAACGGCAAAAGGGTCTGCGCACTCCGCCGCCCCGGTGTTGTGTGTTCGCCGGAGTCCTGCTGAGTTGCGCCTTTTTTCTGACCGCTGCGTATCCCAGTGGTCCGCCCCCTAGCCAAGTGGAGGCCTTGGCCCAGGCCTCGGCGCAAAGCCGCGCGGGCGACAACGAAGCCGCCGTCGCAACATTGCGGGCCTATCTTGCGGCCACTCCAAGAAACGTGCCGGTCCGGCTCGAGTTGGCACGCTATCTTGGATACACCAAACATTTCGCGGAAGCGCTGGCGGAGTATCAAGAGATCCTGCGCCAGGAACCGGGGAATCTAACGGCGATGACCGGTGTGGGCAAGGTCCTCTCCTGGCAAGGTGACTACGCCGCGTCCCTCGCCGCCTATGAGCGCGTCCTCGCACGTTCGCCCTGGTTGTACGACGCCCGCGTAGGCAAGGGATTCACTCTCCTCTGGATGGGCGACAAGCGCGCCGCGTACACCGTGCTGCATTCCTGCGCCAAAGCCCATCCGGAAGACAAGGAACTGCGGGAGACGGTGGCCGAACTCGAAAAGGAGTTCGGTCCGATCCAAACCGAAGATCCACCTTCGCCGATCCCGTCGGTCGAATCTCGATCCAATCCTGAAACACCGGTGATCTCAGCCCACGAGCAAGCGAAACCAAACACGCGGCGCTGGTCGGCCGGGATCAAGACACCGCCTGCTTTGGCGCGGGAGCCGGTATCGAGCTTTCCGGAACCGATCGCCCCGGCCCAGGCGCTTACCGAAGCCCCGCGCGTTCCATCGTGGATGATCGTGGCGGTCGGGACTCTATTCCTGATCACGGCCACCCTGGCGGTGTCGGTGTGGCGCACGCAGCGGCGCAGGTTTGTACCGGGAGAGCCGATGCGGGTACCGGAACAGCCTGCCGCGACTGCGAAACCGACGTCCGCATCAGAGAATGCGGACCCGGCAACGCGGCCTCTCGGTGGTCCACTCATTGCCGATACGTTCTCAGCCCGCGTCCAGAAACCGGATGCACCCGAACCCCAAACCCCACCACCTTTGCGAGTCATGGTGGTGGACCAAAGCCCGGAAGTACTGGCATTTGAGCAGATGGTGCTGACGAGCGCAGGCTGCGAGATCACCTGTGCCGGCAACGGCGCTGACGCCATGCGGGCCCTGGAAACGTCAACTTTCGACGCCATCTTGCTGGACGGCCATCTCTCCGGCCATCCTTCCAGGGACGACCTGTTAGGCTGGATACGTCAGCAGCGGCACAAACTTGCAGGCAGGGTCACGCTGACCTGTGCCGGCTCAGACGCCGAAAAAGACAGACTGGCCGCGATCACAGGGGTCCGGTGCCTGAGGAAACCGATACGAATGGCTGACCTGCTGGAGCTTGTACGCGGATGGCGAAGCCTGGCGGAAGCGGCCTGATGGTTGCACTCACCACGCCAATGATTCCGCGTTCGGGAAATGGAACCAGCCGAGTAAAGATGCCACCAAAGTTACTTCCACAGACTGCCGTGCCGATTCTACACTTGAGGGCAGAAGCGTTTTTTCTTTGTTATAGTTAGCGGCTTGGGGTCGGGAGAGGATTCCCGGACAGTACCGCTGCGCACCACCGACCTTACGAAAGCAAGGGGCACCAGGGACACGTGTTTTTCCTCGAAGACCTCAGCTCGCTGGCGATCTGGCTGATCGCGCTGGTGATGTCCCTGAACCTGCTTTTCCTTTTCTTCGTCCTTTATCGGCGCTTGGCCCGGCAGAGATATTTCGCGGAAAAAGATGCTGCCCGGTCGCGTTACCGCCCCAGCATCGACGACTTTATCTTCCAGGAAACCCCGGTCGAGACGACGGCGGAGGTGCTCAACACCGCGAAATCGCTGCCCGAACGTGACGCGGTCTACGAGCTGTTGGTCAAGAACCTCTCGGAAGAGACGGCGCCGCGCATCTCGAAACTGATGTTTGCGCTGGGGTTCGTGGAGCAATGGGCCAGACAGGCATTCGGCAAAAAACGGGCGAAGGAGTTGATGAAACGCTCACTCGCGGGTGTGCACGAACCGCTGACCAAGGTCCCGCAGACCGGGTTCACCACCCTGATCCCGCGGCTGCGCGTGCTGGCCATACCCCGGGCCATCGCCGTGGACAGCCTGGGCAAACTGGCCCCCAAATACGCGCATGTGTTCCTGGCGGAAGCACTCACCGATCCGGCCACATGGGTGCGTCGTCTCGCAGTGGAAAACATGGGCCGCAACCGTTTTCCCGAAGCCATCCCCATGCTGGTGCACGAGCTGCGCAAGGCGGTGGAAGAACAGAATGACGTTTCACTCCGCAGCATGAAGGCGGCCCTGGTCTGCTACCGGCTGGAGGACCTGGAGTTCTTCATCCCGTTCCTCACCCAGGCGAACCGGCGCGCCCGGTTCTTCGTGATCGATACCTTGCGGGAGATCTGCAACAAGGCGTCACGGACGAACCTGCTGACCAAGAATGATTTCTCGCCGACGTTGTGCAAAGTGGTGCTGGAAAGCTGCGTGAAGGACGAGTTCGAGGACGTGCGCGCGCGCTGCACGTATGTGATCCGCCACTTTCGCGACGAGGCGGCCACAGCGGCGCTGCGCCAGTTGATGAGCGATCCCAATGAATTCGTGCGCATGCACACGGTGCGTGCCTGCGCCAACCGCTACTACGTGGACCTGATCCCGGATGTGGTGGCGCGCATGACGGACGTGCGCTGGCGGGTGCGCGAGGCGGCGGTGGTGACCCTGGCGGCGCTGGGTCCCCGAGGCCGGGAAGAGATGTATCGCTACTTTGCCGATTGCAGCGACCGGTTCGCCTGCGAACAGATCACGGAAGAGTTGCAGCGCAAGGGCCTGATCCCTGATCTGGTGGCCAACGTTGCCCAGGGCGGCGGCGTGTCCCTGCTGGCGCAGGCGGTGATCCGCAAGGTCGTTTCCCTGGGAAAGACCTCCTTGTTGCTGGGCCAGATGATGCGTGTGGAATCCCCGGAAGCGCGCCTGTTCCTGATGGACACGCTCTTCGGTTCGCCGACCGAGGAATACATCACCATCCTGCAGGAGATCAGTTTCAATTCATCGGGCAACGTGCAATCGAAGTCGCGGCAATTGCTGCGCCGGTTGGGCGTGCCGACGCTGGATTCCAGCAGCGGCATCGAATTTCCTTCCGGTTCCGGCGCGAGTCTCCTGGGGCCCACGCCGGGGTCGGCTTCGTCCATCGGGCTTCGTTCGGGTTATACCTCGGGCCCGAGACTGCCCTCTTCCGGCTCAGGAGTGCGTACCCCGTCATCGTCAGGGGTAAGGACGCCGTCGACTTCAGGCGCTCGGCCGCCATCAAGCTCGGGGACCCGGCCGCCGTCTTCCTCGTCCGGAGCCCGGCCGCCGTCGTCATCCGGCATGAGGCCGCCGTCGAGTTCGGGGGCGCGTCCGCCTTCTTCTTCCGATGTGCGTCCGCCATCCTCGTCGGGGCAGCGGCCGCCGTCTTCGTCCGATGTGCGTCCGCCATCCTCGTCAGGGCAACGTCCGCCGTCGTCTTCGGGCCAGCAACCGCCTTCGGCCTCAGGCGCGGACCTTCCGTCCGTCTCTGACATGCCCACCGAGATACGACCGCCCTCCGCGCCGGAGAAACCAAAATCCGAGGACGAACCGAAAAAAGGACCCGGATCCAATGAAGGAGGCCAGGACTAAATGAACTACGCGCTCCTTCGTATTTTCGATTACTTCAACGCCATCATCATCACGTACTTCGTGTTGGCGAACACCATGTACACGATCCTGATGGCGATCTCGCTCTATGCGGTCACCATCCACGCCAAGCTGGCCGCGCGGACGGGCTACGCCGATATCGTGGATTCTCCGGTCACCCCGCCGGTCACGCTGATCGTGCCGGCCTATAACGAGCAGAACGCCATTGTCTCCACCATCTCCTGCCTGCTGGACCTGAATTATCCGGAGAAAGAGATCATCGTGGTGGATGACGGTTCCACGGACGAGACCTCGCGCCGGCTCATCGACCGCTTCCAGATGATGCGCATGGACCTGTTGTACCGCGAGTCGGTGAAGTGCAAGAAGCCGCTGGCCATGTATCACAATCCGGACATCCCGCAGCTGCTGCTGATCGTGAAGGAGAACGGCGGAAAGTCGGACGCGCTGAACGTGGGCATCAATATGGGCCGCAGCCCGTACTTCTGCACGGTGGATGCGGATTCGATCATCGAGCGCGACGCCCTTCTGCGATTGATGGCGCCCATCATGCATTCCAACGTGAACGTGGTGGTCTCCGGCGGCGTGGTGCGCATCGTGAACGGTTGCATGGTGCAGAACGGCCAGGTCACGGACATCCGCCTGCCCAAGACGTGGATCGAGCGCTGCCAGGTGGTGGAGTACATCCGCACCTTCCTGTTCGGGCGCCCAGGCTGGAATTTCCTGAATGCCAATTTCATCACCTCCGGCGCATTCTGCCTGATGAACCGCGAGCTGGTGGTGAAGGTCGGCGGCTTCAGCGAGGACACTGTCACAGAAGACATCGACATCATCGCCTCGCTGCATACGTACCTGCGCAAGGTGGGTTGGAACTACCGCATGACGTTCACCACCGACCCGGTCTGCTGGACGGAGTGCCCCAAATCGATGGAGATGCTGGGCCGGCAACGCCGGCGCTGGCAGATGGGCCTGATGCAGACGGTGATGAAACACGACCAACTGATCTTCGATCCCCGCCACCGCTTGCTGGGCATGGTCAGCATGCCGTTCCACGCGTATGTCGAGGCCATCGGCAGCGTGGTGGAGGCGTCGGGCACGATCATGTTGCCGCTATCCTTCCTTATCGGCGCCATGCCGCTCTCACTCTTCCTGCTGTTGATGGTGCTGGCGGTCGGCTATGGGACCCTGCTCTCCATGGGTTCGGTACTGCTGGCGGAAGCCACTGTGCGCCGCTATCCCAGCTACCGCGACTTGTTGACCCTGGTGCTGTATGCGCTGCTGGAAAACTTCGGGTACCGCCAGATCGTCACTTTCTACCGCGCCCAGGGTGTGTTGAGCTATTTCTTCGGCAAGACCAAGTGGGAACTGGTGGAACACGAAGGCATGGAGGCCGCGGATGCGCAGGCTTAGCCTGATCCTGACAAACCGGGTCACCCTGGGCCTGATCCTGTTCTTCATCTTGATCGGGGTGTGGGAGTTCAAGTGGAAGCCCCAGTACCGTCCGCTGTATCAGGACGGCGTGAAGCTCTATCAAGACGCCAGATACCGCGAAGCCCTGGAAGTGATGAACAAGGCGTATGACATCGCGCCCAACTCCGTGGACGTGATCATGATGCAGGGCTGGATCAACCTGAAACTGAAGCGCTACGAAGAAGCGCGGCTCTATTTCGGTCGTGTCCTGCGCATCGACCCGCGAGTGGAGGAAGCGCAGCTGGGCCAGGCGTTCGTCACGCTGGAGACCGGCAAAGGTCAGCTTGACTACCGCATCGTGATGAAGTACCTGGGGAACCGCTTTGGGGACCCGAATGTGGCCATCGTGGCCGCGGGCGCGATGCGCAAAGAAGGCCGCAACCCGGAAGCGGCGGACATCTATTACCGGCTACGCGACGATAAGAACTACGGCGAGGCCGCGCGCCTTGCCCTGAGCGATATGCTCGGCCTGGAAGGGTACAACGGCGCTTTTACGTGGGAACTCGACAAGGCGGCCAAGCCGGACAACCTTCAGGTGCGCTTCCGCGCCGGTGACGGCTCGATGTGGCGCATGGGCCGCGCGGGCTGGGAGAAATACTACGTGACCGGCGTCAACCTGGGTCCCGGCGCGCCGAACTACTATCCCGCCTATCCACCCAAGAGCGTTCCCAGTTATCTGGACTGGATCCAAAAAGCCGAGGGCATGAACGCGAACACGCTTCGCGTCTACACACTGCTCCCGCCCGCGTTCTATCGCGCGTTCAAGCAACACAGGGACGCAGGCGGAAAGATCAGCCTGTACCAGCAGATATGGATCGGCGACCCTCCCAACAAAGACCTGTTCGACCGTAAATTCTATGAAGAGACCCAGGCGGAGATCCGCTATGTAGTGGACGCCTTGCACGGACACGGCAACGTGCCGCCGAAACACGCGCGCGGCGACGGCCTGTACACCTTCGACCTCTCGGCCAATGTCGGCGCGATCCTGCTGGGGCGCGAGCTGGAGGCCTCCACCGCCATCCAGACGAACATCATCAACGGCGGCAAGCGCAGTTTTGATGGCAAGTACTTTTCCATCCAGGACGCCAACGCCACCGAAGTATGGTTCGCCGAGATGCTGGATTACCTGGTGACCTACGAGACGGCCACCTATAACTGGCAGCACCCGGTGGCCATCGTGAACTGGCCGCCCACGGACCCGCTGGATCATCCGACCGAAACCCCGAACTTTGACGAAGTGAAGTTCCGTATCCGCCACGGCGAGCAGCTGGAGCTGCCGAAAAATATTGATGATGACAATGACTCCGTGGCCATCGACGAGGCCAAGTACAAGGTCAAACCGGAACTGGCGGCGGGACTATTCGCGTCGTATCACGTGTATCCGTACTACCCGGATTTCCTGCTGCTCGATAAGGGCTATCTGAAGGCCCGTGACAGCGAAGGACCGAACCCGATGGCCGGGTATCTCAAGGAATTGAAGGCGCACATCCCGTATCCGCTGCTGATCACGGAATACGGCATGCCGAACGCGATCGGCATCTCGCACTTCCATCCGTATGGCTGGCATCACGGCGGACACGGGGAAGCCGAGCAAGCGGACATCGTGCGCCGGGAATCGCGCGCGGTGAAAGAAGCGGGTTGCGCCGGCGGGATCGTCTTCTCCCTGATCGATGAGTGGTACAAGCACAATTGGTTGACCGTGGACTTTGAAGACCCCATCGAGCGCGCGACCCTCTGGCTTAACGAACTCGACCCGGAAAAACGCTACGGCATGCTCGGCTGGCGGACTTCGAAATGGGACCTGTTCGGGGACGGCGCCAAGTGGGCCGGCGAGCCGGTCATTTATCAAGGCGCCGCCAAGGGGGAAGCGTTACAAAGCGTGCAGGCGGCCACGGACGAAGCTTTCCTCTATCTGCGTCTGAACGGAGCTTGCGTCGGGTGCGGCAAGGACAAGCGCGCCTATGCGGTGGCGCTGAATCCATTGCCCAATCAGGCGGGCGTGCGCAAGCTGCCCTTCGGCGTCACCATGACGCAGGGGGCCACGTTCTTGCTGTATCTTTCGTCGCCGGATTTCGCGCGGCTGTACATCGCGGAGAACTACAACCCGTATCAGATCAAGCCCCGCCCCAACCTGCCGAATGAGACCGAGCTGAGTTACAAGCGGGCCTTCGTGGCCAAGCTGGCGGACTCCGGAGACTTTCAGGAACAGGTGGTGGAGACGAACCGCCGCCGGTTCGGGCGCGACGGCACGCTGTATCCCGCGCAGCGCTACAGCCGCAGCGTACTTCGCTACGCGGCGACCGAAGCGGACCGCAAGGATTCTCTCGCTGAGTGGTACACCGATCCCAAGGGGAAATTCACCGTGGTGCGCATCCCCTGGGGCAAATTGATGATCACGGACCCATCCAGCAAGCGCGTGTTCCAGGTCATCACCACGACCAACGAGTTGCGTTCCACGGCAACCCCGGGGGTGGACATCGCCGTCTTTGAATTACAGGAGAAGGGCAGTCCGGGACAACTGGGCGCGGTGACGGTGCTGGGCTCGTTCCCCAAAGTGCAGGGCGGAAACATCGCCCAGCCGGTGAGGATCACGTGGAAGACCTGGGAAAAAGTCGAACCGGCGGAGTACGAGAAGAAAGTGTATGAAGTGATGTCCAAGGAATTCCTGGAGCAAAGCCGTGAACAGAAATAACCGGATCCTAGTGTGTTTCGTGCTGGTGGCGTCGTTGACCATGGCGCAGATGCCCGCCAAGAGCAAGCGCCGGTCGAGCGGCTTGAAGGCGCGTCCGGCGCAGGCGGAAAGCGTCACCGTGATGCTGCAGCAGGCCGACCGCCTGTCCGGGGAAGGCAAGCTGAACGCCGCGCGCGACTTGTACGAAAAGGCCCTGGCGGCCGGCGCGCCCCTGGACAAGGATTTCGACCGGGCGCACACGCTGGGATTGGTGTATTTGAACGGCACACCGCAAGACTTGAAGAACGCCGTGCGCTGGCTGGAGACGGCGGTCAATCTGCGTCCCGCGGACCTCGCGGCCCGGCATCAATTGGCCCAATCTTTGCTTTGGAGCGGCCAAGCGGCGGAGGCAGTCATCCACTTCAAGTTCCTTCGCCAGGCCAAGCCGGACAATCAGGACTACGCGTTGGCCCTGGCGAGCGCGCAATACGCCAAAGGCGATAGCGCCGATGCGGTGAATACGCTTCGTCAGTATCTGGAACGGAATCCCAGCAATATCGAGATCCGGCTGCAGACCGCGCGCTACTTGAGTTACACCCAGCGATTCGCGGAAGCCCAGAACGAATATCAGGCGATCCTGCAGATCCAGCCGGGCAATGCGTTCGCCGAGGTCGGCATCGCCAAGGTGAATTCCTGGCAAGGCAACAACGACTTGGCGATCGAGATGTACGACCGCATCCTGCGCAAGCGCCCGAATGATTTTGACGCCGGCGTCGGCAAGGCCTTCTCCCTGATGTGGATGGGGCGCAACGATGAGGCCCGGGACCTGTTCCTGGCGGTGCAGAAACGCGCGCCACGCGACCGCGACATCGCCGCCGCGCTCCGCGACCTTGGTCCCAAACCCCAGCCCAAACCGGCCGGAAGCGAAGTAGCGGGCGCGAAGCCGACCCCGGCCCCTACCAAGCCCGCGCAGGGCGTGACCATGGTCCCGGAGCCCAAAGTCCCGGTGCCGGAACCTGCGCCTCCTGTTGTCGCGGAGACTCAGCCTCCAGCTCCCGCTGTTCCCGCACCAATGGATGCGTATCAGGCGGCCATGCATGACGCAGAAAAGGCTGCTTCCGGGATGGACCTCACCGGCGCCGTGCATTTCTACCATGAAGCGTTGAACGCACGGCCAGGCGACAAGGACGCAATGTGGCAATTGGCCCGCGTGCTTTCCTGGTCGAAGTCGTATACCGCTTCGGTGAGCGAATATGACAAATTCATCGCGACACATCCCGATCAACTCCTGGCCCAGGTCGAACGGGCCCGTGTTCTCTCCTGGAACAAGGATTACGACACATCGCTCGCCGGCTACGAAAAATCTCTGCAAGGCATCGCGACCTGTGGTCCTGCATGCGCCACCCCGGGACTGAATGAACGCGATGTTCGCGTTGAGTACGCCCGCGTGCTTGGCTGGGCGCGCCGGTACGACGACGCGCAAAAACAGTATGCGCAGATCCTTCCACCCACGGGCCCTCTGGCGGAGACCGACCGCACGCCTGGCCTGGACCAGGGCCGCGTACTGGCCTGGTCACGCAAGTACGAAGATTCGATCTCCGCATTCGACCGCGTGATCCAGCTCGGCGGAGAGAATTTCGACGCTCGCCTGGCCAAAGCGCAGGTCTTGTTCTGGTCCGGGCGCCTGAGTGAAGCGCAACAGATGCTGCGCCGGCTGAATGCGGAGCGTCCACGCGATCCGGAGGCCAGCCTCACCCTGGCCGCGGTGGAGCACGCCCTGGGCTACAACTCCCGTTCACTGGCTTTGCTGGCGTATGCCACGCCGGGTACTGAGACCGAAAACATCCGCAAGAGCATCCGCGACCAGATGCGCCCTGTGCTTCGGTTCCGTTATGGGTTCGAAGACGATCAGGAGATCGCCTCGCTCGGCGCCTCCACCGGGATCAAGGTGTTGCGCTACGTCACGGCGGTGGAGTTCAACATCCATCCCGACGTCCGCATGGAAGTGGAGAACACCATCAGCAACGGCCTCACCAGCAATCCGCTGCTGGGGAAACATGCGCCGCGGTCGCTCTCCTCGGAGACCATCGCCCGTTTTAAGTTCCGCATAGCGCCGTGGCTTTCGATGACGGCGGGCGCCGGTATCGGTATCACCGGCGGCAACGTTTTGGGCGCCTCCGGGCCGCGGCAGCAACATGCGATCTTCGATCTCCACCCTGTCATCACGCATGACAATCTGCGCATCGACCTGGCGGTGGGGCGGCACATCGCGGATTACACCCCGCTCGCCGTGCATGACAACGTGATGGCCACGCGCTTCTCCACCGCCTTCTCTTACAATTTCTTCAAGCGCATCCGCACCGGCGTGGAGTACTGGCACGCGCTTTACAACGTGGACAGTCCTGAACCCGGTCTGCCGCGCGAATTCACCACGGAAGCCAACGGCGGCAGCGCTTACGTGGTGCCCGCCTGGTACAAATCCGAGCGGCTCACCATCGAAGCCGGCATGCGTTATGACAGCTTCTCCTTCGACGAGGGTGCGTTGAATATCAGCGCGCCGGCGGCCGGGATCCCGGGTTCCGGCGTCGGTCCGGGGATCACAAGCGCCGGATTCTTCACCCCGCGCGCCTATCAGCGTTACGCGGCCGACATTCGGATCACCTCCAACCTGCCGCAAGAGTGGTATATGAATATCCATTCCACCATCGGGCCGCAGCGCCTGTTCGGGTTTGCTCCGTTGAACCCGCCACCGACGCAGTGGGGGGCCACCGGGAGCGCCGGGATCGAGGTCGCGAAGGCCATCAAAACCTGGCGCTTTGCCCTGGCGTATGACTACTTCTCCACAGAGACCCCGGCGTCACCGGGACTGAACAACGGCGCTTATAAGTCCCATGCCGTTTCGTTCTCCGTGGTCAAGCGTTTCTAAGCAGTAAATACGCAGCACATCGGGCCGGGCCGCGAACAGACCCGGCCATTTTTCGTCCGGCCTGCCGCAAAGGAAGCAGGGACGAACCGGCCGCTTTGGTATACACTTTTTGCTCGGCAACAAAGGGCTTCCCTCCAATGATCGGAAAAAATTTCGGACCGTACCGGATCGAATCGAAACTTGGCGAAGGCGGCATGGGCGTGGTGTATCGCGCCATGGACACCGACCTCGACCGCCCGGTGGCGATCAAGACTTTGTTGGACGAGTCCGGCGGCAGCGGCTCCTCCGGTTCGGACAGCGTAGCCCGCTTCATGCGCGAGGCCAAGGCCGCCTCCCGCCTGCAACATCCCTCCATCATGACCATCTACCAGTTCGGCGTGGAGGAAGGCCTCCGCTACCTGGTGATGGAGTACATCGATGGCAAGACCCTGAAGAAGATGATCTCCGGGCGTCCGCTCTCCATCAGCGAGGGCGTGGACATCGCCATACAGGTGGCGGATGGACTGGCGGTGGCGCACGAAAAAGGCGTAGTCCACCGAGACCTGAAGCCGGAGAACGTGATGGTCACGTCGCGCGGGCAGGTGAAGATCCTGGACTTCGGCCTCGCCAAACTGCATGAAGGCGATAAGCCCCTTTCCGACGAGACGGAAGTCAATTTCTATAAGACCACCGTCGGCACGGTGCTGGGCACGGTGAGCAATATGAGCCCGGAGCAGGCGCGCGGCGAAGTCGTGGATGCCAAGAGCGACATCTTTGCCCTCGGCATCCTGATGTACGAGATGGGTTGCGGACGCAACCCGTTCATCGCGCCCACCGCGCAGGCCACCATGGCCAACATCCTGACGAAAGAGCCGGACCTGATCTCGGACATGAATCCGGCCGTCTCGCCGGACCTGGAGCGGCTGATCCATCTCTGCCTGCGCAAGCGCGCCAGCGAGCGGCCCACGGCGAATGAAGCCGTATCGGAGCTCAAGCGCATCCAGACCACGCTCAGCGCTCGTGACTTGCAAGCGCCCGACCTCAGCGGGGGCGGCTACGGTTCCGCTGCCGGATTCTCCACGCAGCCGCAGACCCAGCAGTTGCCGGCCTCGGGATCCAAGCTGCAACTGGACTCCGGTTCGCGGCTGGCTTCGCGCGCGCCTTCGGCGCCCAGTGCAAGATCAAGTTGGACAAAGAGCGGCGTCATTCCGCGCATCCGTGAGATCTATTACCTGATCAAGTTGGCGCGCATCGTCGTGCAATGGGCTTCACTGGTCATACCCTTCAGTTTCTTCTTTTACATGATGGTCTCGGGCGGACTGATCCGTCCGCAGGTGGTCGAAGGCACTTCGATCTTCACGTTCGTGAAAGCGCTCGTGATCCCGGTGTTGGAATTCACGGAGAAAGTCTTCACCTTCCGTCCGGTGATCGAGGGCTGGAACCTGATGCTGGCAGGTCTTGGATTGGTGGCCTTTGCCGTTCGCCATCTGCTCTTGTTGCCATTCGAGCAGGGCGAGCATTGGGCCAAGACGCAATTCATCCGGTCCAAGGCGCCGGCACAACGCGCCGGGGCCAGCGGCTCGGCGGACCGCGGGGTGAGCGAGCGCCTGAGCCTGTTGCGCGAGTACAGCGAGGCCCAGCGGACGCTTTCCCAGGGCAAACGCCATCTGGCCTTCCTGTCCATCGACATCGTGGGCTCCACCAAGATGAAGATGGGCGAGGACCAGCTGGTGATCGAGCATGCGTTCGCCGAGTGGCGCAAGTTCATCGAGCGCATCCTGCGCACCAGCAACTGCTGGAAGGTCGCATTCACGCCGGACGGCATCATGTGCGCGTTCATGACCGCGCGTGACGCCAAGCGCGCCGGCCAGACCGTGCTCAACGAGCTACCCTGGTTCAATGACGGGGTCCACCGCTTGCGCACGCCGTTCAGCGTGCGCTGCGGCATCCACGTGGGCGAAGTGATCTTCCCGGAGGACAAGCCCCTGGAAGAAGTGTCGGACGAAGTGATCGACGTGGCCGGGCACATGCAGAAATACGCCAATCAGGATTCGCTCTGGATCTCGCGCGAGGTGCTGCACGAGCTCGAGGACGCCGACAAGGACGGCTTCTTCCAGGTGGACCGCGACGTGGACAATCGCATCACCTATGAGTGGCGGGCGTACGAGACCCAATAGTTCCGCTTACAAGCTTCCTCATCCGACCCATGGCCGTGTCTGACGAGAGCCTCAAACCCGTTGCCCCCGGCGCCAATGACTTGAACAAGGACCTGGGCTTTGGCAGCGCCGCCGTGCGCACCAGCCGGCTGCTGAACCGCGACGGCACGTTCAATGTCCGGCGCAAAGGCCTGGATTTCTGGACCGCGCTCAACCCCTACCATGAGATGTTGACCATGTCGTGGTGGAAGTTCTACACCCTGGTCTTCCTCTTTTATTTCGCGCTGAATGTGCTGTTTGCCCTGGCCTACATGGCCTGCGGACCGGACGCGCTGCACGGCGGGCTGGAATATCCCTGGTTCGAGCGGGCATTTTTCTTCAGCATCCACACCTTCGCAACCATCGGCTACGGCAGCCTTACGCCGAACGGCGTGGCCGCGAACATGATCGTGGCGCTGGAGGCCATCGTCGGCTTGCTGGCCTTCGCCCTGGCGACCGGGATGCTGTTCGCGCGTTTCGCCCGGCCGCACGCCAAGATCCTATATAGCCGCCATGCTGTACTCGCCCCCTACCAGGGGCGCAGCGGCTTCATGTTCCGCATCACGAATGGGCGCCGCAATCAATTGGTGGAGATGCAAGCCAAGGTCACGATGAGCCGTTGGGAAGTGATTGACGGAGTGCGCGTACGCAAGTTCTATCAACTGGAACTGGAGCGCGAACGGGTGGCTTTCTTTCCCCTGGCGTGGACCATCGTGCACCCGGTGTCAGAGCGCAGCCCGCTCGAGGGATGGTCGGAACAGGACCTCCGCGCCGCCGACGCCGAGTTTCTCATCCTCATGACGGGGTTCGACGAGACTTTCAGTCAGACCGTCTATAGCCGCACTTCCTATCGTGCCGAGGAGATCCAATGGGGCGTGAGATTTGCCGGCTTGTATGACCCGACCGGCGACGACGGGCTGGTGGTGATCGACCTCTCCCGGTTCCATGACGTGGAGAGGGCGGAGCTGCCGCCCGCGCGGGGCCGCGGCGCTGTGCAACGGGTCCACTGATTGCGCGGACGCCGTTCACGCCTGAGATTATTTTTGTGCTTCCGCTTCCAGCGCGGAAAAGAACTTTCCCGCAAGCATCTTGGCGGCGGATTCCACCATGCGCTGGCCCACACTGGCCAACAGACCTCCGACGGACGCCTCACCCACATAATGGATCGACGTAATGCCGTCTTTCTCGGTCAGGTCCATGTCTCCTGAGCCTTTCAAAAATCCAGGCTGGCCCTTGCCTTCCACGATCAGTCTGTAATGTTCCGGCGGACGCATGTCCGCCATGCGCACCGTCGCCTGGAACACTCCTTTGATGGCGCCGACACCGGCGGATAGCTTCGCTGTATAGACATCCCCCGCCTGTTTTTCGAGGCTTTCGCAACCGGGAATACAACGCGCCAATACCTGGGGGTCGGTAAGGGCCGCGAAGACCTTGTCGCGTGGTGCGTGCAGTTCGTGCGTGCCTTCGAGGCGCATGGCGTACCCTATTTCGCCGCGCCGACCGCGGCCAGGACCGCGCGTCGTGCCGTGACCTCGACCAGATGCCGGCGGTACTCGGCGGAGGCGTAGAGGTCGGAGTTCATGTCCTGCCGGTCGGCAGCTTTAGCGGCGGCCGCGGCGGCGACGGCGGCATCCGGCGGCTTACCGGTCAGCGCGGCCTCCGCGCCGCCCGCTCGAAATGCTTTGGCAGCCGCTCCGGTCACGCCGATGCTGGCATTGGCGCATTTACCGGCGGCATCCAGGCCCAGGTTCACGGCCACGCCGACCACGGCGAAGCCGGACGCGGGATGCCGCACCTTCTTATAGCTCTGGCCGGTCCGACCTTGCGAAAGCGGGATGCGGATCTCGCGCAGGACCTCACCGGGGGCGATCGCCGTGGTCAGAAGATCAACAAAGAAATCATCCGCTTTGATCACCCGTTCGCCCTTGGCGCCGGCACAGACCATCTCCACGCGCAGGGCGATCATGGCGGCGGGCCAGTCCGCCGCGGGATCGGCATGCACCACGCTGCCGCCGATGGTGCCGCGGTTCCTCACCTGCACATCGCCGATCGCGGCGGCACACTCGGCCAGCAAGGGGCTCACCACGCGTACCCTCTTGGACGACTCCAGCGCATAGTGCGTGGTCATAGCGCCAACGCGCAATGAGTTGCCCTCTTCGCGGATGTAAGCGAGGTCTTTGATGCGGCTGATGTCGATCAGCACCTGCGGCTGCGCCAGGCGCAGTTTCATCGCCGGGACCAGGCTGTGTCCGCCGGCGAGGATCTTCGCGGCCTCGCCGTGCTTGCCGAGGAGTGCGACCGCCTCGTCCAGGCTTTTGGCGGCAATGTAATCGAAAGGTGTGGGGATCATTCGTCTCTCCTCTTATGCGGACCTGGCGGAATTGCCACTGATGATGCGCCACAGGGTTTCCGGCTTGAGTGGCATGTCCAGATGGCGGACGCCCAGCGGCGCAAGCGCGTCAATCACGGCATTCACCAGGCATGGCGTTGCGCCGATGGTCCCGGCTTCGCCCACACCCTTCACGCCCAGCGGGTTTACCGGAGAAGGCGTCTCTGTGCGGTCGAGTTCCATCCAGGGGCAATTGGTGGCGCGAGGCAACGCGTAGTCCATGAGCGTGCCGGTGAGCAGTTGGCCGTTCTCGTCATACACAACGTGCTCGTAAAAGGCCTGGCCGAGCGCCTGCACGATGCCGCCTTGCACCTGTCCATCCACGAGCAACGGATTGATCACCCGGCCGCAGTCGTCCACAGCGATATAACGCTGAAGGGTGATCTCGCCGGTGTCTTTGTCCACCTCCGCGATGCAGATGTGCGTGCCGAAGGGAAAGGTAAAGTTCTTAGGTTCGAAGAAGTAAGTGGCGGAAAGTCCCGGCTCCATGCCCTCCGGCAGCGACTTGGCCAGGTGCGCATGCAGCGCGACTTCCTGGATGGCCATGGACTTTGCGCCCGAAGTGAACCTTCCGTCGGCGAATTTCACTGTGGCCGGATCAACGCCCATCAAATGCGCCGCAAGTTTCGAGGCCTTTTCTTTTAGCCGCTGCAGCGCGACAAACACCGCTGTACCGCCGACTGCCGTGGCCCGGCTGCCGAAGGTGCCGATACCGTACTGGACGATCGAGGTGTCGCCATGGATCACCGTGACAGCCTCGATGGAAACGCCGAGTTCATCACCGGCGATCTGTGCAAAGGAAGTTTCCTGTCCCTGACCGTGTGGGGAAGCGCCGGTCAAAACCGTTACTGTCCCGGTCGGTTCGATGCGGACGGTCGCGCTCTCCCAGCCACCCGCGGGCAGCGCCGCCGAAGGACCGAGCGCGCAGATCTCCACATAGGTGGAGACGCCGATGCCGACCAGCCGGCCCGCGGCGCGGGCCTTTTTCTGCTCCTCGCCAAGCTTCTTGTAATCGGCGTTCTTCAGTGCTTTTTCGAGCGCAAGTACATAATCGCCGCTGTCATAGAACAGTCCTGTAGCGGTCTTGAACGGAAATTCGTTCGGAGCAGGGAAGTTCTTGCGGCGGACCTCGACCGGGTCCATGCCCAGTTCCGCCGCAACCAAATCCATGGCCCGCTCGACCACGTAGGTCGCCTCAGGGCGGCCGGCGCCTCGGTACGCGTCCGTGGACATCTTGTTGGTGAAGACCGCGGTCACATTGATCTGGATGGCGGGGATCTTGTAACTGCCGGAGAGCATCAACCCGGTGAGCGTGGGAATGGCAGGCGTGAGCAACTGGTAGTACGCACCCATGTCGGCAAAGACGTTGTAGCGCAGGCCGGTGACGGTGCCGTCTTTCCTGATGCCGATCTCGAGGTCGCCAAGCTGGGCGCGGCCGTGGATGGTGGACTGGAAATTCTCGCGGCGTGACTCGATCCACTTCACCGGTTGCCCGAGCTGCATGCTGATCCAACCGAGCAACGCTTCCTCGGCATAGACGTTGAGCTTGGAGCCGAATCCGCCGCCGACTTCCGGTGTGATCACCCGCAGCCTGTTCTCCGGCATCCCCAGCATGAGCGCGACCTGGGTACGCATGAGGTGCGGGATCTGGGTGGAGGACCAGAGCGTGAGCTCCTGTTCGCCGGGATAGTAGCGGGCCAGCACGCCGCGCGGTTCCATGGCGATCGGGGCGAGGCGCTGATTCAGGATGCGCTGTTTAATGACCTTGTCGGATGATCTGAACGCGGCCGCGATATCGCCTTCGCCGGCCGTCAGCTTGTACGCGATGTTTGTGCCGAACTGTTCATGGACATAGGGGGCCCCGGCGGCGGCTTTCACTTCCTCGGTCACCGCGGGCAATTCCTCGTAATCCACCTGGATCATGTCTGCCGCATCTTTGGCAAGATAGCGGTCGGTGGCGACGACGGCGGCAATGGCATGACCTACAAACAATGCTTTGTTCGAGGCCAGCACCAGGAACTCCGGTTTCTTCATCTCCGGCAGGTCGCTGGCGCAAGGCACGCCGCCGATCTTGCCGATGTCCTTGCCGGTGTAGACGGCGACCACGCCCGGCGCCTTCGCGGCAGCGGAAGCGTCCACGCCGGTGATACGGGCGTGGCCATAGATGGAGCGCACGAAGGCGACGTGCAGCGTGTCCGGCAGCTTGATGTCATCCACGTAATGGCCCAGTCCCTGGATGAGGCGCGGGTCTTCGGTGCGCTTGACGCGGTTTCCGACGTACTTGGTGGCCATGGGTCTCGTCTCCTAGTCGGCGGCAGCCGCGCCCTTCATTCTCCTGGCGGCGTATTGCACCGCCTCCACAATGTGCTGATACCCGGTGCAACGGCATAGATTGCCCTCGATGGCCATCCGGATCTCCGCTTCCGTGGGGTCGGGGTTGCGCTCCAGCAGTTGCGCCGAAGCGACGATCATGCCCGGCGTGCAATACCCGCATTGCAGCCCGTGGCGCTCCCAGAACCCCTCTTGCACCGGATGCAATCTGCCGTTCACCGCAAAGCCCTCGATGGTGGTGATGTGCGCGCCATTCGCCTGGGCCGCCAGTACGGTGCAGGATTTCACCGCCTGGCCATCGAGCATCACCGTGCAAGCCCCGCAGAGCGAGGTCTCGCAGCCGATGTGCGTGCCGGTGAGATTCAGTACGTCACGCAGATAATGGACCAGCAGCACACGCGGCTCCACCTCATGCGCGTGCGTCTTGCCGTTGACGGTGACTTGGATCGGGACTTTCATCGGAGAACTCTCCTCGGGAAGCGAGCACCCAAGATAACGGGCGGGCGAAGGGTGGTCAAGGTTTGGGATTCACGCGTAAATAAACGCCCCGCCAAAGGCTGTGGGACGGCAGTGTTGCTTCTATATACTGAATTTTTGCGCCGGGATCCGGACGCATTCATCGACAGAAGGAACATGAAGAATCTCTTGCACATCACCTGGGCCTGGCTGTTATTGGGCAGTCTTGCATGGGCGCAAGGACCTAAAGTCGAGCGGGTGGATCCGCCGAACTGGTGGATCGGCCTGCCACCGCCGATGCTGCTCATAAAAGGTGAGGGGCTGGAGGGCGCCAAGGTGACCTCGGCCTCCCCCGGCGTGCGCGTCTCCCGGGTGGAAGAAGGTTTGAATGGGCACTACTTGTTCGTGTGGCTGGAGATCGCCAAGACGGCCACGCCGGGCAAGGCAAAGCTTCAGGTGGTGTCCGAGAAGGGTAGAAGTAGTGCCGAAATCGAGATCAATCCACTGGCAAGATCGGGCGGAGGATCGGCGGAAGGCGACATTCTGTTCCAAACGGGTCAAGGAACCTGGCAGGATCTGGCGCACATCCAGCCTCGGCTCACAGGTCAGGCCATCAGCGGAATTGTCCTGCGGGTTCCGTACGCCGTCGACGGACGCCGGCCGAGTCTCTCCATGAATGCCGTGACTGATTTTTACCCCAGGCTTTCGGAATGGGGCCGGATCGACGACTTGGCCGGCTTGTCGCGCATGATCCATGACGCTGGTGGACGAGTTCAGCTGCGAGTGGAAGCGAACCAAGTGGGAGTATCCCATGCATGGGTGGCTGATCCTCCGCATGAGAGGTGGTTCAACGGAACGCGCGAACACCACTTGAAAACGGACGGCGACCTCAGTGCTTTGGCGGATCCACATGCGCCACAATCGCGCACCCGGCCTTTACTGGAAGGCTGGCTGGATGACTCACTCGCCGACCTGAATACCCAGGACCCGTGGGTGGCCCAGTATCTTCGTCAGCAAATGATGTGGTGGGTGATGACAGCACAGGCAGACGCGCTAGCACTCGAAGATCTTCCCTACGTCGACCGCGGATTCTGGAGCGAATTCACCCGGGAACTGAGGAAGACGTTCCCAAAGGTGCGGACGATCGGCGAGGTACAGAGCCGGGAACCGGAGGTCGTGGCGTCCTTCGCGGGTGGTCGGTCGGTTGGCGGTGTGGATACAGACGTCACCACGATGATCGATGTGCCACTGGCTGCCGCGGTCCGTGAAAGCGTCGAACAAGGGAAGGGCGCAAACAGGATCGAGGCCGTCCTGCAAAAGGACTGGCTTTATCCAAAACCGGAGTCCCTGCTCCTGCCCCTGATGGGGATCGAGGATCGGACTGCGGCGGAATTGGCCGCGCAAATCTCCCTTCTTTTACCGCGTGTGCCCTTACTGGACGATTCACTGGTGTTTTCACCTGCGGGAGAAGTGGCGCTCAAGACCTTAAGGCTCCGGAGGCAGCACCCTGCGTTGTCCGGCGGGAAGATGTACCACCTCATCTCTGATGATACGGTGTTCGTATTCGGGCGTGACCATTTCGCCGGCGCCGAGGTCGCGTTGGGACAGTCCAGCAAGCCCGAACACCTGTTGATCGTGGTGAATGTCGGCCGGGAGTCGCGCAAGCTCACATTGGAGGTGGCCGATACACCCATCATGACGGCGACGGAGATACGGGACGTCCTTCCTGCGGGGACAGCAAAAGCAGTTCAGGGCAAGATCGAGGTCGAGATCACGGCACGCTCGGTCGCTGTTTGGGACGTGCGCTGCGGCTGTGACGTTGACGACACCCTTACTCCGGCACGACCGCGGTAGCCTCGATCTCGATCCGGGCACGGTCCTCGATCAGCGCGCTGACCACCACCACGGACATCGCGGGATAATGCCGCCCGAATAACTCCCGATAGGCCCGTCCGATGGGTTTCCGTGCCGCCAGATAGGCGGCTTTATCTGTCACGTACCAGGTCATGCGGACCAAGTGGTGCGGTTCCGCGCCGCTGGACTTCAACACCGCATCCACATTCTTCAGCGTCTGCGCGGCCTGCGCGGCGAAATCGTCGGATTCGAAGTGGCACGTCTCCGGGTTCCAACCGATCTGCCCGGCGATGGAGATCACGCGGCCCCGCGCGGCGATGCCGTTGGCATAGCCGATGGGATTGGCCCATCCGTCGGGTTGCAGGAACTCGAAGTCCGGGCGTTGTGTCGCCACTGCGCCTTGGCGCAAAACGTAACGCTGCAGCTTCCCCGTGAGGGTGCGTGGGAGCGACGGCACGAACTCGATGGCGCGCGGATATTTATAAGGCGCGATCACCGTCTTCACGAAGTCTTGCAACTCCTTGACCAGCGCGTCTGACGATTGCGAGCCCGGCTCCAGCACCACGTAGGCCTTCACCAGATGTCCGCGGGTCTCGTCCGGCACCCCGATCACGGCGCATTCCAGCACGTTGGGATGATCGAGCAGGGCATTCTCCACCTCCGGCCCGGAGATGTTGTAGCCGGAAGAGATGATCATGTCGTCCGTGCGCGCCTGATACCAGAAGTAGCCTTCGTCGTCCACGATGTAGGCGTCGCCGGTAAGGTTCCACCCGTTCTGCACATACTTGCGCTGATCTTCGAGATTGTTCAGATACCGGCACCCGGTAGGCCCGATCACGGCGAGGCGCCCGACCTGGCCCGGGGGCACGTCCTGCAAATGCTCATCCACCACGCGTGCGCGATAACCCGGGACCACCCGTCCGGTGGAGCCCGAACGAGTCGCCGCGTCCGGCGAGCTGATGAACATGTGCAGCATTTCCGTGGAGCCGATGCCGTCGATGATGCGCAGCCCCGTGGCTTCGAGCCAGGCGTCGAAGGTGGCCTTGGGCAGATGCTCGCCGGCGGAGACGCACTTACGCAGGCTGGAAACATCCGCTTCTTTGATCCGCGGCAGCATTGCGCGGTACGCCGTGGGTGAAGTGAACAGCACGGTTGGTTTATGGGCCGTGATCGCCTCGAGCAATTGTGGCGGAGCGACCTGTTCCACCAGCAACGTGGATGCGCCGATGCGCGTGGGGAAGAGCAACAGCCCGCCCAGCGAATACGTGAATGCCAGGGGCGGCGAGCCGATGAAAATGTCATCCGGCTCAGCCGCGAGCACATGGCGGCCGAAGGTGTCGGCCACAGCGAGCAGGTCGCGATGGAAATGCATGGTGCCCTTGTTGCGCCCGGTGGTGCCGCTGGTGAAGGCGATGATGGCAACATCCTCAGCGGAGGTGGCGCAATTGGCGAACTCCGCAGGTTTTGACTCCATCAGTGTTTCGAGCGACATCGGTGATTCTTTCCCGAAGCGCACTACCCGCATCCCGGGTTGGGGCAACATCACCTCTTCGATCTCGGCGGCGATGCGATGGTCTGTGAGCGCCAGTGAGACTTTGGCCTTCTCCACGATGGTGGCCAGTTCCCGCTGTCGCAATAAAGGCATGGTGCTGACGGCGACACCGCCCGCCTTCAGCACCCCAAACCAGCAGGCCGCCATCATCGGGTTGTTCGGCGAACGAAGGAGAACGCGGTTGCCTGGAATCAGAAGCAGATCTTCGACCAGGACATGGGCGATGCGGTTGGAGGTCTCGTAGAGGCGGCGGTACGACCACGTTTCGCCGCAGTAGTGGAACAACACGCGTTCACCGTGGCCGGCGGCGATATGCCTGTCGAGAAGTTCAGCGGCGGCGTTCAGTTGCGCGGGATAGGCGAGCCCAGCGCCGGCGAGATCAAGCTCCGGCCACAAAGCGCGTGGCGGCAAGTGATCGTGGCAAAACGTGTCCAGGTGCGCGCTGGCGGTGTGCAGCCGGATGTCCTTAGTCATGGAGCACCTGCCCGGCGATCACCAGTTTCTGGATCTCGCTCGTCCCTTCGTAGATGCGCAGGGCACGGATCTCGCGATAGAGCCGCTCCACCACCGCGCCGGAGACCACGCCGCGTCCGCCGAAGAGCTGCACCGCATCGTCGATCACCTTTTGCGCCGACTCGGTGGCATGCAACTTGGCCATCGCGGCTTCACGGGTGACGCGGTCCGCGACCTTGTCTTTTGTCCAGGCGGCGCGGTACACCAGCAGCGCGCTCGCATCCACGGCCATGGCCATATCGGCGATGCGGGCCTGCGTCAGCTGGAATGCAGCCAATTCTTTGCCGAACGTTTGGCGGGACTTCACATGCGCCACAGACTCATCCAGTGCGCGCCGCGCAAATCCGAGCGCAGCCGCGCCGACCGTGGAGCGGAACACGTCAAGCGTTCCCAGCGCCACACGCAGTCCCTTGCCCGGCTCGCCGATCACCGCGCTCGCCGGGACCCGGCATTTTGTGAAGGAGATGGTCCCCAGCGGATGCGGCGCGATCACCTCGATGCGGCCGGTGACTTTCAGACCCGGATTCGATGCATCCACCACCAGCGCGATGTAGCTTTTCTCACCGCCTTCGGGGAAGCGGGCGAAAACGGTGTAGAAGTCAGCGATCCCGCCATTCGAGATCCAGGTCTTTTCTCCGTCGACCACATAGGAATCGCCCTCGCGACGGGCCGTGGTGGACATGGCGGCGACATCGGAGCCCGCCCCCGCCTCCGAGATGGCGAAAGCGGCGATGGCCTCGCCCCGGGCCACACGGGGAAGATGTGCGGCGCGCAGCGCATTCGATCCGTACAACGTGATCGGGCCGGCCCCGAGTCCCTGAAGCGCGAACGCGAAGTCGGCCAGGCCGGAGTGGTAGCCGAGCATCTCGCGGATCAGGCAGAGAGCGCGGACATCCAGTCTGTCATGCACGCCCCCATGCGCTTTTGGCACAGCGTGACGCAACCAGCCATCGTCGCCTAGTCTCTTCACCAGCGCGCGGCAGTGAGTGTCCACGTCCCGCGGATGGCTTTCCACCAGGGAACGGTTGGCAACCAGCCACGCGCCCAGGTCGCGCGCAAGTGCGCGGTGCGAGTCTTCGAAGAAAGGCCAATCGAGAAAGGTCTTGTCCGGCATCAGTTGCCCTCGAACTTGGGAGTCTGTTTGGCGGCGAACGCGCGGTAGGCGCGGGCGAAATCAGCGGTCTGCATGCAGAGTGCCTGCGCCCGGGCTTCCGCGTCGATCGCGGCGTTGATCTCCATGTTCCATTCATTGTGCAGGCACTGTTTTGTGACCGCATGCGCGATCGTCGGCCCGGAGGCCAGATCGCGAGCCCAGGCCCGTGCTTCGGCTAGAACCGTATCGGATGGGACCACCTTGTTATAGAAACCCCAGCGGTCCGCTTCCTCCGATGTCATGAAGCGCCCGGTGTAAAGCAACTCGCCGGCGCGGCCCTGGCCGATGATGCGGGGCAGGATGGCGCAGGCGCCCATGTCCGCGCCGCTCAGGCCGACGCGTACGAACAAGAAACCCACTTTACTACCCGGCGTGCCGATGCGCAGGTCGCTGGCCATGGCCAGGATCGCGCCTGCGCCGGCGCAAATGCCGTCGATGGCTGCGATGATCGGCTGCGGGCAGGCGCGCATCGCCTTTACCAAGTCACCGGTCATCCGCGTGAACTCCAGCAAGCGGTGGTATTCCTTCTGCTCCCGCATCTCCACCAGCGGGCCGATGATCTCGTGCACGTCGCCGCCGGAGCAAAAATTTCCGCCCGCGCCGGTCATCACCACGACCTTTATTTCACTGACTTGCGGGAGCTGCCGAAAGGTCTGCACCAGCTCCGCATAGCTTTCGAAGCTCAGCGGATTCTTGCGTTCCGGGCGATCCAGGGTGATGGTCGCGACGTTTTCCTCGACACTCCAGCCGAAATGTTTGGGCTGGATGCCTGCGGCATTGAGCGGCGTGTTCACGGGCGGGCCTCCTGCACGGATTCTTTGAGCTTGCCGATGAGCCGGTACAACTCTGCCCCCTCGACGGGGGACAAGGCGGAAAACATCGCCTCGACCCATCGCCGATGTTCCGCGGCCATGGCCTGCATGGCCCGGCGTCCGGCGGGCGTCAGGCGAAGCCGCAGCGTGCGGCGGTCGCGCGCGCTTACAGTGCGCGTGACCAGCTTCTCGCGGACCAGGCGTGTGGCCAGTCCGGTCACATTACCATTCGTGACCATCAGCCGCCGGGAAAGCTCGCTCATGGTGAGGCCGTCGCCGGACTCGTCCTCGGCGGCGTCAAGCTGAGCGAGCATGTCGAAACGCGGCAGCGTGGTATGAAAATCCTGGCGCAGGCGCGTGCGGATGCGTGATTCCACCAGATTCGTGCAGGTCAGCAAGCGCAACCAGAGGCGCAGTGTGGCCCGGCCATCCTCGGATCGTGCACGGCGCAGACTCAATGCCCCAGGCCTCCCGAAATGACGATACACTCGCCGGACACGCCCGAAGCCCCGGGTGAACACAGCCAGCCGACGCAACTTGCCACTTCGTCCGTCGTGATCAGCGTGCCCCGCGGGATCGTGCCGGACATCATGCCCAGGGCCTGCTCCATCGGGATGCCCTGGGTCTCGCTCATCTTCTTGGCGCCATTGCGGACCATGTCCGTGTCCGTGAAGCTGGGGCAGACCGCGTTCACCGTGATGCCGTGCTTGGCGACTTCAAGCGCCAGCGTGCGCGTAAGCCCGATCACACCATGTTTCGACGCGGTGTAGGCGGAAAGCCCGGCGAAACCCTTGGTCCCCGCCGTGGACGCGATGTTGACGACGCGCCCGGCGCGGGCCGCGAGCATCGCCGGAAGCACTTGCTGCGTGCAGAGCATCAGGCCCGTAAGATTCACGCGCAAGATACGCTCCCAGAGTTCCAGCGGCATCTCCGCCAGCGGCGACACTTCGCCGATGCCGGCGTTGTTGACCAATATCTGCGCCGGACCCTGAGTGATCTGGGCATCCTGAAATGCCTGTTTCACAGAGGCCGGATCGCCGACATCGCAGGGTACGCAGCCTACCTTGACCTCATGCTTTCCTGCGATGAGGGAAGCATGGTCTTTCAAGGTGTGGAGGTCGCGTCCCATCAACGTCAGGTTGACGCCGAGTCGCGCGAGCTCGGCGGAGATGGCAGCGCCGATGCCGCGGCCACCACCGGTGACGATGGCATGTTGACCCGAGAGGAACTTGACGTCGCTCATTTCACTTCCTCCTTGCGGCGCTTCACCAGGCGCTCCAGTTGTTCCTTGCCGGTCAAATATTGCACGGGCCAATGCTGTTCCGCGAAACCAAGCTCGGCGGCGGCGTGCAGCGTCCAGTGCGGATCGGCAAGATGGGGCCGGGCCAGCGCGCAGAGATCAGCGCGCCCGGCGGCGATGATGCCATTCACCTGATCGGCCTCGGTGATGTTGCCCACGGCGATGGTCGGGATGCCGGCTTCATTGCGGATGCGGTCGCTATAGGGTGTCTGGTACATACGGCCATACTGCGGGCGCGCCTCGATCGACGTCTGTCCGGTGGAGACGTGAATCATGTCCGCACCGGACGTATGAAAAGCCTTCGCGATCTCGACCGACTCGGGTCCTTCGATCCCGCCCGGCGTCCAGTCGGTGGCAGAGATGCGCACGGAGATCGGCCTATCCTCCGGCCAAACTGCTCGCATGGCGCGCAATACTTCCAGGGGAAACCGGAGACGATTTTCGAGTGAACCGCCGTATTCATCTTTGCGCTGATTCGCGAGTGGCGTGAGAAAACTTGAAAGCAGATAACCGTGCGCGCAGTGGAGTTCCAGCATGTCGAAACCGGCCTCAACGGCCATCCGCGTGGCCCGGACGAAATCCTCGCGCACCTTGTCCATGTCGGAGCGACTCATCTCGCGCGGCGTGTGCATGTATGGCGCGTGTGCGAGCGCGGAAGGCCCGAGCACTGGCCAATTCCCGGAAGGGAGTGGTGTATCTCGTTCCGCTTCCCAAGGCAGCTGGATGGAGCCTTTGCGCCCGGAGTGGCCGAGTTGCAGGCAGATCTTGGCAGAGGAACGCTGATGCACGAACTCGACGATGCGTGTCCACGCCGCGAGGTGCTCCGGCTTGTACATCCCGGTGCAGCCCAGCGTGATACGCGCTTCCGGCGAGACGCAGGTCATCTCCGTGAAGACCAGTCCGGCGCCGCCCAGTGCCCGTGCGCCCAAGTGGACCAGGTGGAAATCGTTTGGCGTGCCATCTTCAGCGGAATACATGTCCATGGGTGAGACGCATGCGCGGTTGGCCAGCATCATCCCGCGAAGTTTGTACGGCGTGAACATGGGCGGGACGGGCTTCGACGCAACTGTTTCAGACGCTTTGCCGGCGAACCACCGCTCCACACCTTCCAGATACCCGCGGTCGCGCAGGCGCAGGTTCTCATGGCTGACGCGTTGGCTGCGGGTGAGCAGGCTGTAGGCGAACTGTTGCGGCTCTAGAGCAACGTATCGCTTCACGTTCTCGAACCACTCCATGGAATTCCGGGCCGCGTTCTGCAGTTTGAGCGCTTCCGTGCTGCGCTCCTCCTGATATTTCCGCAATGCCGTCGGGAGATGTTTTTCCGCATGGAGATGGTGCGCCAGGGAGATCGCATCCTCCATCGCCAGTTTTGTTCCCGAGCCGATGGAAAAATGCGCGGTGTGAGCTGCATCACCGATGAGCACGATGTTGTTGTGGGACCATCGTGTGTTGCGGACGCGAACGAAGTTGATCCAGGGCGACCCGGCCGCCGGAGCGGCGTTGCTGATCAACCTGTGACCTTGGAGCCAGCGGGCAAACAGCTTCTCGCACGCGGCAACGGTCTGGGGCAGGTCGAGCCGGTCGTAGCCGGCAGCGCGCCAGGAGGCCTCATCGCACTCCACGATGAATGTGGAGGTGTCCGCGTCGAAGCGATAACAATGGGCCTGAAACACACCATGCTCGTTCTCGACAAAGTAAAAGGTGAAGGCGTCGAACTTGTAGTCTGTGCCCAGCCAGATGTACTTGGCGCCGCGGACGTCAAGGTCGGGCTCGAACTGGGCCGCATACTTCTGCCGGAGGCGGCTGTTGATGCCATCGGCGGCAAGGATAAGGTCAACGCCGCCCAACCCGAGCGCGGAAAGGTCGGCGTCGTCCTTGACGTCGACCTGGAAGCGAAGGTCCACTCCGAGTTCACGCGCCCGGTCCTGCAGGATGTTGAGCAGCCGCTTGCGGGCGATCCCGCTGAATCCGTGTCCGCCGGAGGTGTTGACCGTGTCCCTGAAATGGATGTCAATGTCATCCCAATGGGCGAAGTTCTCGGTGATGCGGCGATGCGAGTCCGGGTCGGCGGCGGCAAAGTTTTCCAGCGTCTTGTCGGAGAAGACCACGCCCCAGCCAAAAGTGTCATCGGGGCGGTTGCGCTCCAGAACGGTGATCTGATGCGAGGGGTCGGCCTTCTTCAGGAGCAGCGAAAAATAGAGCCCGGCCGGGCCTCCGCCGATGACGACGATGCGCACGCAACGACCTCCGGAGCGAGACCGCAACAGGATACGCCGAAAATCATTTTATGCTTAAAATAATTTTCCAGCGCGATGCGTACCCGGCCGCCTGTTACACTCGGCGGACTGGCGCATCCCATCACCGGGGGAGACCGCATGGCCACCACTGAGGCTGTCCACACCAGCGAACCCACTACCCAGGCCAAGTACGTCTTCGCCTTCGGCAATAACAAGGCGGAGGGCCACGGTGGCATGAAATCCGAGCTCGGCGGCAAAGGCGCCGGGCTGGCGGAGATGACCAATGCCGGCCTTCCCGTGCCTCCCGGTTTCACCATCCAGACCGAAGCCTGCCGCGAATATATGCGCACCGGCGTCACCTCTGCCGTGGTGGAATCGCAGATGATGGAGGCGCTGGCCCGCCTGGAACAATGGCAAGAGCAAAAATTGGGAAGCGGAGAGAATCCACTCCTAGTGAGCGTGCGCTCCGGGGCGATGTTCTCCATGCCCGGGATGATGGACACCATTCTCAACCTTGGCCTGAATGATCAAAGTGTGGAAGCACTGGCCAGGAAAACGGGCAATCCGCGCTTTGCCTATGACTCCTACCGGCGGTTGCTGACCATGTTCGGCGGCGTCGTTCTTGACATCCCCCGCAAGATCTTTGAGGACATCCTGCACACCAAGAAAGACAAGATGCGCATCCGCACCGATCAGGAGCTGGACGCACAGGCGCTGAAAGAGATCATCGAAGAATACAAGCGGGTCTATCACCGCCACACCGGCATCGACTTTCCCCAGGACCCGATCCAGCAACTGCGCATGTCGCGCGACGCCGTGTTCCGCTCCTGGAACAACGACCGGGCGAAGCACTATCGCCGCATCAACAACATCTCGCATGACCTGGGCACCGCGTGCAACATCCAGGCGATGGTGTTCGGCAATCTGGGAGAGACCAGCGGCACCGGCGTGGGGTTCACGCGCAATCCCGCCACCGGTGACAGTGAGTTTTACGGCGAAGTGCTGATGAACGCGCAAGGGGAAGATGTGGTCGCTGGCATCCGCACGCCCATGCCCATCACGGAGCTCAGGAAGATCCAGCCCGCGGTCTATGACCAGTTGCGGGACATCACCACGCGCCTGGAGCGGCACTACCGCGATATGCAGGACTTTGAGTTCACCATCCAGGAAGGCAAGCTCTACATGCTGCAGACCCGCAATGGGAAACGTACGGGCAAGGCAGCCGTCAAGGTCGCGGTGAACATGGTGCGCGAAGCCTTGATCAGCGAACAGGAAGCGTTGTTCCGGGTGAATCCGAACCAATTATACGAGTGTCTGCTTCCGGGCTTGGATGAATCCGGCGGCGTGGAAGTCCTGGCCAAAGGTCTGCCGGCTTCGCCGGGTGGCGCCGTGGGCCGGATCGTTTTCACCGCGGAAGAGGCGGTGGAGTGGGCCCATCAGAAAAAAGGGCCGGTGATCCTGGTCCGGGCCGAGACCACGCCGGAAGACATTCACGGCATGGAAGTCGCGGTCGGCATCCTGACCGCTCGCGGCGGCATGACCAGCCACGCGGCTGTGGTCACACGCGGCATGGGAAAGTGTTGTGTCGCGGGCGCGGGCGAGATCGAAGTCGACGAACAGCAGCGTGAGATGCGGGCCAAGGGGCATCTTCTGAAGGAAGGCGACTGGATCTCGATGGACGGCTCCACCGGCCGGGTCATGCTGGGAAAATTGCCGCTGGTGGAAGCGACCGGAGAGAATCCCGACCTGCAGACCCTGATGGGCTGGGTGGAAAAAGCGCGCAAGCTCGGCGTGCGCGCGAATGCGGACATTCCCCGAGACGCGCTCAAGGCGCGCGAGTTCGGCGCCGAGGGCATCGGACTGTGCCGCACGGAACACATGTTCTTTGCCCAAGACCGTTTGCCGCACATGCGGGCCATGATCCTCGCGTCCAGCAAGGAAGCGCGACGGGCGGCGTTGGAACGCCTGTTGCCCATGCAGCGCGCCGATTTTCTCGGCATCTTCCGCGCCATGGACGGCTATCCGGTCACGATCCGATTGCTGGATCCGCCGCTGCATGAATTCCTGCCCCGGCGCGAGGAGTTGCTGATCGAGATCATCACGCTGGCCATCCGCAATGACCGCTCGCCGCACTTGAAGGAACTGCGCGACCTTTTTACCCAGGTGGAGAACCTGCATGAAGCGAACCCCATGCTCGGACATCGCGGTTGCCGCTTGAGCATCACCTATCCGGAGATCGCGGAGACCCAGTCGCGCGCGATCTTCGAGGCGGCGGTCGAGGCCACGCGCCTGGGCATCAAAGTGCATCCCGAAGTGATGGTCCCGCTGGTGGGCACCAAGAAAGAGATGGCGCACCAGGCGGAGATCGTGCGGAGGGTGGCGGAGCAGGTCTTTACCGAGCAGAAACAACGGGTGGAGTACCTGGTCGGCACCATGATCGAGCTGCCGCGCGCCGATCGTCGACCGGAACGGCGTTGGCCGGCTGATGAAGACTGCGGTCACGCTGGGGCGGGGCAAGAATCCGAAATTGAAGATCGGTATTTGCGGCGAGCATGGCGGCGAACCCTCGAGCGTGGAGTTCTGCCACGAGCTGGGGCTGGATTATGTCTCCTGCTCTCCCTATCGCGTACTGACGGCGCGACTGGCGGCGGCCCAGGCGGCGCTGCGCACGCCCGATATGGTGGACAGGACAAAATAGGCAAAAGGATGGGACAAGCGGCCCGCGCCCAGGTGCGGGCCACTTGCTTTTTTTGCATGAAGTCACAAGTTTGCGTCTAATCGCAAAAGTCAACTGTTGCAGTTTGCGACAGCATCTTGTCTCAGGAGAAAAGGCTTTGAGGATCAGAGTCATCCATTCGGGCATGTTGATATTCGGGGCCGCGCTCCTGGCTGCGGCAGTTGGGGCCGCAAGCAGGGAAGCCGCGCTGAAGTCATTGGCCGACGCCGAGCGGGCTTTCGCGAAAATGAGCGTTGCGGAGGGGCTGCGTAAGAGTTTCCTGGCAAATTTCACGGAAGAAGGCATCAGTTTTGGTCCGGCGCCACAGCGGTCGAACGAAGCTCTGCGCAAACGGCCAGCGCCGGCCGGCAAAGAACCATTCACGCTGGATTGGTGGCCGGTCTACAGCGATGTCTCCGCCGCCGGTGACCTGGGATTCAACACCGGGCCCTATGAAGTGACCGACGATGCCGGCAAAAATCCTCCGAACTTCGGCTATTTCTTTTCTGTCTGGAAAAAGCAGCCGGATGGCTCGTGGAAGGTGGTCCTTGACGTTGGCGTGCACACTCCGGCCCGGGGCGATCGCGACCCGCGGGGTTCCTGGAAGGCTGCACAGGGCCCGCGATTCCAACCGAAGTCGCCGGTCGTTACACCGGTTGAGGCGGAGCGACTCAAGAGGGTCGATGCGGTATTCTCGTCGGCCGTCGCGACCCGCGGCTTGAGACAGGCGTATCAGAAAACATTAGACGCCGAGGCGCGCCTGCATCGCAATGACATATTCCCACTGACGGATCCAGCCGCGATCACCGCGCAACTCGCAAAAGAAGAAGAAAAAGGCGCGATGACCTGTTCACCCATGTTCGCTGACATTGCATCCAGCGCCGACCTGGGTTACTCCTACGGCAATTACACAATCACGAAGAAAGGCGAGACTACGCCGGCCGAAAAAGGGTCTTACGCGCGCATCTGGCGGCGCCATGCGAACGGAGAATGGAAGCTTACGGTGGAGATTGTCTCTCCCTGGCCAGTGGAGCGAGTAGCAGAATAAGAAGACTGAGTGTGCCCTTGTTGGCATCCTCCTACTGATTTCCAACGGTCCTGCCAGGCAGCGGCCAACAACCTCAGGTCATGGTTTTCCCAGCATATCCATATAATCGACGGGATCACCGCCATTCATCACGGAGCCAACATGCGCGTGGCATTTCTGGGACTCGGCATCATGGGACGGCCAATGGCCGCGAATCTGGTAAAGAAGGGACATGCGGTCACGGTTTGGAATCGGTCAACAGGTAAAACCGTTGACGGAGCCCGCACCGCCGGCAGCCCGAAAGAAGCGGTGGCTAACGCGGAAGTCGTCTGGATCTGCGTCTCTGACACGGCGGCGGTCGAACAGGTGCTCTTTGGCGAGGACGGCGTGGCCGACGGCATCAAGCCCGGAACGATCGTAGTGGACTCCAGCACCATCGCGCCGGCGGCGACCGTGCGCTTCGCGGAGAGGCTCAAGAAGCAAGGCGCGGAGTTTGTGGATGCGCCTGTGACCGGGTCTAAGATCGGCGCGGAGAACGGCACGCTGATCTTCATCGCCGGAGGCAGGGAAGAGACGCTGGAAAAGGTCCGCCCGCTGTTCGAAGCCATGGGCAAGCAATTCGTCCGCATGGGCGACGTGGGCAAGGGCGAAGCCGCCAAACTGGCCATGAACCTGCAGATCGCGCTCATCTATGAAGGATTTGCCGAGGCGCTGGTCCTGGCGCGCAAACTCGGGGTGGACCAGAAGGCGCTTTTCACGCTGATCCAGTCCTCGATGGTGCGCTCCGGCGTGGTGGACTACAAGATGCCCTTTGTGGAGAAAGAGGATTTTTCCGCGAACTTTCCGCTCCGTCTCATGCACAAGGACATTCGCCTCACGCTGGAAGCGGCGCGCGAAGCCGGGATCGAGCTGCCCGGACTCGCCACGGTCAAACAAGTCTATGACCGGGCAGACAAAGCTGGGCTCAGTGACATGGACTACGCGGTGACACTAAGCGTCCTTGCCTCGGACTAGTTGGTGATGCGAAAGAAACTCCGCCAGATGAGCGCACTTCCCAAGTTGGCTTCGACACGGTAAAGACCGGGTGCAAGGGGCTGGGGACTGATTTCCCAGGTGGAATATTGCGTTTCCCCTTGTTTGGCCGATATTCGTATCGGCTTACTGGCCCCGACAGTGCGGTTCGATGAATCCACAAGTCGGAAATCCAGGGGCGCTTTTATTTTCTCAACCGGATTCCAGACGATAAAAGTGACGATGGTCGGTGTGCTTCGCGAATATTCGAAATCCTCTCCCTGCGGCAACGGGGGTGTCACCTTTCTGTCGAGGGAACGCGCTAAAGTGCCGCGGATGATCTGTGCCCGGCCTGTCACGGGCGAGAGGATCTGACCGGTTTCAATCATTTGCGTCAATGGCACAGGGGCCTTGTTCGAGAACGAGACTTGGGTGAGCGGCAATGCCGTGTCCGTGTCCAAAAACCGTGCGCCACGGGAGAACAGATTTGACGGGATCGTGGAATAGAGATGGTCATTGTTGGTGGAAGTGGTCAATAGTCCGGGAAATCGGATCCCGGCGGTAAGGGCAAAGACTTCGCCGTATTCATTCACCACCGGCCCTCCGAGAGACCGCCGATTGACCGAGGACGCGATTTTTAGGCGCTTGCCGACGTTTGGGACTTCCAGTTCACCATTGATGGTGGCATCGGCGATGATCTTGCCGCCAGACTCATCAAAATTGATCGTAAATCCCCTGTCACCGACTTTCAATTCGCTGTTAGGCGCAAGTTTGAGAAGTTTGGGTGGGTTGGCACTCGAGACGCGTAACGCAGCCCAATCCTGGCTGCGATTCCAGGCAAGAAATCCATCCACAGAGAATGTCTGTCCGCTTGGAAACACCCCGCGCAAGGAAGTGGCGCCATCCACATTTTGGAATGCGGTGATTAACGTGCCATTTTCAATGAAAAACCCGGCTCCCTGATTCAGAACACGTCCATCGCCATCGAGCCGTTCGATGGTCACGGTGGCTCCGTTCGCCAGTACGAAAAGTTCATTCAGGCTGAGTCGCAAGCGTGTATCTTCATTGATCGCCGGTTTTACAGCCGAAATCACTTCGAATGTATAGTTCGTCAAGGACTCCCCGTCGATTCGTGCTTCGAGAGTCCAGAGCCCTGTCGGAGCGGAATCGGACAATAGCAATTCAAGATAACCGCCATAGGCCCGCTCGTTCGGCTTTAGTTCATATTGGAAATCTCCGACCGCCATCACCTTGCCGGATGGGTTCCTCCAGTAGCCCTCGAATGAGTGTTTCCCCGGAGGTCCTTCCCATTCCATATAGACGATCAATTTCTTGTCGTCCGGGAGGTAGAACGTGCTGCGGGGGTCGGTGATATGGAAACGCCCCGCATCCTCGACATACTTTGACCCGGAAACGGCGCGGATCAGCCGGTATGGTTTGCCGGAGGGCGCTACACCCGCCCCACCCTGCGGAAAAGAAAGGTTAGTGATCAAAAGCAAAGAAATCAGTCTGATTGAAACTCGTCTCGGCAAAAACAGCATGAATTCAAAGCCCCTTATAGATTCCACCATCGACCAGTAGCGTCTGTCCAGTCACATAACTGGCCCGTTCGCTGGCCAGCCAGACGATAGCGTCGGCGATCTCTTCGGGCTTGCCCAGGCGTTGCAGGGGGACGTCCGCTGCCCATCGTTCGAAGATCTGCTGTTCGGAGATCCCGGCCGCTTTGGCGCGCGAACCGGCCAGTTCATTCAGTCGTTCCGTCGTGGTGTACCCCGGGCCAACATTATTGACCGTGATGTTGTCGCGCCCGAATTCGATGGCCAGGCTTTTCACCAGCCCCACCACCGCTGGACGGATCGCGCTGGAGAGGATCAAGTCGGGGATGGGCTGGCGGACGGATGTGGAGGTGATGGTAATGAATCGTCCCCACTTGTTTTTCTGCATGAGGGGAAGGACTTCCTTGGCCAGAAAGACCACACTGAGAAAGTTCAACTCAAACGCCTTGCGCCAATCCTCGATGGAACTACCGGCAAAGTTTCGCGCCGGAGGGCCTCCGGCGTTGGCCACGGTCACGTCAACACGGCCGAACCGGCCGGCCACAGCGGCCACGAACTTGCGAACACGCTCCTGATCGGTGACGTCGATCGCCTCAGCCAGGACTTCGGCGCCGTGTTTCTTTTCGATGCTCTGCGCCGCTTCCTTGAGTACCGCCTGGTTGCGGGCGAAGATGGCGATCTTTGCCCCTTCCGCGGCAAAGGCTTCGGCGGCGGCCCGGCCCATGCCCTGGCTGGCGCCCGCGATGATGACCACTTTGTTCTTGAGTCCGGTGTTCATGGATGGCCTTTCCTGGCAGGGAGTGCGGATGTATCGTTCGATGAGGCGGGCCCGGGGTCTGGATTCAGGATGAGCGGGAGTTATTTTGCTCGAGCTTCTCATTCGTGATGACGGAGAGCGTCGCCATGGCCTTGGCCACCAGCTTCTCCCCGCCGTCCTGCACGCCAAACACCTCGGACTCGGCAAAGATGAGATTTTTCCCCGCGCGCAGCACCGCTCCGCGCGCGCGCAGCCGCGGGGCGGCGGCGGGGCGGAGGAAGCTGACTTTGATCTCCACGGTGATCACGTCCTGTCCGGGCGAGAGCGCAGTGCCGGCGGCGCATCCGGCGGTGTGATCGGCCAGCGCGGTGACCACGGCGGCGTGGACGAACCCGTGCTGTTGCTGATGGCTCGACTTGGGGGTCAGCACGGTCTCGCACCAGCCCTCGCCGACCCCGGTCAACTCCATCCCCAGTTCCCGGATGAACGACGCTTTAGCGAACATCTTCCGTACATGAGCTTCATTCGACATGCTGTGGACCGCCTTGCGCTTTAGCGGATTATAACAACGGGTGACTTTGCGGCAGGGATGCGCGTCCTATAATGGAGGCAACGTCATAAGGGAATACAAGGACCCTCCACCATGCGACGACTCGTCATTCCAGTTCTTTCCGCTTGCCTCACCACCGGAATCTTGACCCAGCCCGGCACGTTCGGGGAATACGGGGTCATGGCCGCGCAGCCGGCAGCACCGCAATATGGGGCGCAACGCAACGGCCAGCGGGATCCGATAGACGAAAAGATGGAACGCGAGCGGCAGAAAGCCCAGAACAAAGAACGGCAGGAATCGCTCAAAAAGGACACGGACCGGCTTCTGGCACTGGCCACCGAATTGAAGGAGCAAGTGGACAAGACCGACGAGAACCGCCTTTCTTTGGATGTCTTAAAGAAGACGGAAGAGATTGAAAAACTGGCCAAGCAGGTGCGCGAAAAGATGAAAGCAGATTTCATGATGCCGGCCCCGGGTACTCGCTCGTCTTTGGTACGATAGCTGGTCCTAACCCTCCTACGTGAACCTTCGCCGCCCGTCCCGATATCCGGTCCTTGTGTCCCTGTGGCTTTTGTGGCTGGCCGTTCTAGCTCCAGCCCAGACGCCGGTCCGCAAGATCCGCGACCTCAAGCCGACTCTCTTATTAGTTTCCATCGACGGCTTCCGCGCGGATTACCTCGACCGCGGCATCACCCCGAATCTCTCCAGGCTTGCGAAATCCGGCGTGCGCGCCAAGTGGATGACCCCGGCGTTCCCGTCCAAGACCTTTCCCAACCACTACACCATCGTGACCGGGCTGTATCCGGAACATCATGGCATCGTCGGGAACGACGTTTGGGACCCTGATTTCCAGGCGAAGTTTACTTACAACAAGCCCATGGCCATTGAATCGCGCTGGTGGTGGGGCGAACCCATCTGGAACACCGCGGAACGCCAGGGCATGAAAGCGGGTTCCATGTTCTGGCCCGGAAGCGACGCGGAGATCGGCGGCCTGCGCCCCAGCGAGTGGCGCACTTATGAGCATAAGATGCCGCCGGAAGATCGCGTCGCCGTCATCCTCTCGTGGCTCGATAAGCCGGTGAAAGACCGTCCGCGGATGCTCACCTTGTATTTCTCAGATGTGGACTCCGCCGGCCACGATTACGGGCCCGACTCACCGGAGTTGACCGCGGCCGTCTGGAAGATCGACCGCATGATCGGTCTTTTGCAGGCAGGGTTCCGGCAGAGAGGCATCGAGGGACAAGTCAACGTGATCGTCGTCTCCGATCACGGCATGATCCCCACGCCCGCGGACCAGAAGATCTTTCTCGAAGACATCGTCGATCCGGCAAGTTTAAGGGTTGTCACCTGGGGACAATTGCTCAGTGTGGAGGCGCTCGACGGCAACAACGAAGCCCTGTACCAGAAGCTCCGCAGGATTCCACACGCCACCGCGTACCGCAAAGGCGAGATGCCGGCCCGGTTCCACTATTCCGAAGGACGCCGGATCCCACCTGTACTCGTACTGGCCGATGGCGGTTGGGAGATCACCACACGCAAGCGGCTGGCTGACCGGACCATGGTCGAAGTCGCTTCCCACGGCTATGACAATGAGCTGCCGCAGATGCGCGCGTTGTTCGTCGCTGCCGGCCCGGCCTTCCGACCTGGCAGGACGATCCCCGGTTTCCCCAACGTGGACGTCTACCCCTTGCTGTGCCGCATCCTGGGTCTCGAACCCGCAAAAAATGATGGGAGCTTGGCGCCATTCCTGCCGGTCTTGAAAAAGTAGCCGGCAAACCTTTGGCGTGACGCGGGTCACAGTGGCGAGAATGCCATGGGGCCACAATCATCTCGACCGGAGCCAAAGAAGTCTCTGGAAATGCCATGGCCGATGGGGTGACAATGGACGTGACCCGCCCGATATCTGGTTCGAGCAGATCTGGGACCTGGGGCCATGCAGACTGGCGCCGGAGGAGGTGCCGATGCGATTCACCTTGGCGTGGAACCGTTTGGCGTTATTCCTGGCTGTTTGCATGGTCTCGACCGGTCAGGAGCCCGCTCACAAGTTCGCCTACGACAAGAGCAAGGAAGTGAATCTACAGGGCGCCGTGGCGGACGTGGTGAAGCAGGATGGCTGTGAGGTCGGCACAGACTCCGGCACCCATCTGAAGCTTGTGGACGCCAAGGCGCCAAAGCCGGCTCCCGGTACCGCGGCGGAAACGTCTGATATCTTTGCCGGCCCCACCTGGTACATCAAGGAGATGGGCATCGAGATCGCCAAAGACGACAAAGTGGAGGTCATCGGGGTCTGGTTCACGCAGAATGACGCCAAGATCTTCGTCGCGCGCATGATCCGGAAGAACAAAGACGAGTATTTGTTCCGTGATGAGACCGGCGCGCCGGTCTGGACGTGGCTGGACGGGAACAAGGCCTGCAAAGCGGCAAGCCCGAAAAAGAACTGAGCCACAAGAAAGAAAAACGCCGTCCGGTCTTCCGGACGGCGTTTGTTGTTCGCGAAGGGTTACTTTTCCGATCCGCCGATGCGCATCCCGTAGAACGAGCGATAGACGAAGAACAGCGCCACCGCAAAGAACGCCGCCGCCAGATAATGCGTGAAGCCGGCGCCCTGCGTCCGCGTCATTTCCACAGCCAGCTCCACCGCCAACAGGCCGAAGAGCGTGGTGAATTTGATCACCGGATTCAACGCCACGGATGATGTGTCCTTGAACGGATCGCCCACGGTGTCGCCCACCACGGTGGCATCATGCAGTGGCGTGCCCTTCTGCTTGAGCTCCACCTCCACCACTTTCTTGGCATTGTCCCAGGCGCCGCCCGCGTTGGCCATGAAGATCGCCTGGTAAAGCCCGAAGATGGCGATGGAGATGAGGTAGCCGATGAAGAAGAACGGCTCCACGAAAGCGAAGGCCAGCGCGGCGAAGAACACGGTCAGGAAGATGTTGAACATGCCCTTCTGCGCGTATTTGGTGCAGATCTCGACCACCTTCTTCGAGTCCTCCACCGAGGCCTTCTCCACGCCTTCCAGCTTGATGTTGGCCTTGATGAACTCCACCGCGCGGTACGCGCCCGTGGTCACGGCCTGGGTGGATGCGCCGGTGAACCAGTAGATGATGGCGCCGCCCGTGATCAGGCCGAGCATGAACGGCGCATGCAGCAGGGAGAGGTATTCCAGGTTGATGGTGAGCCCGTGCGTGAGCGCCATGATGATGGAGAAGATCATGGTGGTCGCGCCCACCACGGCGGTGCCGATCAGCACCGGCTTGGCCGTGGCCTTGAAGGTGTTGCCCGCGCCGTCGTTCTCTTCCAGCAGGTGCTTGGCCCGCTCGAAGTTCACGTCGATGCCGCGGTCCCTCTTCATGTCCGCCTTCAGGTTCGGCACCTGCTCGATGAGCGAAAGCTCATAGACGGATTGGGCGTTGTCCGTCACCGGGCCATAGGAATCCACGGCGATGGTGACCGGGCCCATGCCCAGAAACCCGAATGCGACCAGGCCGAAGGCAAACACCGCCGGGGCCAGCATCAAGGAACTGAGACCCTGCAGCGAGACGTAATAACCGATCGACATCAGCACCACGATGCTGATCCCCAGCCAGAAGGCGGAGAAGTTACCCGCCACCAGGCCGCTCAGGATGTTCAGCGAAGCCCCACCCTCACGCGATGAGGTGACCACCTCCGCGACATGGCGCGAACCGGTGGAGGTGAAAACTTTCACCAGCTCGGGAATGATCGCGCCCGCCAGCGTGCCGCAACTGATGATGGTGGAAAGCTTCCACCACAGCGAGTCGCTGCCGCCGATCGAGGGGATGACCAGGTAGCTGACCGCGTAGGTCGCGGCGATGGAGACGAACGAGGTGATCCACACCAGCCGGGTGAGGGGCATCTCGAAGTCCATCTTTTCGGCCTTCGCGTACTTCGACTTGGTCATGAACTCGTTGAGGAAGTAGCTGGCCGCCGAGGCCACCACCATCATCACGCGCATCACGAAGATCCATACCAGCAACTGCACCTGGATGTGCTCGTGGTTAAGGCCGTAGAGCTTGATGTCCGGCACGTTCGGATTCACCGCCAGCAGGATGAAGGTGATCAGGGCCACGCCAGTGACGCCGTAGGTCTCAAAGCCGTCCGCCGAGGGGCCGACCGAGTCACCCGCGTTGTCGCCGGTGCAATCGGCGATGACGCCCGGGTTGCGCGCGTCATCTTCCTTGATCTTGAACACGATCTTCATCAGGTCAGATCCGATGTCGGCGATCTTGGTGAAGATGCCGCCGGCGATACGCAGTGCGGCCGCACCCAACGACTCGCCGATGGCGAAGCCGATGAAGCACGGGCCGGCATAATCGCCGGGCACGAACAGGAGGATGAACAGCATGATCAGCAATTCCACGGAGATCAACAGCATGCCGATGCTCATGCCGGCCTTCAGCGGGATGGCATACAGCGGATACGGCTTGCCTTCCAGCGAAGCGAATGCGGTGCGCGAGTTGGCAAAGGTGTTCACCCGGATGCCGAACCAGGCCACGCCGTAACTCCCGGCGATGCCCACCACGCTGAACAGCAGGATGATGGCCACGCGGGTGGCTTCAAACTTCAGCAGCGCGCCAAAGTAAAGCGTGATGATGACCGCAATGAACGCCCAGAGGATGAGGATGAACTTGCCCTGGGTCACCAGATAGGTCTTGCAGGTCTCGTAGATCAGTTCGCTGATCTCCCGCATGGCCGAATGAACCGGCAGGTTCTTGAGCTGCATGTAGATGCCCAGGCCAAAGAGCATGCCCAGCGCGCATATCCCGATGCCGAACAAGAGCAGCTTGTGGCCGTTGACACCCTGGAACTCCACCTGCGAAAGATCAGGCAGTTTCAGGTTGGCTTCGCCGCCGGCGCGATGTTCCGTGGTGGGAGCTGAAACCGCCGTCGGGGCGGTATCGTCAGACGTTTGCGCCAGGACCGGCAGGGTGAATGACACTGCCAGGGCCAGGACGGCCACAAGCGCCAGCACCGGGCGCACGCGGCTCATCCACGCGGTGTGATGAGACATGATTTTTCCTCCACTCAGGATGGTCAAGAGATTTTTCGAAGAGTACCGGGAATTCGAACGTGTACCTGGTCCACCGGGACCGCGCTTCTACGCCAACCCTTGTTCGAAGGAAGGAGTTTGGGTGTGGCCGCGCCCCGTGGAACCTGCTCATAGAGGACTTCCCAGGGAAGTCCCGAACACTCTTTTATATCAGGCGGAAAATAGGCGGGTCAATGAAAAGCCGCGCTTATGGCCGGAGCTGCCAGTAAACGTGCCCGCCATTCTCCATGCGCACCAGGCCGAAGCGGTGGTCGGGCGGCGTACCCTCCCGCAGCAGTTGGAACAGGTCGAACAACACCCGCCGGTTCTGCGTGAAGTAGTTATGGTTATAGTCGCTGCCATCCGTGCGCGTGGCGTCAATCACATCTACGCCTTCCGGGGAATCGAGGTCGCGGCCGGTCCTGGGATAGCCGTGGACCTTGGCGGAGGCGCCCAGGGCCCTGTCGTCCGCGGCCACATAAGCAGTGATCCGTTGCGACAGGGCGCGCGCACCAGGCAAGAGTCGACGGAAGATCTCGCTGTCTACATCCGCCGCCGCCAGGACCACCTGGCCGAACTTTGGCCGGCTGGACGCGGGGTCCTCACGGCCCATCTCGTCCAGTGAGTGCATCAACAGACGGGCGCCAAGGCTGTGCGCCACCACGTGGATGTGAGCGTCAGGGAATTCGCGGCTCAGGTCACGCAAAAGCGCCGTCAAATGCGGACGCGACCACTCGGTATTGGTCTCGCCCTCCATGTAGTCCCAACGCCCTTCCCCGGAAGGCCAGGAAAATACAATGACCGGTCCGGGGAACTGTACGTCGTACCCGAACTGAGCCGCCCAAGTCGCGCTCTCGTCGAAACGGAACCGGGTCCCGTGTATGTAAAGCAACAATTCCTGGTTCCCGTTCCTCGCCATGGCGGAACGAACAGCAGCGATCCATTCCGGTTGTGAGAGTTGCGATGGGCCCGGACCGAAGACGGGATGGGCGTCGCCGTTCCAGCAACGTGGCAATCCATCCTTGGTCAATAACGCCCCCACATGGTGGCCGGGTGGGACCCTGATTTGGAATTCGCCGAAGGAGAGAGTTCCGGGCCCCGAGCGGGCGTGGCTGAAATTGACCTTCGCGAACGGTCGGGACGCTCCGGAGCAGGGCTTGTCGTCCTGTGCGATTGGCTTCCGGTCAGTCGCGTAAAAGACCCGGATGGACGCTTCCGGCGGTGCCGTCGGCGTCCATGCTGGAGCTACACGGAAAGCACATCCTGAAAGGACAAGGGCCAACAACGGCACCATAGACACAGCGGCGCCAAGCCCCGGTCGAATTTTTATCTTTGTGCCGCCCAGCATTTGTATCCCAGTGTATGGGCGTGCCGCGAGGGAGGGAAAGGGAAATGCGCGCGGCTCAGTCCACCGGAAGCGCCCTGGCTTTTTGTACCTGGCTCTTGATCCAGCCCCCGAGAAAGATCATCGGAGCATTCAGCAGAAGGATCGAGATCAGATAGCTGTGAGGCATGAGATGCCAAAGCCGGGTGGTATTGCCGAGCCCGAGCAGGAAGACGATCCCGGCCAGCCCGGACGCATGCGCCAGCGGCTTTCGATGAGACACCGTGGCCGTCATCAGACCGCCCATGAAGGCCGCGAACACCGTGGTCACCTGATTCCAGAGGAGGTGGGCGCCGGTCATTTGACTCGGGTCGTCCGGCGTATGGCCGGTGAAGTACAACGTCACCTGTCCCGCGATCATGAACACCAGGATGGTGAGATACCCGGCCAACAGAGAAAGCACGCTGCGGAACATTTCGGGAGACGGCTCCTTGGCTAGAAACCCATGATGTTGTAACCACAATCCACGTAGATGGTTTCTCCGGTGATGCCGGAGCTGAGGTCGCTGGCCAGGAACAGCGCCGCCGACCCGACCTCGTCCACTTCCACATTGCGCTTGAGCGGCGCCCGCTCCGCCTGGGACTTCAGCATGTCACTGAAATGCGCGATCCCGCGCGCGGCCAGCGTCTTGATCGGCCCCGCGGAGATGGCATTCACCCGGATCTTCTTTGCGCCTACATCGGCCGCCAGATAGCGGACCGTGGCCTCCAGAGCCGCCTTGGCCACGCCCATCACGTTGTAGCGCGGCACAACCTTTTCGGCGCCGTAATAGGTCAGTGTCATCACGCTGCCGCCGTCTTCCATCAGCGGCGCGGCCGCGCGGGTCACCGCGATCAGGGAGTACACGCTGATGTCATGGGCCACGCGGAAGCCCTCGCGCGAGGTGAACAGGAAGTCGTTCTTCAATTCATCGGGCGGCGCATAAGCCACGCTGTGCACCAGGGTGTGGATCTTGCCGTAGCGCTCCTTGAGCTGCGTGAATAATTTCTCGATCTCCGCGTCCTGGGAGACATCGCACTGGAACGCTTCAGCGCCGGGCAAAGCGGCGATCAGGTCCTTGGCTTCGAGCGCCAGCCGCTCGTTCTGGTAGGTGATGACCAGCTTCGCGCCCGCGCTCTGCAGTTTCTGCGCGATGGCCCAGGCGATCGACCGCTTATTGGCCACGCCGAAGACGACGGCCGTGCGTCCGGAGAGCGAGATCATCGTTCAGCAGTCTCCCATGAGCAGGATGAGAAAACCAACGATAAAGAATAACAGCCCCAGCATCACCGCGGGGAATTCGAGGCCGGTACCAGTTCGGAATCGGGAAATCAACCATGCGCCTGTGTCATTTCTGCAATCGGTTGATTTTAAGATACTTAATGCATTGAATCCGGGACTGCACCATTCCTGTCTGTTCCGAATTGGAACAGAAATAAAGGCTTGTTCCCACCCTGCACCGGGCCCTTGAATGGGAAACATGCTTTGTTCTTATGTACTTACCGAACGCCTTTCATATTTGGAACCCAACCTGCTTTGGAACATAGGCAGAAAGACCCAAAATGCCATTCTCCCAAAACCCCACGGATATTGAACCACTCCTGCAACGGCAGCTCCCCCTGCTGCCATTTTTGGAATGGTGCACGGACGGAGTACTCGTGGAACGCTCCGGCCAGTGGCTTTACGCCAACCCGGCGGCAGCTCGGCTGCTCAACCAGAATGGCTCGGAAAAGCTCCTTCGGTTGAGCGCGGCAGCAGGAAGCGCGCTGATCGAGGAGTTCAAGCAGAAGCGGCATGGCGAGGTCGTCGCCTTCGGCCTCGGTGCCTCGGACTTTGTCGATACGGATTCCGCTCCCGTCCGCGTCCTTTGGTTGCGCAGTGGGGAGGGTGCGCGGGATGAGGGGCAACAGGCCCTGGCGGAGGGTCTGCTGCAATCGCAGACCCGGTTGCAGTTGTACAAAAGCATTTCTCAGCGGATCAACGCCGGTATGGGGGTGGATGCGGTGATCGCGCACACGCTGCGCGCGGCCCACAAGAACTTTCCCCGGCTGCGCATCAGCTTCGGCTCCCTCGATGCGCAGGATGGATTTCGCATCAGTGAGTCCGTGGGGCCGTCGCACATGCCCAACATCACCGGCTTCGAAGGCCGTTGGCAGGGCGCGGAGTTCCTGGAGGAAGGACTTCTCCTTGGTCAGGTCATCGTCATTCCCGATGTCCAGGCAGAATCGCGGCTGGCGCCGCTCTGGCCCATCTTGGACACGATGAAGACGCAGGCGTGGGTGCTGGTGACCGTCCGCCAGACCCGGGGCGCCGGATTCTTGAGCTTTGAGGCGGATGAGCGGCGGCAGTGGAGCGAGCACGAAGTCGCCACTCTGGTGGACATGGCCGAGTTCCTCACACTCGGCCTGCGCGAGGCGGACCGCGAAAGCCTTCGCCAGAAGATGGAGGAGCATCTGCGCGAGGCCCAGAAGCGTGAAGCCATCAGCCGGCTGGTGGGCGGGTTGGCGCATGACTTCAACAACCTGCTGACCGCGATGATGATCTACGCCGGGCTGCTGGGGAGCTCCCTTGGCCGGGAACATGCCCTGCATCGCCATGTGGATGAGATCCGCCGCGCCGGCGAGCGTGGCGCCGAGCTGGTGGAGCAGATGCTCGCTCTCAGCCGCCAGCAGGTGCTGGAACCGCGCGTGGTGGACCTGCGCCGGACCCTGCAAGACATGGGGGAGATGATGACCCGGGTGCTGGGGGAAGACATCGTGCTGGAGATCGCGCCCGGGGAAGAGGCGCGGGTCAAAGTCGACCCCGGCCAGATCCAGCAGGTGGTGCTGAATCTCGCCCTCAACGCCCGTGACGCTATGCCCCGCGGGGGAAGGGTCCGAATAGCGACTGAAGCGGTGTCGGTGGATGAAGAGGCGGCCCGTCGTGACCCCGAACTTCTCGAAGGCGACTACATCGCCCTGATCGTCTCTGACGATGGCACAGGCATGGACGCCACCACCCGGCAAAACCTCTTCGAGCCGTTCTTTACCACGAAGGGCCATGGTCATGGGCTGGGTCTGGCGACCGCGCTGGGGATCGTCAAGCAACACAAGGGCGCGATCCAGGTGGAAAGCGCGCCTGGGGAAGGCACCACCTTCCGCATACTATTGCCACGGGCTGCGGAGATGGAAGAAAGCCTCCGGGAAGCCACGCCTCAGGCGCTCACCAGCGCCCCGAGAATCCTTCTTGTGGAAGACGAAGAGGCGGTCCGCCGCTCCATGGTGGAGATGCTCGCCGAAGACGGTTATCAGGTCCAGACTGCGGCCAACGGGCGCGAAGCTCTGGCCGCCATGGGATCGGCCCTGCAACCGCTGGACTTGGTGATCACAGACCTGGTCATGCCCCACATGAGCGGACGAGAGCTGTCCGAGCGCGTCCAGGAACTCGACCCGGGGGTCCCGGTGATGTTCATTTCCGGGTATACGGACGATCCCCGGACCCGTGAATTGATGAGTACAGCCGCGTACTTCTGCCGCAAGCCGTTCACGCCGGAGGGCTTTCTGCGCAAGGTGCGTCAGATCCTCCACGACCATCCCCGGCGTGCCCAGGGAGCGGTCCAAGGCGGGGAGAACGTCGGTTTGGAGACCTAGCCGGACGGGTCTTGTTCCGAAAACGGAACAAGATTCCGATTTTGGGTAATGGAGAGGAGATTCACCCTACTATGAGCGCAGCTTATGCCATACCGGAGATGCTCCCGCAACTGCGGACCGATCTCCTGAATGTACTGATCGTCGATGACGAGCGGGCCATCCGTGACGGTTGCCGCGAGGTGGCCGAGCAGATGGGCTTCAACACCTGGACGGCGGAGAACGCGACCGTGGCGTACCGCTGTTTGGAATCGCACGGCATCGACATTGTGGTGCTGGACATGAAGCTGCCCGGCGCCAGCGGCCAGGAGGTCTTGCAGACCGTCCGGCAGCGGCGTCCGGAGACGCTGGTGATCGTGGTGACGGCCTATGCCACTGTGCCTTCGGCGGTGAACGCCATGAAGGCCGGGGCGTTCGAGTACCTGACCAAGCCGTTCCACCTCGAGGAACTGCGTCTGTTGCTGCAGCGCGCGGGCCGGGAGGTGAAATTGGCGGCGGAAAGCAGAAATTTGCGGGAACTGGTGAAATCGCAGACCGGTTCCGGGATCCTGGTGGGGCGCTCTCCGGAGATGGAGAAGCTCAACCGCATCGTCCACAAGGTGGCCCACTCCAACCATCCGGTGCTCATCCTGGGCGAGAGCGGCACGGGCAAGGAGCTGGTGGCGCGACAGATCCACTTCTCCGGCCCGCATCGGGACAAGCCTTTTATCCCGGTGGACTGCGGCTCCCTGGTGCCCACACTCATCGAGAGCGAGCTGTTCGGCTACGTCAAGAGAGCTTTCACCGGCGCCATGCGCGCCAAGGAAGGTCTGCTGCAACTGGCCGAAGGCGGCACCGTGTTCCTGGATGAGATCGGCGAACTGCCCTTCGACCTCCAGGCCAAGCTGTTGCGCGCCCTGCAGGAAAAGGAGATACGTCCGGTCGGCGGGACCAAACGCGTGCCCATCAAGGTGCGCATCGTGGCCGCCACCAACCGTGACCTGGAGGAGGCCGTTCGCCAGGGCACCTTCCGCAAGGACCTCTACTTCCGGCTGAATGTGGTGAACCTGCGCATTCCGCCGTTGCGCGAACGCCGCTCGGACATCCCGGTGCTGGCGGGACACTTCCTGGAGCGCATGCGCCAGGCCTCCGGTGTGGAGCGCAGCTTCAGCGACGAGGCGCTCAAGCTGATGATGTCCTATGACTGGCCGGGCAATGTGCGCGAACTGGAAAACTGTGTGGACCGGATCGGGGCGCTGACCTCCGGCCCGGTGGTCCACGTGGCCGACCTGCCCACCCAGCTCCAGAGTTTCAGCCAGCGCCACCACGGCGGTCTGTCCGCCCAGGAGTCGGTGGTCTCCATCGCGGAGATGGAGCGTCAGGCCATCTATCGCGCCTTGGACAAGACCGGCGGTGACAAGCTGCAGGCGGCCAAGCTGCTTGGGATCGGCAAGACCACGCTCTATCGCAAGCTCAAAGAATACGGACAATCGGAATCGGGAGGCGAACTATGATCCTGCTCATCAGCCAAGCCAAGACCGCCGCACAGTGTGCCACGGCGCTTCAAAAATTCTCCGGGCACCGGGTGCAGATCGCCCGCACCCTCGGGGAAGGAGTCGGCCTGCTGCGGCGGGAAGAGTTCGCCGTGGTGGTCGCCGACCAGTTGCTTCTCGATTCGAATCCCAAAGGCGCCGACCTGTTGTGGCGCAACACCGGCGTGGCCGTGCCGGTGGAGGTGAACTTCGCCCTTGCCAGCGCCGAGCGCATCGCCCGCGACGTTCGCGCCGCAGTGGACCGTCGCGAGAAGGAACAACTCTTGGCTGCACGCGCCGCCGAAGCCATCCTGCGCGGCGAGTTGACCGGCACGGTGAGCGGCATCCTGCTCAATTCTGAGATCGCCCTCTCCCAGCCGCAGGTGCCCGCCTCCGTCCAGGACCGCATCCGCTCGGTGCACGAACTGGCGGAGCAATTGCGCACCCGGCTGGCCATGACCGCGTAGCCCCGGATCGTCAACACCCGCGTGTTATCTTGG
>JACPNP010000053.1 GCA_016185365.1 Terriglobales bacterium
CACCGCGATACTGATGACCGAAACCGGGTAGATCAGAGCGGACTTCACCGCGGACTTCAGTTTCACGGCCTTTTCCACGTAGGTGGCAAGGCGCTGGAGGATGAGATCGAGGATACCGCCGGTCTCGCCGGCCTCGATCATGTTGGTGGTGAGATCGTCGAACACGGTGGGATAGGCCCGCATGGCGTTGGCGAGCGTGGAGCCGCCTTCCACCGAGGTGCGCACCCCATTCAACGTGCTCTGGAACGCCGGGTTCTCCTGATTGGCGGCCAGGATCTCCAGGCATTGCACCAGCGGGAGGCCGGCGTCGATCATGACGGAGAACTGGCGGAAGAAGATGGCCACGTCCTTGACCGCGACCTTGGTCTTCTTGCCGAACATGGGCAAGGTGAACTCCTTGCCCTTCTCCTTGATCGGTCCCACCGCGATCCGCTCGCGGCGGAGCGCTTCTTTCAGGACCTCTTTGTTCTCGGCCACGCGCTCGCCTTTGATGGCGGCGCCCGACGCATCCTTACCCGAGAATACAAATACCGGCATGGTAACCTCCTGGACCTACCTACGCCTGAGGGTCAGACCCAATGGCCTGATGAACTGCCCCCTACTTCTTCACCACGGTACTGCCCGCGGGCGGCCTGGTGGCGCCGCGGTTGATCATGTCCTGCAACTCATCCGGCATGGAGGAACGCGCCATGGCGGTCTCCAGCGAGATCTGTTTGCCGATGTACAGGTTGGCCAAGGACTGGTTGAAGGTCTGCATGCCGAACTTGTCCTGGCCGGACTGCATGGCCGAGTAGATCTGGTGGATCTTGTCCTCACGGACCAGATTGCGCACGGCGGGATTGGGGATAAGGATCTCCATGGAGCAGGCGCGCCCCTGGCAACCGATCTTGGGCAACAGCGCCTGACAAATGATGCCTTCCAACACCAGCGAGAGTTGCGCGCGGATCTGCGATTGCTGGTGGGAGGGAAAAACGTCAATGATGCGGTTGATGGTGGAGGCCGCGGAGTTCGTGTGCAAGGTGCCGAAGGTCAAGTGGCCGGTCTCGGCGATGCGCAGCGCCGACTCGATGGTCTCCAGGTCGCGCATCTCGCCGATGAGGACCACGTCCGGGTCCTCGCGCAGGGCGGCGCGCAAGGCCGCGGTGAAGGACTTGGTGTCCGAGTTCACCTCGCGCTGATTGACCAGGCAATTCTTGTTGGGATGCACGAACTCGATCGGGTCTTCAATGGTGATGATGTGGTCATGGCGCTCGGCGTTGATCTTGTCGATCATGGCGGCGAGCGTGGTGGATTTTCCCGATCCGGTAGGCCCGGTGACCAGGACCAGTCCGCGGGGCTTGTCGCAAAGCTTGGAGATGACGGGCGGCAGATTCAACTGCTGGAAGGTCTTGATCTCGAAGGGGATGACACGGAATACGCCGCCGGAGGCGCCGCGCTGATTGAAGAGATTGCCGCGAAAGCGCGCCAGGCCTTTGAGGCCGAAGCTGAAGTCGAGTTCCCAGTTCTCTTCGAAGCGATGCTTCTGCGCGTCGGTGAGGACGCTGTAGCAGAGCTGCTTGGTGTCCGTGGGGGTCAGGGGGGGCATGTCCAACGGATTGAGGTGGCCGTGGACACGGATCTGGGGCGGCGAGTTGGTGCTGATGTGCAGGTCGCTGCCGCTCATCTCCAGCATCTTCTTCAACAGATCGCTTAATGTGACGTTCATAGTCCCTCTTCGCAGGCTCCGCCGCTAGGTGTTGATGGTCTCGCGCACGACTTCTTCCAGATTGACGGCGCCATCCATGACTTTACGCAGTCCGCTGCGGCGCAGCGTGATCATGCCGTTATCAATGGCCTTCTTCTTCAACTCGATGGCGGAGGCGCCCACCAGGATGAGCTCGCGCAGCTCGTCGTCCATCTCCATCACTTCATACAGTCCGGCACGGCCCTTGTTGCCGCTGCCGTTGCACTTCTCGCAACCTTTGCCCTTCATCGGCTTCACGGATTTGGCTTCTTCGGGCGTGAACCCGGCTTCGATCAGCGTCTTCTCGGGGATGTCCTCGACTTCGCCGCAATTACTGCAGACGCGGCGCACCAGACGCTGGGCCAGGATCAAGTGCACGGCGGTGGCGACCAGGAATGGTTCGATACCCATGTTCATCAGGCGGCTGACGGTCTCGGGCGCGCCGTTGGTGTGCAGAGTGGAAAGCACTAGGTGGCCGGTGAGCGCGGCCTTGATGGCGATCTCCGCCGTTTCGAAGTCACGGATCTCACCCACCAGGATGACGTTGGGGTCCTGGCGCAGGAAGCTGCGCAACGCGGCGGCGAAGTTCAGGCCGATGGCTTCCTTCATCTGCACCTGGTTGATGCCGGCGAGCTGGAACTCGACCGGGTCTTCCGCAGTCATGATGTTGATGTCCGGCTTATTGATATTGGAGATGGCGGAGTAGAGAGTGTTGGTCTTGCCCGAGCCGGTGGGGCCGGTGACCAGGCACATGCCGAAGGGCTTGATGATGGCGCGCTGGAATTTTTCCAGCGACTCCGGCTCGAAGCCGAGCTTGGTCATATCGAGGCGGAGGTTCTCTTTGTCGAGCAGCCGCAGGACGATCTTCTCACCCCAAAGCGTGGGCAGGCAGCTCACGCGGTAATCGAGCTGCTTCTTCTTGCCGTTGAGCACCATCTTCATCATGATGCGGCCGTCCTGGGGCAGGCGCTTTTCCGAGATGTCAAGCTTGGACATGATCTTGATGCGAGAGGTGATCGGGTCCTTGAGCTTGATGGGTGGCGTCATCACGGTCTGGAGCACGCCGTCCACGCGGAAACGGACGCGGTACTCCTTTTCGAAGGGCTCGATGTGGATGTCACTGGCGCCGCGTTTCACCGCGTCCGTCAGGACCAGGTTCACCAGCTTGACGATGGGGGCTTCGTCCGCGCCTTTTTCGAGCTCGGCAAGGGTGGCTTCGGCGCTTTCTTCCTGGAGCTCAACGTCCACGTCGTCACTCATGGACGCCATGATGTTTTCCAGGTTCGCTTCCTCTTTTTCGACCGAGTAGGCCTTGTCAATGGCGTCCATGATGGCGGTCTCAGAGGCCACCACCGGCTCGATGTTGAAGCCGGTCATGAACTTGATGTCATCCATCGCGAAGACGTTGGTAGGGTCCACCATGGCGATGGTGAGCGCGGAACCGACGCGGCTCAGCGGGAGGATCTGATAGCGGCGGGCGGTCTCCTGCGGGATCAGCTTGACGACCGCGGGATCGATCTCAAAGTACTGGAGGTTGATGGCAGGCACGCCATACTGGCGGGACAGAAAATTGGTGACATCTTCGTCCGAGACGAAGCCCAGCTTCACCAGCACGGAGCCAAGCCGGTCTTTGCCGCCACTGTCCTTCTGGGCCTTGACGGCTTGGTCCAGTTGCTCAATGGTGATGAGCTTTTCTTTGACCAGGAGGTCGCCTAACCGCTGTGACATTCGGAGAAATACCTGTCCGTTCCTAGGATTTCGACCTCAAAAACGCTGTCGAAGCGCCGCGAAAATGGCCAGCAAAAGCTTAGCGGAGAATCACTTAATAAGAAATGGTACTTTGCGCGAATCGTATGCGGAGTGACACTTTTTGTCAATGATGAAAGCGGCCATCTACCGTGCTAATCTCGACACCGTTGGACATGTACAAGCAGGTAAAGACCGCAGATCCCTTGCATGCGCACGTGAGCGCGCTGTTCGACCACTTTGGCCAGCAGAATTGGTGGCCGGGGCGAAGCCGGTTCGAAGTGGTCGTGGGCGCGGTCCTCACGCAGAACACCTCCTGGAACAATGTGGAGAAGGCCCTGGCCAACCTACGGCGGGCGAAAGTGCTCACTCTTGCCGGCGTACGCGATGTTCCGATCGAATCGTTGGAGATCCTGTTGCGCCCGAGCGGATACTTTCGCCAGAAAGCAAGACGGTTGAAGGGGTTTGTACGTTTTCTCGATGACACATACGGCGGATCGCTTACGCGCATGTTCGCGCGACCTACGGACGCGTTGCGCGCTGAGCTGCTCGCGCTTAACGGGATCGGGCCGGAGACGGCGGATTCGATCTTAGTGTATGCGGGCGGACATCCTGTATTTGTGGTGGATGCCTATGCCAGGCGAATCCTGGAACGACATGAATTATTGGACCACGTGCCCAAGTCCGCGCGGTATGACGAGATCCGACGTGCCGTTGAAAGCGCTGTGCATGGGAGCAGATTCAAGACGATGAACCGGGCAAGACTCGCGCCCAGGCATCGGGCCTCGCCGATGAGTCGCGCGGAAACATCTGCCACCGCGCAGGCATACAATGAGCTGCACGCGATGATCGTGCGCGTGGGGAATGATCACTGCCGGAGCACGCCGAACTGCGCCGGATGCCCGCTGGAACCCTTGCTTCCCGCCAAGCAACGCCGGAAGCTGACAACCCGTCTAAGCCAGAAGCATCCATGAGACTTCAGAGCACATTCGCGCTCGCGGTGATGACCATACTGGCGACGCCTGCGTGGCCAGCAGAGCCCCTGTCGGCGGAACAGGCCCAAGCCCTGGTACGGACCGCCAGCGAGAACGCGCTGGTCATGTTGAATGACACCAGTCACCTATTCCGTTACACCCTGAAGCGAGAAACCAACTCGGGGACGTCCGTGCGCGAGATGCTGGAAACGCCGAACGGGATCGTGGCCCGCACGCTTACATGGAACGGACGCGAGCTCACTCCCGCCGAGCGCGACCTTGAGGACAAGAAGCTGGCGCGGCTGGCCAGCAGCCGCGAAGAGCAACGCAAAAAATTCAAGGAGCAGCAGGACGACAAAGACCGGGTGCTGCGCCTGGTGAAGGCGCTACCCGATGCCCTGCTCTTCGAATATGACGGCACGGAGACGATCGCCGGGCGCGAGACCATCCGTCTGCGTTTCAAGCCGAACCCGCGCTTCAGCCCGCCTTCGAAGGAGACCTATATCTTCAAGGCCTCCGAGGGCAAGTTGTGGATCGACACGGCGGTCAAGCGCATCGTCCGCCTGGACGGCGTGCTGACCAGTGACGTGAACGTGGGCTGGGGGCTGCTGGGACATCTGGACAAAGGCGGGCGTACATTCCTGGAGCAATCATTGGTCGGCCGCGAGCAGTGGCGCATCACTACGCTCAACCTCGACGTGACCGGAACGGTGCTGCTGTTCAAGAGCATCAAGATCCACAATCATCAGACCGGGACGGATTACAAAGAGACTTCGTCCATGGCCGTCGCGGAAGCGGTGGATGCGCTGCGCAATGGGAACGGCGCGTCGAATCATGGCGTGGCTGCGCCGAGGTGAGAAAGACGTCGTAGGTCGCAGGTCGCACACGAAAACCATACGGCGGCAAGATGCCGCCGTCACAGCCGGCGAGACGCCGGCGCTACGAAAGACAAGGCAACGGGCAAACGTGTTGTTTGCAGAGTCAGAACGTTTCTTTCTTGATGGTCAGCCGCTCGATCAAATCTTCGTTCACGCGATAGCCGGTCCCCGGGACATCGGGAACGGCGATGGTCCCCTTCCCGCTCACAGTGACTTCCGGTTCGATGATGTCCTCCGCCCAATAGCGTTTCGAGGCGGAAACGTCGCCGGGCAAAGTGAAATCGGGGAGCGAGGAAAGATGGACGTTCTGCGCGCGGCCGATGCCGGACTCGAGCATCCCGCCGCACCAGACGGGGATGCCGTGCTTTTGCGCGACATCGTGGACCTTGACGGCTTCGGTGAATCCGCCGACGCGCCCGACCTTGACGTTCACGATGCCGCAGGCGCCAAGCTCGATGGCGGCTTCGGCGTCGCGTGCATTGCGGATGGCTTCGTCCAAACAGATGCGGGTCTTGATCTGCTTCTGCAGCTTGGAGTGGTTGTAAATGTCATCATGCCAGAGCGGCTGCTCGATCATGAGCAGATCAAAGCGGTCAAAGGTCTTGAGGTGCTCCGCATCCGCCAGCGTGTAGGCGGAGTTGGCGTCGCAACTCAATAAAATATTCGGCCAGCGGTTGCGGATGCGTTCGAACAAGGCCACGTCCATCCCCGGCTTGCACTTCAGCTTGATGCGCTGGTAGCCGGCTGCGAGTTCGACGGCGACTTTTTCTTCGAGCCTGTCGAGCGATTCCTGGAGGCCGATGGAGACGCCGCAGGCGATCTCACTGCGGGTCCCCCCGAGCAGTTTCCACAACGGAACTTTCTTTGCGCAGGCTTCGGCTTCCCACAGTGCGTTCTCCAGCGCGCCTTTGGCCATGCGGTTGCCGCGCACACGGGCAAACAAGGGCACGCAGTCTGAAGCGCGCTCGAGTGTATGGCCGAGAAGGGCGGGAATCAGTTCCTGGCGCATCACGGCTGCCGCCGTGGCGACGCACTCTTCGCTGTAATACGGATGCTCGGAGGCGACGCACTCACCCCAGCCGGTGACGCCCTCGCAGCGCACAGTGACCAGAAGGATGTGGCGCTCGATCTCCTTACCGAAGCTGGTAACGAAGGGATAGAGCAACGGCATGTGGATCTCGCGCAGGGTGATGGATTCGATCTTCATGGTCAGCTCGCGTAGCTCCAATCTTCGTCCCAGTGTCCCAGCAGGAACCGGCCGGCGCCGTCGGGTCCGCGCTCGTATCCCAATACCGAGCGTCCTTCCGCGAATTCATGGAGGAAGGACTCGCGATTCCGCAGCTGCACGGCCGCCGCTTTGTCGCGGTTCATCGGGTCAACCTTCCATTGATAAATCTTGCCGGGCACCTCGATCGCAGTCTGCGTCGCAAAGGCGGACAAATGATCGCTTTCCAAAAGGGTGCTCACCCGCTTCGACTTGATCCACCACTCGGCGATCAGGCGATCGGTGGGCAGGTTGCCGTGCAAGGGCGAGGACGTGGCCCCGTACTGGTTGATGGTATAGCGGCGGGCGATGGCGCCCAACTTCATGATATTGAGATAGGCGTTCTTGATCTCCAGCGGATCGAAGGTCCACTCGATCAGCTCGTAGCCGCGGGCGAGGGCATCCTCGCGCTGCGCGAGTTTCAGCGTACGGCCCAGGCCGGCGTTGCGATGCGATTCTTTCACGGCCAGCATGTGCGAGTGGAGATAGGGATGACCGTTCCTCATGCCGGGAATGGCGAGCGCGAACCCGACCAGCTGGCCGCCCGCGAAGGTGCCGATCACCTGACCTCCCACCTTGTCCGCGACCACGAACATGCGTAGGGGGATGACATCAAGGTCTTCGAAGCCCCAGACCTCCTTCTGGAGCTTCACGCAGAGTTCGAACTCCTCCACGTTGGCGCATTTGCGGGTGGTCAAGGGCATATTCGGTTCTGTCGGCGGGCTAAAGCCCGCACCCATTCAAGATCCTTGCCTCAGCGGTTAAAGCCGCGATCTGATCGCCGGCCATCGCCAGGCTAAAGCCTGGCTGTACCCGAAAAGCAGATTCTTCGCGGACTGACGTCCGCTCAGAATGACACTTCATTTGTGAACCCGTGCGGTGCGGGTAAACCCGCACCCTGACTGGAGATTCGGCACGGCTGAAGCCGCACCCTTTCACTTATCTTCTCGTTCCGAACGCTTGGCCTGCTGCCACAGGCGTTCCAACTCCTCCAGCGGAGTCTGGTCGAGCGACTTGCCGCCGGCATGAACGTTGGCTTCCACTTCCTGAAAACGGCGGCGGAATTTGCGGTTGGTCTTGCGCAGCGCGCTTTCCGGATCGAGGGAAAGATAGCGGGCGATATTGACCAGAACGAAAAGCAGGTCGCCCACTTCATCTTCCATGCGCGCGCGCAATGCTTCCGGGGCCTTTTGTCCGCTGGAGCCTGCGATGCCGCGTGTATGTGGCGAGGGTCCGGGCGCGGGATATTGTTTCACTTCGTCGCGCAGCTCCCGGATCTCTTCTTCCAGCTTTTCAAACAAGCCTTCGATGTTCGGCCAATCAAAGCCGACATTGGCCGCGCGTGAACTGATCTTGTGCGCCTCCAACAGCGCCGGCATGGAGGAGCTGACGCCACTCAGCACGGACTTGGCTTGTTCTTCTTCCCCGCGCTTTTTCTTTTCTTCTTTCTTCAGCGCCTCCCAGTTGCGCAGGACTTCTTTGGGAGTGTCCGCTTTCACGTCGCCGAAGACATGAGGATGGCGGGCGATGAGCTTGTCCGCCAGCCGGTCAAGCACATCATCCAGGGTGAAGGACTTTTGCTCCGCGGCCATTTCGGCGTAGAAGAGCACTTGAAGCAAGAGGTCGCCAAGTTCGCCGGTCAGTTCGTTCCAGTCACGGGCGTCAATGGCTTCCAGGACCTCATAGGCCTCTTCCAGCGTGTAGGGCTTGATGGTGTCAAAGGTCTGTTCGCGGTCCCAGGGACATCCGCCGGGCGCGCAATCTTTCCATGATGCGCACGGCGCGCTCAAACTTTTCGCCGGTGGTCTGGCCGGGACCCGTGAAGGAAGACATTCAGAGTACTGTAACAAATCGCACAGAGGTATTTGTTACACTGGCCGTTGCGCCGACTCTCAGCGCCGCTCTCCTATGCCCACCCCGCGCGGCTACGTCACCATCACGCTGCACTCCCACCTGCCGTATGTGGTGAATCACGGCACGTGGCCGCATGGATTGGAGTGGCTGTGCGAGGCCGCCGCCGAGACCTATCTTCCGTTGTTGCGCGTGTTCGCCGTGCTGGAACGGGAGGGCCTTGCCTTAAAGTGCAACATTAACCTTTCCCCGGTATTGCTTGAACAGCTGTCGCATCCGGTCTTCAAGGAAGAGCTGCCGAATTATTTGCAACGGAAGATCGACGCTGCACGCGTGGACCAGAGATCCTGGTCGCGGAAGGGCGAGAAGCAGCTGGCTGACCTGGCGGTGTTCTGGGAGAGATTTTTCGAGAATGCGCTGGCACACTTCGAGTCCTTGAACCGGGACATCATCTCGGGCTTCCGGCATTTCAACGAGCTGGGCTCGATCGAGATCTTCACCTGCGCGGCGACGCACGGCTACTTCCCTCTGCTCGGGTCGGATGCGAACATCCGCGCCCAGGTGCGCACCGGGGTGGAGACGCACATCCGGCACCTTGGCCGGAAACCGCGCGGGATATGGCTGCCGGAGTGCGGATACCGTCCGGCGGGTGAGTGGAAGTATCCGGTGACTTGGGAAGGGACGGGACCGGCAACACCGTTCCACCGTGCCGGCGTGGAAGAGATCCTGGCGGAAAGCGGACTGGAATATTTCTTCATCGATTCGCATCTGGTGGAATCGGCGGCGGTGTTCACGCCGTATGAGCAACTGGCGGGGGGCGTGCCGATCGCCATCGAAGACATTGACGGACGCGAGCCGCGGGTCTCGTTCTACCAGCCGTTCTTCGCGGACACGCCGAACAAGCGCAAGGCCAACGTCGCGTTCTTCACGCGCGATCCGCGCACCAGCGTGCAGGTGTGGAGCGGCGACCACGGCTATCCCGGCGATGGGCACTACCTGGAGTTTCACAAAAAACACTGGCCAGGCGGACACCGCTACTGGCGCGTGACCGGGCCGAAGCTTGATCTGGGCGCAAAGACGGCGTACGTCCCCGAGGAAGCGATCAAGACCGCATTCGAGCATGCATTCCACTTTTCCCGGATCGCGCCGGGTGCGATCGCAAAGAACCCACCGAGCGGTGACGTGCCCCCCATCCTCACGGCGCCGTTCGACGCCGAACTCTTCGGACACTGGTGGTTCGAAGGGCCACAATTCCTTGCGAATGTGGCGCGCGAGTTCGCGCAGCCCGATTCCCCGCTGAAACTGGTGACCTGCGGAGAATATCTGGACAAACATCCGCCGAAGGGCTACGTGGCATTGGAAGAAGGGTCGTGGGGCGCGAATGGCAATAATCATGTCTGGCTGAACAAGGACACATCCTGGACGTGGACGCACATCTATCCCGCCGAACAAGCCGTGCGCAAGATGGCGCAGAGCAACAAGTGGGTGGGCAACAAGGTCGCGACCCGGCTGGCGAAACAGATATGCCGCGAACTGCTGCTGCTGGAGTCCTCCGACTGGCAGTTCCTGATCACCACGGGGGCGGCGGCCGACTACGCGACCAAGCGTTTTCATACCCATCGCGAGCAACTGGCCACGCTGCTCGAAGCCTGGCAGAGGTTCGAATCCACGCGACAGGTCCACGGCGACGACCTGCGCACGCTGGATCTTATCGAAGCCCGTGACGGCATCTTTCCCGACATCAAGCCGGAGACCTGGGCGCTGTGAGCGCGAAATTGACCCTGCCTCCGCGCGCGTGAGATAGTGAAGAATACGAGATTCGCAGTTGGCCCTTCTGCATCCCTTGTTGAATCCCTTGCGTGCTTAGGAGAGAACCATGGTCCGGCTTGTGCCCCGGGACACAAAGTTCTACGACATGTTCGCGGACATGGCTTCCAACATCGTGGAAGCCGCGCAACTACTGAAATCCATCCTGCAGGACTTCGAGAACGTGGAGGTCCGCACCCAGCAGCTCAAAGAGCTCGAGCACAAGGGCGATGACATGACCCACGGGGTGCTGGTGAAGCTGCACCAGACCTTCATCACGCCGTTTGACCGCGAGGACATCCACCAACTCGCGTCCGCCATGGATGATGTGCTGGATTTCATGCACGCCGCCGGCGAGCGCCTGGTGCTGTACAAGATCACCTACGCGCCGGCCGCGGCGGCGGAGCTGGCGGACGTGATCCTGCGCCAGGCCAGGCAACTGGAGAAAGCGGTCACGGCGCTGGACAAGCATGACCAAGTGATCGAGATCTGCGTGGAGATCAACCGCCTGGAGAATGAAGCGGACCGGATCGCGCGGCGGGCGCTGGGCGAGTTGTTCGAGAACGAGAAAGATCCGATCAACCTGATCAAACAGAAAGAGCTGTTGGAAGTGCTGGAAACCGCAACCGACAAAGCCGAGGACGCCGCCAATGTCCTCGAAGCCGTGGTGCTCAAGAGCGCGTAGACGCTCAGACAGGAACCGCTTCGGGAAACATGGAATTCGCAACGATCCTGGTCTTCATCACGATCTTCGTGGCCCTCGCCTTTGACTTCATCAATGGCTTCCACGACGCCGCCAACAGTATCGCGACCGTGGTGTCCACGCGGGTGCTATCGCCCAAGCTGGCGGTGATCTGGGCCGCGTTCTTTAATTTTGTGGCCGCGTTCGTATTCGGCACGGCCGTGGCCAAGAGCATCGCGTCCGGCATCATCGATCCAACACAAGCGACGATCTGGGTCATCCTGTGCGCCCTGTTGGGGGCCATCACATGGAACCTGCTGACCTGGTGGTGGGGCCTGCCCTCTTCGTCGTCGCACGCGTTGATGGGAGGGCTGGCGGGAGCGGGGATCGCGCACGCCGGATTCGGCGTGTTGGTGCGCGAACCAAAGCTGGTGCTGCCGTTCATCGGAACGGTCCCCGGGCTGGGCAGTAAGTGGATGATCACGCTCGCCTTCATCATCCTCTCCCCGTTGATCGGGATGATCCTCGGCCTGGGGTTGATCACGATGTTCTCCTGGATCTTTCATCGCCGGGCGCCCAGACAGGTGGACGGATTGTTCCGCAAACTCCAACTGCTTTCGGCCGCAACCTATTCGATCGGGCACGGCGGAAATGACGCCCAGAAGACCATGGGCATCATCGCCGGCGCACTGTTGACCGGCGGATTCATGACGCCGGAGGAGTTTTCCAAAGGCTGGGGATCCTACAAGTGGTACATCATCCTCATGGCGAATGGCGCGATCGCGTTAGGAACGTATTTCGGCGGGTGGCGCATCGTGCATACCATGGGCTCCAAGATCACCAAGCTCAAACCCTTCGGCGGATTCTGCGCGGAGACCGCCGGCGCAGTCACTTTGTTCGGCGCATCATTCGCGGGGATCCCCGTATCCACGACCCACACCATCACCGGCGCGATCGTGGGCGTGGGCGCGGTCAACCGCCTTTCCGCGGTGCGCTGGGGCGTGGCCCGCCGGATCGTGTGGGCCTGGGTGCTGACCATCCCGGCGTCGGCCGGCGTGGCCGCGCTCTGCTACTGGATCATCAAGTTCTTGGGCTTCGCGAATTAGAACACGTCACCGGTTTTCCTGAAACCAGCAGTACTCCTCTCCCGCGAACCCCCCAGGTTCGTTCGGCCCACCGCGACCGATGTCCGGCGCAGATGGTAACGAGAATTGCATCTAGCGGGCCACTTCCCTACTTAGTTCCGCAGTCCCGCAAACGAAAGACACGGCGCAGGTTGCACCGGAATAGTTGCAACCGGTCTCCAGAAGCGAGACACTATAGGGTCGCTTTTATGTCCCCACAGCACCCATTCACGGACGTCCCCACCGCGCTGGCCGAGATCAAGGCCGGGCGCATGGTCGTGGTGGTGGATGACGAAGACCGCGAGAACGAAGGCGACCTGACGCTTGCGGCCGAGACGGTCACGCCCGAGGCCATCAACTTCATGGCGAAGTACGGTCGCGGGTTGGTCTGCGTGGCCATGACGGGCGAGCGCCTGGACCATCTGCGCATCGGCATGATGACCAGCGAGAACACCTCGCCCTACGGCACGGCATTCTGCGAGAGCGTGGAGGCGCGCGAAGGCGTTTCCACCGGGATCAGCGCCCATGACCGGGCGCGGACCATCCAAGTGCTGATCGACCCCAAGTCACGCGCCGGCGATCTGGTGCGGCCCGGCCATACTTTTCCTTTGCGCGCGCGCAAAGGCGGCGTACTGGTGCGCGCGGGACAGACGGAAGCTTCGGTGGACCTGGCGCGCATGGCCGGGCTGGTCCCGGCGGGGATCATTTGCGAGATCATGAATGACGACGGCACGATGGCGCGCGTGCCCGACCTCATCAAGTTCTGCGCGCAGCACGACCTCAAGATGCTGACGGTGGCTGAGCTGATCCGCTATCGCATGAAGCATGAGCGTTATGTAAAACGCGTGGCCGAAGCGATGCTGCCCACGCGCTTCGGCGAGTTCCGGATGATCGCCTACGAGAGCGACATCGACGGCGAGTCGCACGTGGCGCTGGTGCGGGGCGACGTGGAGGCGCGCGGCGCCGAGCCCACGCTGGTTCGTGTGCACTCGCATTGCCTGGTGGGTGACGTGTTCGGCGCGACCTGGTGCGACTGCCGGCAGGTGGTGGAGCGGTCACTGCAGATGATCGCCGAAGAGGGCCGGGGCGCGCTGGTGTATCTGCACCAGACGGGAAAAGGATTCAGCGTGGAAAAAGTGGGCGAGAAAGATGTGCTCACGTTCCATCGCGACGTGCGCGAGCCGGCGCATCCAGAGCATCAGCGCAAGACGCAACGCGAAGTCGGCATCGGAGCGCAGATCCTGCTCGACCTGAATCTGCATGCCATCCGGCTGCTGACGAATCACCCGCGAAAGGTGGCGGCGCTGGAGGGGTTTGACATCAAGATCGTGGAGCAGGTTCCGGTGCCGGTGGGGAAAGTGGTCAGTGGCTAGTGGGTAGTGGGTAGTGGCTAGTGGTTAGTGGCGAGCCCGAATTCCGACTTTAGGGGAAGGTGGACTGGGAATCATCAGGACCTTTGTGCTGAACAAAGGGGTTCCTCTTTTCGCTCGCTAAGCTCGCTCACCCCGGCCTAAAGGCCGGGGCTACTTGTTCGCGGCTCGCTCGGAATGACAGGTTATGGGTTGGAAGCAGATTCTTCGCGGACTCACGTCCGCTCAGAATGACACTTCTTGGATCGGGATCGGCGGCGCGGCTGAAGCCGCGCCCTGACTGAATCGGTAATTCGATCGCGAGAAACGAAAAACCGGGAACGAGAAACCGATATTCAATTCGGTTTGCGGACCACCACCTTGTCGTCGTGCAGGACGAAGTGGGCAGGACATTTGTCAGAGCCGCAGATCACGGGCAGGATGCCCAGCACCTGGCGGCGGGTCACCAAGCCGAGCGTGCCGCACTCGGGGCAGGCCAGCACGGCCCAATAGGGGTCTTCCTCCTGGCCCATCTCGCCGGCGTTTTCCAACACGAACAGCGTACCCGGCCCCATCTGCTCCGGGATCCATTCATTCAGCACGTTGAGTTCCGCTACCATCGGTCACCCTCCTGCCGGTTTGCTTCCCCTTGACCACGGCGCGACACGCAAGCGTGCGCCGACCACTGCACTCTGTTGCTAAAGTCCTCCGGCCCGGCGGCGCGCCGCCAGCGGACGCGCACTCTGCGCGCCGGCCCGGCCCGTGCCGGGACGCTTGCCGCCGCGCGCGCGGGACGAAGCCAGCCCCTGCGTGCGGATCTCGGCATGGATCTCACGCACCGCGTCACTGAGGCAGACACCCAGCAGCGGCTGGCGCGAGTTCTTCAGAATGTCGATGACCTGCTTCTCGGAGTTCTCGAGATAGATGCGTTTGCCGTCCGTGAGCAGGTGGTAATCGGAACCGGAGGTCACGGTCTGGGCCAGACGCTTACCCAGCTCGCGCTGCAAGTAACGCATGATCTTGCGCACGCGCTGCAGGCTAAAGCCCTTCCTGCGCAACTGGCAGAGCACGGCGACCTCGATGAGGTCGTCCATGGTGTAGACGCGGTTGCGTCCCTGGCGCGCCGGCACCACCAGGTCGCGCTCGTCCCACCATTGCAGCTGGCGGGGCGAGATGCCGGTGAGGGCGATGACTTCGGCGGAGGTG
>JACPNP010000030.1 GCA_016185365.1 Terriglobales bacterium
CCCTGTTTAACGCTGATCTCTAACTCGCACCCGTGATCCGGGTGGAAGACAATGTCAGGCGGGTAGTTTGACTGGGGCGGTCGCCTCCTAAACTGTAACGGAGGCGTGCGAAGCTACGCTCAGGCTGTTTGGAAATCAGCCGTCGAGTGCAAAAGCATAAGCGTGGTTGACTGCGAGACCAACAAGTCGAGCAGGTACGAAAGTAGGCTTTAGTGATCCGGTGGTTCTGTATGGAAGGGCCATCGCTCAACGGATAAAAGGTACGCCGGGGATAACAGGCTGATCGCAGCCAAGAGTTCATATCGACGCTGCGGTTTGGCACCTCGATGTCGGTTCATCACATCCTGGAGCTGTAGAAGGTTCCAAGGGTTCGGCTGTTCGCCGATTAAAGTGGTACGTGAACTGGGTTCAGAACGTCGTGAGACAGTTAGGTCCCTATCGGGTGTGGGCGTAGGAGATTTGAGGGGGCTTGTCCTTAGTACGAGAGGACCGGGATGAACGAACCTCTTGTGTTCCAGCTGTCATGCCAATGGCACGGCTGGGTAGCGAAGTTCGGTTGTGATAACCGCTGAATGCATATAAGCGGGAAGCACGCCCCAAGATGAGATCTCCCAACCCGTAAGGGATAACAAGGGCACAGGAAGACCACCTGTTTGATAGGCTCGATGTGTAAGAACGGCAACGTTCTCAGCTTACGAGTACTAATCGCCCGTTCGGCTTAATCATAAAATTTACTGGACGCATGCGTCCGGCAAGTTCTTGGTCTGGCCGTAGATCCAACCAATCTATTCAGTTGTGAGTCTTCGTCCTCAAAGGATTTCGCGTCTGCGCTCCGGCGTGAGCGCAGCCTGCCGCAGGGATGGCGCGGCGGATGCGATGCGAAGTCGGTGATCATACCGCGGGGGTCCCACCCGTTCCCATCCCGAACACGGAAGTTAAGCCCCGCTGGGCCGATCGTACTGCACGGGAAACTGTGTGGGAGAGTAGGTCATCGCCGGCACTATCAAAGGCCTGGTGCGAAAGCATCAGGCCTTTGTCTTTTAAAAGGGTTCCTTCGACTCGGCGCGTTGCGCCTCGCTCAGGATTTCGCCTGCAGGCTCCCGGCCGCGTTCCGCGACCTCACGCCTGCAAAGCGGCTCAACATCGCCGGCACTATCAAAGGCCTGGTGCGAAAGCATCAGGCCTTTGTCTTTTAAAAGGGTTCCTTCGACTCGGCGCGTTGCGCCTCGCTCAGGATTTCCGGCCGCGTTCCGCGGCCTCACGCCAGCAAAGCGGCTCAACATCGCCGGCACTATCAAAGGCCTGATGCGAAAGCATCAGGCCTTTGTCTTTTGCAGCGTCGGTCCGTGGACACGGTGCCGCTGTCCTTGCATTAGCTTTCCATTCACCCTACCATGGTGCTATGCATTCGGCTGTGGTCACACATTCTCCGGAGATCATGGGTGGGACACCGGTCTTCGCCGGCACCCGGGTCCCGGTCCAGACGTTTCTCGAATGTCTGGCGGGTGGTGATTCGTTGAATGATTTCCTCATTGCCTATCCTTCCGTCAAACGGGAACAGCTCGTCGCGTTCTTGATGGAGATCGAACATCAGCTCACGGCCAAAGCGGGCTAGCCTTGCGGATCCTGCTGGATGAGTGCGTCGACCGCCGGCTCGCCGCATCATTCACGGGTCATGAGGTCAAGAACGTCGTCGAATGTGGCTGGGCCGGGACCAAGAACGGCGAGTTACTGCGACGAACGGAAGCTATGTTCGACGTTTTCGTCACGGTCGATCGCAATCTCTCATTCCAACAAGCTATCTGGAAAACAGATCTTCGTATCCTCGTGTTGTGCGCTCCAACCAATCGGCTGGCGGACCTGCTCCCGCTGATCCCGTCCGCGCTGGCAGCGTTGGACCACTGTGCACCCGGTCATGTCGTGCAAGTCAGCCGACCTTGATCATGCCGAGTGAACGGGAAGCGCGTTGACCGAAATCCCTCGAACCATCTACGATTCGACGAAGATGGATGAGACCGTGTCCCAGCCGCTCTTCCACCCGGTGGCCGCGCCCGAGCGCCTCGGCGAGGTCGACCTGCTGCGCGGCTGGGCGCTGCTCGGTATCCTGCTGGTCAACATGAATTATTTTGCCTGGCCGGTGTTCACGCTCATTCACCACAGGAAATGGACCAGCCCCGCGGACGTTTGGGCGGAGATCCTGATCGGCCTCTTTGCCCAGGGCAAGTTCTACACGCTGTTCAGCTTCCTGTTCGGCTTCGGGTTCAGCATCTTCCTGATCAAAGGTGAGCGCGCCGGACGCGGCGTGACCTGGCTGTTCGCGCGTCGGCTGCTGGTGCTGCTGGGGATCGGCGCGGTGCATGCCTTCTTCGTCTGGTCCGGCGACATCCTGATGACTTATGCGCTGATCGGCTTCCTGCTGCTGCTGTTCCGCCGCGCGTCGCCGCGCACCCTGCTGATCTGGGCGCTGGTGCTCACGCTGCTGCCCACGCTCTTCATGACCGCGGGCTATGTGGCGATCTCCACGGACAAGCAGATGGCCAAGGCCGCGCGCCAGGACGGCGCGGCCAGCGAGGCCCAGTCCCGGGCGGTGATCGAGGAGTCCATGCGGGCGATGTCCCACGGCAGCTTTGCCGAGATCACACGCGTGCGCTCCACCGAACTCCTCCTGCTCTATCGCATGATCGCGTTCTTCGGTCCGAACATCCTGGGCATGTTCCTGTTGGGATTGTGGGCGGGCAAGGTCGGACTGCTGCACCGAGTGAATGAGAACCTCGGATTCATGCGCCGGCTCAATCTTATAGGCCTGATGGTGGGCCTCCCGCTGAGCGCGGTGGCGGTATGGTCCATGCATGCGGCCTCGATGATGGTGCCGTCCGGCATCGGCGTGATCGGCGCGCTGGCCGGCGCCATCGGCAACCCCGCGCTATGCGCGTTCTATGCCAGCTTCTGGGTCCTGCTCTATCAGGACCCGAGATGGCAACTTCGATTGTTGCCCATGACCCGGATGGGACGCATGGCGCTGACCAACTACCTGTTGCAATCACTGATCTGCACCACCATCTTCTACAGCACCGGCTTTGGCCTGTTCGGCCATTATGGTCCGGCGCTCACGCTGCCCCTGGTCTTCGTGATCTACTTCGCGGAGATGAGGTTGAGTGTTTGGTGGCTCGAACGCTATCAATTCGGTCCGGCCGAGTGGTTGTGGCGCACGCTCACCTACGGGCAGGTGCAGCCGATGAAGACCTTCACCGGCGCCGTGAGCGAAGATGTGAATGGAACGCGCGAAAATTGAACAGAGAAACGGAGCGCCTCCATTCGTCCCGATGTGGTTGACCGGGCCTGTTCGCCACATTATCCTGCGGCGTGCCTTCCGAAACTCCCGCTCCGCGTTCAAATCCGCGCTCCAATCCATGGCTCGGGGCCCTGTTCGGTGGCGGCATCGGTATCGCCACCGGGCTCATGGGCTTCTTTCTGGTGATCACCGGAAATCAAGCTGCTGCCGGCATGGGTGTGGTGATGTTCTTCCTGGTGCCGGTCGCGGCTGGATTTGCCATCGCCCTCTTCGCGGGGCCCGGGGTACGCGCGCTGGCGGCTTCGATCCTGGCCACCATGATCTCGCTGATCATCCTGATCGCGTTTGGAAAAGAAGGCGTGCTTTGCGCCCTCCTGGCGCTCCCGCTGCTTGCGGTCGGGCTGGCAATCGGGCTCGGCATTGGCCTTCTCGTCGGCCGCCGGTTCAAGACGCGCGGGCCGGGGACGTCCGCCATGATCTTTCTTTCCTTGCCCGTGTTTCTTTTTGGCTCGCGGCAGGTGGAGTTGAAATTCTTCGATTACGCGCGCACGGAGACGGTCATCAGCCAGGTCACGGTGCAGGCCGCACGGGAGCAGGCTTGGGACGCGATGGGAACCATCGACCGGATCGAAGCGGCCAAGCCGCCGCTGATGTACATCGGACTGCCGGTCCCGGTTCGCTGTGTGATGAAGGGCGCGGGCGTCGGCGCAAAACGCACCTGTTATTTCGAGAACGGCTATATCGAGGAGACCGTGACCAAATGGGAGCCACCGAGCCGGATGGAGCTCTCCATCGACCGCACGGCCATGCCCGGCCGCCACTGGCTCTCATTCGAATATGCGGTCTATGAGTTCCAGCCTGAGGGCGACTCCACCCGTCTGAGCCGGACGACCGTGATCCACTCCAACCTGACACCGAGCGGATATTGGCGGACGTTCGAGCGCATGGGCGTGGAACAGGAACACGAATACATCTTCCGCGACCTGCAGCGGCGCTTGTCGGCTCAGGCCCGGTAGGCCGTGGCCCGGCAAGGTCTCACAATCCTCACGGCAGCGGCTGTAGAACTGCGTTTTCCAGATACGGATCGTTAAATGCAGTCTTCTCGCCGGCTTTCTTTCCTGTCACCGGCTGCAGACGCGCGGCGAGCGGCTTCTTCCACTTGTAGGCAAGCGAAGCCACGTCACCGAAGATGCGCACGATCTGGTCCGCTCGAGCCGAATCGCTGTCCGGTGAAGTTCTCGATGGCGGCGCCGATGGAGACGTCCATCAGCGGCGCTGGCGTGGGATCAAGGCCCATGTACTCCCATCCCGATTGCTTCGCCACCGTCAGCGCCACGTGCTCGGCGATCCCGGTATAGCGGTCCAACTCCACGCTCAGCCGGTTCGCGGCTCTGTCCGGATCCCCGGCTGTTTCGGCGAAGACACGCTCGACCACATTGGCGGATTCGAGTCCCACGGCGAACTGTTTGCCGGCTCCGGTGTGATAGGAGGCCGGATAGAACGGAGTGAACGGTCTCACCATGGCGGCGGCGGTGAAGGCGAATGTGCCCTGGCTGTTGGGGCTGTGGGCCTCGATGTACTTCACCATGCGGGCGGCGGCGCGCACCGTCTTCCAGTGGATGCCGTCTTCCGCGGCGATGATGGTGGTGGCATTGATGACTTTTGCCTTCGACAAGACTTCGCCCAGCAGGTCCATCATCGCCGGGTCATCGGAGTCGGTCATCATCGCGGGGCCGATGTTCAGCAGAAAGTCTTCCTTTTCCGCCAGAGCATCCATCTCCATGAGGAACTTGAACGCCTCCTCATGCGAGAGGCCCTTGATGTATTCCGGGAACGGCTGCGTGGTGATGCGGATGGTCTCCACCTCCCACCCGTTCTTCATATACTCCTGCCGCGCGGCTCGAAGCATGGTGAGTGCGCCGGCGACCTGCGCCTTGTAGCCCGCCCGGTCGATGTGGATGAACGCGCAGAGGGTGCGCACTTTGGGGCGGTCCGGCTCCCCGGCGGCGAACCCGCTTGAAACCAGGAGGAGTGACAAACACAGCAAGTGTCGTATCATGGGTGCGCCTTTCCGGGCGTGTGGATCGCAAGAATCTCCACCCCGATACTTTATCAACAAACTTTCTACTCGGAGAGAACCATGAAACGCTTATCGTTGGTGATCATCGCAATCGCTTTGGGCTGTGCGCTTCTATGGGCACAGGCGCCCAAGTCCTCCACCCCCGCCAAAGCCGCATCTGCGGCGGCCCATCACACGATGGTCAACCCCAAGGACCTGAAGTGGAAACCGATCATACCCGGGATCGAAGTCGCGACGGTAAGTGGCGATCCGGACAAGACCGGACCCTACGTGCTGCGGCTCCGGGCCGTCGCGGAAACAAAGATCCCGCCGCACTGGCATCCCGCGGATGAGCACATCACTGTCCTTGAAGGCTGGCTCCGTGTGGGGGAAGGCGATACGTTGGACGAGAAGGGGCTGCATGAGATGAAGGCGGGCGACTATGCCATGATGCCGGCCAAAGTCCATCATTACGCGATCCAAGGGAAAGGCGGCGTCTTGCAGGTGCACGGCATGGGGCCGTTCGTCGTGAACTGGGTGAATCCGCCGGCGGCGGCGAAGTCCAGCAAGAAATAGCGCCTCGTTATCGGAAATCGGCATGGAGGACCACAAAGCATGACCATCAACCGTCGTCGTGTGCTGATCCAGGGCGCGGCCGCCGCCGGCTTTGCGCTTCTGCCGGGATTCGAAGCCGCGGCAAGCCAGAAACCAGCGGTTGCCAAGGCCGACCTGGAACGCGCCGTAAGCCTTTCGGATTACGAAGCGATCGCCCGACGCCGGATCGAGCGCGTGGCCTGGGAGTACATCAGCGGCGCGGCCGCGGACGAGATCACGTTGCGCTGGAACCGCGAAGCGCTCGACCATCTGATGCTGGATCCACGTGTGCTGCGCGACGTGAGCCGCGTGGATACGCGGACGAAGGTCCTCGGGCTTGAACTGCCCTATCCCGTCTTTCTGGCGCCCACGGCCTTGCACAAGCTCGCGCACCCGGAAGGCGAACTGGCCACCGTGACCGGCGCGGGCAAGGCGCGGGCGCCGATGGTGTTAAGCACGATGTCCAGCACGAAGTTGGAGGACATTGCTGCCAAGGGCAAGACGCCGTTGTGGTTCCAGCTGTACGTGCAAAAAGACAAGGGATTCACCGAGCAACTGGTGCATCGCGCCGAAGCCGCCGGCTACCGCGCGCTGGTCGTCACTGTGGACACACCCGTCGAAGGCATACGCAACCGCCAGGATCGCGCGCACTTTCACCTGCCGCCGGGCGTGGCCCTGGAGAACTTGCGCGACCTGCCCACAGGCGGCAAGTGGTCGCCGGGAACGGAGAAGGAAGTGTTCGCCAACATCCTGCCGGACAGGCTGACCTGGAAAGACATTGAGTGGCTGCAGTCGCTGACCAAGCTGCCCGTGCTGCTGAAAGGCGTACTAAATGCCGAAGACGCGGACATGGCTGTGCGCGCGGGGGTGGCCGGCATCCTGGTCTCGAATCACGGCGCGCGCAATCTGGACACCGTACCACCCACGATCACCGCATTGCCGCGCATCACGGACAAAGTGGCCGGGCGCATCGCCGTGCTCATGGACGGAGGCGTGCGTCGCGGGACGGATGTGCTCAAAGCATTGGCCCTGGGCGCGAATGCGGTCCTGATCGGCCGCCCGGTGTTCTGGGGGCTCGCCGCCGATGGCGCCGAGGGTGTGGCCAATATCCTGAACATCCTGCGCCACGAGTTCGAGGTCGCTATGGTCCTCACCGGCCGGCGCACGGTGGCGGAGATCGACCGCAGCGTGATCTGGCGGTAAGGATCAAAAGTAAGTGAGTCGGAAATGGCAAAACTGAAGCGATTCAAAGTCCCGCTGGAAAAGGGTGGCGGCAATCTTGGGTGGACGATCATCCGCATCCCGTTCGACGTGAAGGCAGAATGGGGCAGCGGCGCCCGCACCGCGGTGCGCGGCACGATCAATGGTTTTCCCTTCCGCACCTCGGCCTTTCCCACCAAGCACACCGGCCATTTCATGATGGTCAACAAGGAGATGCAGAAGGGCGCCGGCGCCTGTCGTATCGGGGAAGTTGTTCGTGTGGAAATGGAGCCGGACACCGGGGAACGCAGGGTCGAGGTTCCGAAGGAAATGCAGCGAGCCCTGGCGCAGGACAAGACCTTGCGCAAGTATTACGATGCGCTGAATTACTCCATGCGCAAGGAGATCGTCCGCTGGGTGACCGGCGTCAAGCACGCCGAGACCCGCGTCCGCCGCGCCGAGCAGTTGGCGGAGCGGCTGCTGGCGACCATGGAAGGCGAGCGCGAAGCGCCTCCGGTCCTCAAGGCCGCACTGGCGCGGAACCCATTGGCCCGGGCGGGATGGGAAAAGATGCCACCATCGCACCGGCGGAGATACCTGCTGGCCATCACCTATTACCGCAGCCCGGAGTCGCGTGCGCGGCGTGTGGAGAAGTGCGTGGACCAGATCGCCGAGTGGGCCGCAAAGAGACGGCAGTCACAAAAGTAACAGAGCTTGAGATTTTTTCTTGGATTGCGGACAGTGCGTGCGATATAGTCCCCGAAAGTATCTTCAATCTGTGGAGTTCGTATGGAGCAGGGAAGTATTTCTTCATCTTTGGCCGGGATGCCGTCTCCCCCGGACACCGCACAAACCATCCGGCGAATGGAGCTACAGCGCATCATCAAGAACAGCGCGAATTGGTTCTATTGGATCGCCGGTCTGTCCCTGATCAACACCATCCTCTCGCTGTCCGGCGCCCAATGGCGGTTCATACTGGGCCTCGGCTTGACCCAGGTGGTGGATGAGGTCGCGAAAAACCTTGGCGGCCTGGGACCGATCATCGGTTTCGTCGTGGATGCCATGGCTCTCACGTTTTTCGTGTTGATGGGCGTGTTCGCGAACAAACACCATAAGTGGGCCTTCATCCTGGGGATGATCGCATTCCTGCTGGACGGGGGAGTTTCTCTGCTGGCTGCCGATTGGATCGGGCTGATCTTTCATGCGTGGGTGCTGTGGTCTCTTTGGGCCGGATTCAGCAAGATCGATGAACTCAACAGCATGCAACCGGTGGTTTGAGGCCGGTCTGCTTCAAGGCCGTAGCGCGCGCAGGGCAGCGACTGCCTTTTCCATCCTTGCGGGATCCTGTTGAAACAACCGGATCGCGGCCACTCCGGCGGCGCCCGTCTGAACACATTGGGCCGCATTCTCAGCGGTGATGCCGCCGATCGCCAGCACCGGGAGGCGCGAGACGGCACACGCATGGCGCAGGTCGCTGAGGCCGAGCGGATTCAGCGCACCGTCTTTCTCGAACACAGGGCCGAAGACGGCGAAATCCGCGCCGCGCGCATGCGCCGTTGTCACGTCATCCACAGCGTGGCAGGAGACGGCGATCACCGGGTTTTGTATCCCGGCTTTTACAAAAATGTTGCGCGCTTCGTCCGCGGCCAGCTCTTGATCGCCGGAGGGAAGGTGAACGCCGTGCGCGCCAACGGCAATCGCCACATCCGCGCGTGCGTTGATCAGCAATTTGGCGTGGGTCCCTGCGACGCGCTCCATGGTCATTCGCGCGAGTCCTTCCAGATCGCGCGCAGAAAGGTCTTTCTCACGCAGCTGAATGAAGTCAGCGCCGGCGCGGACGGCAGACGCGATCGTTTCCAGCAGGCGCGCGCGCCGGGCGGTCTCATCGCCGGGGAATTGCTTGCGATCGGTGACGTAATAAAGCAGCACGCTAGGGCAGGGTCTTCGCAAGCTCCGGACCCTCTTCACCGTGACCCGGGGTCTTGCGGCGCTCGGGCACAGGCGGCGCGGGTTCAAGATGGAATTTGGTCAGGCTTTCCTTAAGGATGGTGTGGCCCTCCTCGGGAGAGTCGGCGAAATGGAAGAGGTTGAGGTCGTCCGGCGAGATCGCGCCCCAGTCCACCATGGCCTTGAAGTTGATGAGCCGGTCCCAGTACTCGCGGCCATAAAGAATGACGGTCATTTGCTTGGCCAGCTTGCCGGTCTGCGAGAGTGTGAGAAGTTCGAAGAGTTCGTCGAGCGTGCCGAAGCCGCCAGGGAACACGACCAGAGCTTTAGCCATATAGGCGAACCAGTATTTGCGCATGAAAAAGTAGTGGAACTCGAAATTGAGCTCCGGCGAGATGTACGGATTGGGCATCTGCTCGAACGGCAGGCGGATATTGAGGCCGATGGTCTTGCCTCCCGCTTCAAACGCGCCGCGATTGGCCGCCTCCATGATGCCGGGTCCGCCGCCGGAGGTGATGACGAAGCGCTGGCGCTTGTAGGGAAGCTCCTTGGCCCAGTTGGTGTGCAGAAACGCCAGCCGCCGCGCCTCCTCGTAATAGCGCGACATCTCCACCGCGGCGCGCGCGCGCTTCACATTGAGGCTGAGCTCGCCGCGCTCGTCCACGCCGGTGATGGCCTCCAGCATGTCAGCTTCGCTCTCCACGCCGCTCACCGGTTGTTCCTCCTCCGGCGCCTGTTTCACGGAGCCGGACTTTTCCAGCAACGCAAGTTTCTCGGACGTTGCGTCAAGGCTGTGAAAGCGCGCCGAGCCGAAAAACACCACCGTGTCCTGGATGCGCTCCTTGCGGAACCGCCCGAGCGGTTCCCAGTACTCGGCCAGGATGCGCACGCTGCGGCCCTCGGGGCTGTTAAGGAACGCGGGGTTCTCATAGGCCAGCGCCGCCCGGAACGGTTTGGGTACCTTGAGTGGCAACGGCGGGGGATCGCCGGGATTTTTCTTGTTTTTGCTGTTCTTGGGCATGAGCTTAGGTTTCGCGGTAGTGTACCGCTTCATAAATGCCGAACCAAATATTGACCAGCCCCAGTCCGGACATCGCGCCGCGCACGAAGCCCAGATTCAGCCATTCGCGCAGGGAGAGATGCGTGGAAAGGAGGCTGTTATTGGTCCAGAGCGGGGTCCACGGCAGCAGGACCAGCAGCATCCCCAGCTCGATAAAAAACATGACGCGCACGGCCAGCTTCATGCGCTCCAGCCATAGCGCGGCGCCGGAGGGGCGCGCGGCAGCGGCGGGTGCGGATGGTTCCGGCATGTTGGGGTCGGATGGCGTCAAGCGGTCCCGGGGTTTCGCGGTCAGGCCTTCAGCGATTTCAGGCGGTCCGCCACATCGCGATAGTCAATATTGGAGGAGTACACCTCCATGAAGGTGTCATAGGCTTTCTTCTGATTGCCCGCCATCTCGTAGGCGCTGGCCAGGTCGTAATAGACGGCAAGGCGGCTCTCCTCGTCGATGCCTTTGATCTGCAACGCCTTTTCATACCAGCGCACCGCGGCCTGGGGCACGCCCTTGTCCACCAGACACTGCGCCAGCCAGGTGAATGCCTGCATCGCCTGCGAGAAGGGATGGCCTTTTTCCACCGCATGGCAGACCTTCTGCAGTTCGCCGATGGCTTCGTCGAGCAACCCCATCTCTTTGAATGCGATGCCCAGGTTGTAATGCGTGTCCGGATCTTCCGCTTCGGCGGCTGTGGCCTCGGCGTCTTCCTTGAATTCGTCGAACAGATCGGAAAGCACGTTCGCGGCTTCGTGATGTTCGATCTGCGGCGCCTCGTGGGGCACTTCATGCGACATCGAGCTGAAGCCTTCCGGCACCGTTTCCTTCGCGACCTGTGCCACCGGCGGAGGGGTCGCCGCGGCAGCCATTGGAGCAGACTTGGGTGGAGCGGGTGGAGGAGGAACTGGCGGTGGCGGTGCCGCAGCAGGCTTGCCGCCGAATGAAAAATCCTCGCCGAGCGAGTCTTCGAGATCGCTGACCAGGTCGCCAAGCATGTCGTCTTCCGCCGCTTTGGCAGCCGCGACCGGCGCGGGTTTGGGCGGCGCGGGCGGCGGTGGAGGCGGAGCGATTTTTGCCGGTGGAGGTGCTGCTACCGGCTTGGGAGGCGGTGGAGGTGGTGGGGGCGGTGGTGGCGGTGGAGCGACCTCGACCGGTGGCGCAGCCTCTTCAAATTGCATCTCAATGGGGGCCGCATCACTCGTGCTCTCAAAATGGAACTCAGAGACCACGGCCTCTTCCGCAGTGGACGCCATTTCCATCGCCGGAACAGCCTCGACCGGAGCTTCCTCCGCAGGCGGCACCACTTCCATCGAGAACCCTTCCGGCTCCGCCGGCGGTGCGACCGGCGCGGGCGGCGCTTCCTCCACCACCATGCTTTCCCACTCGCTGGTATCGAGCGTGATCTCATGCGCGTCCGTGGCGGCCGGTGTTTCCACCGGGGGCGTCGGGACTTCCATGGAGTACGACGCCGCAGGTTCGGCGGGCGCTTCCACGGCCGCGGATGACTCGAAGTTGATCTCGCCCACGCTGCTTGCGGCGAATGCCTCCACTGACGGCGCGGCGGCCGCGGCGGCCTGCTCGAAGTTGAGCATGGAGACCGCCGGCTCCGCTTCCATGATCGGTTCAGCCTTGTCGGCGGGAGTCATGGTCAGGTAACGGGCCGCCATGTCCCCGTACTTTTGCGCCTCGGCAGCATGGCCGGATCCCGCGTAGAGATGTTTCAGCGCGTCAAAGCAGCGTGCGGCATCGGCAAAGCGATTCACTTTGACGTACAGCGAGGCCAGGCGCTGATTGATCTGCAAGTCCTGGGGCGCGACTTCCAGCCCCTTTTCCAGCGGGGGAATGGCCTTGGCCGGAAGGTTGTAGGAATCGAAGAGTTCGGAATCCGTAAGTGCCTGGCGCACGGCCGCGGACACGTCCGCCGAGTATTCCTGTTTGAGCGCCGGAGCGGGCGCGTGCTCCACCTCTTCCACCATCAGTGCTTGCTGGGCCTGCTCCACGCTCAGCGGCGCGGCCGCGGAATCTTCTCCCAGCATGGCCACCACCTGCTTGTAGTTCTGCATGTGCAGGGGGTTCTCCGGCTCGCTCTTGGACAATTGCTGATAGAGGTCCTTGGCTTCCGTCAGCTTGCCGTCGGTGACGTAAGCGTGGGCCAGCAGCTCCATGATCTCGGCATCATGGGTGCTGTCCCCCGCTTTTTGGTAGAGATTACGCAGGCCTTCGAGCGCGCCCGCGCTCTCCTTGGCTTTGGCGATCACGCCGCCCAGCGTCTTCAACAACTGCGGACCGCTGGTGGCGAGCACCTGGTCCGCATGATCGGCATAGGCCTGGATGGCCTCCACGAACTTGCCACTCTCAAGCAGGGCATCCGCGTACCAGAAGATGCCGCTCAGGTCGTTGTGAACTTTAAGCAGCTTCGTGGCAAGAGGAGCGGCTTCCTCGAGGTTCTTCTGCTGAAGCTGGGCGCGCAACAAGGCACGCAGCGCTTCCGGACGGGAATCGATGTCCGGCACGTCTCGGAGATACTCGATCGCAGCCGAACCGTTTCCGCTTTCTGCGGCGATGGCCCCGCGCAGGAGCAGGGCATCGACGTTCTTCGGGTCGAGACTGAGGACTTTGGCCAGGGCCTCGTCCGCCGCGTCCATGGCCTGCTTGGCGTAGAGCGACTGGGCGGCGGTGAAGAAGATGTTGCGCGCTTCGGTCTTCTTGCCCAGCTTGATGTAGAGGTCCGCCAACTTGGCCTGCATGGCGGTGTTGTCAGGATCAAGCTCCAGGATCTTCTGGAAGGCCTTGGCCGCGTCATCGTTATTGCTGTTCTTAAGGTGAAAATCGGCGATCTGGACGTATTGCTGGCGGGCGTCGTTGTACAGTCCCTGGATGGTGTACAGCTCGGCCAGGCGCTGGAGGATCTCCACATTGCCGGCGGCCAGCTTGGTCAGCTTCTTGTACATCGCGATGGCCTTCACGGTGAAGCCATCGGTGGCGTAGTGGTCGCCCACCCGCTGGAAGTACTTGGCTGCCTGTTCAGTATTGCCTACTTGCGCGTAGAGGTCCCCGATGGTATTGAGGACGGTCAGGTCCTTGGGGTCTTCCTTGGTGACCTTCTCGTACTCGGCGATGGCGCTCTGCAACTTGCCCTGTTGGACGTACTTCACCGCCGCCGCCAGGACCTTCGCCTTATTGAACCCGAACCCGAATGCCATGAGCCTGGTCTATCTCCCTGCCGGGTATTCTACGCGTGAAGCCACGCCGGCGGGGACACCCCAGCCCGGCGGCAAAGAAGCTATCTTACTTGCTTTCAGGCAGTTCGGGCGAAAAAAGCGGCCTCCAAAGGGCCATACCCCAGGCCGTAATGGGGGAATGACGGGACTTTCCTGGAATGAAGGGGGAATGTCTGGAAAAACCTTCGCATCTTTTTACTTGACTAGTCATCTATTGTAGTGTAAGGTAATCCTATGGAACGAGCCAGCCAGTTGCAGCAGGAGATCAAGCAGCGCAAACCCTTCCGCTCGAAGAAGCAGGAGGCGGCGCTGGGGATCCTGCGCACTGCGGACGTGATCCACCGCCGCGGCGAGGCCCTGATGGCGCCGCACGGCATCACGTCGCAGCAATACAACGTGCTGCGCATCCTTCGCGGGGCTGAGCCCGAAGGGTTGCCCACACTGGAGATCGGCCACCGGTTGGTGGAGCAGACCCCGGGCATCACGCGGCTCCTGGACCGTTTGGAGAAGAAGCAGTGGGTGAAGCGGTGGCGCTGTCCGGAGGACCGGCGGCAAGTGTTGTGCCGCATCAGCAAGGCGGGGCTGGCCCTGCTGGAGCGCATGCAGGCCGATGTGGACCGCTCTGAGGAGGAGAGCCTGCAAAACTTCAGCCAGAACGAAATACAGGCATTGATCGACATGCTGGACCGGGCCCGAAAAGCGTAAAAAAATTTGCATCAATCCATGACTAGTCAAGCATCTATCGAAATGAAAAGGAGTAAGACCATGAAAAAGAATCTCGCCATCGCACTCATCCTGGTCTCAGCCACACTGGCTTCGGCCACCGACTACAAGATCGACCCGACGCACACCTCGGCCGGGTTCTCCGTCCGCCACCTGATGATCAGCAACGTGACCGGACAGTTCACCAATGTACAGGGCGTCGTGATCTATGATCCGGCCAACCCCAAAGCCACCGTGCTCGACGCTTCCATCGACACCAAGACGGTGGACACGCGCGAACCCAAGCGCGACGAACATCTGCGCAGCGCCGATTTCCTGGACGTCGCCAACCATCCAGTGATGACGTTCAAGAGCAAGAAAGTGGTGCGCGCGGACAAGGATTCGCTCAAGCTGCTAGGCGACCTGACCATCCGTGGCGTCACCCGGGAAGTCACGCTGGACGTCGCCGGTATCACACAAGAGATCAAAGATCCCTGGGGCAACATCAAGCGCGGCGCCACCGCCACCACCAAGGTCAACCGCAAGGATTTCGGTCTGACCTGGAACGCGGCCCTGGAGACCGGCGGCGTTGTGGTGGGCGACGAAGTCACCATCACCATCAACGTGGAATTGACGAAAGCCAAATAACCGATCAAGCGAACCAGATGCACCTTTAGCTCACGTGGGTCCGCCACAACGGGCCCGCGATTCACTTTGACACCGGTAGAACGCGGTTCGTAAGATGCAAGTTGTGACCCGCCATCTCTTGGTTTCCTCCCTGCTTTGTCTCGGTGTGTTCCCCGTATCGTCGATGGCCCAAGGCCAACCGCCCATCAAGGGGTACAGCGCCAAGAGTAGCCAGGCACAGATCAAGGTCGAGAGCGACTTCCGCTCGCGCATCTCTCCCGAGCGCGCCCGGGAATGGCACCGCTACTTCACGGCGGAGCCTCATCCCGCCGGCTCCGAGCGTAACAACCATCTGGCTGAGTACATCGCGGAAAAATGGCGCGAGCAGGGGATGGAGGACGTGACCATCCGCCGCTATGACGTTCTCAATTCGTTCCCAAAAGAAGTAGTCGTTGAGATGACGGCGCCGGTCGCTTACCGCGCTTCCTTGAAGGAAGACGCGTATGACGTGGACCCCGACACGAGCAATCCCAAGGTCGACAAGGCATACTCCGGGCTCTCCGCCTCCGGCGAGGTCACCGCTCCGATCGTCTACGCGCATAGCGGCAATCCGGAAGACTATGAAGTGCTTCGCCGGCAGGGGATCGACGTGCGCGGCAAGATCGTGCTGGTGCGGTATTCCAACCCTTACAGTTATCGGGGATTCAAGGCGCTGACCGCGCAACGACTGGGCGTGGCGGCGTTGCTTATCTATTCCGATCCCGCGGAGGATGGCTACAAGAAAGGCAAAGTATTTCCCGACGGTCCTTACGGGCCGGAGAGCCATTTGCAGCGTGGAGCCATCACCTACGACTTCATGGTCCCCGGCGACCCGCTGACGCCGGGCTGGGCTTCACGCCCGGGCGCCAGGCGCATCCCCCCGGAAGAGGCGATCAGTCTGCCGCACATCATCGCCGTGCCGCTCTCCTGGCACGACGCCAAGCCTCTGTTGGAACACATGGGCGGGCCGGAGGCGCCGAAGGACTGGCAGGGCGGTTTGCCGATCACCTACCGGATGGGTGGCGCGGGCACGGCCCACGTCAAGGTCGAGATGGACAATCGCGTGGCGCCGAACTACGTGGTGGAAGCGCGTATCCGCGGCTCCGAAGCGCCGGAGGATTGGATCATTCTCGGCAATCATCGTGACGCGTGGGTGTTCGGCGGCGTGGATCCCTCCAGCGGAACAGCCAGCATGATGGAATTGACCCGCGCGCTGGGTGACATGTTGAGACAAGGCATCCGGCCGCGGCGCACGCTGATCGTCTGCTCCTGGGACGGCGAGGAGGTGGGCCTGACCGGCTCCACAGAATGGGGCGAGGATTTCGCAGACGATCTGAAAAAACATGCGGTGGCCTATCTCAATGTGGATTCCTCCACCTCCGGGCCGGTGTTCGAGCCCGCATCCGTCGCGTCGCTGGCGCCTCTGCTCATCGAGGTGGCCCGGTCCTTGCCGGAGCCGCGCGGCGGCACGCTTTTTGATCATTGGAAGAAAGACACGGCGCAGACACGCGCCAAGTCGAAAGACAAGCGTCCGGTGACGGATGCGGACCTGGTGGACACACGCATCGGGAGCGGAAGTGACCATACCGTGTTCCTGAATCGGCTGGGGATCCCCACGCTGCTCCTGCAATTCAACGGACCCTACGGCGTCTACCACTCGATGTATGACGATTTTTACTGGATGAACCACATCGGCGATCCGGGATACAAGTACCACACGCTGATGGCCCAGCTATGGGGCGTGCTGGCGCTGCGATTGGCCAATGCGGATGTCCTACCCTTCGATTTCGCGCTGGCGGCGCGGCACTTGCGTGGATTTGTCCGCGAAGTGCAGGCCAAGCCTGGGGTCGCGAAGAATGTGGACCTAAAGCCGCTGCTCGCCGCCGTTGCACGATTCGAAGCGGCAGGCGTGGCGGTGAATCGATTGATCGCGACGGACGCTGCCGGTAGCAAGAAAGACGCCACGTTGAACGCGACCCTGCGCGGCATGGAGCAGACCTGGCTCTATGAAAAAGGCATTCCCGGACGTCCGTGGTTCCAGCATCTCTTGTACGCGGCGCGCTATACCTATGCGCACCTTGAGTTGCCGGGATTGACGGAAGCCGTGGAAAAACAGGATTGGGTGGAATCGCAACGCCAGGCGGACCTGTTGGTGGCCGCCACCCGGCGCGCCGCCGAATCGCTGGAGAAGATGGTCCCGCCGGAAGTCAAAAAGCCCGGCCAGAGCCGGGCTCACTGATCATCCGCTGACCAGTTCCTCAGCTTTGCGTTTCGGGCGCCGATTGGCTTGCAGGATCTTCTTGCGCAGGCGCAGGCTCTTGGGCGTGATCTCCACGAACTCATCGTCCGCGATGAATTCGATGGCCTGTTCCAGATTCAGGTTGCGGAACGGCACCAGGCGGATGGCCTCATCGGCTGAGGAGGACCGCATATTGGTGAGTTTCTTTTCGCGGACCACGTTCACGTCCAGGTCATTGTCGCGGGCATTCTCACCTACGATCATGCCTTCATAGACCTCAGTGGTGGGAGCCACAAACAGCTCGCCGCGCTCCTGCAGGTTGTAGAGCGAGTACGCCGTCGCGATACCGGCGCGGTCACTGACCAGCGCTCCGGTCAGGCGGTGCGGGATCTCGCCCAGCCACTCGGTATAGCCATCGAACAGGGAATTCATCACGATGGTGCCGCGCGTGTCGGTAAGCAGCTCGCTGCGCAGTCCGATGAGGCCGCGGCTGGGGCACTTGAACTCGATGCGTACGCGTCCATAGCCGTGATTGTGCATCTTGGCCATCGAGGCCTTGCGCCGTCCCAGTTTCTCGATGACCACGCCGACGAACTCCTCGGGGATGTCGATGGTCAGCAACTCCACCGGTTCCATCAGCCGGCCGTCCACGCGCTTGGTGACGATCTCCGGCTTGCCCGCCATGAGCTCGAAGCCTTCGCGGCGCATCATCTCGATGAGGATGGAGAGCTGCAGCTCGCCGCGGCCCATGACCTTGAACGTGTCCGCGCTCTCCGTCTCCTCCACGCGCAGGGAAACATTGGTGAGCAGTTCCTTCTGCAAACGCTCACGCAGGTTCCGCGAGGTCACGAACTGGCCCTCGCGTCCCGCCAGCGGAGACGTGTTGATGGTGAACTGCATGGCGATGGTCGGCTCATCGATGGAGATGGGCGGCAGGGGCGCGGGTTCCACCGCGTCCGTGATCGTCTCCCCGATGGTGATGCCCTCCACGCCGGCTACGGCCACGATGTCGCCGAGTTCGGTCTGCTCGATGTCCACGCGCTTGAGGCCGTTGAAACTGAACAGCTTGGTGATGCGCGTCTTTTGCATCGTGCCATCGCGCTTGGCGATGACCACGTCCGAACCGTTGCGCAATACTCCATTCACGACGCGGGCGATGGCGATGCGGCCCAGATAATCGCTGTAATCCAGGTTCGTGACCAATACTTGCAACAGCGCCTCGGCGTCGCCCTTGGGCGCAGGAATCGTTTTCAGGATCGCGTCGAACAGCGGTTGCAGATTTTCCCCGGTGGTCTTGAGGTCCGTGGTCGCGGTGCCCAGTTTGGCGTTGGTGTAGAGGACGGGAAATCCAAGCTGATCTTCCTTGGCGTCAAGGTCGATGAACAGGTCGTAGACCTCGTTGAGTACTTCCTGGCAACGCGCGTCCGGGCGATCGATCTTGTTGATGACCAGGATGGGCGGCAGGTTCTGCTCCAGCGCCTTGCTCAAAACGTAGCGGGTCTGGGGCAGCGGGCCTTCGCTGGCGTCCACCAGCAGCATCACGCCGTCCACCATCTTCAGGGCGCGTTCCACCTCGCCGCCGAAGTCGGAGTGGCCGGGCGTGTCCACGATGTTGATCTTGACGTCGTGATAGAAGACAGCGGTGTTCTTGGCCAGGATGGTGATGCCGCGTTCGCGTTCGAGGTCGTTGGAGTCCATCACCCGCTCCACCAGCGCTTCATTGGCGCGGAAGATGCCGGATTGACGGAGCATGGCGTCCACCAGCGTGGTCTTGCCGTGGTCAACAGGCGCGATGATGGCGATATTACGTAGATTCTTGTTCATGATGTTCCAATCGGGATCCTTCGACTCCGCCTCGCTGGGCTCGGCGTCGCTCAGGATTTCGCCTGCGGGCTACCGCGGCCCGTCACTTCGTTCCGTTCCGCTCACGCCCGCAAAACGGCTCAACATGCGCGATGATGGCGATATTACGTAGGTTCTTGTTCACAAGTATGGGTCTTTCACACAGACAAAAAGGGCGGCACGCGTCCGCCCTTTCCGGGTTGATGCTTGGGTTCGAACTCTTGCCGGTCGTTTAGAGAACCTGGACGTTCTCCGCATGCCAGCCCTTGGGGCCCTTGACCACGTTGAATTGAACGGCCTGGCCCTCTTTCAGGGTCTTGAAGCCGTCGCCCTGGATGGCGCTGAAGTGGACAAACACGTCCTCGCCCCCCTGGCGGCTGATAAAACCATAACCTTTGGCGTCATTGAACCACTTCACTGTTCCTTGTTCCATGGTGCTTCCTGCACTTCCTTCTGTGAAGATTTTTTTGCTGATTTGTGAACCGGAGGACGTATGAGGCAGGCACGCGCTATGCAGGACCGCTCACGACCGCTTACAAACTAGCTGCCTTATTTTACTAGGGTCTGGCACGTTCTTCCAGCAAAATCCATGGTTGATTCGGCCCGTTTGCCGCGGGATTGAGGTTGCGCGGAACATGTGGTTCCGATAAGGTAAGGGAACTTCCGTATGCAGTCTCTGTTGCCTTACCGCCCAAGTTTCCTCCCCGGATTTCACAAACGCTCTCTTGCTTTCGAGGCACCGATTCTTGTTCCGAATCCGGAACAGAAGGGATTTTTTTCGTGCTTATGTCGATTTTCGGATTAGTCTTACGCGCAATGCGCCTCCTAGGGTTTCCATCGAGATGGTCGAAGTGGTTGCCAACCACCGTCCTTCCGCTGCTCCTGCTGGCTTGCTTTCCGGCGTACGCCGCGGAGGATTTCCGCCCCGTCAACAAGGCGGAGCTGGAGAGGAAAGGCAACCCGTGCCTCTCCTGGCGACCGGGCCATGATCCTGGAGTATGGGAATGTCAGGAATGATGCGGAATATTACGAAGCGCGTTATTTCCGCATCAAGATCTTCGGTGACGAGGGCAAGAAGCAATGGAATTTGGAGCTCATTCACGAACAAGGATCATGAGGGGATCCCATTCATCCAGGCGCGCGCGATTAGGCTGGATGGTACGATCGTAATCCTTTGGCGGCGAGGTGTATGACCGGTCCGTGACTGCGGGCAATGAGTACGATCCGCCACTACGGAACGAATAGGAGAAAACTGCGGCCGTGGATAGAGAGACTGTGGCGTTGCGGGCCGCGATGGCACCAGTCAAATCAACGAAGATAGACGGAGTGATACGTTCTGGGGGTGGTCCCAATACCCCAACTCTTAAGGAAGCAGGAAAGGCGAGCAATGAGATCAGCGATTCGAGCCATCTTCGGGTGTGCTTTGCTTCTAACTTCCCTCCCCGCGTTCGCGGGGGATGACTTTCGTCCGGTCAATTCGGCGGAACTCGTGATGAAAGATAATCCGGTCACGCCTGGCGTCTCGGTGGTCGTCCTGGAGTGGAACGTCACGCGCAATGACACGGATTCTTATGAAGAATCCTATCTGCGCATCAAGATCTTGAATGAGGATGGAAAGAAACACGCCGATATTGAGATCCCATTCGTCAAAGGCCAGTCTGAGATCCGCGATCTAAAGGCGCGCACCATCCGCCCGGATGGCACCATCGTCCCCTTCGTCGGCAAGCCGTTCGAGAAAACCATCGTAAAGGGCCGGCAATTCAAGGTACTCGCCAAGACATTCACTTTTCCCGAGGTGGCTGCTGGCTGCATCCTGGAATATCGATATAAGGAGGAGTGGGACGCCAACCGTTTGTTCCAGACGCGCTGGGTGCTGCAGCTTGATAAGCCGGTGGTCAAGGCCCGCTTCAAGTTGATGCCATACGACGCCGGGTTATACGCCACATCCTGGTCGTCGTTTCGCCTGCCCATAGGAAAGGAAGTGAAGCGCAAAGGCGGGAACATCGAATTGGAGTTGGAAAATATCCCTGCCTTCGATGACGAAGACTATTCGCCGCCGGAAGACGAGCTTAAGGCCCGGGTGGAGTTCATTTATAGCGTTCGCGAAGTGGAGACTGAACCAGCCAAGTTTTGGCAGCGTGTAGCCAAGGAAAGCTATGAAGCGGTGGAAGACTTCATCGGCAAGCGCAAGGCCATCCAGCAGCATGTCGAAACCCTGATTTCTTCCGGCGACCCCGGTGAGGTCAAATTGCGCAAGCTGTATGTCCGCGCCCAACAGGTACATAACCGCTCCTACGACCGCGATCTGACCGAGCAGGAAGAAAAACGGTCGAAGCTAAAGAGCGCCAACAATGTGGAAGACACGCTGAGAAACGGTTACGGATACGCTCGTTCCATCAACCGGTTCTTCATCGCCATGGCGCGTGCCGCGGGGTTCGAAGCCTACGCGGTCACCATCGGCGAACGGGACAATCACTTCCTGAACCCGCAGGTGTTGAAGGAAGAGCAATTGGACGGGGAGATCGCCTACGTCAAGGCTGACGGCAAGGAGTATTACCTCGATCCGGGAACTGTGTACTGTCCGTTCGGGATGTTGGCATGGCGCAAGACCGGGGTCAGGGGCATCATCTTGAGCAAGAACAACTCGAGTTGGATCGTCACGCCGCAGCCCGACGTGAGGGATGCTGTGACTCGCCGCGTCGCCCAGTTGGCTTATGCGGACGGGATATTCAAAGGTGAGATCGCCGTCTCCTATGACGGCCAGGAGGCCCTCGACCATCGGATCGATGCCATCACGCAGGATGAAAAAGAGTTTCAGGACGATCAGGAAAAAGATCTGAAGGAACGCCTGCCCGAAGGATCGACCGTCAGACTGAAAGCGATCCAGTCAGCCAAAGACCCGGAAAAGCCATTTGCCGTTGTCTTCACCGTCGAGATCCCAGACTTCACCTCCTCGGCAGGGTCGCGCCGCCTGGTACCGCTTTCGATCTTCGGGGCCGCGACTACCAACCCTTTCCGTTATGAAAAACGTGTGCATCCCGTCTACTTCAACTATCCCTTCCAGGAACTGGACACAGTCGTGCTGGAGATCCCACTGGGGTACAAGGTGGAGAACCTGCCCCAGGAGACGAAGGAACAGCCGGAGTTCGGCATGTACCAGAGCGTTTGGAAGATGAACGGCACCAAGATCGTGTATCAGCGGCTGCTGGCTATGATGGGCGTCTTCTTCCGCCAGGAGCACTACCCAAAGCTGCGCGGGTTCTTCGATAAAGTGAATAGCACCGACCAGGAAACCGCCGTCCTGCGTTCGGGCGCCAACTAAACCGGCGGGAGAGGGCCGTATGAGTAAAGGGACCAGATTGCTTGCCGTGACGTGGAGCTGGGGCCTGCTGGTCGCCAGCGCATTTGCCGGTGTACCCTCCTGGATGCTGGACGCCTCCCGCACCGCGCTCGGCACATATCCCGCCGATACGCGCGCCGTCGTTCTGCTGGATGAGAACGTGACCACGGTGCGCGAGAACGGTGAAGTGATCACCAGCTATCGCCGCGTCGTGAAGATCCTCAGCACAAAAGGACGCGACTTCGGCACGGCCTCTGTCCATTACGACACCGAGACCAAACTCAGTAATTTCAAGGCTTGGAGCATCGCCGCCGACGGTCAGCAGTACGAGGTCAAGGAGAAGGACGCCCTTGAGATCACGCCCTACAGTGGGGAGCTGTACAGCGACAACCGCGTGAAACTGATCAAGATCCCTGCGGCGGAGCCGGGCGCCATAGTGGGTTTCGAGTACGAACAAAAACAGCGGCCTTATATCTGGCAGGACCACTGGTTCTTTCAGGAAGACGTACCGGTCAAGAAAGCGCGTTATGTCCTCCTCCTTCCAGGCGGTTGGGAATACAAAATGTATTGGCGAAATTATTCAGAACAGCAACCGGTGGCGATGGGCGGCAGCTTGGTCTGGGAACTCAATGACCTTCCCGCGGTCAAGACGGATGAAGACTATCGTCCGACGCTGCAAGCGGTCGCCGGCCGCATGTATGTTTCCTACTTCTCGACCAGCGGGGTCGGCAAACAACAAACCAGTTGGGAAGGACTTGGCTCTTGGTATAACGGCCTGACGGCGGACCGGCGATCGCCCACCACCGAACTGCAACGCAAGGTGCAGGACTTGACGGCCGGGAAAAGCACCACGCTGGACAAGATCCGCGTCTTAACCGCCTTCGCGCAACGCGATGTCCGTTATGTGGCCATCGAGATTGGTATCGGCGGCCAGCAGCCGCATCGCGCCGGGGAGATATTCGCCAACCGCTATGGGGATTGCAAAGATAAAGCCACAGTCCTCAGCACGATGTTGAAAGAGATCGGTATCGACTCTTACTACGTGATCATAGACAGCCACCGCGGCGTAGTGGCGAAAGACATACCGACATTTGCCATGAACCACGCCATCATCGCCATCCGTATGCCGGATTCCGTGCCGACCGACGCCTCGCAATTGCCGGCCCTGTTCCAGCATGAAACGCTGGGCCGGCTGGTGATCTTCGACCCAACGGATGATGCCACGCCTTTCGGGCAGTTACCGCCCCACTTGCAAGACACATACGCCTTGTTGGCGACGCCGGAGAAGGGTGATTTGATCCATATTCCGCTCCACGTGCCGGAGACCAGCCGTCGCCAGCGCGTTGCCACGCTGCAATTGGGGCTGGATGGCGTGCTCAGCGGTGAATTGCGCGAAGTCCGCACTGGTTTCCTGGCCAACCGGTCGCGCCAAAGCTTGATCGCCATGGCCGCGAATGAGCGGGTGAAATATGCGGAGCGCTTTTTGTCTGGCTATTTGACTGGCTTCAAACTAAAGGACTTCCAGGTCGAAAATCTGGAGAACTACGAGAAGGACCTGATATTCAGCATCAAGTTCGACGCACCGAATTACGCCAAGAATATGGGTGGCATGATGTTGGTGCGGCCGCGCGTGGTCGGAACGATGGTGGACGCCAGCTTCGATCTCAAGGACCGCAAGTACCCGGTGGAACTGGACGGCACCAGCGCCGAGACGGATGAGTTCCGCATCACCGTCCCACCCGGCTACATGGTCGACGAACTGCCCCCGGCGGTCGCCGCTGACATCGCACCCGCAAGCTACAAGAGCAACTCCGAGTTCAAAGACAATGTACTGACGTATCGGCGCGAGTACAGGGTCAAGCAAGTCATGATCCCGCTGGACAAGTTGAAGGAGTTGCACGGATTCTACGGAATGATCGCCGGAGATGAACGCAGCGCCGCGGTGCTTAAGCGCGCCCAGTGATCGGGCCCCGAAATCGGAAAGTCCTATTTCCTTCTCGGCGCGCTCTTCTCCATCTCAGCACGGACCGCGTCGGCTTTCGCCGTATCGCCCATCGCGGTATAGACCTGCCACAGCGCGGGTAACACCAACTGCGCGGGCGCGCCCAGCTTGCGCGCGGACTCAAGTTCCTCCACCGTCTTGCGGTAGTCCTCCCGTTCGAACGCGATCCGCGCCAGCATGAGGTGTAGCGCGGGTTGTTTGAGGAAACCGCGTCCGTGGAGATTGGCGGCGGCCTCCATGGTCTTTTCCGCTTCGTCAACTTTGTACTGCGCGAGCTGGTTCTCCGCCAAAGCCAGATAGCGGCCCAGATCTTGGGTGTTGGAGCCGAGCAGGCGTCGGCGCACGACTTCGGCGGCGGCGTAACGCCCGGCGTGCTCGTAAGCAAAGGCCTGTTGCGCGAGCAGATTCTCATCGCCGGGCGCGAGGTCGATGGCTTTTTGCATCGCGTCCGCGGCGGCCAGATACTGGCCCCTGACCAGGTAGGCACGCGCTGACAGCAGGTGTCCGGTCGGTTCTTCAGGGTACTGGCGGGTATAGGTGGCAAGCGCGGTCAGGGCCTGGTCCGCCTTGCCACCCTTGAGCAACTCTCCCGCGCGATATAACGGCACGATGTTGGCTCGTGCCTTGAACACCGTCGCACCGGCGCCGATCAGGGCCAGGGTCAACCCCAGCCAGACGATCCCGCGGAATCGCCGCGACTCCGCCGAAGGATCGAGCCTTTTTCCGAGCGCGAGTCCGGCGATCGCGCCGGTCAGGAATCCGCCCATGTGCGCGAAATTGTCGATGGGAAGGAAGACCCCGAGCGCGAGACCGCCGAGCAGATTCAGCCCGGCGAACTCCACCACGGCTTTATAGGCCTGCCTCCGGTCTTCTTCATGGAGGGGCAGGCTGCCCCAGCGCAAGGTGGTCAGCAACGCGCCCGCCAGGCCAAAGACTGCTCCCGAGGCGCCCCCACCCACGCCCAGCGGATGCGCGTACACGCCCAGCAGGCTGCCGGCGATCCCGGAAAAGGTGTAGAGCAGGAAGAAGTCCAGCTTGGGAAAAAGGAATTCGGTCTGCCGGCCCAGCCCCCAGAACCGGCGGCCGAAGCCCCATAGACACAGCATGTTGGTGAGCAGGTGTCCGAGGCTGAAATGCAGATAGTTGGACGTCAGCAGGCGCCAAGGCTGCGTGGAAAGTGTGAGCGGGCCGAAATTCGCGCCCCAGGCCAGCAGCCGGTCCCCGCGGTCCGCGGTGCCCGGCGGGCCAAGCCAAGTGGTGAGCAGGAACATGGCCACGTTCACGCCCAGGATCACGCCGGTCAGCGAGACCGCGCGCCGCGCAGGCGCGGCTCGGTCGAAGACGTTGTCCACCGCGGGCTCGGCTGGCATCCTTGGTAAGCATCATACCGTTTGCGGCCTTGATTTCATTCGTCCCTGGGGCCACGGCCGCTCTACAGGGTTTCGAATACAATCAATGTCTGGACTCTGCCTATGTACAGGACCCTGTTGTTCCTCCTCATGACCACCCTAGCCTCCACCTCAGCCGCCGCCCAGAAGGACGATGCCTTGAGCTTTCCGCCCGCGCCGCCTGCAGCCAAGAAAGTCCTGAAAGAGACCAAGATCCATGGCGACGTCTTGAAAGACGACTACTTCTGGCTGCGGGAGAAGCAGAATCCCGAGGTCCGTGCTTACCTCGAGTCCGAGAATGCCTATACCGACGCGATGATGGCGCACACAAAGAGCCTTCAGGATTCTCTGTACAAGGAACTCGTCGGGCACATCAAGGAGACGGACCAGTCCGCGCCCTACCGCCAGGGCAACGCGTATTACTACACCCGGGTCGAGGCCGGGAAGCAGTACACCATCTACTGCCGGCGCGCGAAGTCGTTGGACGCACCCGAGGAGATCGTGCTCGACGAGAACAAACTCGCCGAGGGCGAGAAGTTCATGAAAGTGGACTCCTTCGCGCCTAGCGACGACGGCAACCTGCTGGCTTATTCCACGGACAACACTGGCTTCCGCCAGTATGTGCTGCGCGTCCGCGACCTGCGCACGGGAAAAGACGGCACGGAGCAGGTCCCGCGTGTGACCTCCGTGGCTTGGGCCAATGACAATCAGACCCTTTTTTACACCGTGGAAGACGAGCTGACCAAACGTTCGTACCGGTTGTATCGGCACATGGTAGGCGAGGACTCCGCCAAAGATGTGCTGGTCTATGAAGAAAAGGACGAGGCCTTCAGCGTCGGCATCGGTAAGGCCCGCAGCGGCCGCTTCTTGATTCTCGATATCAGCAGCCTGACGACCTCGGAGGAGCGCTTCCTCCCCGCCGACGAACCTGCCGGCGCATGGAGCACGGTTGCGCCGCGCATCGCCAATCAGGAGTACTACGTGGAGCACCGCGGCGACACGTTCTACATCCGCACCAACCAGCATGCGCGCAACTTCGAAGTGATGACTGCGCCGCTCCGCGCGCCCGGCCGCGAGAACTGGAAATCACTGGTTCCACCGCGCGCGGAGACCATGGTCGAGGATTTCGACGCCTTTGCCGATTTTCTTGTGCTCACCGAACGCACCGCCGGGCTTCGCCAGATCCGCATCCTGGATCTGCGCCCGGGCGACCGCTTCACCGGGCAGGAGACCATGGTGCAGTTCCCCGAAGCCACCTACACGGCGGCGCCGGCGGCCAACCGCGTGTTCCAGACCCGCGTCCTGCGCTACAGCTATCAATCGCCGATCACCCCTGCGTCCGTCTATGAGTTCGACATGGTCACGCACCAGTCGAAGCTGCTGAAGCAGCAGGAGGTCCCCGGCGGGTTCGTTCGCGACAACTATCAGCTTGAACGCGTCTACGCCACGGCCAGCGATGGCGTGAAAGTGCCGGTCACGGTCTTCTACCGCAAAAGTGTGAAGCGCGATGGGACGGCGCCGCTGTATCTCTATTCGTACGGGTCCTATGGCATCCCGGTCGCGGTGAATTTTTCCTCGAATCGGCTGGCTCTGTTGGATCGCGGAGTGGTGATCGCGCTGGCGCACATCCGCGGCGGCGGCGACCTGGGCAAGGCTTGGCACGACGACGGTCGCATGATGAAAAAAATGAATACATTCACCGATTTCATCGCTTCCGCCGAGTTCCTGGTGAAAGAAAAGTACTGCGACCCGAAGCGCATCGCCATCGAAGGCGGCAGCGCGGGCGGCTTGCTGATGGGCGCGGTCACCAATCTGCGTCCCGACCTGTGGAAGGCGGTGATCAGCAAGGTGCCGTTCGTGGACGTGATGAACACCATGCTCGACGCCTCTTTACCGCTTACGGTCGGAGAGTACGAGGAGTGGGGCAATCCGAACAAGAAGGATGAGTATGACTACATGCTGCGCTACTCGCCCTATGACAACCTTGCGGCCAAGGCTTATCCGACGATCCTGGTGAAGACCTCATTCAATGACAGCCAAGTGATGTACTGGGAGCCGGCCAAGTATGTGGCCAGGCTGCGCACGCTGAAAACGGACAAGAATCCGCTGCTGCTCAAGACCAACATGGCCGCCGGTCACGGCGGCTCCTCCGGACGCTACGACTACTTGCATGACATCGCCTTCGACTACGCGTTCCTTTCGGAGCAGCTGGGGTTGGAGAAGAATGCGACGAGTGGTACTGGTAAGAAATGAATCGCTTGCTTTTTCCCGGTTCACCGCTCAAGAAATAACGGGAGCCTTTCGGCTCCCGTTTATTCTTCCTAATGCCTAAGGCCTGACGCCCAATGCCTATTTCTTTTCCGCCGGCTTGCTGAAGTCCACCTTGGGCGCTTCGCGCTCAACGGCATTGGCTTGGATGTAGACGTCCTTCGGCTGATATCCGGCCCAGCCGGCGAAAATGCTGTTGGGGAAACTCTTCACATAGACGTTGTAACCCTGCACCTGCTCGTTGTAGCGCTGGCGCTCCACGGCGATGCGGTTCTCCGTCCCGCTCAGTTCATCCATCAGGCGCATGAAGGTCTCGTTCGACTTGAGCTGCGGATAATTCTCCACCACCACCAGCAGGCGGCTCAGTGCGCCGCTCAACTGATCATTGGCGGCCAGTGCCTCGTTCGGCGAACGGGCGCCGCTCATGGCCGCGCGCGCGCGGGCGATGTCCCCGAACACGGTCTGCTCCTGCGCGGCGAAGCCCTTCACTGTCTCCACCAGGTTGGGGATCAGGTCGAAACGGCGCTTCAGGACGTTGTCCACCTGCGCCCAGGAGGCCTTGATGGCTTCGTCCTTGCGCACCAGTTCGTTCTTGGTGCTGACGTACATCCCGCCGAACACCAGGGCGAGGATCAGGACCACAGCGATCGCGATAATGCCTTTGCTCATTTCTTCTCCTTCACAGCGTCAAACCGTCATTCTACGCCAGGCGGCGGTCCACTTCCGCGGTCACCCGGTCCACCGCATTGAGATACGAACCGAACAAGGCCTGAGTCTCAACCGCTTCGGGCGGTTTGCGGTGGCCCTCGCGCAGATCGAGCACCGCGGTAACGGCGGCAGGCTCGAATCCGAAAAATGCCGCGGACTGTTCCACCACGCCACGCTTGTGCGGCGCAGGCTGCTCGCCGCAGGCGACCAGCGCGTGACGGAACAGAGTGACGAACGTGGAAAGCGAATCGGTCATCAGCCGCAGCAGGTCCTTGCGCCCGCCTTCGGCGGAGAGATACGACTGGCGCAGCTTGATCAGGTTGACGCGCAATTCGCGCTCCACCTGCAAGCGATGATTCGTCATCGGCACAACCAGCTCCTGAAAGTGGTTCGGGCCGAACAGCACGGTGTGCCGCCGCTGGATGTCGAGCAACTCGATGGCAAAGACATCCGCCGACTGGCGCAGCTCGTCCAGCGTGAACAGCCACGGGTCGGGCTGGCCCTGGGCCCGCCACCAGCGGACCACCGGCGCCACCCGTGAAAGCGCGGGCGCGTCCGTGCGCTTCATAAGGCACAACAGATTCAGGTCAGAGTGGCCGGCGTGAAAATCGCCACCCGCCGCCGATCCATAGAGCACCAGCGCCTCCAGATCTTCGCCCGCGGCCTCGCGCAGGCGCCTCTGGAATTCGTCGAGTTGTTTCTGGTGCTGCGCCGTGGACATAGAGTCAGTATTGTTCGCGGTTGTCATGGTCTGCGCAACCTCTCTGGTATCGTTTGCACTCACCAACTGCCGCTGGCGCCGCCGCCCCCGGAGCTTCCGCCGCCGAATCCGCCGAAGCTGCCTCCGCCGCCGAACCCGCCACCGGACCACCCGCCGCTGCTGAAGCCGCCACCGCCGAATCCACCGCCACCCCAACCGCCTCGGCCGCCGCTGAATGACGGGTCCACAAGTATGGCCAGGAAAAGAAAGAACAGGATGAGCCAGGCTCCGGTGGCGATGTAGCCCACCAGCAGGAAAAACCCGATGACGCCGACCTGCACGATCCCGCCGATCAGCTGCGCCGGCTTGGACGCAAACTTGACGACCTTTCGCAACACCCCCACCAATACGATCGCTGCAAAGATCACGTAGCCATACCAGGGGGCTTCGGCCTGGAAGCCGTTTCCGCCACTGTCTGACGGCGCCGGCGTGGCATTCTCCAGCGTGACGCCGCGGTCCGCCGCGATGACCTGCGCGATCTGTTCCGTGAGCTGCGAAAGTGCGCCGTCATAATCCTTGTTGCGCAGGTAGGGCACCATCTCCCGCCCGAAGCCGCCGACTTTGCCGTCCGGCAGGATGGGCTCGAGGCCGTAGCCTACCTCCACTCTGTACTTGCGGTCCTTGACGGCAAGCAGGATGAGCACGCCCCGCTTATCTTGCTTGCTTCCGACACCCCACTGCTTGAACAGCTTTTCCGCGAACTCCTCGACCGAGACCCCATCCAATGTGCTCACCGTGACCACGGCGATCTGGGCCCCGGTCTTGTCCTGCACTTCCTTACCTAGAGCATTGAGCCTTTCCCGGGTCTCCTGGCTGAGCACCCGGGCAAAATCATTGACATAGTTCGACGGGCGCAGGTCCGTGACCTTTTCCGCGGACAGGGGCAGAGCCAGGAACAGGCCCAGTACCGGTCCAAAAAGGCGCAAAATCTTGCGGATTGAAGGTGGATTGCCCATGCACAGAGCGCCGGGATGCATTAGAATGCAATTCGCAGCGGATACAGAGTACGATTGTATCCTTCGCTAAGTTTCTTGACCGACCATGCACGAACAAACCCCCAGTTCGGCCGTGGCCACTCGGGTCCCCGGTGGCATCTTCCCCAAAGTCGTGTTTGTCCATGGGGCGGAGCGGCGGGAGATGTCGCTCTCGCTGATGCCGTTCACCATCGGACGCAAGACCGGGAAGGACTTGGAGATTCCCGATCCCCGCGTCTCCCGCGACCACGCCGAGATCGTGTGCGAAGACGGCAGCTTCTACATCATCGACGCCACCAGCAAGCTGGGCACTTACGTCAATAAAGAGCGCGTAAGCGGCAAGCGCAAATTACTGCGCAATGACCGCGTGGAATTCGGCGTGGGCGTTGGCGCGCAACTCATCTTCGATCCGGTGAGCGATGAATCCTCCGTCGCCCGGGAGTTCCTCAGCCAGATCTCCATGAAGTCGGTGGCCACCGAAAAGACCAATGACCTGGAGAAGCTCGCCCTGTTCCTCGAGGCCGCGCGCAAGCTGAACAGCGCCGGGGCATTGGAAGAAGTCATGGTCAGCCTGATCGACACCACGCTGAAACTGACCGGCGCGGAGCGCGGCTTCGTCTACCTGCGGCAACCGGACGGCATCATGAAGATGGAGGCTGCCTGCACCGCTTCCGGCGAGCGTGTGGCCTCGGACGAGACCATCTCCCACTCCATCCTGCAGGACGCGGCCAACTCCGCCAGCGAGTTCATCGTCACCGATACCTCCAAGATGAGCGGCATGGAAGCGCGGCAGAGCATCATCGCCCATGATCTGCGCATGGTGCTGGCCATCCCCCTGCGCAAGGCGCAACGCCAGACCGGAGCGGAAGAGCTTGTGCTGGGCGTGCTCTATCTGGACAGCCGCTTCGCTTCCGGATCGATCAGCGGCGTGGGCCATGACATCCTGGGCGTCATTGCCCGCGAAGCCGCGGCCCTGGTGGAGAGCACCAACCTGGCCAAGATGGAGGAAGAAGGCCGGCGCGTGCAGCAGGAGCTGAACATCGCCGCCTCCATCCAGCAGCGGTTGATGTCCGTGAAGATCCCGGAAGTGAATTACGCCACCCTGAGCGCCAAGAACATCCCTTGCCGCGACATCGGGGGCGATTTCTTTGACGTGCTGGCCAACGACAAAGGTTTGTTCATGGTCGTCACCGACGTCAGCGGAAAAGGCGTCTCCGCCGCCATCCTGGCCTCCATTCTGCAAGGCATGATCTACGCGCAGCTGACGGCGGGCGTCCACCTGGCGGAGATCGCCACCTCGGTGAACAGCTTCCTGTGCCAGCGCGTGCAAGGCGAGAAATACGCGACCCTTACCATCGTGCACGTGCATCCCGACGGCAAAGTGGAATACGTCAACTGCGGCCACGTCCCCCCGGTGGCGATCCAGCAGAAGGCCATCGCCCGGCTGCAATCGGGATGCCTGCCCGTGGGCCTGCTCTCCGAAGCGGAATACCACATGGCCACCATGCAGTTGAGCCCCGGCGACCGGCTGGTGCTGGTCACGGACGGCGTCACCGAAGCCGAGGACGCCACCGGCGACCTCTTCGGCGATGAGCGCCTGGAACAAGCCGCGCTCCTGGGGGAAGGCTCTTCGTTCGACGTGATCTTCGCCTGTGTGCGTGAGTTCTGCGGCGACATCCCCCTCAATGACGACTGCACCATGATGGAAGTGATCTACATGGGCGGGTCCAGTCCCCGGACCAAGTCAGATTCAGCCCTGAAGCTCGCGTAAAGAGATCAAGGGCGGGCCAAAGTGGCCCGCCCGTAGTGTTTCTTACACCTCTTACTTTCCCAACGCTTCTGACTCTGTGCCTGTGGCGTGGGTGAACACGATCTCGTGGCCCGTTGCCCCCGCAAAATTCCTCCTTCATTTGTCTCCGGTTGACACGCCGGTCCCTGGCGGACGATTTTCCCCCTAACCGGGACGCACGGATGGGGTCTAATAGGCCGAATGCAGAACGTGGCCCGAGCGGAAGACGCGGCGGTCGTCGCGCAGGTGCTTGCGGGAGACCGCGAGGCCTACCGTCTTCTGGTGGAAAAACACAGCCGGGCCATCTTCCGGGTCGCGTTCCGGGTCCTGCGCAGTGAAGAGGACGCGGAAGAGGTGGTGCAGGAGACGTTCCTGCGCGCCTATTTGAGCAGCGGGCGAATTTCGGCACCTGGCTGTACCGCATCGCCATGAACTGCGCGCTCGATCTGAAGGACAAGGCCAGGCCGGCCTCGACCGTGCAGATCGCGGAAGAGCCGGATCCCGAAGCGAACGAGATGCAAGTGGCCTCCACCGACCCGTCGCAGGACCGGGTGCTGTATGGCGAGCAGGTGAAGCAGCGTATCGCCGCCGCCATGAGCCTGCTGAGCGAGACGGAACGCGCCGCCTTTACCCTGCGGCATTTGGAAGGGCGGTCGATCGAAGAGGTCTCGGACGTGCTGGGGATCAAGGCGAACGCGGCCAAGAACAGCATCTTCCGCGCGGTGCAAAAGATGCGCCAGGCCCTTGGGCCGGTGGTGGCCACGACACGGTGAAACGATGAAGCACATGAGCGAAGACGATCTGATCCTTTATCACTACGGCGAGCAGGAAGCCGGAGCCAGGGAAGCCATGGACCAGCATCTACAGGAATGCGCCGAGTGTGCGGCCGAGTTCGAACGGATCGAGCAGGTGCTCGCCGCCGTGACCGAGGACTCGCTGCCCGTGCCCGCGCGCGGTGAAGAATACGGCGCGCACGTTTGGGCGCGCATCCAGACCCGCTTGCCGGACCGGGCCCGGCCCTGGTGGCAGGCGTGGCTCGCGCCGCAGCGGTTGCAGTTGGCCGGGGCGTTCGCGGCGGTGGTGGTGATCGCATTCCTTCTGGGCCGTTTCTCCAAGGACAAGCCGGTCCCGGATGCCGCCATTTCCGAAGCCGGCAAGGACCGTATCGTGCTGGTTGCGGTCGGCAAGCATCTGGAGAAGTCCCAGATGGTGTTGGTGGAGCTGAAGAACGCCGAGCCCGGCAACGGCCCGGTGGATATTTCGAATGAACAGCAACGCGCCCGCGACCTGCTTACCGCCAACCGGCTGTACAAGCAGAGCGCGCTGAAAGTGGGCGATCCGGCGGTGAACACCGTGCTGGACGACCTGGAGCGCGTGCTGGTGGAGATCGCCAACGGCCCGGCCAAGCTGGATTCGGCCGAGTTGGCCAGCATCCAGAAGCGCATCGAGGCGCAGGGTCTGTTGTTCAAGATCCGCGTGGTGGAGAGCAAAGTGAAGAAGTCCACGGCCAAGGAAAAACCAAACGCCTCGCCCGCGCGCACGGGTGCAGCACAACGCAGTCTGTAGGTCAGGGGAACAACATGAACGCAAGACACATCGCAATGACAACCACACTCCTACTCGCCGGCGTGATCGCGCCGGCACAGACCGGAGTCGGCATCGGCCTGGGATTCGTCCAGGGCGCGGGCGCCGGGGCGGGGAAGGGTGCGGGCTCAGGCGCGGGAAGATCCGCCGGCAGCGCCGCCACGGCGCAATATGACGAGGCCATGGCCGCGTTCAATGACGGCCAATACGAACGTGCCGCGGAGTTATTCGGAAAGGTGGCGCACAATGGCGGGACCCGCGCCCCCGGCGCGCTTTATTGGAGGGCCTACGCCTTGTACAAGATGTCACGCCGCAGCGATGCCGAACGCGTCATCCGCGAACTGCGCCGCAACTACCCCAAGAGCCGCTATGTGAAGGACGCCGAGGCCTTGAAGATCGAGATGCGCGGCAACGACGCGGACTACGAACCACCCGAGCCGCCTGAGCCGCCGGAAGCACCCGAGCCGCCCGAAGCGCCGGAAGCGCCCGAGCCGCCTGAGCCACCCGAGTCCATGGACCGCTCCGGATGCTCCGGCAACGACGATCTCAAGGTGCTCGCTCTGAACCAGGTGATGGAGCGCGACTCCGCGCGGGCCATGCCTCTGCTGGAAAAGCTGTTGCAAGGGTCCACTTGTCTCAAGGTCAAGCGGCAAGTGCTGTTCGTGCTCTCGCAGACCGATGATCCGCGGGCGACCGAACTGCTGGGCAAGGTGGCGCGCGGCCAGTCCTATGGATCGCTGCAGCGGTACGCCATTGAGAACCTGGGCATCGGCGGCCGCAAGGCGGAGCTGGAGAAGATCTATCGCGAGGCGACCACCACCGAGACCAAGCTGGCGGTGCTGAACGCGTACATCATTGCCGGGAACACGAAGGGCTTCCTGGAGGCGGCCCGCAATGAGAGCGATCCGCGCGTGCGCAAGAAGGCCATCGAGGGCCTGGGCGTCAACGGTGCGCGGCAGGACCTGCGCGACCTCTACAAGAACCCGAAATCACCCGAGGACCGCCGCTGGATCCTGGATGGCTTCATCATCGCCGGAGACACCGAGGCCTTCAATGAGATCGCGCGCACCGAGCAGGACCCGGTGTTGCGCAAGAAAGCCATCGAGGGCATCGGCATCAATGGCGGACGCAAGGCGGAACCGGCTCTGCTGGCGATCTATGACACCTTCAAGGACTATGACACCCGCCGCTACGTGATCGAGGCCCTGTTCATCTCGAACAACGGCCGGGCGCTGGTGGAATTGGCCAAGAAGGAGACGGACACGCGGCTGCGGCGCAAGATCATCGAGCAGCTTTCAGTGATGAACAACAAGGAAGCGACTGACTATCTGATCTCCATCCTGGAGAAAGACAAAGAGTAACCCGGAATGGTGAAGGGGTGCGACTTTAGTCGCACCGCAGAATCGGTGAAAGGGTGCGGCTTCAGCCGCACCGTAGGATCGGTGAAAGGGTGCGGCTTTAGTCGCACCGTAATGAGCAAAACAAGATCGCCGGGGGCTTTAGCCCCGGTCCAACAGAGTGAAGGGGCGCGGCTTTACCCGCGCCGCAGAAACGGTGAAGGGGTGCGACTTTAGTCGCACCGTAAAGACCAAAACAAAATCCCCGGGGCTTCAGCCCCGGTCCAACAGAGTGAAGGGGCGCGGCTTTACCCGCGCCAGAGGTTCGGTGAAGGGGTGCGACTTTTGCCGCACCGCAGAATCGGTGAAGGGGTGCGACTTTAGTCGCACCGTAAAGACCAAAACAAAATACCCGGGGCTTTAGCCACGGCCCAACGGAGTGAACGGTTGCGGCTTTAGCCGCACGGCAAAGGGCCCACTGATTTTGTCAGCCCCTTAAGGGGCGACTGATGTGCGATTTGGGCTGCCGCCCTCGAGGCAAGATCATGAAACTCCTGCTCTCTTTCGCGCTGTTGTGTTTTTCTTCGATTTACGCCCAGGTCAAGCTCGAAGGCGCGCCCCAGCCGCCATTCGTCGATGCCAAGCTACAGGCCCTCTCGGCTTCTTCCGGCTTCGAAGCCACGGTCAAGAACCTGGTCGCGCAACATCAGCAGCCCGCCTGGATCGGGTATGCCGTGCCCATCGTGCCCAAGCCGAGGCTCATCTGCTGTTTCGATTCCGTGGTGCGCGCGCGCACGGGGTGCTGCTCCGGCTGCCGCCTTGAGCAGAAAAGCGGAAATTTCTTTGACTCGACCGGTGGCGACTGTGTCCGCGCCGAGCCGTCCACGCATGTGATCGTGATGGCGCGCATCGAAGCGGGCCGGGTGCAAAAGCTGCGGCCGTATACGCCGGATTGCACCCTCGATGCCGGCGGGTTGAGCGTGATCTGGCTGCGCGACGTGAAGAGCAGCGACAGTGTCGCCTGGCTGGACAAGCTTGTGAACGCGGGCGAACGCCGCATCGCCGACGGCGCGCTGCAAGCCCTCGCCCTGCATGCCGATCCCGCGGCTGACGCTGTGCTCGAACGCCTGCTGACGGCCCAGCAGACGAACAAGGTCCGCGAGGAAACCGCCTTCTGGATGGCGCAGACCCGCGGTCACAAGGGATTTCTTGTATTGCAGGACTACGCCCGAAACGATTCGGACCCGAAATTCCGCGAACACCTGACGTTCGCATTCACCCAGTCCGAGGATCCGGGTGCCATTCCCGAACTCTTACGCATGGCCAAGCAGGACACCGACCACCGGGTGCGTGGCCAGGCCTTGTTCTGGCTGGCGCAAGCGGCAAGCGGGCGGGCAGCGGGGGCTGTCTCCGATGCGGTCGAGAATGATCCCGACTCTGACGTCCGCCGCAAGGCCGTCTTCGCACTGACGCAAATGCCCGGGGATGAGGGTGTGCCGCTGCTGATCAAATATGCGAAGTCGCATCGCGACCGCGCGGTGCGCAAGGAAGCGATCTTCTGGCTGGGCCAGTCGAATGACCCGCGTGCGCTGGATTTTATCGAAGATCTGCTGACGTCGGACTTGAAGCGCTAGTCTCGGCGCCTTTTCCTGACGCCTAACCACTAGCCACTGATTCACGCTTTACCCTGCATCTTGGCCCACCACCAGCGCAGGCCCACGAACAGGAAGCGCCAGTCATGGAAGAACTCCGGCGCTTTGCGTTCGAAGGCGTGGCCCACGAATTGGAAGATCCATCCCGCGACGAACAAGGCCAGCGCGTACTTCCAGAATCCCTCGAGGAACGCGGACGGGATCAGCAGCAACAGGGAAGCGGCGATCATGGGGATACCCACGGTGTGGCAGAACCGGTTCACCGGATGCTGATGGCTGCTGGCATACTGCCGGATCCATTCTTCGTTGCTGCGTCCACCCATCATGGCTCGCGTCTCCTGGTTGAGGTTGCCTGCATGATACGCCGGATGCAGCCGCTCGAGCGCGGGAATCTGCATGAGCCGCGAGTCGCAACGGTCCTGAGCGGAAGGGCTAGCGATACGCTGCGCGCAACCGCTCGATGAGCCGCGCTTTCGGCGAACCGGCCAGGAATGCAGCCTGGGCCGCATCCAGATTCGCTTGCAGTAGTTGCGGCTTGCCCCAGGCGAAGTTTTCGGCGAGTTTGTCGTACTCGCGCGCCAGCGTGATGTCGCTGATCGCGCGCCCGTCGCAACTGATCCCCGCGGAAACCCCTGCGCGTTGCAGCCTGTCGATGGGATGCGCGGCGTAACTCGCCACCGCGCCGGTCTGGCAGTTGCTGGTGGGACAGGTCTCCAGATGGATGCGATGTTTCGCCAGATGCTCCACCAGCTTCGGGTCCTCCACGCTGCGTACGCCGTGGCCGATGCGCGCGGGCTTCAGCTGCTCAAGTGTCTCCCATACGCTTTCCGCGCCGCGGGCTTCTCCGGCATGCGCGGTGCGGTTCAAGCCGTTCTCGACCGCATACCGGAACGCGGCGATGTGCGGCGCGAGTGGCAACGATTCATCCGCCGCAAGGTCGAAGCCTGCCACGCGCGAGCCGCGGAAATGCCGCACCAGATGCGCCGTTTCCAGCGACTGCTCCACGGTGAAATGCCGCAGTGTGCACAGGATGAGGCGCGCATCGACGCCGGTGGCGGCGATGCCGGCCTCCGCGGCGTCGTCCACAGTCTCTAGGACTTGTTGCGGCGTGAGACCGCCCGCGGTGTGCAAGAGCGGCGCGAACCGTATCTCAGCATAGATCACATGATCGGCCGCGAGCTGCGCGAACAGGTCTTCGACCACGGCGCGCAATTGCGTCTTCGACTGCATCAGCCGGATGCCCGCCTGCGCGCAGCGGATGTAATCCCGCAGGTTGTTGCATCCGGCCGGGGCCACGAACTCGCGGCGGAAGCGCTCCGGCGCCACGCTCGGATCCAGCCGCCGCACGACGTCATAGCTGAGCGAACAATCCAGATGCAGGTGCAGCTCGACCTTGGGCAAAGTCTGCATGGGAGTCGATTCTAAATGCTGGCCTCGTCCGGCTGCCAGACCGCTCTGCAGCGCGCTACGCCGCGGCGCTTCACTTCTTCGCCGCCGGCTTCGGCTTGGCGGTCAGCTTCAGCACGGCGGCCGCGGCGGAGAAGCGTACCGCGCTTTTTGCGTCCATGAGCGCGGGCTTGATGGCGTCAAGCGCTTTGGCATCATTGCGCCGGGCCAGGGCCTCGACGGCGGCCACGTGAACCAGCCAGCTCTTGTCCTTGACCGCGGCCGCGAGCCGAAATCCTGAGCGAGCTTGTAGCCCTTGGCTTTAGCCAAGGGTGAGCTCGCCTGACGGCGAGCGAAATAAGAATCGAAGGATCCCTTACTGATTTTAATGGCGGAGAGAGAGGGATTCGAACCCCCGATACCGTTTCCGGTATAACGGTTTTCAAGACCGCCGGTTTCAACCGCTCACCCATCTCTCCGCGGTGGCTGGTGTCTTCATTATAAGTTGGGAAGACGGCGATGAGCCATGAGCATCGAGCCATGAGCTTGAGCCAACACCCCAAGGGCAAATGCGAAAACGGCTGTCGGCTGTCGGTCGTTGGCCAAAATCACAAGCAAACTCAAAATCACATTCGGCGCGGATGGGAACGAGTTGTCAAAGAGCGTACGCGACCCGGGTCAGCCGGGGCGGCGGGGATATGGGGATATCCCCCACCCCCTCCCCCTGCTGTGCAAAATCAACAGGTTACAGACGGGATATCCCCTTAGGTCTAAGTCATCAAAGGACTTAGCCCGGTGATATGCCGATTGGCGTAGGGTTCAGCTACCAGACATCAGCTTCCAGCCGCCAGAAACCCCCAAGACCAGCTTCCGGCTCCCAGCCGCCAGAAACCCCAAACCCAGCAAGGCCTGAAACGAGAAACCAAGAACGAGAAACGAGCAACCGGGGTGTACCCCCTCCCCCCACCCCAAGGCAAAGATTTGAAAACAGGCACTTTAGCGGTAAGGTGATCCGCAAAGATTTCAAAACAAACGAGTTAAAGGTAAAGATTTGAAAACAAGGGAGTTACGGGCGGGCCGTCCATCTCCCGTGCTCCGGATGAATATTAACTATTAGTTATAGTTGTTGTGATTAGAGTAGCAGAAATGGTGGGTGGGTGTCAAGGGGAAATTACGGAGCGAGTGGATTGGATCATGAAACGGAAAATCAATCTGAATGTGGAAATTCGCAGTAAACAAAGAACAACCTCAAGCAGAAAGAATAATCGCCTTGCTATTCGCTATTTATTCGCTATATAATATGACCTTGAGTTCTGATGTGGATAAGTTTCCCTTTGAATACGCAAGTCACAAGGTTATAAGTGAATCAAGATATGTCTTCGAATGGCAACACTCTTCAACATGCTCCGTTGACCCTCGCACTTTTCTCTGGTGGAGGTGGATTTGATTTAGGGTTTTCTGCCGCTGGCTTCAACATATTCTTGTCAACTGACATTGACGAACTTTCTTGTTCTACCCATGTCGCTAATTTCTCTAAGAGACCGTATTACTCTAGTCATCATGTGCTTTGCGAAGATATTACAAAGCTTGATCCGAAAATACTTTGCAAGAAATTTGCCGTTGTTAAGAGTTCAATCGATGTCATCATAGGCGGGCCTCCGTGCCAGGCGTTCTCAGTTTTCGGAAGGAGAAAAGGGCTCGCTGACCCAAGAGGAAATCTCGTTTGGGAGTTTCTTAAGTTTATTGAACAACTGCAACCTAAGGTCTTTGTTTTCGAGAATGTATCTGGGTTGAAAACAATTCACGATGGGACCCTTTATGGCGAAATACGTAAACGTCTCACTTGCGGTGGCACCTACGCGATTTCAGAGCACCACTATCAAATGGCCGAATTTGGAATTCCACAATTTCGGGATCGGGTGTTCTTTATAGGGTGGAAAGGCGGGAGGGTAATACCCCCGATGTGCCCGACTCACGGTACTAATTTGTTCAGCTCACGGCCTTTTGTAACAGTGGAGGATGCATTACGGGGCCTTTCAGAGCCAGGCGTGGCTTTCGATATTCCGAACCATGTCGGCCGTGAGCATAGCGAACGAATTATTAAGAGATACCGGAATTTGAAATTTGGAGAACGGGATCCAAAAACTCGGATTAACAAACTTCACCCCAATAAGCCAAGTTTTACAATCATCGTAGGGTCCGATGCCGGCGGTGGCAAGGGTCACGTACACCCGCATTCACCTAGGGAGGTAACTCCGCGAGAGTCCGCAAGGATTCAGACCTTCCCTGATTGGTGGGAATTTAGTGGAACTGGCCGGCACGTAATCCGCCAGGTAGGAAACGCAGTACCCCCACTATTCGCCGCACTTCTAGGAAGTTATATTCTTGAGTGTATTTTTGAGTACGGAGATGGGCCTGATTACGAGGGTATGCTTGAACGACTTGAACTAGATAATCTACATAGTGATGATTACCGACCTCTTCAGCCACAAGATTCACTCCAGCGGACCGGAATGGCCAGACAAACTCGTTGAACTCGCTGCGATTTTTTCAGAGTTTGATGGTCAAGTCTATGATCGGTCCGCCATTGAAAACCGCTTAAGGCAAATCAGCCCGAGAGTCGCATTCGCTGCTCGGAACCTCGAAACGCCTCGCGATCTCTCAAAGTTTCGCGATGAAATAAGTGCATACCCCGCGTTTCTTGGCCTCTACCATATCTGCTTCCATGACGGCGAATGGCATTTGCAGCTGAGCAATTGCGCTAGGAAATTCTTGCTTCGAGAGGAGCCGGATGTGGCAAGTTTTCTGCGCTTGCAGCTGACACTTTTTCAATATCCAAATGCGGCTGGAGCTCAATTTGGCGCGCACGACCGCGTTCACATTGTCCACAACGCGGCAGCCCGAACCATGGAGCTAATTGAGAATGGTGTTCACGTTTCCCCGCTTCGCTTGATCTGTGCGGCTTTGGCAGCTGATGCGGAGCTTCGCGACATGCCGTTGTTACAAGGAGAATGCACCTATCGAGAAATATATGCATTAGCTAACGATAAGCGAGTAAATCAAAAAGCTTGCCCTGCTGTTCGAATTGTCCGCGAAGTCTTAATGGAAATTAGGGCAGGCCGAGTTGTGCCGCCAGGTCGATTTGAGAGTAGATTTCACATTCTCAATCACTTGGAAGTATTTGATTGCCAAAATGGCCGAATCGCCTTTCGGGAGAGAATTGATGAGGAGGATGCGAAGGTAGTTACAGATTTGTTTGAGTCCATTGCTTCAACAAAGATGCAGTTTAACGGATTCGACAATGCCACCGCCGCGGACGACCTTGCCAATATTGTTCGTAATGGCACTTGGGCACAATATTTTGACGGAGTGTCAACAATTCGAAATAGAGTAGCAAGCTTTGTAACTCCCATTAGCACGATTGCATTGACACGGGAAGCCATTCAAATATACCCATTGCGTGATCGTATTCAGACGCCTGGGCCCAATATCGACCCACCGCGACGGACACAAATTGCGGATCCTGAGCAAACCCGGATCAAGCGCGAGCGCCGAAATCTCGCGCACAAGGAATTACTTGATCGCACTGACGAACTCCTAAGGGCTATCGGAGCGGTACCGCAAGAAAATTCCCACATAGACCTATTTGCGCAGGTCCCGGACGACGGATCCTTTCTTTTCGAAATCAAGAGCGGGGGCGAAAACCTATTAGCTCAAATTCGAAAGGGCTTAAGCCAGCTATATGAATATCGTTTTCGATATCGGCAGCAGCTTCCTAATGATGTAGCTCTTTGTTTGGTGCTTCCTGAACGTCCAACCGCGATACCTTGGGCTGAGGAATACTTGAGCGTGGATCGCGGAATTTGCGTGTTCTGGTTCGATGAACACGGAGCGTTAGAATATCCTCCCGAATGTGAAGCCAGGCTTGAACCGTTGCAGCGAGAGTAACCAGCGGGAGAAAACAGTGGATTTCATGTCTAAGAACGCTCGAAGCCGTATCATGGCGAGCATTCGAAGTAAAAATACACTTCCTGAGCTGATTGTAAGATCAGAACTCCATCAACGCGGATTTCGATTCAGGACTCACGACAAGTCCCTTCCCGGAACCCCCGACATCGTCTTACGCAGATACAAAACCGTAATTTGGGTGCAGGGATGTTTTTGGCACCGGCATAAGAGATGTCGGGCTGGTGAATTACCCGCGACAAATCGCAAATATTGGGTGCCGAAGCTTGAGGGCAACGCGGAACGCGACAAGAAAACAAAGCAGGCGCTTTCCCAAATAGGCTGGGTAACAATTGCTATCTGGGAATGTCAGGTTTTCGACAACAAGAAACTCGAAAAGATGATGCAGAAGACCGAGAATCGCCTCAGACTGCGACTTTATGAACTGAAAAAGGCGAGAGCCTAGTTTTGACATCTCTTTAAAGTGAAAGTTGATGTGAGTCCATATGCATTGCAGCGTACTTCTTACTTTCGCGTCAATTGGGGAACCGTGAAGAGGTTGCAAAAGGTTGTTGAAGAAGGTCAGAATTGGCGCCCACCCAGTCCGCGGGGGTTTTAACCCCCGCGGACTGGGTGGGGCTTTTGGGTTAGAGCAGTGGGTTCAGCAGAACATTGCGGAATCGGGAAATCGGGTGATTGAGGAATTGAAAGTCAAAGGCAAGAGCAAAGGCAAGAGCAAAGGCAAGAGCAAAGGCAAGAGCAAAGGTGGTTCGCTATGAATGAGCCCGACGGTCATCGGCAACAAAGGGGTTCCTCGATTCGGCGCGAAGAGCGCGCCTCACTCGGAATGACAACATAAGAGCAGGGGATAGCATAAGAGCAGGGGATAGGGAGTAGGGATTTGTAGAAGCAAAAGCTCGTGGGTATATCCCGGATATCGCCGGAGTCATAAAAGCTTTAGACCCAAGGTCCCTCGGCTACGGCGCAAAGCCTGCGCCTTCGCTCGGGATGACAACTCCTTGAAGGTATCCGCTTTTATCCGCGTGATCCGTGGCAACGGTTTGGGGTTAGGGTATTTGTTCAAGGCCCAAAGCCCATCACCTCCTAATTTACTAAACCCGTCGAATTCCACGGGAATAAGTCCGGGGCTTCCATCGGGGTGGGCTAAAGCCCGTGTTGATTGGGCAGGATTTTGTGTCGTCCCTACGGGACTTGGAATCGTTGGATCGCCTACCCAGCGCTGAAGCGCTGGGCTAATGTCGGCGCGTCCGCGGAGCGGACGCGGAAGGAGCAGAAGTACAGTGGATAGTGGTTAGTTGTTAGTGGACAGGAAAAGCGCGAACACAGACAGAGGCAACAGCAAAAAGCAGGTGCTTCGGCGCGGCGAACGCGCCTCAGGATGACACCTTAAGAGCAGGGGTGAGGGATCAGGGGACAGGGGGAAAGGCATCGGGTGATCGGGTGATCTGATGATCGGGTGATCGGGTGATTGAGGCATCGGGTGATCGGGTGATTTGTGATCGGGTGATTGAAAATCCAAAGGCCAACAACCTAGAGCCTAGAGCCAAGTGCCAAGAGATACCGGGCGGGCTAAAGCCCGCCCATTTTTTTAGGGAGCTTTTTCACCGGCCTAAAGGCCGGTGCTTCCACCGGGGGCGGGCGCTCAAAAGCAGTGGGTAGTGGCAAGTGGTCAGTGGGTAGAGAAAGGCAAAAACACGGGTTCAGTAAAACATTGCGGAATCGGGAAATTGCGGAATTGAAAGTCAAAGGCAAGAGCTATGGCAACGGCAAAAGCGATTCGCTCGGAATGACAACTCCTTGAAGGTACCCGTTTTTATCCGTGTGATCCGTGGCAACGGTTTGGGGTTAGGGTTTTTGCTCAAAGCTCAAAGCCCATCACCTCCTGTTTGCTAAAGCCGTCGAATTCCACGGGATTAACCCCGGGGCGGGCTAAAGCCCGCACATTATTTTTAGGGAGCTTTTCACCGGCCTAAAGGCCGGTGCTTCCACCGGGGAGAGGCATCGGGTGATCGGGTGATTGAGGCATCGGGTGATCGGGTGATTTGTGATCGGGTGATTGAAAATCCAAAGGCCAACAACCTAGAGCCTAGAGCCAAGTGCCAAGAGATACCGGGCGGGCTAAAGCCCGCCCATTTTTTAGGGAGTTTTTTCACCGGCCTAAAGGCCGGTGCTTCCACCGAAAGGCCGAGACTCAATCCCCAAGCGTTTTGCGATACGATGCTGACAGTGGACCACGAATCCCACAGCCAGCACGGTCACCATTACACGCGGGACGCGATCCGGCCGATCCGGGACATCGCCGAGCTGGCGCGCACCACCATGCCGCTCAGCGAGATCGCGTCGCTGGCCATTGATTCCTTCCTGACGGCCAAGCTGCGCTTCGCGCTGACCGCGTTCGGCATGGTGGTAGGCACGGCCAGCGTGATCCTGGTGGTCACCATCGGGCTGACGGGCAAGCAGTACATCCTGGACCAGATCCAGGGCATCGGCGCGAACATGGTCTACGCCTTTTATGAAGGCGGAGGCAGCGCGTCCGTCTCCACCAGCCAGGCCGATTTTCTTACGGTGAATGACATGCGCGCGGTGCGGGCGCAGGTGCCGGGCATCCAGGCGGCGTCGCCCATGCTGCAGATCAATGACCGCCTGCCCATCCAGGGCAAAGAGCGCGACATCCTTATCCTGGGCGTGGACCCCGAGTACCGCGTGGTGCGCAATCTGTTGATCACGCACGGACGTTTCTTCGATGAAGAAGATTCGCAGGCGCGGAACAAAGTGGCGCTGGTCACGCCGAAGTTCGCCACCAAAGCCTTCGGCTCGCCGATGCTGGCCATCGGGCAGACGGTAAAGATCAGCGGCCTGCCGTTCGTGGTGGTCGGCGTGTTCAAGGAGCGCGTGGAGACCTTTGGCCAGTCCGAGATCAGTGACGACACCATCCTTATCCCTTACACCGTGGGCCGCTACTTCACGGACTCGGATGCGGTGAAGCAGCTGTTCTTCTCCATCGCTGACTCCGGCTACGTGAATCAGGCGACGGAGCAGATCCGGCGCGTGATCCAGTCGCGACACAGGCCGGAATCCACCTATCGCGTGGAGAACCTGACGCAACTGATCGCGGTGGCGGGGCGCACGGCCAACGCGCTGACGCTGGTGCTGCTGCTGATCTCCACGGTCACGCTGCTGGTGAGCGGCGTGGGCATCATGAACATCATGCTGGCGAACGTGCGCAGCCGCACGCGGGAGATCGGCATCCGCAAGGCCGTGGGCGCGACCACGCGGGAGATCCGGCTGCAGTTCCTGGCCGAGGCGATGTTCATCTCGCTGGGCGGCGGCGTGATCGGCATCGTGCTGGGACTGGCGGCGCCGATCGGCATCCGCCTGTTCTCGGACTTCCGCGTGCCCATCAGCGGGCTGAGCGTGTTCGTGGCCATCATCGTGGCCTCCAGCGTGGGCGTGCTGTTCGGCACCATGCCGGCGACGCGCGCGGCGGAGATGGATCCGGTGGAGTCGCTTAAGTACGAGTGAGCCTAATTGGGTAATCTGGTAATCGGGTAATTGAGAAATTGAAAGTCAACACCAACAGCAAAGGCAAGGGCGAGGGCGAGGGCAAAGGCAGGGATCAGGGAGTAGGGAATTGGGAATCGGGGTTTGACTGGAAGCCGGCGGCTGGGAGCTGGGGTCTGGAAGCTGGCGGCTGGGAGCTGAAGGCTTGAAGCTGGGGTCTGGGAGCTGGGAGCTGGCAGCTGACATCTGCTTCTGAACGCGAAAACGCCGGGCAGGTTTGCCCGGCGTTTCAGCTTTTTCAATCGTCCGCTAGAGCAAGTTCACTGAGCGGACCGATATGGAGGCGCTCGCGTTTTGCCACATCCTCGGAGAAGGGCAGGCTGTCACCGCCTGCGCGAGCGCTTTCCCGGCACGGTTTATTGCACGAGCGCCACCCGATCCAGCTCGCGCTGCATCACCGAGAGATCGCAACCCGAGACTTCGATGCGGGTCGCGGCTTCGATGGCGGCGTTGGGGGAGACCCCGTAGCCGCGGCCGGCCAGAAAGACCTGGAACATCTCGGCCGCCTGCCATGAATCCAGGCCACCCTCCAGAAGCTCTTTTCTCAGCACTGCCAGCTCATTCACCGTAAATTTCTCGACTGCTTTGTCCTGTCTCATGTCTGGGTCACCTCCGACCCCAACATCGACTGAACCCGGCTCACGTCAGGAATCAGTTAGGTATTAGACGCAAGCTGGAGCCAGTTTGTTGCAGGGTCATGCAAAGAGCAAGGAAACTGTGGTCATGACCCTTGACTTTAGTAATTCACCGCGCAGGTACTGAAGTTTCGGCTGAACGGCGTTCATTCGGCGGGCAGCGGACGCACGCTTCCCCGCATCGTATGAACGCGCGCGGATGGCGCGCTTGCACGGTACACTGGAACCCAAATGGCGGCGGGAAGCAGCGAAACAACCCGGGTCTCCCCAGCGCTCCTGCAGGAGTTGTACGCGCGGAGCGGCGCGGCGGATCTTGGATTGGGCCGGGAAGCGTTCGCCGAGGTGTTGGCGTCAGTGATTGCGAAGGCTGCGCCGGCGGACCGTGACGGGTTCCTGCGCGGGCTGCGGATCGAAGATCTGGCACTGGCGCGCGCGTGTGCCGCCGGGAGTGAGAAAGCGTGGGAGGTGTTCCTGACGCGGTTCCGGGAGAAATTGCACGATGCCGCGCGGGGGATCACGCGGGAGGATTCGTCGGCGCGTGAACTGGCGGATTCGCTCTATGCCGATCTCTACGGAACAAAGGAGCGCGAGGGGCGGCGGGTCTCGAAGCTGGAGCATTACAACGGACGCGGGTCGCTGGATGGGTGGCTGCGCACGGTGATGGCGCAGGAGTGGGTGAACCGGTATCGCAAGACCAAGAAGTTCACCAGCCTGGAGGAAGAAGAGGAGTCCGGGGCGCAGTTTTCGGCCGCCGTGACCAATCATCAGGCGGCGCCGGAGCAGGTGGTGATCGCCGCGGTGGATGGGGCATTGGCTGCGCTGTCTGTGGAAGATCGGTATATCCTGGCCGCGTATTTTCTGGACGAGCGGACGCTGGCCGAGGTGGGCCGGACGCTGAAGGTGCATGAATCCACCATCAGCCGCCGGGTGGAGAAGATCGCGGTGGCGGTGCGGAAGGGCATCCTGGAACAGCTGGTGCGGAGCGGGATGAGCCGGAGGCAGTCGGAAGAGGCCATGGAGCTGGATGTCCGGGACCTGGCGGTGGATGTCCGGGCCCGGCTTTCACACCAGGCACCCGGGAGTTTGTCCCGGTCAAACGTGCAAGATTCCGATGGCGAAGCGTTCACAGAGGAGAAGGGGGAGTAGTGTGTGAGAGGCAGTGGTCAGGGGCTAGGGGATAGGGTTTAGCAAAGGCAAAAGCAAAGGCAAAGGCCAAGGCAAAAGCAAGAACAAAGGCGAGAATCGGTAGATGGGTATGGAAGGACTTCCCAAGATCGCGAAGGGCCGGTTGCGGCAGGGACCGCGGCCGGCGGCCCATCCGGAAGCGGAGGCGTTGACCGCGTTCGTGGAGCAGGCGATGCCGTCTGCCGAGCGTGACCGGATGCTGGCCCACCTGGCGGAGTGTGCGGAGTGCCGGGAGGTAGTGCTGCTGGCGTCGCCGGAAGCGGAGGCCATGCAGCCGGTATTGGCGCTGCCCGCCGGGCGGAGTTGGTGGAATCGGGTCGCGGTGTGGCAATGGGGCGCGGCGGCTGCGGCGGTGTTAGTGGTAGCGAGTGCTCTGGTGGTGATGCAGCCGAGGGTTGCACCCCCGGAGGAAATGGCCGCGCTTCAGCGAACTGCGCCAGCGTCTTCGGCGGCACCGCAGGTCACGGAGCCGGCGAAGGCGGATGCAAAAGCGAATCTGAATGCGAATGCTGCTGAAGTCACCAAGCTCGAGCAGCCGGCAGCGAAGGATCAGCGTACGCGGAATGAGGTCGCCAGCGGGCGCCAGTCGAAGAAAGAAGCCGATGGGGTAGCGGGTGGCACGGTAGGAAGGGTGAAGAGAGAGCCGCCATCGGACAATGTTGAAATCACGGCCTCGGCACCGATGGTGATGACGGCGGTCCAGCCAGCAGCTCCGCATTCTGAGAATGCTCCGCTGGTGACCGGACAACGGACGGCGACAACCGGCGAGGCGGGGAAGCTAGGCGGGTTTGCCATGTCGAGCGGGCTGGCCAAACCGGCAGCGGAATCGGCGCGGGACCAGGATGCGGTGGTTTCGGCGGAACTGAAAGACGCGGCGGCGGCGCCCCCGCCGGCGCCGGCGAAGCAAGAAAAACTTTTGTTATTCAAATCCAAGGCGAAAGCGGCACCGGCCGATCCGACTGATGCCGTTGCGGCAAAGGCATTTGCTGTAGAAGAATCCAAAAAGTCTGAGGGGATGGATTTCGGCCTGCCGGCGGAAGGGGAGCGGGTGGACTCGAAGTCGCGAGGCCCGGTGATGCCGAACGCCGGCTCGGAGTGGCGGATCGCCGACGACGGGCACTTGCAGCGTCTGCACCTGAAACCCACCCCGAACTGGAACACTGTGAAAGTGGGGTCGGAGAAGCTGCAGATCCTGGCCTTCCGGGGGCAGGAGATCTGGGTGGGCGGACACAAGGGCCGGCTTTATAAGTCCGTGAATAACGGCATGACCTGGACCCGCGTCAAAGGACCGTGGGGCAAGGACTTCACCATCGTGGGTCTGTCATTCCGGGAAGGCATGAATGGCGAATTGCGGCTGGAGAATGGCGAAGTGTGGGTGAGCCAAGATGGCGGCGGGAAATGGATGAAGAAGTGAATGAGTGGTGAGTTGTGAGCAGGCCAACCATGGGCGTCGCGGGCTGAAGCCCGCGATTTATTTTTGGTACGGGTGTTCGCCAGGACGGTGCGGGTAACCCGCACCCTGACTGGCGTGGCTCTACTCAGATGTGTCGGACTGTTTCCGGCAACAAAGGGATTCCTCGATTCGGCGCAAAGGGCGCGCCTCACTCGGAATGACAAATGCCAGGGGCAGGGATCCGGGGCAGAGGACAGGGGGTAGGAATCAGGAAAGGCAGACCCAATAATCGTCGAACGTGCCCATATCTAATCTTCGATGGTGGCCTGGTCGATCAGCAGGATGGGGATGTCGTCGCGAACAGGGTAGACCCGCTTGCAGGCGTCGCACTTCAGGGCATCGCCTGAGGCTTTGATAGCGAGCGGTTGGCGGCACGCGGGACAGACCAGGCGGTCGATCAGTTCCTTCCAGTCCATATTGCAGATTGTAACCAATAAGGCCTGAGCTGGCTGTGTGGTGGTGAATGTACATGATTGCGGCGGCAGGATGCCGCCGCCACAGCCGGCAAGATGCCGGCGCTACGGTGTGGATTCGACACAGCCGAGGGCGGCTGTGCCACCCAAACTCAATCCCATTCAGCACAGCCGAGGGCCCTTCGGCTTCGCTCAGGGCAGGCTTCTGTACCAGACTGCCGTGAGAGTACTCGCGCAGGGACGGGGGAGCGGGTACTATGGTCTGTCCTTGGGCCCCTTACTCCCGTATTCCTTGGACCCTTTATGCCCGCCAAAATGCTCGATGGCCCGAAAGTGGCCTCATTGATCAATGCGGAGACCGCGGAAGAAGTCAAAGCCCTGACCCAGGCCGGATTGCGTCCCGGACTCGCGGCGGTGCTGGTGGGGAATGACCCGGCCTCCGAAGTCTATGTCCGCAGCAAGACCAAAGCTTGCGATGAACTGAACATCTACAGCGAGAAGATCACGCCACCGGCCGATGTGACCACGGAAAAGATGCTGCAACTCGTACGTGAGTTAAACGCCCGCGAGGACATTGACGGCATCCTCATCCAGCTTCCGCTGCCGCGGCCCCTGAACACGGAGCGGATCCTGATGGAGGTCTTGCCGGCCAAGGATGTGGACGGGTTCCATCCGCTGAATGTGGGATTCCTGTCCACACAACGCCCGGGACTGGTGCCCTGCACGCCGATGGGCTGCATCGAACTCCTGCGGCGCAGCGGGATCCCGATCGAAAAGCAGGACGCTGTGGTGGTGGGACGCAGCGACATCGTGGGAAAGCCCATGGCCATGCTACTGACCAATGCCAATGCCACGGTCACGCTCTGCCACTCGAAGACCAAGGACCTGATCGGTATGTGCAAGCGGGCGGACATCCTGGTGGTGGCGATGGGGCGCGCGGGCACGATCACGAAGGAACATGTGAAGATCGGCGCCACGGTGGTGGACGTGGGCATCAACCGCGTTGCCGATCCGGAAGAGTTCAAGCGTCTGTTCGCGGGCAATGCCAAGCGAGAGGACAGCTTTGCGCGCCATGGCTACACGCTGGCGGGAGATTGCCATCCGAATGTGGCTGAGGTGGCAAGCGTGATGTCTCCGGTGCCGGGCGGCGTGGGGCCACTGACCATCGCCATGTTGATGTCGAACACCGTGAAAGCGGCCAAGATGCGGCGCGGCGTACACCTGAAGACCACGGTCGGCGTGGGGTATTAGCGTGCTGCGGGTGGGCCTGACCGGCGGCATGGCCTGTGGCAAGACCACCGTCGGCCGGATGATGGAGGCCCGGGGCGCGCGCTTGATCCAGGCGGACCAGGTCGCCCACGAGCTGATGCAGCCGGGACGGCCTGTCTATGACGAAGTGGTGAGACATTTTGGCCCGGAGATCGTCCATCCAGTGGACAAGACCCTCCTGCGGGCGAAGCTGGCGGAGATCGCCTTCGGCCAGGGACGCATCCAAGAACTAAACGCCATCGTGCACCCCGCGGTGATCGCGCGGCAGAACGTGTGGATGGAAGAGCAGGGCGCCCGGGACCCGCATGCCGTTGTGGTGGTGGAGGCGGCGCTGATCCTGGAAGCCGGTGTTGCCGGCCGCTTTGACAAGATCGTGATAGTGACTTGCACGGCCGAGCAGAAGATCGCGCGCTATGTGGAACGCACCGTGCCAGAGGAAGCCGGCGCTGTGGCGCGAGAAGCGGCCCGCCGGGAAGCCGAGCGGAGGATGGCCGCCCAGATCCCCGACGAGGAAAAAATCAAAGTCGCGGACTATGTGATCGACAACGGCGGTTCGTTGGAAGCGACCGAGCGGCAGGTGGAAGGGATGATGAAAGAGCTTATGTCACTTGCCAAGACCGGCGCGCGCAGTAAAAAGTGATTGCAGATCGCAGATCTGAGGATCGTAGATTGCAAAAAGCAAAATCGCATTCCAAACAGAAGCAAACATCAGTCATTCAGGGAAGAGCAAAGAGAATGAAGAAGATGCGGCCGATCCTGCTCGCCGTCTTGCTGGTGACGGCGTTCTTTTATGCGACCACACACCGGCATTTGCCATTCGACATGCCATTTTCCGGGGAAGACCGGCACGCGGCGGGGAAGGTGGAGATCATTGAAGCCGCCGCGCCGCAGAACTTCGATGCGGAAGAGCAGAACAACATCAGTATCTATAAGAAAGTCCTGCCATCCGTGGTGAGCATCACCACGCGCTCGGTGGCATGGGACTTTTTCTACGGCGCGGTCCCGGCGGAAGGCCAGGGGTCGGGGTTCATCATCGATAAAGAGGGACACATCCTCACCAATTACCACGTAGTGGCGGAGGCGCGGCAGGTGGAGGTGGCGCTGGCCAATCGCAAGCGCTACCGCGCGGAGGTGATCGGGGCCGATCCGTCGCACGACCTGGCGGTGATCCAGATCAAGGCGCCGCTGATCCAGCCGGCGGTGCTGGGTGACAGCAAGAGCCTGGTGGTCGGGCAGAAGGTGTATGCCATCGGCAATCCCTTCGGCCTGACGGGGACGATGACGCGCGGGATCGTCAGCTCCATCCGCTCCATCCGCGGACTGGACGGCACACCGATCGACGACGCCATCCAGACGGATGCGGCCATCAATCCGGGGAACTCCGGCGGCCCGCTGCTGAACTCGCGCGGCGAGGTGATCGGCATCAATGCGCAGATCACGGCGGTGGCCAACCAGAGCGCGGGCATCGGTTTCGCCATCCCGATCAACACCGCGAAGGCCGTACTGAATGACCTGGTGGCGTATGGCCGGGTGAAGCGGCCGCAACTGGGCGTGCGCGGCCTGCCGCTGAGCCAGGAGATCTCGGAAGAACTCGACCTGCCGGTGGATTCCGGCGTGCTGATCATGCAGGTGGTGCGCAACAGCCCTGCGGCCCGAGCCGGGCTACGCGGCGGCAGCGAGCGCGCGCAACTGGGCATGACGCCGATCCTGCTGGGCGGGGACATCATCGTGTCCATCGACGGGCAAGAGATCAATGACCTGCGCGACCTGGGCGGCGCGATGAACAACCGTCGTGTGGGCGATACGGTGAAGGTCACCATCTATCGCGGCAAGAAAAAAATGGATGTGACGGTGGTACTGAGCGAGGACGCGGGAGCGGCGTGAGGAGAGGCAGTGAAAATCGGGTAATCGGGTAATTTTGTAATTTGAAAATCTAACCCAAGATCAAGACTATTCGCTCGCCACGCTCGCTCGCCTCGGCCTGAAGGCCGGGGCTACCGGCGCTCGGAATGACAAGCGGCGGCAGGATGCCGCCGCGACAGCCGGCGAGACGCCGGCGCTACAATCGGGAGACGCCGGCGCTAAGCTGACGATCCAGCACAGACGGGGGCCCTTCGGCTTCGCTCAGGGCAAGCTTCTGTGCCACACGATCAAATCCCAACTGCGCAGCCGAGACGGCTCTCAAGTTCTAATCTGGGTGATGTGGTCGAGGTCGGCGCGGCGGTGGTGTTCGGCCATGGCGCGGGTAATGTCAAGGGCGACGGCCAGCGCGCGGCGGCCGTCCTCGAGCGAGATCTCCGGCGTCTTGCGGGTGTGTACCGCCTCCAGGAAGGCGCGGAGTTCGGCGCGAAGCGGTTCTTCCTTCACCACCTCCAGGCGCTCGAGACGGACGCCGGGGATCGGTAGCGCGCCGGGGAGCGAGGCTGCCGCGGCGAGCTGCTCGGGCGATGCGCCGCCGGCGAGGATCGCCGGAGCCACGGTGATGGCGAAGACATCCTGCTTGGCGTAATCCACGGACACATACTGGCGCGGCTGGAAGAAGCGCAACTTGCGCACGCGCTCGGTGCTGACCCGGCTGGCGGTGAGGTTGGCCACACAGCCGGAGTCGAACTCCAGGCGTACATTGCCGATGTCCACGCGCGGGCTGAGGATGGGCAGTCCCACGGCGCGGACCTCCTTCACGGGCGACTTGACCAGCGAAAGCACGATGTCAATGTCATGGATCATCAGGTCGAGGACCACGTCCACGTCCAGCGCGCGCGGCGAGAACAGGCTGAGGCGGTGGACCTCAAAGAACATCGGCTGGGTGATGAGGCCGGCGGTGGCGCGCACGGCCGGGTTGAAGCGCTCCAGATGGCCGACCATGGCCACGCGCTGCTTGCTATGGGCCACGCGGATGAGATCGTCGGCTTCGGCGAGCGCGGTGGCCAGCGGTTTCTCGATCAGCACGTCCACGCCGGCTTCCATCAGCGTTTTCGCGACTTCCAGATGGTGCACGGTGGGAACGGCGACACAGGCGGCGTGGATCTTGCCCTTCTGGATCAACTGAGGGAGCGCGGTGAAGGCCTGGGTCTTGAACTCCATGGCCAGTTCAGCGGCGCGCTCGGGGTCAGCATCACAGACGCCGGCCAGTTCCACCGGCCCGCCCTGCTTCTGCAATTCGGCGAGCACGCGGGCGTGATTGCGCCCGAAGGCGCCCACGCCCACCACGGCGATGCGGATCTTTTCCTGGGAGGACATCACGGTCAGGTCCGGCGCATGAAGCTCAACCCTTCGATTGTCTCAAATCAGGCGGGAAATAAGAAACCGCCCGGCCGGAGCCGGGCGGCAAGTAGAGGAATCGAGTCTTTAGTCGCGGCCCGGTCGTGTCCAGAAGACGAAGGTGAAGACCTTGTTGCCGTTGCCGAAGTCCAATTCGTGGACGGTGTGACCGCTCTCGCGCGAGCCCTTGACTACGCGGCCCCATTGACCCGGAGAGTCGAAGTCAATGTC
>JACPNP010000054.1:0-19341 GCA_016185365.1 Terriglobales bacterium
TCCCACCACGGCGAGCGACACGCCGGTAGGGATCTTGTAATGAAGCGGGAGGCCCCACAGGGTGAAACCGTCATTGGAAAGCAGCATCTTGATGCCGAAAAAAACCAGGATGGCTGAGAGACCGTAATTCAGATATTGGAAGAGGTTGAACATCCCGGACAGGGCGAAATACATGGAGCGGAGGCCGAGGATGGCGAACACGTTCGAGGTGTAGACGATGAACGGGTCGCGGGAGATGGCGAGCACGGCGGGAATGGAGTCTACGGCGAACATCAGGTCGGTGGTCTCCACCGCGACGAGCACGGCCACCAGCGGCGTGGCGATGCGGCGGCCGTTGCGGGTGATGAGGAAATGGCCGGCATGGTAGTCCTCGGTCATGGGGATCCAGCGGCGGATGAGCTTGAGCACCGGGTTACGCTCCGGGTGGACATCTGAATCGTCATGGGTCGCAAGCTTGACACCGGTGTAGACCAGGAACGCGCCGAAGACATAGATGATCCAGTGGAAGCGATTGATCAGGGCCACGCCGGCAAAAATGAAGAAGAAGCGCATGACCAGCGCGCCGATGATGCCCCAGAAGAGGACCTTGTGCTGCTGTTCGCCGGGAACTTTGAAGAATGAGAACAGGACGAGGAAGACGAACAGATTGTCCACGCTGAGCGAGAGCTCGATGAGATAGCCGGTGCTGAACTCAAGCGCGGGCGTCCGTCCCCGCCAGAAAAAGACCACTACCGCGAAGGCGCAGGCCAGTGCCACCCAGACGGCGCTCCAGGCCACGGCTTCTTTGAACTTTACGGCGTGCGACTTGCGGTGAAACACGCCCAGGTCGAGCGCCAGCATGGCCAGGACGAACAGGTTGAACAGCACCCAGAACAGGAGCATTGGTTGGATTGTAACGGAGTCAGTCGCCGGAGAGCCGCCGCACCATCTCCAGTATCACGTTGCCAACGATCTCCAGGCTGCGTGGACTGAGCTTGTCCAAGGTGTCATCAGCGGAATGGTGGAAGACGTTGTTGAAGCCATAGTCGAGGTCGATGAGGTCGATCACGGGAACACCGATGCGGGCGAAAGGAACGTGGTCATCCTCGATCGAGGTCTCGCGGCCGAAGAAGTGCGCGCTGACGTTCAGGTCCGCCGCGGCTTGGCGGGTGATATCCCGGAGCCAGGGCGGAGACTTGGTCTCGAGCTCGATGTTGAGGTCGGCGTCGCCGATCATGTCCGCGAGGATGAAGGCGCGGATGCGCTTGGCGGCGCCATCCTGTTTCCATTTTTCCGCCAGATGGCGGCTGCCGTAGAGGCTGTCGGTCTCGGACCATTGCTTGAAGGCCTCTTCCCCATCGAAGAAGACCAGCCAGATGGCGGGTCCCGTGCGCTTCTTGCCGCGCAGCTGATTCGCAATCTCCAACAGGAGCGCGGTGCTGGAGCCACCGTCGTTGGCGCCGACGAACTTGATGTCCTTGAGGTGGTACGGGGTCTCATAGTGCGAGGCCAGGACAATGATCTGGTCCGTGGTGCCGGGAAACTTCGCGATGAAATTGCACAGATCGAACTTTCCCACGGGCGTGGAGGCCGTGAACCGGTCTTCTTCCAAGCCGTCGCGTTTCAGCTTGGAGCGCAAGTAGTCCTGGATCTTTTTGTGGCCGGGACTGGAAGGCCAACGCGGGCCGAACGCAACCTGTTCGCGGACATACTGCATGGCGCGCGCGGCATCGATCTTCGGCGCCGGCTCGGCGCTGGGCTTGAATGATGGCTTAGGGTCCTCGGCGGGTGTTTGGGCCTCCGTCTGTGGCGCGGGCTTGGTGGAGGCGCAAGAGGTCAGCGCCATCGTCGCCAGGAGCAGCATGTGCGGTATCGGGCGGATCATCAGGAACCGGCGGCCTCCGCGGCGCGGCGGCGGCGCTTGGGATGAACCAGCCAGGCCACGCCGATACTCAACACGTACAAAACGATCATGGGTGCGGCAAAGATGCTCATATTCACGATATCAGTGGTAGGGGTAAGGACGGCGGCCACCACGAAAATCCCGAAGATCGCGTACCGCATGTTGCGCCAGAGGAAGCCGGCGTCCACCACGCCCATCAGCGCCAGGAAAAATACGATGGTCGGCAGCTCGAACACCAGCCCCAAGCCCAGGATCACGGTCAGGAACAGATCGGTGTATTCGCCCACGGTGATCATCGGCTGGAAGTCTTTGCCGTAATCGATCAGGAAGGTGAGGGCCGCGGGGTACACGATGCGATATCCGAACCACCCCCCGGAAACGAAGAGTCCGACGGTGGCGACCAGGAATGGCAGGATGTATTTCTTCTCGTCGCGATAGAGGCCGGGTGCGATGAAGGCCCAGACCTGATACAACACCGCCGGCGAGGCCACGAACAGACCGGCGATCAGGCCGATCTTCAGGTAGATGTTGAATGGGTCCGTGGGACTGGTGTAGACCAGCTTTTCCGCGAGATGGTTGGCCCGCAGCGCCTCCATGATGGGCCGCTCCATCAAGCGGAAGATGTCTTCGGCATATCCCCAACAAAGAAAAAACGCCACGGCGACGCTGATCAACGCGTAGATGATCCGCTTGCGCAGTTCTTCCAGATGCTCCAGCAAGGACATGCCGGGCAATCTTGATTCTTCTTCTGGCACGGGATCAGGCATTGTTCTCAGGCGTGGTGTAATCCGTGCGCTCCGAGGGGGTCACCGTCTCCCGGGGGCCCCGGGCGGCGGTCTTGGAGGGGGGCGCGGCGATGGTGTTCTCCAGGTCCACCTCGGACTCCAATTTGCGCACTTCGTCGTTCAACTGGGACTGGAATTCGTTGCCGGCCCGCTTGAATTCGGCCATGGCCTTGCCGATCTGGCGGCCGATCTCCGGCAGTTTTTTCGGGCCAAAGAGCAACAACCCGATCACCGCAAGGAAGATCATCTCTGTGATGCCGAGATTCATGGATTTATCATACTCCAACGATCCCATGGTGACGGGAGGAAGAGTCAGCTGGTGATTGTGTAATCCGGTAATCGGGTAATTGAGTCATTGAGGAGCAAGTCCTTTGGCGCCGGGAGCGCGTGAGTCAGTGGTCAGTACTTAGTTGTCAGTAGTCAGGAAGGGCAAGAGCGAGCCTTCGCTTCTTGGAAGATGCGACAAGATGCCGACGCTGCGGCTGGCGAAACGCGGGCGGTACAGCGGGATGTTGGTGACCGAACGGCAGGTCAGGGCATCTAACCGGGAGACGCGAATACGTTCTATCCCAGCTGCGGGTGACGAAAGGCCGATACGCGGTGTGGAAGGGCGGAAAATCGCGATATACTTCGAGTGAACCCGTCCTCTTGGCGGAGGTCGCGCCGGGGGGAGGAATTCTAAAGGACTAAAACCCGATGGCCAATCGCAGTTCGCGCAGCTCGGTATTCATCGTCATCCTTGTGGTAGTGGCCTGCGGATTCGCGGGCGCGGTGTTCGCGCAGCGACCCGCTGGAAACGTCGATCAACTGGACGGCAACCTGAAGACGTTTTCCCAGGTGTATGCCGTGGTCGAGGAGAATTACGCCGACAAGCCGAATCCGGACAAGGCCATCTACGGCGGCGCCATCCCGGGCATGCTGCATGTGCTGGATCCGCACAGCAATTTCTTCGATCCCAAGCAATACGGCCAACTGCGCGAGGACCAGCGCGGCCGGTATTACGGCGTAGGCATGCAGGTGGGGCCGCGCAATAACAAGGTCATCGTGATCGCGCCCTTCGCGGGCACGCCGGCGTATCGCGCGGGCATCCGGCCGGGGGATGTGATCATCGGCGTGGACGGCAAGCCCACGGACAACATGAACACCGGCGAGGTCGCCGATCTGCTCAAGGGGCCGAAGGGCACGACAGTGCGCATCACCATCGCGCGCGAAGGCTCGAACAGCCCGCTGGAATTCACCGTGGTGCGCGACGAGATCCCGCGCTACAGCGTGGATGTGCATTTCGAGATCAAGCCGGGCATCGGTTACATGCATGTCTCCAGCTTCTCGGAGACGACCGAGAGTGAAGTCCAACAGGCGCTGGATGAGTTCGGCGATCTGAAGGGGCTGATCCTCGACCTGCGCGGCAACCCGGGCGGATTGCTGGGCGAAGGCGTGGGCGTGGCGGACAAGTTCCTGAAGAAAGGCGCCGTGATCGTTTCGCATCGCGGACGGGCGTCGCAGGAGAAGGTCTACCGCGCCAGCAAGGGCAACGGCGGCAAAGACTATCCCATCGTGGTGCTGGTGAACCGGGGTACGGCTTCGGCGAGCGAGATCGTGGCGGGCGCGCTGCAGGACCATGACCGCGCCCTGGTGGTCGGCGAGAACACCTTCGGCAAGGGCCTGGTGCAAACGGTGTATCCGCTCTCCGAGAACACCGGCCTGGCGCTGACCACGGCGAAGTATTACACGCCCAGCGGCCGCCTGATCCAGCGCGACTATGAAGGCATTTCGTTGTACGACTATTACTACAACCGCGAGAAAGAGAAAGATGCGGCCGGCAAGGAAGTGAAAGTCACCGACAGCGGTCGCACCGTGTACGGCGGCGGCGGCATCACGCCGGACGAAAAGATCGCGTCGCAAAAGCTCACCAAGTTCCAGACCACGCTGCTACAGAAGTATGCGTTCTTCAATTTTGCCAAGACGTATCTGCAGGGCAGGAAAGCGGGCAAGGGCTGGGACGTGGATGACGTGGTGATGAACGACTTCCGTCACTTCCTGGAAGACCAGAAGATCACATTCAGCGAGGCCGACCTGCTGGAGTCGATGGAATGGATCAAGGGGCAGATCAAGAGCGAAGTCTTCATCGCCGAATTCGGTCAGGAAGCCGGAACCCGGGTGCGAGCGGAGACAGACCCGCAAGTGATCAAGGCGCTGGAGTTTCTGCCGCGTGCAAAAGAATTGGCCGAAGGCGCGCGCAAGGTGATCGCGGAGCGGAACAATGCCCGGTCGATCAGCCAGTAGCCCAAGCACGATCAACGAAACAAGGCCCGCCTCACGGCGGGCCTTTCATTTTGCGCCAGGCCGGACTTCCTTCCGCCATGATCAACGGAACGTGTATCCGATGCGAAATCCGAGGACATGATCGGTCCCGCCGCCGGGGAAGATCTGGTCGCGGAACTCCAGGCGCAAACCCTGATGTTCCTTGAACCACAAGTCGAAACCGGCGCCTGGAATAGAAAAACCGGAGCTCATCGAGCTCCGGTCAGTGTCTTCTTTCTCTTCCTGTGATGCCGGGTCAGCCTATTTTTTGGGCGGCGCGAGTTTGAAGACTGTGGAACGGGTGGCTTCCTGGCGGGAGGCATCTCCGTCCACGGCGTCGGCAAAGGCCGCCATGATCGCGTCCCGTTGTTCCTGGGTCCGGGCGGCGCGGTCAGCGTTGAAGGCATCGCGGATCTTGTCCTGCGCCGCAGCGTCCTTGGTCACGAACCAGATGAAATGGGTCCATGCGCCTTCCGTGCGCCATTCTTCCACGGCCATGCCGTAGGCAAGAAGAGTGCCATCCGCAGTGAGCTTGTCAAAGACCGGCTTGTTGTATTTTTCCCAAGTCCGGCGATAGTCGCCGCCCTTGCCCGGCTTCACCTTGACGAAATTGTAACGATTGAACGGAAGCATGCCGGCCGGTGGCATGGCGGGCGCGAATCCGGACACCAGATCACGAGTCAGCCAGTCGCGGGTCTTGGCGCCGTCAAAAATCTCGCGCGCACGTTCCGCGGTGGTCTTGGCCGGCTTTTTGGCCATCTTGGCTTCTTCAGCAGCGATATTCGCCATCTGAGCGCGCATGCTGTCCCAAACCTTTTGCGCGCCGGCGTAGTCACGGACGGACACCCAGATCAGGTGGGTGAACTTGCCAGGACCGCGAAGTACCGGGACTTCGATGCCCCAACCTTCGACCACGCCTTCCGCCATCAGTCTGTCGCGGACGGGCGCTCCCACTTTGTTCACGAGTTCCATGAATGCATCTTCTTGTCCGGGATTGACCGTGTACTCGTACCAGATGGTCAGCGGCTGGGGCGGTTGCGCGGGGGCTGGTTGGGCGAATATCGGGAGACAAAGGGTCAGAGCAGCGGCAAACAGGATCCACCATCGATTTTTCATGTTTCCTCCTTGGGAGATTCTTGGGATATAAAAATCCGGGAGAAAGAAGGCGACTCTTGATACCACCGGGATAGCGCGAGGTCAAGGGGAGGAACCGCACAAAGGTGGTAAAGCCCAAGGGCTCAATCGGTTGCGTCAATCGGGCGGGAAGTTTGACTTCAAAAGATGTGGAGGTTAGGATGGCCGGGCGACTCGGGCAACCATGATCGGTAAACAGATCAAGCAGTACAAAATCCTTGACCGTCTGGGCGGCGGAGGCATGGGCGTGGTGTATCGCGCCGAAGACACCATGCTGGGCCGTCCGGTGGCGCTCAAATTCCTTCCCCAGGAAGCGACCAGGGACAAACAGGTGATGGAGCGGTTCCTCCGAGAAGCACGCGCGGCCGCCGCGTTGAACAACCCCCATATCTGCACCATCTATGAGATCGGCGATCACGAAAAAGAGCCGTTCCTGGCCATGGAGTTGCTGGAAGGCGGGACGCTGGACCAGCGCATCGACCGGCAGCCGCTGAAGACGGACCAGTTACTGGAGACGGCGATCCAGATCGCGGACGCGCTGGAAGCGGCCCACGCCAAGGGCATCATCCACCGCGACATCAAACCGGCCAACATCTTCATCACCCTTTCGGGACAGGCCAAGGTCCTGGATTTCGGCCTGGCGAAACTTTCGTCGCATTTGAATGTCAGAGACGAGACCATGGATGGCGTGGCGCTGCTGGGCAGCGACACCAACCAGTTGACGAACCCGGGCACGGCGCTGGGGACGATCGCCTACATGTCACCGGAGCAGGCGCGGGGCGAAACCCTGGACGCGCGCAGCGACATCTTCTCCTTCGGGGCGGTGTTGTATGAGATGGCCACGGGCAAGACCGCGTTCGGAGGCAACACCTCCGCGGTGATCTTCAACGCCATCCTCAACGCCATGCCGCCCTCGCCCGTCCGTCTCAACTCCGCCCTGCCCGCGGAACTCGAGCGCATCATCAACAAGGCGATGGAAAAAGAGGCGGAGATGCGCTACCAGAACATCGCCGACCTGAAGATCGACTTGAAACGGCTGAAGCGCATCCTGGATTCGGACAGCCGGGCGGCGGCCGCAACGGGTTCGGGCACCACACCGGCGATGAAGGAGGCGGCCGCGCCTTCCGCGCAGAGATCGGTGGCGGTCCTCTACTTCGAGAACCTCAGCGGCGCCAAGGACGACGAATACTTCCGCGACGGGATGACGGAAGACATCATCACCGAGCTCTCCAAGATCGCGCAATTGCGGGTGTTCCCGCGCTCCGAGGTGCTGGGGTTCCGCAACAAAGCGGTCACCGCGCCGGAAGTGGGCCAGCAATTGGGTGCCGGGTTCGTGCTCGAAGGCAGCATCCGCCGGGCCGGCAACCGGCTGCGCATTACCGCGCAGCTGGTGGAGTCGCGCACCCGGCACTCGGCGTGGGCGGAGCGGTACGACCGCGAGATGGAAGACGTATTCGCCATCCAGGATGAGATTGCGCGCAGCATCGCCCAGGCGCTGCGCATCACGCTGACGCCGCAGGAACAGAAGATCATCGCGCAGAAGCCGACGGAAAACCTGCAAGCCTACGATTATTACCTTCGCGGACGGAGCTACTCCCGCCGCGAGAACCTGGAATTCGCGCTGCAGATGTTCGAGCAGGCCATCAAGCTGGACCCGAAATTCGCGATGGCCCACGCCGGCGTGGCCAACGCATGCGGACTCTATTTTGAATTGCGCGAACAGAACCCCAAGTGGATCGAGCGGGGCAAGGCCGCCTGTGACCGGGCCATCGCCCTGGAACCGCAGCGGGCCGAGGTCCTGGCCGCGCAGGCGCGATTGTTCTATGCGCAGAAGGACTATGCCAACGCGGCCCATTTCGCGCAGATGGCGATCGCGCAGAAAGCGGATTGTGAAGGCGCTTATAACGTCCTGGGGCGGGCGTTGTTCGCATCCGACCGCCTGGAAGAGGCGGCGGCGCTCGCGGACAAGGCCGTGGAGATGAACGGGGACGATTACAACGTTTACATCCCGTATACCAACACCCTGCGACGGCTCGGCCGGAGCGCGGCGACCGAGCAGATCGAGGTGAAGCAGATCGGGGCCCTGGAACAGCAGTTGGAACTGGTGCCGGAGGATGTGCGGGCCAGGATTTTGCTGGCCAGCCAGTATGGCCGGATCAACCGAAAAGATGATGCCATCCGGCAACTGGAGATGGCGGTGGCGCTACGGCCGGGCGATTCCAGCGTCCTGTATAACGCCTCGTGCACGTACGGCGTCCTGGACATGAAGGCAGAAGCGCTGGCCATGCTCAAGAAGGCCATCGAGAATGGTTATGGGAACCTGGCATGGGTCGCCCGAGACCCCGATCTATCCTGCTTGAAGGGTGACCCCGAGTTCGATGCGATCTGCCAGGGCGTGAAATAAACCTGAACGGACGGGCCTCGTCCGTTCCCTAAACACCGAAGAATCGGATCAATGCTTGTGCGGTTTGTGCTTGTGCTCCGGGTGGGGCTTGGGCTCGGATTCCTTTTTTTCTTTTTCCGGTCCGTTGCGCAGGATGGAATAGGTCGCATCCTCGATCTGTTTCAGTACGGTATGCGGGCGGGGAGCATTGCGGCGTTTGCCGGGTCCGTCCCGGTGCGACTTCCTGCGGTCAGTCATGCAGACCTTATTGTGTCCCAAGTGGAGCGGGGATTACAACCCGACGGAAAGAAAATTGGGATGTGGGTGCGAATCCGGGAAATGGCTTGGTGGAGCTGACCGGGATCGAACTTGAGCCGCTTTGAAGGCGTGAGCGACGGGCGCTCCGCGCCCGGCGTGGGAGCCTTCAGGCGAAATCCCGAGCGAGGCGAAGCGGAGTCGAGGGACCTCGGAACCTTTTGACAATTTGAGATGATTTGGTGGAGCTGACCGGGATCGAACCGGTGGCCTCCTCGTTGCGAACGAGGCGCTCTCCCAGCCACCAGGTCATCCAGCGGCACGGTGCATCATGTTCAGTTGCAGCTCGTGGACGATTCGCTCCACGCTATCCGAGTCGCCTTGCGCGAGAAGATCTTTGAGATCTTCGAAGGTCTTGATAGTGCGAAACTGTTTCGTTGGCGTGACGTACACGACCACATGTTTGCGATCGCGTGACAGGTTGACAATGTTGTTGACGGTGCCCTTGCTCTTGCCATCCCAGAGCATCAGGCCATATTCCGCGGCGTCCACCATCGCGCGATCCTTGATGGAGTAGTACTCGAAACCTTTGGAGCCGCGGGGGGCCACGAGCTGACGGGTAGGCCAATTCCCGACATTATTCCGGCAGTGGTCCTGCATACAGTGCACAAGGACGTTCGGATACGACTTCTCGGCAAAGTGCCGCTGAACGGCCTTGTCGGCGCCATTGGCGTCACCGACGAGTATCTGAAAGCCCTTCTCGATCATCGTGTCGAGACGAGTCTTCACCTCGGCGGGAAGCCGCGAAATCTGTCTTGAACCAGCAACGAAAACGGTAATTGAGTGGCTCATTTCGTTCGGGTCATCGTGAGCGCCCGGACCTCGGTGGCCCCCACTTGCGCCAGCACCTCGGCGACGCGCCTCAAAGTACTACCAGTTTCCCACAAGTCATCGACGAGCAGAACCCTCCGCCCTTGGACAGCTTCGGTGCCCGCCTGGATCGCCGCAGAAAGCAGCGGGGCCCGCTCGTGCAACGGGACGTTCTTCATCTGCGGCGTCGCTGTGGCCTTGACCACTGCCGCGGCAAGGGATGGTACCCCGATAGCCCCAGCTATCCCCGCAGCGATCAGCACCGCTGGCTGCTTCGTCCGGTGCAACGATGGCGGCGGTGGAACGACGCAGTCGATGATGCCATTCCATCGGTCGTTTATGAAGGCAACGGCGGTGTCCACGATGTCGTTCGGGGGTCCATTTCGGTACTTCAGCTGATACACCAGCTCGCCGAGCGCGGAGCGGGTTGTCTCGTACTGCATGTGCTCGCCGAGATAGCCAATTGGATGGCTCGAAATTACATGCCGATCAAGGACGAATCCTTCTACCCACGGCCCCTCGATGATTTCGGGATGGACTTTCACTACAGTCATGCCAGCCCATTGTGTCCTAGATTTGATGCGGAATACAACCAGTATGCGAGAAAAATCGGGATGTAGCTACCACAAAAGGCTTGGTGGAGCTGACCGGGATCGAACCGGTGGCCTCCTCGTTGCGAACGAGGCGCTCTCCCAGCTGAGCTACAGCCCCACACGTGCGGGAGAAGACAGGCTTTATTTTAGCAGTAGCGATGGCGAAGCGGAAGCATTGCAGGATTGCGGAAGTGCGGAAGTGAAAAGCAAACCCCAGTGCAACGCGACCTGTTTCGGCAACAAAGGGATTCCTCTTTTCGCTCGCGTTGCTCGCTCACCCTGGGCTGAAGCCCAGGGCTACCACGCTGCCCCGCTCGCTCGGAATGACAAAGATCGGTTCAGTAGGGTCCGATGATGCCGCCGATGTTGCGCGAAGCGGGAAGTTTTGTTTGCGGCGTGCGGGTGCGGCCCAGGGCTTCCGCGATCACGTCAATGTACTTTAAAGCGGAACCGGTGTTAAAGAGGACGACTTTGTCCGCCGGCTTCAGGAATCCTGAGGCAAGAAGTTTTTCATAGGCGACGAAGGTGGTGGCGCCTTCGGGCGAAGCGAAGAACGCTTCCGCGGCGGCCCAGCGTTGCAGGGCGTCAATGGTCTCGGCGTCGGTCACCGCGATCGCGGTCCCGCCGCTCTGCCTGATGATGTCCAGCACCAGGTAGTCGCCATAGGCTTTGGGAACGCGCAATCCGGCGGAGAGCGTCTGCGCGTTGGGCCACATCTCGCTGGCGGACTTCCCTTCTTCGAATGCCTTGACGATGGGCGCGCAACCGGTGGACTGCACCGCGACCATTTTCGGTCGCTTTGAGCCGGAAGCCAGCCAGCCCAACTGTTCCATCTCCGCAAAGGCCTTCCACATGCCGAGGAAACCCACGCCGCCGCCGCAAGGATAAAAAATCGCGTCCGGCAATGACCAATCCATCTGCTCGGCGATCTCATAGCCCATGGTCTTCTTGCCCTCGACGCGAAAGGGCTCTTTGAGCGTGGCGATCTCGAACCAGCCTTCTTTTTCTTTACGCTCGCCGATCATGCGTCCGCAGTCACTGATGAGGCCATCGACCAGGGTGACATTGGCTTCATAGGCGCGGCACTCGATCTCATTGGCAATGGGCACATCTTTCGGCATGAAGATGTTGGCTTCCAGCCTCGCAGCCGCGGCGTAGGCCGCGAGCGCGCCACCCGCATTCCCGGCGGAGGGGATGGCCAGCTTTTTCAGTCCGTGCTTCTTTGCCATGGAGACGGTGACGCACAGGCCGCGCGCCTTGAAGGAGCCGGTTGGGTTCACGCCTTCATCCTTGATCAGGACATTGGGGTGTTGCCGGCTGGGGAACATCGGTGTGAAGCCTTCGCCGAGGGTGACCGGCTCGACATCGGGCAGGACGGCGGCGTAGCGCCACATGGTGCGCGGCTGCGCGGCCAAGCTGTCGCGCGAAGAACTCTTGCGAATGGAATCGAGATCGTAGCGGGCGTACAGGACGCCACTATCTTTGGGACAGACGGTGGGAAAGGAGTCGCCCGCAACGTGATGTCCGCAACGGGTGCATTCGAAGCAGGAGACCGGGGCCATGGGTGGAGAGATAGTGTAGCAAAGGGACTCCGTTCCGACTCGCGGCGCTCGCCGTCGCTCGGAATGACAAGTAGAAATGAGATTGCAAATCTGGTAATCGGGTAATTTGAAATTTGAAAACGAATCAAGAGCAGAACCAGGGGCCCGCGGGTTTCGCTCAGCGCAGACACTACATCAGCACAGCCGAGGGCCCTTCGACTTCGCTCAGGGCAGGCGCTTGTGCCACCAAGTGCCAACTCAAAATGACAACTTTGGTTGCGGCGGCAAGATGCCGCCGCCACAGCCGGCGAGACGCCGGCGCTACATCAGCACAGCCGAGGGCCATCGACTTCGCTCAGGGCAGGCTTCTGTGCCATCTGCTACATCGACGTTCCTTGACGGGAACGGGAGGCGGGCGAAATAATGCAAGGTTGCGCTCAAGGAGCTGGAACTGTTCATGGCCACTTCGGTCAGTGCCGCCGCCGATCGCGAAGAAACCTCATCCGCATCCAAGATCAAGCCCGGCGTGGCCCCGCTGCGCGTGGGCCAGGGACATGATTTTCTGCTGCGCCGGCTGCATTCGCTGAGCGGCATCGTGCCGGTGGGCGCGTTCCTGCTGGAACATATCTTGATCTCCAACTCCACGGCCATGAGCGGACCGGCGGCGTATGCGGTCCAGGTGAAATTCCTGGGCGGCCTGCCGCTGGTGTTCTATCTGGAGCTGTTCGGTATTTGGCTGCCCATCGCCTTCCACGGGCTATACGGCTTTTTCATCTGGTACCGGGGCGATGCCAACCTGATCCACTATCCCTGGACCGGCAACTGGATGTACACGATGCAGCGCTGGACCGGACTGATCGCCTTCGCCTACATCGTGGTGCATGTGTACACGCTGCGTTTTACCGGCGTGGACCTGCATGACAACCCGGCCGCGTCGTTCGGCAAAGTGCAGCAGGAGCTGAGCAATCGCTCGTACTTGATCTTCTACGTGGTGGGATTGGTGGCGGCGTGCTGGCATCTGGCGTATGGGATCTGGCTGTTCCTGTGCAAGTGGGGCATCGTGACCGGTGAAAAAGCGCGTCGGCGCGTACTGGGATTGAGCCTGGGCCTGTTCGTGCTGATGACCGTGGTGGGGTTGGCGAGCATCCGCAGTTTTGTGAAGCATCCGCGCATGCCGGTCGCTGGCGCGACCATGGAACAGTTGAGCAAGTAGGGCCGGGACCACAGACAATCATGGCAAAGACTCCGAGGATCATCGTGGTGGGCGGCGGGCTGGCGGGGTTGAGCGCCGTGATCAAGATCGCCGAGCTGGGCGGACAGGTGGACCTGTTCTCCATCGTGCCGGTGAAGCGCTCGCATTCCGTGTGCGCCCAGGGCGGGATCAACGCGGCCAAAAATCTTAAAGGCGAGGGCGACAGCACCTTCCAGCACTTCGATGATTCGATCTACGGCGGCGATTTCCTCGCCAATCAGACGCCGGTGAAGGCGATGTGCGAGGCCGCGCCGGGCATCATCGACCTGCTGGACCGCATGGGCGTGCCCTTCAACCGCACCGCCGAGGGCGTGCTGGACTTCCGGCGTTTCGGCGGCACACTCTATCACCGCACGGCATTCGCAGGCGCCACCACCGGACAACAACTTCTCTACGCTCTCGATGAGCAGGTGCGACGCTTCGAGGACGAGGGCCGGGTCAGGAAATACGAACACTGGGAGTTCCTGAGCGCGGTGCTGGACTCGAAGCGCACCTGCCGCGGCATCTGCGCCATGGACCTGCACTCGATGGAGGTCCGCGCCTTCCCTGCCGACGCGGTGATCCTGGCGACCGGCGGCATCGGCGCGATCTTCGGCAAGAGCACGAATTCGGTGGTCTGCACCGGCTCGGCGCAGTCGGCGGTGTATCAGCAGGGCGCGTTCTACGCCAACGGCGAGTTCATCCAGGTGCATCCCACGGCCATCCCCGGGGAGGACAAGCTGCGGTTAATGTCGGAATCGGCGCGCGGCGAGGGCGGGCGCGTGTGGGTGCCGAAACAAAAAGGCGACAAGCGCGACGCGAAGAGCATCCCCGAGAGCGCGCGCTGGTACTTCCTGGAAGAGTGGTATCCGAAGTATGGCAACCTGGTGCCGCGCGATGTGGCCACGCGGGCGATCCATAAAGTGGTGTACGAGCACGAGCTGGGCATCGACGGCAAGCCGATGGTCTACCTGGACCTGACGCACATCGACCGGAACACGCTTGACCGCAAGCTGGAAGGCATCCTGGAGATCTACGAGAAGTTCGTGGGCGACGATCCGCGGGACACGCCGATGAAGATCTTTCCCGGCATGCACTACACCATGGGCGGCCTATGGGTGGACTTCAACCAGCAGACCAGCATCCCCGGACTGTTCGCCGCAGGCGAGTGCGAGTACCAATACCACGGCGCCAACCGGCTGGGCGCGAATTCCCTGGTGAGCTGCATCTACGGCGGATTCATCTCCGGGCCGCAAGCGCTGAGCTACGCGAAGAACGCCAAAGCGCTTGACGCCAACGGGTGCTACGACTCGGAACGCAAGCGTCAGGAAGAGATCAATGACCGACTGATGAAATCGGACGGCTCCGAGAATCCGTTCCAGATCTGGCGCGAGTTGGGCGAGTTGATGACCAAGAACTGCACCGTCATCCGTTACAACAAGAACCTGGAACAGACGGACGCGAAGCTGGTGGAGCTGCTGGAGCGGTATCGCAAGATCAACCTGAGCGACCGGACGATGTGGGCGAACACTTCCTTCGTGTTCACGCGACAGCTGCTCAACATGCTGCAACTGGCGCGGGTGGTCGCCAAAGGAGCGCAATTGCGCGATGAATCACGCGGCGCGCATTACAAGCCGGACTTCCCCGACCGCAACGATGAGAAGTTCCTGAAGACCACCAAGGCACATTTCGCGCCGGATGCGGACGAACCGAAGTTCGAATATGAGCCGGTGGATACAAGCATGATCAAGCCGAGGCCGAGGAAATATTGAAGGCATTGTGGAATTGCAGAACTGCGGAAGCGCGGAATTGAAAAGCAAGGCGGATCTGCGATTTTTGATTTGAGATTTGTGATTGAAGAACAGAAGAACAAAGGCAAGGGCCGGTAGTGGGGACAAGATGCAACGGCTAGTGCCGGTGGAATGCCAGATGTACTGAAACAGGCGTTGGCGTCAGGAAATCAAAACCATGGCTGAGAGAACGATCCGACTGAAGATCAAGCGGCAGGCGGGACCGGAGGCGGAGGCGCGCTGGGAAGAGTTCGAGGTCCCCTACCACGCGGGGATGAATGTGATCTCCGCCATGATGGAGATCGCGCTGCGCCCGGTGACCAAAGAGGGCACGGCCACCACGCCGGTGGTCTATGACTCGAACTGCCTGGAGGAGATCTGTGGCTCGTGCGCCATGGTGATCAACGGACGGGCGCGCATGGCGTGCTCGGCGCTGATCGACAAGCTGGACCAGCCGGTGAAGATCGAACCGCTCACCAAGTTCCCTGTCGTCCGTGATCTGGCGGTGGACCGCGGCGTGCTGTTCGAGAATCTGAAGAAGTTGAAAGCCTGGATCCCGCTGGACGGCACCTATGACCTGGGCACCGGGCCACGCATGGGACAGAAGGTCCAGGAAGAACGTTATCCGCTCTCGAACTGCATCTCCTGCACCTGTTGCATGGAGGCCTGCCCGCAATTCAATGATAAGACGAACTTTGTGGGCGCGGCCGCGATCAGCCAGGTGGCGCTGTTCAACGACCATCCGACCGGCGCGATGCTGAAGGAAGAGCGCCTGCGCGCGCTGATGGGCGATGGCGGCGTGCACGAGTGCGGTTATGCGCAGAACTGCGTGGAGGTCTGCCCCAAAGGCATCCCGCTGACGCGCTCCATCTCCCGCGTGGCCGGGCAGGTGATGATCCAGAGCATCAAGGACCTGTTCGGGACGTAGTCAGCGCTGAGCCACGAGCTCCGAGCCATGAGCATCGAGAGACGTCTGGCGGGGAACGTACCCGCGTATCCGGGAACATCCGCAAGCCCCTTCGCGGCAGGCGGTACAATGTGAGCTCGTCTTCCGAGGCCATGATGCGCAAATCCCTGCTTGTCCTGTTCGCACTGATCGCAACCTTTTCTCTCGCCCAGACCATGCCCGCAAAGAAAAGCGCCAAGAAGCTCACGCCGAAACAAGTGCACGAGTCCGCCCTGGTGGTGGACACGCATGCGGACACACCGCAGCGATTGCTGGATGAGCAGTTCGACCTGGCCGATCCACCCGCCGGCGACCAAGGCCACATGAGTTTTGCCAAGGCCAAGGCCGGAAATCTGGGCGCGGAGTTCTTCTCCATCTGGGTGGACCCGGAGTGGCACAAGGGCCAGTTCGTGAAGCGCACCATGCAACTGATCGATTCCGTCTACGAGCAAGTGGAGAAGCATCCGGACAAGATGATGATGGCCTTCAGCACGGCGGACATCCTGAAGGCGCGCAAGCAGAAGAAGCTGGCCGCGCTGATGGGCATCGAGGGCGGGCATTCGATCGAAAATGACATGGGCCTGCTGCGCGATTTCTACCGGCTGGGCGTGCGCTACATGACCCTGACCTGGTCGAACACCAATGAATTCGCCGATTCCTCCGGCGACGAGAAAGACGAGACGCTGAAGCACCACGGCGGCATGACCCAGCACGGGCGGGAGATCATCCGGGAGATGAACCGGCTGGGCATGATGGTGGACATCTCGCACGTGTCGGACAAGACGTTCTATCAGGTCATCACCATCAGCCGGGCGCCGGTGATCGCGTCGCACTCCTCGGCGCGGGCGTTGACCGACCATCCCCGCAACATGACCGACGACATGCTGCGCGCCATCAAGAACTATGACGGCGTGGTGATGGTGAATTTTTTCTCCGCGTTCATCGATGACGATTTCCGCAAGCAATACCAGGGGATGAAAGACGCGCGCGACAAAGCTGAAAAGGAATTGCGAGAGAAGCTGAAAGGCGCGGACGCCAAGACCCTGGCCGAGGCGCTCAACGCGCAGGCGCTGGAGTGGCGGGAGAAGATCCCGAGGGCGCCGCTGAAGTCGCTGATCGACCACATCGACCACATTGCCAAGGTGGCGGGCGTGGACCATGTAGGTTTGGGCTCGGATTTTGACGGCGTGTCTTACAATCTGCCGGAGGGCCTGGACTCGGCCGCCGACCTGCCCAAGATCACCGAGGAGCTGATGAAGCGCGGTTATTCGGCGGCGGATTGCCACAAGATCCTAGGCGGCAACCTGATGCGCGTCTTCAAAGCGGTGGAGAAGATGCGCGACCGGATGGCCGCCGAAGGCGAACAGATGCCGCTGCAGAAGCGCAAGAATGCACCCAAGGACTAGGAGAACCACAGCGATGCGACGACTGATCCTCACCCTGCTGGTGACCGGAATGGCTGCAACGGGAGTGGCGCAGACCAAGACTGCGCCTACGACCACGCCCAAGTCCAGCACAAAGACTTCTTCGAAGACCGCGGCGAAAACCACCGCCAAGAGCACGACGAAGACGGCAGAGCCGGCGAAGGCCACTGAGCCAGCCACACCCGCCACGGATACGATCAAGTACACGGAACCGCCGCAGGTGATCTTCACCACGTCCAAGGGACAGATCGCCTGCAAGCTGTTCCCGGACAAGGCTCCGAAGACGGTGGCTAATTTTGTCGGGCTGGCGCTGGGTATGAAGGACTGGCTGGACCCGAAGACCGGCAAGAAGATGACCGGCACGCCGTTCTTCGAGAACACCACGTTCCACCGCGTGCGTCCTAATTTTATGGTCCAGGCGGGCGACCGGCTAGGCAATGGCACGGGAAGTCCGGGTTACACCTTTGAAGACGAATTCGCAGAGGACTTGACGTTCGACCGGCCTGGACGGCTAGCGATGGCGAACTCCGGGCCGGCGACGAACGGATCGCAGTTCTTCATCACCGAAGTCCCCACACCCTGGCTGAATGACAAGCACACCATCTTCGGGCAGTGCGACGATGCCTCGGTGGAGATCGTGAAGGCCATCGCGCGGGTGCCCACGGACGAGAACAACTGGATGCCACTGACGCCGGTGATGCTGAGCCACGTGAAGATCATCGGTGTGGCCAAGCCGGAGCCGGCCCCGAAAAAAGTATTGCCTCGGAAGAAGAAGTCGTGAGGCAAGAGTTTTGAGTTTTGAGTTTTGAGTTCTGAGTTGTGAGTATTGAGTTTTGCTTCGTGCCCAGGAGCCGGGCATCGGGGATTGAAGGGCCGTACCGGGTAGACAACGAACCTCGGCAACAAAGGGATTCCTCGACTCGCGGCTGCGCCGCTCGCTCGGAATGACAAGTGTGGCGGGAATCCGTAGATTTGGTGACCGGGTAATTGAAAGGTAGAAGCAGGTTCTTCGCGCGCATGGAACGCGCGCTCAGAATGACACATCTTGCGGGATCACGCGTTTTGAGAAAGGGAGCGAATGGCACGTCAACCTGGACTGTATGCAACATTTGAGACCTCGGAAGGCAAGGTGGTCTGCCGCCTGTTCGAGAAAGAGGCGCCCAAGACCGTGGCCAATTTTGTGGACCTGGCCGAGGGCAAGCGCGAGTGGACGCATCCCACCACCGGCACGAAGAGCAAGGACCGGCTGTATGACCGCACCATCTTTCATCGCGTGATCCCGGATTTCATGGTCCAGGGCGGCGACCCGCAGGGCACGGGCATGGGCGGGCCGGGCTACCGCTTCGAGGACGAGACCAAGGGCTCGCCGCACAAGTTCGACACGCCGGGCAAGCTGGCCATGGCCAACTCCGGGCCGAACACCAACGGCTCGCAATTCTTCATCACCGTGGCGGCGACCATGTGGCTGACCGGGAACCACACCATCTTCGGCGAGGTGATCGAGGGCCAGGATGTGGTCAACAAGATGACGAAGGTGGGACGCAACCGCCAGGACCGTCCGCTGAATGATGTGGTGCTGGAGAAGGTGACGATCGAGAGGGTGTGAGAAGCAGTAGTCAGTAGTCAGTAGTCAGTCGCCAGCTTTTACGCCACGTGGCGGTGGCGTTCCTGCATCTCCGCGCGTTCGTATCCCACCACGGCCCAATAGACCGCCCGGTCGAAGAACTGATTCAGCATCCGGCTGAACTCCAGGTGGCCGATGAGGGCGAGCGAGTTGTCCGCGTAGAACTGCTGCTCCTCCAGATAATTGAGCAGATGCTCCTTGGTCAGCGACAAGGCATAGACCAGATGCGCCAGAGAGACACCCTGATGATGGCGGGCGACGCCGAGGTGGATATAGCGTTCCTCCACGTCCTTGGCCGTGGCCTTGGTGAGGAAATCACTGAGGTTGCCGTAGATCTCATGGCTGCGATGCTTGAGTTCCGAGATCGGCACCTTGTTCAGGTCGCTGCACTGCGGGGTGCTGAGGAACTTCTTCAGCAGCTGCTCGGAGAGCGGGGCGGAGTGGGCCTCGATGAGTTGCACGAGCCGGATGGCGAGCATAGACACCTCCTGCTACGGTGGCGGCCAATATGATACGCCCGGAGTCAAGGGAAAGCATCGGGTAATTTGGTGATCGGGTAATCGGGTAATTGAAAAGCAAAGG
>JACPNP010000054.1:19356-20335 GCA_016185365.1 Terriglobales bacterium
CCCGACTGAAGTCGGGGGCTTCCCAGAAACGCAACTAGTGCATAACGAGCTGTGGCCGGCCTGAAAGGGATTCCTCGACTCGGGGCTGAAGCCCCTCGCTCGGAATGACAATTCATGGGACTGGCGCGGATGGTATGTGGCCATTCAAAAAGCAGGTTCTTCGCACGCGAAGTTCGCGTGCTCAGCATGACACGACAAGATATGAGGTGCGCGGTATGAGGTACGATTTGTGATTTGTGATCGAAAAGCAGGCGCGGAACGCTGAGGCGTTGTCTGCGCAGCCGAGGACGGCTGCGCCACACAAGTCGTTGGCAGTGGCAATAGCATCAGGCTCAAAGCTCAAGCCTGATTCGGCACGGTCGAGTGGAAACGCGCCCGGGTCAGACGCCGATGACCGTCACAAGTTCTTTTACCGCGGCGGCGGATTTTTGCAGCGCGGCGTTCTCTTCCGGCGTCAACTTGATCTCGATGATCTGCTCCAGGCCTTTGGCGCCGAGCTTGCACGGAACGCCCACGAACAGGCCATTCACGCCGTACTCGCCTTCGAGGTACGCGGCGCAGGGCATGATCTTTTTCTTGTCCTTGAGGATGGCTTCCACCATCTCCGTGGCGGCGGCGGAAGGCGCGTAATAGGCGCTGCCGGTCTTGAGATACTTCACGATCTCAGCGCCGCCGTTGGCGGTGCGCTCGACGATCGCCTTGAGGCGGTCCGCCGGGATCAGTTCGGTGATGGGAATGCCGGCGACGGTCGAGTAACGCGGCAGCGGGACCATGGTGTCACCATGCCCGCCGAGGACGAAGGCGGTGACATTTTCCCCGCTGACTTTCAGCTCTTCCGCGATGAAGGTGCGGAAGCGGGCGGAATCAAGCACGCCGGCCATGCCCAGCACGCGGTTCCTGGAGAACTTGCTGATCTTGTAGGCGGCCTGGGCCATGGCATCGAGCGGGTTCGAGACCACGATGAGGATGCAGTTGGGCG
>JACPNP010000031.1:0-49989 GCA_016185365.1 Terriglobales bacterium
CCAGCCGTGGGTGACAACGCGTTTCGGCAGAGGCAGGTCAGCCGCCATCAGGAATGCGGGCCAATAGACGGCGTGGAAGCGGACGATCTCCTTGCCGATCATGTGCACGTCGGCGGGCCAATAGTGCTCGAACTGCTTCTGGTCTGACTTCCTGGGTGAACCGAGGCCAACGGCGGTGGCGTAATTGCTGAGCGCGTCCAGCCACACATAGATGACGTGAGCCGGGTCATCGGGTACGGGGATGCCCCAATTCACTGTGGTGCGCGAAATGGAGAGGTCCTTCAATCCACCGCGGACAAAGGAAAGCACTTCATTACGGCGGGTGTCGGGAAAGATGAAGTCCGGCTGAGAGGTGTAGAGCTGGATGAGCTTTTCCTGAAATGCGGAGAGCTTGAAGTAATAGTTCTCTTCGCTGACGGTCTCGGTGGGGCGTCCGCAGTCCGGACAGGGCGCACCGGGAGGCGCGTCGACATAGAGTTCGTCGAAGACGCAGTACTGGCCGGTGTATGAGCCCTTGTAGATGAAGCCGCGGTCGCGCATACGGCGGAAGATCTCGTGCACGCCCTGCTTGTGGCGCTCTTCTGTGGTGCGGATGAAGTCGTCGTACTGGATGTCCATGCGCGACCAGAGCGCCTTCCACTCGGCGGTCATCTCGTCCACAAACTGCTTTGGAGATTTACCCGCGGCGGCGGCGGAGCGCTCGATCTTCTGGCCGTGCTCATCGGTGCCGGTGAGAAAGCGAGTGTCATCCCCGATCATGCGGTGGTAACGGGCAATGGCGTCGCAGACCAACGTGGTATACGCGTGCCCGATGTGAGGCCGGGCATTCACGTAATAGATCGGGGTCGTGATGTAAAACTTGCGCGCTGAACTCATGCTTTGTATGACCGATAGTGCAAACTTCAATCTTAGGGAAGGGGCGGAGAAGCGTCAAACGAAGCGACGGAGGCGGTTTGTTATAATCGTTTGTTTCTCAATGATTTAGAGGCCGTGCCGGGGCGAAGAAGGGGTCGCCCCGTCGCCATCTCAGGAGCCGTGTCCCGACTTGTACCGCGAGCTACAGACCCGCCTGACCGCCCATGTGCGCGATCTACTGCGCCGGCAGTATGACATCGAGCTGCCGAACATCGGCGTGGACCAGCCGCCGAACTCACAGTTCGGGGAGTTCGCGCTGACGTTCTGCTTCGAACTGGCCAAAAAGTTGCGGAAACCGCCACGCAAGATCGCCGAAGAAGTCGTTGCGGCGATGGGTAGTGTCCCGCGATTCGAGAAATTCGAAGTCGCGGGCGCTGGGTATATCAATGCCCGGGCAGACCGCGAGGCGCTTGCCGCCGGGATGCTGAAGGTCGCCGACAGGCCGAAGGTGCGGAGTGAAAAGATCCTAGTGGAGCATACCAGCATCAATCCGAACAAGGCGGCGCACATCGGCCATCTGCGCAATGCCATCCTGGGCGATACATTCGTGCGCCTGCTGCGCCACACGGGCCATCCGGTGGACATCCAGAATTACATCGACAACACCGGCGTGCAGGTGGCGGACGTAGTGGTCGGGTTCCTACAGTTCGAAGAGATCCGCACCGCGGAGCGGATGAAGACCCGCATCGCGGAGGTCGAGACCCAGGGCCGGAAGCGGTTCGACTTCTACTGCTGGGACCTCTACGCGAAAGTCTCGCAGTGGTATGAGAAGACGGAAGAGAACAAGAAGATCCGGCTGACGACCCTGCACGAGATCGAGCATGGCGGGAATGAAGCGGCGGAGATGGCGGACCTGATCTCGACGGCGGTGCTACGGCGGCACCTGGAGACGATGGAGCGTCTGGACATCCGTTATGACTTCCTGCCGCGGGAGAGCGAGATCCTTTCGCTCCGGTTCTGGGAGTCGGCGTTCGCGCAACTGAAGGAAAAGGGCGTCCTGTATCTCGAGACCGCGGGCAAGAACAAAGGATGCTGGGTGATGAAGCGGGCCGGTTCGAGCGATGCCCCGGCGGAAGGCCCGGATGAGGACGCCAAGGTGATCGTGCGCTCGAACGGCACGGTGACCTATGTGGGCAAGGACATCGCCTACCACTTGTGGAAGTTCGGATCGCTGGGGCGCGACTTCGGTTATCGCAAGTTCTTCCGCTATCCGGACGGACATGAGGTGTGGATCTCCGCGAAGGATGGGGAGGCGGAGCACCCGCACTTTGGCGGGGTGGCGGCCATCTACAACGTGATCGACACGCGGCAGTCCGACCCGCAGAACAATGTGGTGGAGGCCATCCGGGCGCTGGGACACACCCAGCAAGCCGATCACTACACTCACTTTTCCTACGAAATGGTGGCGCTCACGCCGCGGTGCGCGATCGAACTGGGCTATGAAGTAAGCGAAGCGGAACGTTTGAAGGCGTATATCGAGGTCAGCGGGCGAAAAGGTTTCGGGGTAAAGGCCGACGACCTGCTGGATGCGCTGATCGCATCGGCGAAGAAAGAAGTCGACTCGAGGCATCCGCAGTTGGCGGATGAGGAACGAACGGACATCGCCACCCAGATCGCCATCGGGGCGTTACGGTACTTCATGCTGAAGTTCACCAAGACCTCGGTGATAGCGTTCGATTTTCGCGACGCGCTGAGTTTTGAGGGCGAGACCGGACCGTATTGCCAGTATGCCGTGGTCCGGGCGACAAATATCTTCCGCAAAGCGGGGTTTACGCCGGAGGATGCGTTGCGCGATGCGGGGGGACTGCGTGAGGGGCTGCGCGAGGACGACATCTGGGACGTCTGGCTGGCGGCATCCAAACTGTCACTGACGATCGAACAATGCATCGCGACGACCGAGCCGGCATATCTGGCGAAATATGCATTCCAATTGGCGCAACTGTTCAACAACTTCTACCACAAGCACCACATCCTGACCGAAGAGGACGCACAGAGGAAACTGTTCCTGCTGACAACGGCCGCGGTGGCGAGAAGGGAATTGGTAAGGGCGCTGAGAGTATTAGGGATAAAAGTGCCGGATGTGATGTAGGGTCGTGCTTTGTGCACAGCCGAGGGCCCTTCGACTACGCTCAGGGCAGGCTTCTGTGCCACCAGAGTGTCGGCGGTGCTTCTACGCTGTGAAGCTTCGTACAAATTCCACCAAACTGCGAACCGGGATCCCGCTGGGTCCCTTGGCGATCCAGGGTTTGGCCTCTTCCATCCAGGCAACGCCGGCGATATCGAGGTGGATCCAGGGCCGGTCATCCACAAACTCCTGAAGGAACTTGGCCGCGGTGATGGCGCCACCCCAGCGTCCGCCGGAGTTGACGATGTCACCGATCTGGCTCTTGATCAGGTCGCGATACTCGTCGTCGATGGGCAAGCGCCAGAACTTTTCTCCGGCTGAGGACGCGGCCTTCTGAAAGCGGGAGTGCATATCGTCGTCATTGCAGAAGATCCCGGCATTGAGCATCCCGAGGGCGACGACGCAGGCGCCGGTCAACGTGGCGGCATCGACCAGATGGGTGGCGCCGAGTTCACGGGCATAACACAGGCCGTCCGCCAGGACCAGGCGGCCTTCGGCATCCGTGTTGATGATCTCGATGGCCGTGCCGTTCATGGCGAACTGCACATCGCCGGGCTTTTGCGCTGTGCCGGAAGGCATGTTCTCCGCGGCGCAGACCACACCGATGACTTTCACGGCGGGTTTCAGGCGCGCAATGGCGCGCATGGCGCCGATCATGGCCGCGCCGCCGGCCATGTCATATTTCATCTTCTCCATGCCGTCCGCCGGCTTGATGGAAATGCCGCCGGTGTCGAAGGTGATGCCTTTGCCCACCAGGCCGATCACGGGCGCGCCGGCGATGGGCTTGTGCTGCGGCTCGTAGGTCATGACGATGAGCGCAGGCGGTTCGGCGGAGCCCTGGGAAACGCTCCAGAAGGCCCCCATCTTCAATTCCTTGATCTTGTCCGTGCTGTGGACCTCGCACTTGAGCCCGGCCTCGGCGCACATCTTCCTGGCGCGTTCACCGAGGATCGTGGGCGTCATCTTGTTGCCCGGCTCGTTGACGAGGTCGCGGGTGAAGTTCTGGGATTCGCCGATGATCACGCCGGTATTCAGGGCGGACTCAAGCTGGGTTTTGTCAGACGTTGGGGGCGCGAGGATGGTGAGTTCATCCAAGCGCTGATCTTTGCGGTCGGAGGCGTAGTAGTTGGGGTCGAAGTCGGCGACAAATGCGCCTTCCACGATGGCGCGGACCGCCTCAGGGGCGGAGACGGCGCTGTGCTCGGGAAGGGCAATGGTCAACGATTTTAGGTCCTTAGACTTGACGAAACGAACGGCAGTGCCCGCCACACGGCGTAATTCGTCCGCGGAGAACCGGGAAGATTTTCCGCCACCGACCAGGAGGAAGCGCTTGGCCGCGAGTCCCTTGGGGTAGTGGAGCAGTGTGGTCTCTTGAGGCTTGGCGGTGATGTCGCCGATGGCGAGGACATCCATCACCGCATTTGCATCCGCAATGGCTGGGCCGGCGGCGACGAGGGGATGCGGTTTCGCGTCCTTGGACTTGTCGGTGTTGTGGTCAAGGACGACGGCGGCAAGACAATCGGAGAGTGATTCAGCGACAGTGGCGTAGGCGAGTGAGATTTTCATAATGGCGTTTGAGTCCCTGTTACTGAATTCTAGTCATTCGCGGGCCTTGCGGGCGCGGATGGCGTCGCGGGCTTCGCGTTCGTCGGTGCGGCGGCGTTCGGTCTCGCGCTTGTCCCATTCCTGCTTGCCTTTGGCCATGGCGATCTCGATCTTCACTTTGCCGTTCTTGAAGTACATCCGGGTGGGGATCAAGGTGAGGCCCTTGGTCCGGAGCCTGGCAGCAAGCTTATTGATCTCGGTTCGGCTGGCGAGCAGTTTGCGAGTGCGCAGGGGCTCGTGATTCGCGTAACTACCGTGTTCATACGCGCCAATGTGGGCGTTCAGCAGCCAAAGCTCGTTATCTTTGACCAGGGCGTACGCGTCTTTCAAGTTGGCCTGGCCCTTGCGGACGGACTTGACTTCCGTGCCCCGGAGAACGACGCCGGCTTCCATGCGGTCATTGAGGATGTAATTGTGGCTGGCGGAGCGGTTGACGGAGGCGTCCCGCTCCCCGGCGGCGACAGGGTCGCGCTTGGGGTTCTTAGGCTTATGGGCCTGAATGGCATGGGATGACGGGCGGGGCATACAAAAACGCGTAAACGTGTTGATAGGTCTAAGCGTCTAATCTATCACAGGCTTACGCGCCCTGATTCCGACGGATGGGTGGGAGAGGTGCTGGTATAATCGGCCTTCGCCACCCGCGGGCGGAAGCCTGCGGCACGCGCAAACAAACGACAGTACTCCATCCGCAAGGAGTCCGATTGAAACGGCTGCTAAGAACCCTCTGGTTTCCGCTGCTGATCCTGCTCATGTCCGGCACCCTGGCGGCGGAATCCCCACGCTCTCTTTACAACAAAGGCAAGCAGGCGGAGACAAAACAAGACTATGTCGCCGCCTATGAGGCCTACATCGAGGCCTACAAACAAAAGCCGACCGAGCTGAAATACCGAACGGCGGCGCAGCGCACCCGGTTCTGGGCATCGGCGACGCATGTGAACCGAGGGCAGGCGCTGCGCGACCAGGGCAAACTGGCCGAAGCTCTCTCGGAATTTGAGATCGCGCAGCAGATCGACCCGTCAAACTTCGCGGCCGACCAAGAGATGAAACGCACCCGGGCGCTGGTGCAAGCGATGGAAAGCAGTGGAGGGCAGCCCCCGCCGGCCCCGCCACCGCAATCTCCGATCAGCAAACGGCTGGAAGAAGCGGCGGAGCCGGTAGACCTGGCGCCGGTCTCGCCCGCTCCGATCACCCTGGAAATCGCCAATGACAGCAAGATGGTCTATGAGACCATCGGAGCTCTGGACATCCTGGCCTTCAATTCCAATACATTCTGGCGTCCTATTACTTCGAATACGATCTATGTTGCGGCCAATACCGCGCAGAAACGCAAAGAACTTGAGCAGAGCGTCCTGAAGACGTTCTACCTTTCGAACCTGGCGGCGGCGACCGACCTGCAGGACGTGGTGCAGGCGCTGCGGCAGATCCTGGAGATCCAGAAGGTGCAGCCGGTGAACTCGCAGAGCGCGATCATCGTGCGGGGCACGCCGGACCAGATCGCGCTGGCCGAGAAGATCATCAATGACATCGACAAGGCGCGTCCCGAGGTGATCGTGGACATCGCGATCATGCAGGTGCGGCGCGACAAGGTACGCAATCTTGGCGCGGCGCTGCCGACATCGGGCACGATCGGCTTGGCGGGGACAACATCGACGAGTACGGGAACCGGCACGGGCACGACCTCGACCACCAACCCGAACACCATCAATCTTAATAGTCTGGCGAACCTGAAGGCCACCAACTTCATCGTGACCATTCCCAGCGCCACGGCGAATTTTCTCTTCACCGATTCCGATTCCAAGCTGATCCAGAACCCGCAGATACGCGCGTCTGATGGACAAAAAGCTTCGTTGAAGATCGGTGACCGCGTGCCCATCGCGACCGGGTCGGTGGGGAACCCGATCGGCGGCACCATCGGCGCAGTGAACTCGCTGGTCAACACGCAGTTCCAATACATCGATGTGGGTGTGAACATCGACATCACGCCGCGGGTATACCAGGGGCGAGAGATCGGCCTGAAGCTGTCACTCGACGTCTCGTCCGTGACCGGATCGAGCAGCATCGGCGGCATCAACCAGCCCATCATCAGCCAGAGAAAGATCGAGCATGACATCCGCCTGAAAGAAGGTGAAGTCAACCTGCTGGGCGGCATCTTCGAGGACACGGACACGCGCACCATCCAGGGCCTGCCCTGGCTGGCGCAATTGCCCTTCTTCAAGTACTTCTTCGGCAGCGAGCGCAAAGAGAGGCTGGAGAACGAGATCGTGTTCGTGCTGATCCCGCGCATCGTGCGGGGCCCGGAGATATCCGACCTGAATCAGCGGACCATCGATATCGGCACCGCGAATGCCATCGACCTGCGCCGAGTGAGCCGTCCGGCAACGCCCGCCACCCCGGCGACGCAGACGCCAGTAACACCCTCGCAACAGCCACAACAGCCGCCTGTAACGCAGCCGCAATCGCTGGGACCGGCGCCGGTGACAGCGCCACCGCCGAGCGCCAACGCGGCCGCCAAGTTGAATACAGGCGCGGAAACCGTTGCACCGCCAAGCGCACCGGGACTGCGGATGGATCCTCCGTCGGTGAGCCAGGGTGTGGGGTCGACGTTCTCGATCCAAGTGACGGTGAGCGGGATAAGCGACCTTTACTCAGCACCGATGCAGATCAGCTACGATCCGAAGGTGTTGCAACTGACATCGATCTCGAATGGCGATCTGTTGTCGCGCGACGGCCAGCCGGCGGCGCTGGTGCATCGTGAGGACACGGACGCAGGACTGATCCAGGCCAATGCGAGCCGTCCGCCGGGCGCGGGCGGGATCAGCGGTGACGGTGTGATCTATACGCTGACGTTCCTGGCGAAGGCCAAGGGCGATACCCAGGTCACCGTACAGAAACCCAACCTGCGGAACAGCCAGCAACAGACCATTGCGCTGGGCTCGGCGACCGCGGTTGTGAGCGTAAAATAACGGGTACAAATGCTTCCCAAGTGCCTCCAACGCGGCGTGACGCTGATCGAGCTGGTGGCGACCATCGCCATCCTCTCGATCCTGGTGGGCGCGGCACTGCCGGTGGCGCGCGTGGCAGTGAAGCGGGAGAAGGAACGCGAGCTGCGCCGGGACCTTTGGGAGATGCGGGACGCCATCGACCGGTTCAAGGATGCGGCAGACCGGGGCGCGTTCCAGATCAAGGTCGGGACGGAGGGCTATCCGCCTGACCTGGAGACACTGGTGGAAGGCGTTGATGTGCAGGGCAAGAAAGTGCGCTTCCTGCGCCGCATTCCCGTCGACCCGATGACCGGCAAAGCCGAATGGAACCTGTTCTCGATGCAGGACGATCCGAAAGGCTCCTCCTGGGGCGGGGAACATGTGTTCGACGTGCGTACCAAGTCGGATGGGACGGCGCTGGACGGCACGAAGTACAGCGAGTGGTAGTCAAGGGATGAGAAAGCGCAGACAGCCCCGCGGCTTTACGCTGATCGAGCTGATGATCGTGATCTCGATCATCATGATCCTCATGTCCGTGGCGGCCCCGATGTACTCGCAGTCCATCCGCCGGGCCAAGGAAGCGGTGCTTCGTCAGGACCTCTACACGCTGCGACTGGCCATCGACCAATACACGCAAGACAAGTTGCGCGGGCCGCAGTCGCTCGATGATCTGGTCTCCGCCGGTTATCTCCGCTCCGTCCCCAAGGACCCCGCGACCGGCACCTCAGAAACCTGGCAGGTCACGATGGAGGACACGCTGCTTTCCATCGACCAGACCGACCCGGGCATCACGGACGTGCACAGCGGGTCGAGCGAGACCGCGACCGACGGCACGCTCTATAGCGAATGGTGACGGTTATAATGGCGAGTCATGCCAGTCGCCACTGATACTACTTCGTACGTTCCCCAAAAAGCTCCGCGCGGCACTGCCATCAGCTGCCAAGGCTGGCAGCAGGAAGCTGCCATGCGCATGCTCATGAACAACCTGGATGAAGAGGTGGCGGAGCGTCCGCAGGACCTGGTGGTGTATGGCGGCACCGGCAAAGCGGCACGCAACTGGGAGTGCTTCCATGCTATCGTGCGCGCGCTGAAGTCGCTGGCGAATGATGAGACCCTGCTGGTGCAATCGGGCAAGCCTGTGGGCGTGTTCCAGACACATGAATATGCGCCAAGGGTCCTCTTGGCCAATTCCAACCTGGTGGGCCACTTTTCCAACTGGGAAAAATTCAACGAACTGGAACGCATGGGCCTGATGATGTACGGACAAATGACGGCGGGTTCGTGGATCTATATCGGTTCGCAGGGCATCGTGCAGGGAACGTTCCAGACGTTTGCCGCGGCAGCGGAGAAACATTTTGGCGGCTCACTGGAAGGGAAGCTGATCGTCAGCGGCGGCATGGGAGGAATGGGCGGCGCGCAGCCATTGGCAGCGACCATGGCCGGGGCGGCATTCCTTGGCATCGACGTGGACCCGGAACGTATCAAGAAGCGCCTGAAGACCGGCTATTGCGACTTCATGGTGAACTCGCTCGACGAGGCGCTACGCATCCTGAAGAACGCCGTGCGTAAGAAGGAGGCCGTTTCGGTCGGGCTGGTGGGGAACTGCGCGGACGTCATACCCGAGATGGCTGAGCGCGGTGTGGTCCCGGACCTGCTCACGGACCAGACCTCGGCGCATGATCCACTGAACGGATACGTTCCCAACGGCATGACGCTGGAGCAGGCGGCGGCCCTGCGACAGAGCGATCCGAAGGGTTATACAGAAAAGTCGCTGGACGCGATCGCGCGGCACGTGGAAGGCATGCTGCGGCTGCAGAAGATGGGGTCGGTGACGTTCGATTACGGCAACAATATCCGTACATTCGCGTTCCAGCGGGGGGTGAAGAATGCCTACGACTTCCCAGGGTTCGTGCCGGAGTACATCCGGCCGCTGTTCTGCGAGGGCCGGGGGCCGTACCGGTGGGTGGCGTTGTCGGGCGAGCCGTCTGACATTGCGGTAACGGATGAATTGGTGCTGGAGATGTTCCCCAAGCAGGAGCTACTCAAGCGTTGGATCAACTTAGCGAGGAAACGTATTCGCTTCCAAGGACTTCCGGCACGCATCTGCTGGCTCGGCTATGGCGAGCGAGCGGAATTCGGCCTAGCCATGAATGATCTGGTCAAGAAGGGCAAGCTGAAGGCCCCGATCGTCATGGGGCGCGACCACCTGGATTGCGGCTCGGTGGCGTCGCCGTTCCGGGAGACGGAAGCGATGAAGGATGGGTCGGACACCGTGGCGGACTGGCCGATCCTGAATGCCTTGCTCAATACCGCAAGCGGCGCGAGCTGGGTGAGCGTGCACAACGGCGGAGGCGTGGGCATCGGGTATTCGCTCCATGCCGGGCAGGTCACGGTGGCCGATGGCACCGATGCCATGGCCAAACGGATCGAGCGGGTGCTTACCTGCGATCCGGGGATGGGGATCATCCGGCACGTGGATGCAGGGTATGAAGAGGCGGAGAGATTCGCGCGGAGCGCCGGCGTGAAGATCCCGATGAAGACCTAGTTTTGCTTCTCCTGACCAATATCGGGCAACTGGTGCAGACCATGGCCGGCATCCCGGCCCGGCGCCGGGACCTGCGTGCCATCGAATGCTTGAAGAACGCGGCGCTTTTCATTTCCGGGAACAAGATCATCGGGATGGGCGAGGCCGACATGGTGATGCCCCACCCGATCATTAAAGACGCCGAGTCGAGGACCATGATCATCGACTGCGGCGGGCGCGTGGTAATCCCCGGCCTGGTGGATGCACACACGCATCCGGTGTTCGCGGAGCCGAGGCTGGTCGATTTTGAGAAGCGGATCAAGGGCGCGAACTACGAGGAGATCGCCAAAGCCGGTGGCGGGATCCGCTCGAGCATCGCCAAGGTCCGCGCGGCGGACGAGCAGGCGCTGGTCAAATCCACTCGGGATGTGCTCGACCGGATGCTGGAGCATGGGACCACGACGGTGGAGTGCAAATCCGGGTACGGGCTGAGCTGGGAGTCGGAGCGAAAATCGCTGCGGGCGATCCGCGAGGCGGCGAAAGGCTGGCCGGGCACGGTGTCGGCGACATTCCTGGGCGCTCATGTGGTGCCGAAGGAGTTCGAAAAGAAACGCAAGGACTATGTTGCCTTGCTGTGTCAGCAAATGATCCCGGCGGTGGCAAAAGAGAAGCTGGCGCAGTTCGTGGACGTTTTCATCGAGAAGGGGGCCTTCTCGACGGATGAGGCGATCCGGATCTTCGAGGCGGCGGCCACGCACGACCTGAAGATCCGCGCGCATGTGGGACAACTGAGTCCGGCCGAGCTACGGCCGCTTATGCGGTTCCAGCCGGCGTCCCTGGACCATGTGGACCATGTGACCGGGGCGGACGTGAAGATGCTTGCCAAGAGCGGGACCGTGGCGGTGCTCGTGCCCGGGGCGAATTATTTTTTGGGCGGGAAGTCATATCCGGATGCGCGACGGTTGATCGATGCCGGCGTGGCCGTGGCGCTGGCCACCGATTACAACCCGGGCACGTCACCGATGCTGAATATGCAGATGGCGATGAGCCTGGCTTGCACCCAGATGAGAATGTCGCCGGCTGAGGCGGTGGTGGCGTCCACGTTGAATGCCGCGTATTCGCTTGGGCTGAACCGGGCGAAGGGCTCGATCGAACCGCCCAAAGAAGCCGACCTGGCGATCTTTGACTGCGATGACTATCGCGAGATCCCGTACTGGTTCGGATCGAACCGGTGCTGGATGACGATCGCGAAAGGCAAGATCGCGTGGCAGCGGGATAACAAGAGCTAAGTCAGAACGGTGGCTGATACTTCCCGGTACGAAGCAGGGATGCCAGCCATGAGGTCCTCGGGACTTTGCGCTCCTCAAGCATCCGGATCTCGGCCTCAATGTCATAGTCGATCCGGCGTGTCTCCCACTCGCCATCAGTCCACAACAGATAGGAAGATCCGGGATCGCCGTCGTAGGGCAGGCTCACACTGCCAGTGTTGGCCACACCCAGACCGGGCAGACGGCGAATGAGGGGATGATGGATATGCGCGTACACGACGGCCTTGGATAAGAGCGGACGGTAGACGGTCTCGAATTCCGCATCCGGGGCATTGGCGAGCGGAGCGCGCCACAGATCAGAGGGCGAAGCATGGACCAGCGTGATGCCGGCCACGTCCAGGCGCATGGGCAGGCTTTTGAGCCAGGCAATGCGATCGGAGCCAAGAGCGGCGCGATCATGCGGCGCCATCTCTTCAAACAGGACTTTACGCAAGAACTGACGCTCGGGCGCCTGCCAAGCCCGGCCAGATCGCCCACATGATAGACGGCATCCGGGGCCTGGGAGTGCATGTCACGGATGACGGCTTCCAGAGCCGTCAGGTTGCCATGGATATCAGCCACGAAGGCAAACCGCATGGACTACTCCACGGGCGCCAGGGTATGCCGGCGGATGGCACGCCACAACTCATCCCGGCCGCGCCCAGTCTTTGATGAGTAGGGCATGACCTCAGTTCCCAAATCTTTCGTGAGCAGCCGGAGCGAGTGCACAAGCTTGTTCCCGCTGATGCGGTCAGACTTGGTGCCGACCACCACGAATGGGCGTCCGCGGCGGTTAAGCCAGTGGATGAGTTGCAGATCACTTTTCTGGGGTGGGATGTTGGTGTCCACCAGACAGACGCAAAGCGCGAGGGACTCCCGCTGGGCGAGATAAGGCTCGATGAACTTGGGCCACTCGCCGACGATGGCCAGCGGAGCCCGGGCGTACCCATAGCCGGGAAGGTCGGCAAAGACCAGATCGGGTTCGATGCCGGCCTTGCCGAGATTAAGGCGAAAGAAATTTATCGTCTGGGTCCGGCCAGGAGTATTGCTCACCTTGGCGAGTTTGTCACCCAACAGGGAATTCAGAAGGCTACTCTTCCCGACGTTGGATCGGCCGAGGAAGGCCACCTCGGGCGCGGAGGCCGCCGGGAACTGATGTTCCGCCGCGGAGGAAGTCACGAATTGGGAGAAAATCCTCACAAGAAAAGCGAAAGGCCCGCATGGCTGCGGGCCTCTTCATTGTACCGGGGAAACGGTCACTGATGGGTGATGGGCTGATCGCCTTGCGCGACCGCGGGCAGCGACTGAGTGACTTCGCCCGTGGCGGGTTCCGGCAAGGGGCGCTCCAAGGCGTAGGCGAGCACGTCATCCATGGTGTCGGCAAAGTGGAGCTTAAGCTCGTTACGCAGGTTCTCCGGCACTTCGGCCAGGTCCTTCTCGTTTTCCTTGGGAAGGATGATCTCAAAGATGCCGGCGCGATGAGCGGCCAGCAGCTTTTCCTTCAACCCGCCGATGGGGAGGACCTTGCCGCGAAGCGTGATCTCGCCGGTCATGGCGACATCGCGGCGCACAGCAATCTTGCTCAGAGCCGAGGCCAGCGCGGTGGCCATGGTGATCCCGGCGGACGGACCGTCCTTGGGGATGGCGCCTTCGGGCACGTGGATGTGAATGTCGATATTGCGATAGAAATCGCGGGGCAGGTTGAGCCGCGCCGCGCGGGAGCGGACGTAGCTCATGGCCGCCTGGGCGGACTCTTGCATCACGTCACCGAGCTGCCCGGTGATGGTGAGCTTGCCTTTGCCGTCCACGATGCTGACTTCGGTGCTGAGGATGGAGCCGCCGACCTCGGTCCACGCCAGGCCGGTGACGAGACCGACCTCGCTCTTCTCGTGGGCCAGGGTGTCGCGATACTTGGGCACGCCGAGGAGGTCTTTCACGTTCTCACCGGAGATGGTGATGCCATAGGCCGCGCCTTCCTTGACGACTTTGCGGGCGACCTTGCGGCAGATGTTCCCGATCTCGCGCTCCAGATTGCGGACGCCGGCTTCGCGGGTGTAGGAGCGGATGACTTCCTGATACGCGCTTAGCTCGAACTTCAGGTTCTTGTCGGTCAGGCCGGCGCTGGCCATCTGTTTCTTCAACAGATACTGGCGGGCGATCTCGATCTTTTCCGGCTCGGTGTAGCCGTGGAGGCGAAGCACCTCCATGCGGTCCTGCAACGCGGGCGGGATGGTGTGGAGCACATTGGCTGTGGCCACGAAGAAGACCTGCGACAGGTCATATTCCACGTCGAGATAGTGGTCCACGAACATGAAGTTCTGCTCGGGATCGAGGACCTCGAGCAAGGCCGCGGAGGGATCGCCGCGGAAGTCGGAGGCCATCTTGTCCACTTCATCCAGCATGAAGACCGGATTCTTGGTGCCGGATTTCTTCATCATCTGGATGATCTGGCCGGGCAAGGCGCCGATGTACGTGCGGCGGTGTCCGCGGATCTCGGCCTCGTCCCGCACGCCGCCCAGCGACATGCGCACGAACTTGCGGCCGGTGGCCTTGGCGATGCTCATCCCCAGAGAGGTCTTGCCGACGCCGGGAGGCCCGACGAAACAGAGGATCGAACCTTTGGGATTCTTCACCAGTTGCCGGACGGCGAGGAACTCGAGGATGCGCTCCTTGATCTTCTCCAGACCGTAATGGTCTTCATTGAGGATGCGCTCGGCGCGCTCGATATTGCGGATCTCTTTGGACTTCTTGCGCCAAGGAACGGCCAAAAGCCAATCCAAGTAGTTGCGAGAGACCGTGCTCTCGGCAGACATCGGAGGCATCATCTCAAGCTTCTTGAGCTCCTGGATGGCCTTGTCATGCACTTCCTTGGGCATGCCGGCGGCGTCGATCTTCTTTTTGAGCTCGTCCCACTCGCTCTTCTCACCACGGCCAAGTTCCTTCTGGATGGCCTTGATCTTCTCGTTGAGGTAGTACTCTTTCTGGGCGCGCTCCATCTGGCGCTTGACCCGGGTCTGGATGGAACGGTCCATGTTGAGCTTCTCGATCTCGATATCGAGCACGTCGGCGACACGCAGCACCCGCTCCGCGGGATCAAAGATATCCAGCAGTTCCTGCTTCTCCTCGATGGAGAGCTGGAGATTGGCGGCGATGGTGTCCGTAAGCTTGGCCGGGTCTTCCATGCGGACCGCGGCGATCATGGTCTCGTAATTCAGCGACTGGCAGAGTTTGACGTATTGCTCGAAGAGGCTGGTCACGCGCTGCATGGCCTGCTCAAGAGCGGGCGTGACCTCGGTGTTGAAGCGGGAAACCTTGACGTCGGCATGGAGGAAGCCGCCGACGTCCTTCACCTCCTGGATGCGGGCGCGCTCGATGCCCTCGACCAGGACTTTGATGTTGCCGTCCGGAAGCTTGAGGCTCTGCACGATGTTGACGATGGTGCCGACCTGGAAGATCTCGTGCGGCTTGGGATCGTCCACACCGGCGTCATGTTGCGTGGCCAGGAAGATCTTGCGGTCGGTGGCCAGGGCCTCTTCCAATGCGCGGACACTGGCTTCGCGGCCCACGACGAACGGGGTCATCATGAACGGGAAGATGACGACGTCGCGGATGGGCATCATCGGCAAGCTGCGGATCTCGGATCTCTCGCGGGGTGTGGTCACGTTTTGGCCTGTGGTCGTTCCTCTAGTCTGAAGCTACTACACCGGAAGCAAGCACGGCAAGCAAGTAGCAGCATGACTTCCGTTACCGCCGGGTCACTTGTCAAGCCGGATACGGGCAAGGCAAAAGAAAGGCCCGCCGTAAGGGCGGGCCGGCAAAGCATTGAGGGGCAATGGGTCATCCGGCCTTTTCCAGCCCGGTGACGGTAATGTCCCGCTTCTCGACCATTTCTTTAGTGACCTCGAACTCTTTCACCCGTTTCTGGCTGGGCAGGTGGTACATCAGGTCCAGCATGAGTTCTTCCAGGATCATTCGCAGGCCGCGCGCACCCACCTTGCGGGACATGGCCTCGCGGGAGACGGCATGAATGGCTTCTTCGGAGAACTTGAGCTTGACGTTTTCGAACTCGAAAAGGCGCTGATACTGCTTGAGGATGGCGTTCTTCGGCCGGGTAAGGATCTCCACCAGCGCGCCTTCATCCAGGTCATCCAGCACGCCAATGACGGGCAGGCGGCCGACGAATTCCGGGATCAGTCCGAAGCGGATGAGGTCCTGCGGTTCGACCTGCTGGAGAAGCTCACTGTCTCGAACATTCGGATTGAACGGTTTGACCTGTTCTTTGGCATCCGCGTCCGTGCGGAAGCCGAGCGACTTCTTGCCCAGGCGTCGGGCCACGGTCTTTTCCAGGCCGACGAAAGCGCCGCCGCAGATGAACAAAATGTTGGTGGTGTCGACCGGGGTGAACTCCTGGTGCGGATGCTTGCGTCCGCCCTGGGGCGGCACGTTGGCGACTGTGCCTTCGAGGATCTTCAATAGGGCTTGCTGCACGCCTTCGCCGGAGACATCACGGGTGATGGACGGGTTCTCGTCCTTGCGGCCGATCTTGTCGATCTCATCGATGTAGATGATCCCGGTCTGGGCGCGGGCGACATCGCCTTCCGCGGCCTGCAGGAGCTTGAGGATGATATTTTCCACGTCCTCGCCCACATAGCCGGCCTCAGTCAGCGTGGTGGCGTCCACGATGGCGAAGGGGACATCCAGCATCTTGGCGAGGGTTTGCGCCAAGAGGGTCTTTCCCGTGCCGGTGGGCCCGACGAGCAGGATATTGGACTTGGCCAATTCGACATCATTCTTGCGGTCGCGGTTCATGAAGATCCGCTTGTAATGGTTGTAGACCGCGACGGCGAGTTTCTTCTTGGTGCGCTGCTGGCCGATGACGTAGTCGTCAAGGAAGGTCTTGACCTCGGCCGGTTTCAGGAGCTGATGGGGCGGGGCGGTGGTGTGAGCGTCGGTACCGCGGTCATCCTCCAGGATGGAGTTGCAGACCGCGACGCATTCATCGCAGATATAGGCCCGGGGATATTCGCTCGGGGAAGAGATCAGTTTCGCGACCGCGTCCTGCGACTTGTGGCAGAACGAGCAGCGTAAGGCGTCGTCACTACCGTTGCGCGTCTTCACTCTTGTGTACCCCGCAGGCGTTTTTCGCCTGGTCCATTGTGCACTATATACCGGTTGTACGGCACTTACTAGAGTAATTCCCTTGGTTACTTGTGCTTGAAGATGATGTCATCCACCAGACCGTACTCCTTGGCCTGTTGCGCGCTCATGATGAAGTCGCGCTCCACATCCTTCTCCACCCGCTCCAGTGGCTGCTTGGTGTGGTTCGAAAGAATGCCATTCAACACCTCGCGCATGCGCAGGATCTCACGGGCCTGGATGTCAATGTCCGTGGCCTGGCCAGAGATGCCGCTGGCATGGGGCTGGTGGATCAGAATACGAGCATTGGGCAGGGCAAAGCGCTTGTTGGGCGCGCCCGCCGCAAGGAGCACCGCGCCCATGCTGGCGGCCATGCCGATGCAGATGGTGGTGACATCAGGGCGCACGAACTGCATGGTGTCATAAATGGCCATGCCGGAGGAGACGGAGCCGCCAGGAGAGTTGATGTACATCTGGATGTCTTTTTCCGGGTCCTCGGCTTCGAGGAACAGGAGTTGGGCGATGATCAGATTGGCGACGGTGTCATCGATGGGCGTGCCGAGGAAGATGATGTTGTCGCGAAGAAGGCGCGAGTAAATGTCATAGGCGCGCTCGCCGCGGCTGGTCTGTTCCAGCACGGTCGGGACCAGATAGCTTTGCATCTCGTTCATGGGTCGTCTCATCGCTGGGTTCCTTTAGGGGCTCCGGTCGAATCCGCTCAGGCGGACTGCCGGTAGAGAAAGTCTAATGCTTTTTCGTTGCGGATACGGTCCTTGATGCGGTCGAGGGCGCCGTCTTTGGTCAGGCGAGCGCGGATGGCCTCGACGGTCTGGCGGCTCTGTTCGGCCGCGGCCTCGAGTTCCTTGTCCAGGTCTTCGTCGCCGGCTTCGATCTTTTCCAGGTCGGCGATCTTCTCCAAGAGCAGGGAAGACCGGACTTCACGAAGCGCCGCTTCCCGCTGGCCGTCGCGCAGGCGGCCAAAATCCAGCTTGCGCATGGCATCCACCGGCATACCCTGACCGGCCAGCGCACGCAGGCCGCGCTCCAGGCGAGCCTCGATCTGGCGCTCCACCAACGCCTGGGGCACTGGGATCTCATTCATTGCGACCAGATCCTGGACCAATTTCTCTTTTGCGGTGTGCTCCAGCTCGTGCTTGCGCTGGGCTTCCATGTTCTCGCGGATCCGTTTCTTGAGTTCTTCCATGGTCGCGAATTCACCAAGTTCCTTGGCAAACCCGTCATTCAATTCCGGAAGCACCTTTTTCTTCACACCGAGGACCTTTACTTCGTAATTGACGACCTGCCCGGCCAGGCGCTGGTCGCTGAAGTCGTCGGGATAAGTGACATCGAAGGTGCGCGTCTCGCCGGGCCTGGCACTTTTGAGCTGCTCGGTGAACTCGGGGACGGTGTTCGAGCCTCCGATCTCCACCAGAACATCATTCATTTCGATCGGCTTGGATGCGGATTCTTGTGATGCGGCGGGAGTTTCGCCCGCCTCAGCCTTCTTGTCCTCAAGCTCCGTTTTTTCCCCGACGACGGCCGTGGTCTCTTTGGCCTTGCCGACGAAAGACACAAGGGCGAAGTCTCCCAAGGTCAATTCACGGTCGTCCACCGGCTCAAAGCTGGCCTGCCGCTGCTGAAGTTCCTTGAGCGACTCTTCTACTTCCTCGTCCTTCACGGAAATATCCGCGTGCTCCGCTTTCAGATCCTTGTAGCCGTTCACTTCGAATTCGGGAAGGACTTCAAACACCGCCTTGAATCGCAGCGGTTTTTCCGGCCCAAACTCGAGGTCCATGACGTGCGGCTGGGAGACCGGGGCAAGCTTGGCCTTCTCGATCTCGCGGCGAAAGTACTCGGGCATGAGAGCGTCCACGACCTCATTGCGAATATCGTCAAGGAAGCGCGCGCGGATGATCGACTCGGGCGCTTTCCCGGCACGGAACCCCGGGATGTGGGCCAACTTCTGATACTTGCGCACGAGTCTCGCGGTCTCGCCCGTCACCACGTCGGCCGGCACCTCAACGGCGACCTCCCGCTTGCATTGCTCATTCATCGGGGGCGCATGGTGCGCATGGTCATGACCGTGATGTTCCTGCGTGGCGTCGTGCTCGTGCTTGGTCTCTGTCGATGTCAAGAGAAAAGCCTTTCTTCGGGACTCAAATGGGCGGGCGAACCATGTCCCCACGGCGTGGGGGATCGAATCAGCCTGAATTTACAGTGTATGAGACGCGGCGGAAGGCGGTCAAACCGGAGGGGCGAGATTTGCGCGCCTTGCCTACAATAGGGACATGCTTCGGATCGTGTGGGAGTTTGTCGCCAGGCCGGAATGTGCCGCGGAGTTCGAGAGACACTACGACGCGCAGGGAACGTGGGCCCAGCTCTTTCGCCGGAGTCCCCACTATCGCGAGACGGTGCTGTACCGTGACCGCACGAACGCGAACCGCTATCTACTCATCGACGTGTGGGAGAGCCTGGACGCGTTCGAGGCATTCAAACGGTCGAACAAGACCGACTATGAAGCGACCGACAAAGCGTGTGCAGCGCTGACCCTGCGCGAGATGCGCCTCGGATATTTTGAAGACCTGGCATGAAGACCCCGGCCGCTCTGCGGATACTCAATCAAGAGATCATCGCTTGCCGGCTCTGTCCAAGACTGGTGGCGCACCGGGAGAGGATCGGCGCGGAAAAGCGGAAGGCCTATCGCGAGCAGGAGTATTGGGCAAAGCCGGTGCCGGGATTCGGCGACCCGAATGCCCGAGTGTTACTCCTTGGGCTGGCTCCGGGCGCGCATGGATCGAACCGCACGGGTCGGATGTTCACGGGTGACGGTTCCGGAAATTTTCTTTTTCCGGTGCTATACAAGACGGGATTCGCCTCGCAACCCAAAGCGACCGATCTTCGTGATGGCCTCACGCTCACGGACGCATACATCACGGCGGTGGCACGTTGTGCGCCACCGGACAACAAGCCGGACCGGATCGAGATGGAAAACTGCTCCGAATTTCTCGACAGGGAACTCAACAATCTGCGGCGGGTGAAGGTGGTCGTGGCCCTGGGTAAGATCGCCTTCGACGGGTATTTGGATCATTTGGTCCGCAGAGGACTGCTGCCTAATCGCGCAGGACGGCTGTTCGCTCATGGCGCGGAGTACATAATGCCTGATGGGCGTGTGTTGGTGGCGTCGTATCACCCGTCGCAACAGAACACGCTTACAGGGCGGCTCACGGAAACGATGTTCGCCGAGATATTCCGGAAGGCACGGCGGCTGGCGGAGCGTCGAGACGTGCGTTCCTGATGCGGTCGAAGGTGACCACGGCCACCCACTGGCCGTTGCGAGACTGCTGCATAACAATCTTCCCTCCCAGCTGGGCGGCCATGACCTCAGGACTGAGATCACGGTGATAGTCAAAGAAGCGCACGATCCGGGCGTCCCACCACTGCCAATGCAGAAGCTTACGTGGTGGTTCGGCCTTGGTGGAAAACAGCAAGGCCACGTCATAGTCGCTGCTCCGGGACGCAAGCTCGATCTGTTCGCGGCTGAAATTCTCGATGCGGACCACATTGACAGGCTGGGCGACGTAGCCGAGGAATGGGCGAGCGAGTTCGTCGGAGGCCGGCCATGCGGTCAATACCCGGCCGGTGCGGTGATGGGCTTCGATGTAGGCCGCGGCATCTTCGTGCAGGCGGACGTAATCGGCGTAATTCAGATTGTCCTCCGGGGCGAAGCGATAGGGCGGGTTCACCCACCATCCGGCGATGAAAGCGAGGGCGATGGCCATTACGAGAGCTTGCCAGTAGCGGACACGGCGCCAGAGAGTCGAGGTCCAGATGAGAATGACCAACGGAATGGCGGGCATCATGTAGCGGGCGAGGACCGCTCCACCGACCAGCGAGTGAAAAAACACCTGGGCGAAAATGACAACCGCCAAAGCCATTTGCAGTGGGACCGCGATGCGGGGGCGGGGAACGCCGAAGTCTTCGCGTGGAACCAGGAGCATGGCGCTCAATCCGCTGATGGTGAGGACGTAGAGATTCATGTGTCCGAGGACCTGCCACAGGCGTTGGACCAAAGCCAAGCCAAACCGCAAGGGGTGCAAGGTCGCGGAAACGTTGTAGTGGAAGAAGTCTTGCCCACCGAAGATGTGGCCGGTCCGCACATAGTGGAAGCCGAACCACAGCGCGAGAGGAACAGCGCATAGCACAAGGCCTGCCGAACGCGAGAATGCGCCGCGTTGGCCGGGTGGTCTCGCTCCGAGCCGAGGCCATCGGCTTGCCAGCACTTCCCAAAGCATCAGCGAGGCTGGAATCACGATGGCCGTCTCCTTGGCCAGGGCCGCCAGGGAGAAGGCCGCCATGCACCGCCAGCGGGAGGCGTCATCCTTAAAGTAAAGGTTTAAGGCCCATAAGGACAGAGCTGTGGCCAGCGTGTCGGCGTGAGCGAGGGCGCTTTGCGCGAACACAACCGGGTACAGAGCAGTGAGGACCGTCGTGGCCAAAGCCACTTCGCGATTGGCAAGCCGCTCTGCCAGGCGAAAGACTTGCACCAGCCCGAACGAGCTCGCCAACAACAGGGCCAATCGCGACACCAGAGGCGCGTATCCGAACAGACTCCAACACAAGGCCAGGTAAACGGCTGAAAGCGGAGGGTGCCCGGTCAGCAGGGTGCTCCGCGGGATCAGGCTACCGTCCAGGAAGAGATCGCGGGCCGCGGGAATGTAGAAGCCGGCTTCATCCCAAAAATAGGGGAGGCTGAGATAAGGCAGATGGAGGGCAACCAGGATCAAGTAGATCGCCGACAACAACACACTCGTTGCACGGAAGGCATGTTGTTGCATGGCGGAGATGATAACTGAGGGTGGGACGCGAAGGAATCAATGGCGGAGAGGGAGGGATTCGAACCCCCGATACCCGTTAAGGTATGTCCGCTTTCGAGGCGGATCGTTTCAACCACTCACGCACCTCTCCGCGCGAACCAGTGGCCAGTGTTCAGTGTGCCACTGCACCGGGATCGCGAATGCCCTAGTCGCCTACGTCGCCCGCTTGCGGCGGTAATGTAGAAGCACACTTCGTCCCAGAAATAGGGGAGAGCAAGCAGTCGACCGGGTCGTGTGACCACGCGGTGAAAATGGCCGCGAATCAGGCAAGGCTGGAGCGAAGCCAATGCAGACCACTATCGAACATCAATCGGCGTAGTGAGACTTCCTACCTTTCCCGTGCCGAGGTCGCGAATGATGAACTTTACAACATACTTCCCCGAGGAAAGCAACAAATTGCCATCGTAATTGATGCCGAGTTTGCGCACCTGCGCGACGGTCTCGGGGCTGAAGCTCGCACCGACGGATTGCAGAAAAGTATCAGCGCGCTCCCCTTTCAAGTTGGTGGCCACGGCAATGATCTCCATGTCGACGGAAGAAATCCCGACAGCCGAAGGATCGGGAGGCAGCCAAAGTTGGAAGGCAAGCTGTTTTTTCCCTGTCTTCTTGTCCACGGTGGGTTCGCCTTTCCACCGCATGAAAATCGGGGCAGCTGTGAAATCGAGCGGGGAGGAGAGTGCCGCACCAAGGTCGACCTGCCGACCGAGCTTGGAGTGCGCGGCATCTTGGGGGATCATGTACCCCTTCTTGGCACGAACCTCGACGGCGGGCTGAGCGACTTTGACCACAAGTTTTCGAAAGCCAGGCTTGACATCCTGAGAGTTCCGATAGTAACCCAGTGTGTAGTACGTCTCGTTCTCGGACAGGGCGGCGCGGACTGCATTTCCGAGGTCATTTCGGTCATGAAATGCCTTTCCTCCCGTCGCCGCAGCGATCGCATTCATGCTTGCAACGGCGGTCAGTTGCCGGTCCCGAAGCTCTTTTTCCAGGCCCCTGTTGATGGAACTGCGTTCTGCACCGGTGGCATACACCACGAGACCTCGTGCATCGACCGGATAGATCGAAATGTTGGCACTGGTCAGAATCTGTTCTGTACGTTCGAACAGCGGCCGTAACAGAGACAGGTCATTGCCTTGGGCAAGGCTGCTCGTTTCCGGCAATGTCGGCATGGCCCCGGTGCGATCGTATCGCGGTCCGGGAAGGTAGCGTAACTGGGTCGCTGTACCTTCCGAAAAAACCCCCGGGACCTGCAGCGCCCCTGAATCTGAGATCTCAAATGGGAATCCAGCCGTGACCCAGATCAAGGCCTTGCGCCCCGGCACACCGGCATACGCCTGGGAGATCTGTTGAAACGTCTGCAAGGTGATAGCGATGCGACGTTGTTCATTGACAACCGCTGTCTCAACGCTTTCGCGGAACAAGAGCAGTTGCTCGGCTGCTTGCACGACGGACTGACCGTAGGGACTCGCCGGGTCGATATTCGCTGTCACCGCCGCGGCCTTGATCGCTTCCGTGGAGATTCCAATCTCTATGCCGCTGCTCGCGGCCAAGTTTGGGGTCTGACCGGAGGTCACCCGGAGCGCATCCAGCAATGCACGCGGGTCGGTCGTAAACCCTTGGAGGACTGACAGTCCTCTATTATGGAGGGCCAGAAGCACGGTGGGTTCCCGGGCATCCAGCGAAGAGGCAACGTACTTGATCAACTCGGCCCGGGCGCTTGCCTGACTCTCGAACGGTGTGTTGAGCATGTCCAAGACCAAGATCGTGACCCGCTGGGGGCGAGGACCTTCGGTGATGGCATTGGTGATCTCACCAGGCTCGGTCTTGACCGGGTACGTGCTGGGTGACGCCTTGGTTTCCTCGAACAAGACAAGCGACTGGGGCTTACCTCCTTCCAGCACCGTGAAATCTTGCTTGCGTAATCCTGCGACATGAGCGCCGGCAGAAGTTCTGACCACGACGGGGATCAAGACAACATCGGTACGGGAATGAATGGTATACGGTGTGTCCCCGTCCTGCTGGGCTGCGAGTGGATCCGCGAAAATCAATAACCCAAAGCAAACTAGCACTCGGAACAACAAAGATTTCACTGGATTCAACCTCCTGCGACACAATATTCCTTGAAAATATATTAGTTTCGCATGGGCCACGCAAGCGGGCTAAGCGCTCCTCCCGGTAAAGGAAAAGACGAATATCTGGCGGAGAGGGAGGGATTCGAACCCCCGATACCCGTTAAGGTATGTCCGCTTTCGAGGCGGATCGTTTCAACCACTCACGCACCTCTCCGCGTCAAAACCAGGCGTGGGCAGTGGTCAGGCCCGCGCCTGAAACGAATTTTCCTGATCCTTCGACTCGTCCGCCGCGCGGACTCGCTCAGGATTTCGCGTGCAGGCTCGCGTTCCGTCGCCTGCGGCGCCGTCACTCACGCCTGCAAAGCCGCTCAACTCACGCACCTCTCCGCGTCAAACCAGTCAGCAGTCGTCAGTGGTCAGAACAACCCGGGACTGGTCAGGTTGTAGAGCGCTTGCGACGGAAGAAGTCCTGGAGCATGGAAGAGCATTCTTCGCTCATCACCCCACCGGTCACTTCCATCCGGTGGTTCAAGGCGGGGTGATTCAGGACCTGCATCACGCTCTGTACCGCGCCGGCTTTGGGGTCATTGGCCCCGTAGACCAAGCGTTGCAGCCGCGCGTGGATCAAAGCGCCCGCGCACATCGCGCACGGTTCGATTGTAACAAACATCGCGCAGCCCACCAGGCGGTGGTTTCCCAGTGTTCGCGAAGCCTCGCGCAGCGCGACGATCTCGGCGTGGGCGGTTGGATCGTGATCCGACAGATTTCGATTGCCGCCGCGGCCGACGACCCCACCGTCAAGCACGACAACGGCGCCGACCGGCACCTCGCCGAGTCGTTCGGCGCGGCGGGCTTCCTCCAACGCCATCCGCATGAATGAGTCGTCGGTCATGGGCTAGACGTTGCGCAATGCCGGGGATGTTTTCTTTTGGCGGCGGCGGGCTGTCTCGATCGCCACGGTATCCAGCGCGTCCGGTTTCACCTTCATGACAACCGCGGTCTCGTCATCGAAAGGAAGCATACCTTTGGAGTGCTTGTTCACAGCGTCAAAGATGGCGGTCACGATGTCATCGGCCGAGCGCTCATGATGCTTACGGACAATCTCTTCCAGGCGATTGCGGCCGAAAAATTCCTCCTTGGCATTCATGGCATCAAGCAAGCCATCGCTAAAAAACACGAATATGTCGCCGGGATGGGCGTGGATGGTGATCTCATCGTATTCGGCGTCATCCATCAGGCCGAGAGGCAGGCCGGTGCTTTCCACGACCTGAGTCTTGCCGTGATGGCAGTAGATGGGCCGAGGCTGGCCGGAGTTGCTGACGGTCATGACGTGGTGCTCGTCGTCCCAGATGGCATAGATGGCAGCGACATAGTGGCTTTCGATGCGGCGCTCGAGGAGCGAGGTGTTGATGGCGCTCAGCATCTCCGAAGGAGTGGGTTCCATACTTGCCATGGAGCGCAGGATGCCGGCGACCAAGGCGGCAAACAGGGCAGCCGGAGCCCCTTTTCCACTCACATCACCCACAAAAATGCCCATGCGCCCGCCGGAATAGGGAATGAAGTCATAGATATCGCCGCCGATGGTGCGTGCCGGTTCGAATTTGGCAGCGAACTCCGCACTAGGCAGGGAAGGGCAGCACGGCGGCAAAAGGTGTTGCTGGACCTCGCTGGCCATCTTCAGATCGCGCTCCAGGCGTTTCTCCTCGCGGGCGATGCGCTCATAAAGACGGGCATTCTCGACGGCCACGGCGATCTGCGCGGCGGCAGTGGACAACGTACGCACATGCTCTTCATTGAAATAGCCGCGGCGGGTGTTCTCCAGATCGAGTACGCCGATGACCTTGTCCTTGTAGATCAAGGGGACGCAGAGTTCGGATCGCGTCTCCGGATTCAGCATGATGTAGCGCGGGTCGCGGGCGACATCCGGGGCGAGCACCGGCTCCCGCAAGGCGGCGGCTGAGCCCACCAGTCCCTTGCCGATGGGGACGTCATGCTTGAGCTGGATGTTCTCTTTGTAACGGACGGCGAAACGATGCTGCAAGGTCTGCGTGTTCTCGTCCAGGATGAGGATGCTGAACATCTGGTACTCGAACAAGCGGCGCAGCAGCTCGCCGATGCGTGCGAACAGGGGGTCGAGGTCGAGGATCGACGTCAATTCCCGGCTGATCTCGTTCAATGTCTGCAAGGTCTGGGCTTGCTTGGCGACGCGGCTATAGAGCCGCGCATTCTCGATGGCCACAGCAATGCGTGACGCAACCAGGCTCAGCAACTGGGAGTGTTCCGGCTTGAAGTAATCGGGCTCCAGCGATTGGATATCGATCACCCCGATGACCTTGTTCTTGGCCACGAGGGGGACCGCCAATTCCGATCTCACATCCGGGTGTCCGTTTATGTAATGAGGGTCCTGGCGTACGTCATTGACCAGGATGGGTTCACCCAGGGCCACAGCCTGGCCAGTGATGCCATGGCCGATGCGGATGCGGATCCGTTCGACTTCCGGGGTGTGGCCGATACTGAAGCGCAGGCGCAGGTCCTGGGTGCGCTCATTGAGCAACAGGATGGCAAAAATCTCAAACGAGATGACATTCTTCACCAGTTCGGCAATACGGCGCAAAAGGGTATCCAAGTCGAGCGTGGTGTTGAGGGCGTCGGCCAGGTCGAGCAGGAACCGCTGGACGTCGATCCTGGAGTCCTTCGGTACCGCGGACACCGCCGGCGTGTGCGAACGAGAAGTCATCTGCTTACATGATAAATGACGGAGCTAGGCGCTCTAGTAGCCGCGCGAGGAAGAGATATGCGACGGAGAGGAAAGTCCCTGCAGGATGCTGACCCCGGCACTGGTCCCGATGCGGCTAGCGCCGGCCTGGAGCATGGCCAGGGCATCGGCGGCAGTGCGGATGCCGCCGGAGGCTTTCACGCCCAGCTTGTCGCCGACCACGCCACGCATCAAGGCAACATCGTCCGCAGTGGCGCCGCCGGGCCCGAAGCCGGTGGAGGTTTTTACATAATCAGCGCCAGCCGCCATCGCCAATTGGCAGGCGACAAGTTTCTCGTCGAGGGTGAGCAGTGCGGTCTCGAGGATGACTTTCAGGAGTCCGCCGCCACTGTGGACCACTTCGCTGACGCCTCGGATGTCCTGTTCCACGAGATTACGGTCCCCGGATCTCAGCGCGCCGATATTCAAGACCATGTCGATCTCGGTCGCGCCGAGGCGTAGAGCCTCTTCCGCTTCGATGCGCTTAGTGGAAGTTGTGGATGCGCCCAGAGGAAAGGCGATGGGAACGCCTACACGGACAGACGAGCCATGCAGCAAATGCGCGGACAACGCCGCCCAGCAGGGATTGACGAAGACGCAGGCAAAGCCATGCTCCAGGGCTTCGGCACAGTGACGCTCGATCTGGGCGCCGGTGACATCCGGCTCAAGGAGGGTGTGGTCGATGCAGGAGGCAAGTACCGACAGAGGTCCCGAGGGAACAACGATGCTGGGACTGAGGGTGGAGTGCGACATCGCTAGACCTATTCTATTCCAGCCCGAGTCTCCCCGGAGGAAATTCAGGAGCCCGGTCCCACGCCGGCGGCGACGGGGTTTTTCTGTTCATACAAACGTAGCAGAAGATTGCGGACCAGATTCAGTTCGGTCAAACCATCCTGCGGATACCGGACCGTGGCGATCACGGCCCCTCGGGGATGGAGTTCGCGGATGCAAGCCTCAACCTTCGCGCGGACGGCAGCGACGCTCTCTTCCTCTGCCATCTCCGGCAGGATGATGGCGAAACGGTCGGCGGCGTAACGGCACACGGTGTCGATGGAGCGGACCGCCGCAGTCAGGGAATGGGCGAGGCTGCGCAAGACGTCGTCCCCGGCGGGGAAGCCTTTTTCCGCGGTGAGCTTGCGAAATCCGCGCAGATCCGTCATGACGACGTAAAAGGTCTTGCCGAAGCGCTTGGCGCGGGTGATCTCAAGGGCGACGGCGGTATGGAAGTAGCGATGATTGTAGACACCGGTGAGCGAGTCGGTGTTCGTGACCCGGCGGAGTTCGTCGGCCAGCTGTACGTTGCGGATGGCGGTGGAGCAGACGTCAGCCATCGCCTGGGCCACGGAACGGTCTTCCGGGGAAAATGCCCGGGGCATCGGATGGGTCAGCACGATGACACCGAGCGTCTCTCCCAGGGAGAGAAGAGGAACACCCATCTCGGAGCGGGACGCCGGAGTGCAGGGCGTCCAAGCCGGGTGTGCGCCGGCTGCGCGCTTCTCGACATCATTCTCCACAACATTCATGCGGGCTGACATGGCGTCCGCAATGAGGCCGCCGCGGGCGGAAGCGCGAAAGGCTGGCATGTCAGGAGGCCCGGTCTCGCTGAAGGCGGAGATGTTCAATGCTCCCGAGCGATCCAGGAGAAGGATGTGAACGTGTGCGCCCTCGAAGGTATCGGACAAAAGGTCAGTCAGAGTGTTCAACAACTGGTCAATACTGCCCGCGGTGCTGGAGGAGCGGGCGATGAGATTCACAAACTCGATCTGGCGCATGCGGCGGCGCTCGTTGGACTTGAGCCGCGCATTCTCGATGGCCACGGCGGCCTGGTTGGCGAACAGGGCGAGCAGACCGATCATGTCGTCCGTGAAGTAATCGATCTGATCACTGGCAAGATCGAGGACGCCGATGACTTCCTCGCGCGCGATCAGAGGGAGGCAATACTCGCTGCGCACATTGGGATGGAGAGAAACGTAGCGTGGTTCCCGGGAGACATCCGGAATGTACATGGGCGTGCGGGAGAGTGCGACGAAACCGGAGACACCTTCCGAACCGATCTTGACCCGCAGGGCCCGGGCTTTGTCCGGATCATAGCCATTCTGGGCGTGGAGGTAGAGTTCCGGGGCGTGCGGGTCGACCAGCAGGACGCCGCCGAAGGGGATATTGAAGTAATTGCGGACGATGAGCAGGATCTCATGCAGGACAGCATCCGCGTCACGGCCGGCAAGGATCATTTCCGCCGCGGCTTGGAGAACGGCGACTTCGCGGATACTGGGATGGACTTGCATCGGGCAGCGGACGCTTCCGCGCGTATGATAGCGCAGACCGAAGGGCCGTGCGGGAAAAGCGGCCCATTGGAGGGCGCGCTTTGGTCTGCTAGAATGCATCGCCGTCGATGAGGAAGCCGTCCCGCAACAGGAGGCAGGATGCTGGTTCGAGACTTGATGACGCAGAGTGTGACCTCGGTCCCCGATACGGCGATGTTGCTGGACGCGGCCCTGGTGATCCGCCGGACCGGCAAACGGCACGTGCCGGTGGTCTCCGCGCAGACGGGCAAGGTGGTGGGCATCATCACCGAGCGCGACGTGTCCCGGCTGTCCCCCTCGATCCTCTCCGGCCCGACCGAAGACGATTACAACAAGCTATTCGAGACCACGCCGGTCGCCAGCGTGATGACAAAAAACCCGATCACCATCGCGGCGGACGCGCCCGTCAGCGAAGCGGTACAGGTGTTGTACGAGAAGCGGATCGGGGGATTGCTGGTGGTGGACAACGGCGATCTGTCCGGCATCATCACGGTCACCGACATGCTCAATCTATTGAATGAGATGCTGGCGGGGAAGAGCGGGAGTTTCAGCGAATAACCATGTCCTAACATGATTCAGCCGTCCGGATCCCGGACGGCTTTTCATATTCATGCGCATGAAAAAACTTCACTCTGATTTTTGCTTGGCTTTACATTTTTGCATGATGGCAGTCTGGAGTCTTTCGCGGATGGGGTCGGGAAGCTCGTACACATCATTTTCCCGGTAGATCTGGATGGTCTTCTTGGTGGTATCACACACCACATAGCAGTGGTGGCACCAAACCAGATGATCCTCCAGTTCGGCTTTCAGCTTGGGGTCAAGCGAGCCGTCCAGGAAATCATTCAATTCGTTCAAAAAATCTTTACACTTCACTTAGGTCTGTCTCCACCTTTGGCCTTTTTGAAGAACTTGCTCAAGCGCTCCCGCAACTGCAACCGGGCCCGCAAGAGCCGTGATTTCACGGCGGGCACACTCAAGCCCAAGGTCTCCGCGGTCTCTTCCGTACTCAAACCTTCCACGTCACGCAGGACGAACACGGTGCGGAAGCCGGCCGGCAATCCCTGGATGGTCTTACCCAGAATATCACCCAGCTCCGACTGCTGATACCGCTGCTCGGGGTTCGGGTCCCAGTCCGCGAATTCGCGCGTGAGCGTGCCATCTTCCGTCTCCACCTCATCGTCCATGGAGACGGTCTTGTCTGACTTCCGCTTGCGCAGCTTCATCAACGCTTCGTTGACAGCGATACGGACCAGCCAGGTATAGAACTTGGAATTGCCCTGGAACTGGTCCAACTTCTCGTACGCTTTCAGGAAAGCATCCTGGACGACGTCCTCGGCGTCCTCACGGTTCTGCGTGATGTGTTGCGCGATGCGGAAGACATTCCGGTCGTACTTTTTCAGCAATCTCTCGAAGGCGTTGATATCGCCGCCGCGGGCCGAAAGCACGAGCGCCAGCTCTTCGCCGGTATCTCCCGTCACTTTGTTTTCGATGGTTTCCATACGTCACGGATGCAATAATTTTCCTAAATACCGCGGAACCCCGGATGACCTTGGTAATGCCCAAGCATCTAACCCCAATGCCGAAACCCAATGCAGGAGCAATGTAAAAGTGAGCCGGACCCAAACCGCATTGTACGTCTTCTGCGCCGTTCTTGCATGCACGCCCTTGAGCTGCAGCAAGCATGAAGGCCCCGCTCGCACCATCAAAGTAGTCATGAAAAAGTACAGTATCGAGCCGGCGGAGATCCACGTGCGACAGGGCGAGAATGTGGTGCTGGAAGTCACGACCACAGACGTGCAGCACGGATTCGATGTGCCTGACCTTAACGTGTCGGAGTCCATCCAACCGGGCATGACGGCCACCTTCCGGCTTCCCACGGGCCGGAAGGGGAACTTCACGGTGGAGTGCGGCGTGATCTGCGGGCCCCGTCATGACCAGATGCGCGGGAAAGTCGTCGTGGACTAAAGGGTGATGTTGACAGTGACCGCCCGCGCCATATAATCCCGATACTCGGGATTCCTCATGGCAAACCAGGACCAGGTCACGAAGGCGGTAGAGCATGCGCTGGAGGACGTGTTCGAAGCGCGCATGGCGAGCCTGCGCCAGACCATCGCACAGGAAGTGATCGAAGCGGTGATGCCGCTGGTGGAGGCTGCGGACGCCAGTTCCGCCGGACTCGCAGCGGCCGAGAAGCGGGCAGCGGGAGCTGAAAAAAAGGTCGAGGAACTCAAGACTGCCCTGGCGGATGCAGAAAGCAAGGCCGCGAATCCGAGGTTCGCACCCGGCACCGCCCCGACTGACATCCTGTTTGCTTCCGTGGCGTCGATCTATGACGCGGAAGGCCAAGCCGATATCCTGCGGAACCTGCTGGACGGGATCGCGCAATCGAATGCCCGGGCCGCTCTGTTCGTCGCGAAGGGCGGAAACCTGACAGGCTGGCAATGCCGAGGATTTGCCGATGACGGCGCGGTGAAGGGTATGGTGCTCTCCGGATCCTCCGGGCTGGCCGGGCGCGCGATGCAGGACAAGGAGCCTGTGTCGGCTGCCGCAGCCGAGTTCTCATCACAATTCATCAGCACGAACGGCAATCCGGTCGACGGCAATGCCCTGGTGCTGCCCCTGGTGGTTCGCGACAAAGTAGCCGCGATAATCTACACGGACGCGGGCACCTCGACACCGGGAACGTCCGACACCTCCGCGGCCCGGGTCCTGGTGCGTTCGGCCGCAAGCTGGCTCGAAATCCTGGCGTTGCGGAAGATGGTGGGAGGCGCGGTGGAAGCCGCTGCCGACGCGGCGGCCGCTGCAGCCGAACCGCCGCCTGCTCCGGTTGCAGCACCGCCACCGCCACCTCCCGCGGCCGCGCCGACGCCATCTTCCGCATCCTCGGGTGCGGACCTGGCCGGGTTGTCGCCGGAAGACCAGGAGTTGCACAAGAAAGCCAAGCGATTTGCCAAGCTTCTGGTGGACGAGATCAAGCTGTACAACCAGGCCAAAGTGACGGAGGGAAGGGCGAACAAGGACATTTACAAGCGCTTGCAGGAAGACATCGACAAGAGCCGGGCCACTTACGAGAAACGGTACGGCTCGACCTCGGCGGCCAGCGCCAATTATTTTGCCCGTGAAGTGGTACGTATCCTCGCTGATAACGACCCTGCGCTGCTCGGCGGAGGATTTCCGCAGTAAACTTGTGGTGTGCAGTCTCGCAAGCTCATCAGTCTGACCCTGATCCTTAGCCTGATATTGCCGGGCACTCTGCCCCTTCACGCCCAGGCAAAGTCAAAGAGCGCCACTCCGCAAAAAAAGTCAGCCAAGAAATCCCGGCCATCGGCGCGGGCACGCGCGGCGGAGCGGCAGCGCGTGCTGGCCGAGGCCGCGCGCATCAAGCGCGCGACGCAGGCCTTCGTGGCCTCGACGGAATTGAAGCCCATGGCCCGTCAGCTGATGGAGACCCATTCCGACGCGGCCTACAAAGGCGTGGAGCGATACGCCAAAGAACACGCAAATGAAGACGCCGGCGCGTTGGCGTGGCTCGCGCTCGGCGCCGCGCGGTTGACGGACAACAAGCCGGACTATCCGAAAGCCATTGCGGCGTTGAAGGAAGCGCGTCTGCGGGCGGCCATTCTGAGTGATTACGTCGACTATCTGCTGGCGACGGCGTATCGCGCGATGGACCAGCCGAAGGACGTGGTGCTGGTGCTGGACGGCTTCGGAAAGAAGAACCCCGGCTCGGTGTGGGCGCGGGATGCAGCCGCGATGCAGGCGACGGCGTTGATCCAGGCCGGCGCCTATGAAGATGCGGTGGCGGTGATCGAGGCCCAGCGCGTGCCGGCGCGCTCAGACCTGGAATTGATCATCGGAAAGGGATATCAGGGCCTTGGGCAGAACGCGAAAGCGATCGAAGCGTTCCGCAATGTGTACTTCAATATGCCGTTGAGCGGCCTGGACGCTGAAGCGGGACCGAGGTTGGACAGTCTGAATGACGCGGGCACGCCGGAACTACGCAAGACCCGGGCCGACCTGTTGTTGAAAGGCGGGTCGTATGCGGCGGCGATCAAGGAGTACAAAGCCCTGATCGAGGCGAACGATAAGCCCGACCTCTCTCTGCGTGTCTCACTGGCAGAAGCATTGCAGAAGTCGAAGAAGGACAGCGAGGCACAGACTGTTCTCGTTTCCATGGATCTGAGCGGCGCGGAGCCCGAAAGCAAAGCGCGCCGGCTCTATCTATTGGCGGAGATCGCGCGCAGCGCAAATGACGATGCGGCGCAGCAATCGTATTTGAATGAGTTGGGGGCGCTTGCGCCCGGTAGTCCGTGGCTGCAAGAAACGCTGATGAGCATGGGCAACAAGTTCCTGCTGCGAAAAGACTATGCCCAGGCGAGCCCATACTACGACCAGGTCGCGCAGCGCTTTCCCGACGGCAAGGGCGCGACCGCCCACTGGAAAGTCGCATGGTTCTCGTATCGGGCGGGGCAGTGGGACACGGCCAAACGGTTGTTCGAGCAGCAGATCGCGCGCTTCCCAAGTTCGCAGGAGGCGGCCAATGCGTTGTATTGGCGCGGACGGTTGGCGGAGCAAGACCAGCAGCTTACGAAAGCGCGTGCGTATTACAACAAGATCACATCGCGGTTCCGCAATTATTATTATGCCGGATTAGCGCAAGAGCGTCTGGAGGCGATCGGCGACGGGCCCGATCAACCCGAAGCGCTGTTACAAGCCATCCCGCAAACGGCTTCTCCACCGGTCTATCCCGCGTCGGCCGAGGGCGTGACCCACATCCGCCTGCAAAAAGCGAGACTGCTTTCGAATGCCGGGCTGAGTGACTATGCCATCAAAGAATTGCAGACGGCGGCGTTCGACCCGAACAACAAATGGGCTTTGACGGAACTGGCGCGCATGCAAGAGGAAGCCGGGCGGCATGCGCAAGCGCTGCAAACATTGAAGCGCGCCATCCCTTCCTATTTCGCGACCGACCTGGCCGCGTTCCCGCGCCCGATCCTCGAAGGGCTCTTCCCGCGCGCCTATTGGCCGGTGCTGGAGCGGCAAGCGCAGGAAAATGCGCTGGACCCGTATCTGGTGGCTTCGTTGATCCGACAGGAATCAGAGTTCAACCCGCAGGCGGTGTCGCGAGCGAATGCGTATGGACTGATGCAATTGCTGCCCAGCGTCGGGCGGCAGGTGGCGCATCGCATCAAATTGAAACCGTATTCGACGGCATCGTTACTCGATCCGAACGCCAACCTGAGACTGGGCACGCGTTATTTCCGCGAGATGCTGGATGAGAACGGCGGGCAAGTGGAGTATGCGCTGGCCGCTTACAACGCGGGTCCCGATCGCGTGACCGATTGGCTGGCGGCCGGGCCGTACCGCGATATCCCGGAGTTTGTGGAGTCGATCCCATTCACCGAGACGCGGGAGTACGTCCAGGCGATCATGCGGAACGTGCGCGTGTACAAGCAGTTGTACGGAGACAAGGTCGCTCGGGCCGCTAATCAGGCACAGTAGGCGGTGGCGAAGGCTTCCGTTCGCCCAAGACCACATCCAACATCAGCAAACCAGCACCTATGACGATGGCGCTGTCCGCCACATTGAAGTCCGGCCAGTGGTAGGAGCCGAACTGAAATGCCAGGAAGTCCACCACACTGCCGCGTACTATCCGATCCAGCAGATTCCCTGAGGCCCCGCCCAGGATCAATGACAATGCGATGGAGACGCGGCTGAAACCGGCCGACAACCGCCACAGGGCAACGGTCACCGCCATCGCGACCAGAAATGAAAACACGATCAGGCCGCCGCGGACATATTCCGGGTCCATGTGGGCAAAGAGGCTAAAGGCAGCGCCACGATTCAAAACGTGACTCAGACTGAAAAAGTCCGGTATCACCGGAACGGTCTCGTGTAGAGGAATGCGGCGTTCGATCAGGTTCTTGCTGAGTTGATCGGCGGCCAACACCAGCAATGAACCCAACACATGGGCGCCGAATCTTCCGGGGCGTCGTAGTCCCTGCATACCCGGTCATCCCATCTCCGCCAAGGCGGCGGTGCAGCGTTCACATACAGTAGGATATTCTTTATTTTCTCCGACATAAGAAGAATAGTTCCAGCAACGCTCGCACTTCACCCCGGGGGCATTGCGGACTTCGATCCGCAGCGGTGTGGAACCGTTACCCTCGAGTTTTTCGACAGACACGCCGGAGACGATCAGCAAGGAACGCAGGGCGGTGACGCGGGACGATATCTGATCAAATGCCGGACCCGCAGCGGCGATGACCAAAACCGCTTCCAGGGAACTGCCGATGGTCTTGGCCTGGCGCGCGATCTCAAGCTGCCTGAGACCCTCTTCACGAACACTCATCAGGAATGTCCAATGAGCGGCCAGGGACTCCAGGGTGGAGGCGCCGACTTCTTCACCGAAGACAGCGTTGTGTCTCGGAAACAGGGCCAAGTGCACACTGGCAGGACGGTCCTGCATTTTGGGCAGGAATTGCCAGACTTCCTCGGTCGTGAAACTCATCATGGGCGCGAGAAGACGGACCATGGTCTCCGCGATGCGCCAGATGGCGGTCTGCGCCGAACGGCGAGCCCTGGAACGCGGGGCAAAGGTATATAGCCTGTCCTTGATTACATCGAAATAAAGCGAGCTCAGATCCACGACGCAGAACTCGTTCACACGGTGGTAGACACGGTGGAACTGCATCTCCTCATACCAGGACTGCACCTGCGAGCTTAGTTCCGCAGTCCGCATGAGCATGTACTGGTCGAGCGACTCCATCTCCGCGAAGGGGATCGCGTCCGCGGGAGAGAAGTCGTAAAGATTGGCCAGCATGTTGCGAAAGGTGTTGCGGATCTTGCGGTAGTTCTCGGCCACGCGTTGCATCAATTCTTCCGAGCAGATCACGTCTTCGCGGAAGTCCACGGACGCCACCCACATGCGCACGATCTCACCGCCCAAGCGCTTGGCGATGTCCACCGGATCCACGCCGTTGCCCAGGGCCTTGGACATGGCGCGCCCTTGCGGGTCGAGGGTCCAGCCATTGGTGGCCACGCCGCGATAGGGCGCCTGATCACGCACGCCGACGGCGCAGAGCAGAGACGAGTGGAACCACCCGCGATATTGGTCGCCCCCTTCGAGATATAGATCGGAGGGCCAAGGAAGACCGGACTCATGGCCGAGAACGGCGAGACTGCTAGCGCCGGATTCGAACCACACGTCGATGATGTCCATCTCCTTGCGGAACCTTGTACCTCCGCACTTAGGACACTTCGTGCCCGCGGGGAGGATCGACTCGGCTTCCCGGATGTACCAGGCGTCCGCGCCTTCGCTGGCAAAGAGATCTACAACCGCCTGATCCACTTTCTTATCGAGGAGCAAGGCATTGCAAGCCTCGTCCGCGCAGAAGAAGACGGCGATGGGGGTGCCCCAGACCCGCTGGCGGCTGATGCACCAATCGGGACGAGTGGCGATCATGTTGGCGATGCGCTCTTCGCCCCACGGGGGATCCCACTTCACCTTTTTGATCTCGTCCAAGGCGCGCCGGCGGAAGGTGGAACCGTGCATGGGCGCCTCCATGGAGATGAACCACTGCTCGGTGGCGCGGAAGATCACCGGGTTGTGGCAGCGCCAGCAGTGGGGATAGCTGTGCTCGATCTTGCCGCTGGCGAGCAGCACCCCGCGCGACTTGAGCAACTCCACAATCGGTCCATTCGCCTTGAAGACAGTCTTACCGTCGTATTCAGGAAGGCCGTTGCGCAGGTGTCCGCCCGCGTCCACATTGCAGGTCTGGTCGAGCTTGTATTTGGCGCCGGTATAGAAATCGTCCGCTCCGTGAGACGGCGCGGTGTGGACGGCGCCTGTGCCTTGATCCGTGGTGACGTATTCCGCCAGGACCCCAAGGATGCCGCGGTCGAGGAATGGGTGCCGGAACGTGACGTATTCCAGCCGGACGCCGGGAAAGCGGGCGGTCACCTTTGCATCCGTCAGGCCGCAATTCCTGACGGTAGCTTCAGCCAGTTCCTCCGCCACGACGTAGATCTCGCCGTGCGACTCAAGGGCGACGTAAGTGAAAGCCGGGTGGAAGGCCACGGCCATCGATGCCGGCAAAGTCCAAGGCGTAGTGGTCCAGATGATGGTGTTGACCATTTTTCCAGCGAGCGCAGTGTCAATCTTAGCGGGGTCGCTGGTCAGCGCGTACTTCACATACACACTGGGGCTGGTGTGCATGGCATACTCGACCTCCGCTTCCGCCAGCGCGGTGCGGTCATGGATGCACCAATAGACGGGCTTCAGGCCCTTGTAAACCGCGCCGCTCTCCAGGAAATCGTAAAACGTGCGGATGATGACCGATTCATACTGCGGGGTCATCGTGGAGTAGGGCTGATCCCAGCGGCCGAACACACCCAGACGCTTGAACTGCTCGCGCTGGAGGTCAAGATACTTTTCCGCATACTGGCGGCAGGCCTTGCGCACATCAATGGCGGCCATCTCGAGCTTTTTGCGGCCGAGGGATTCATCCACTTTGATCTCGATTGGCAGGCCGTGGCAGTCCCATCCGGGGACATAGGGCGAGTCATAGCCGGCCATGGACCGGGTCTTGACCACGAAATCCTTCAGGGACTTGTTCAGGGCGTGGCCGAGGTGCAGAGGACCATTCGCGTAGGGAGGTCCATCATGGAGGACGTAAAGAGGCGCACCCTTGCGCACTTCCCGGATCTTCTCGTAAAGCTTTTCGGCCTCCCAGCGCTCGAGCCACTTGGGCTCGTTCAGGGGCAAGTTGGCCTTCATGGGGAAGTCTGTCTTGGGAAGATTGAGTGTTGCCTTCATTTCCGGGGGCGCGCCCATCGATTCTCCACGTGCGAACGGTAATCTTTGATTATAAGAGACGCGCGGCCGGGAATGGCCGCGGAGGCATCAATCGCCGGCCTTGGCGACAACATTCTGGCAACACGTCCCGCGCGGGATGGGCGAGCCATGCGGGCAAGTCTCGGGGTGGCCGAGAAAGGTGCAGATGCGATCGGTGACCTCGGGGGAGAGGATGTGCTCGAACTTGCAGGCCTGTTGTTCCACTTCCTGCTCGTCCACCACCAGAAACGTCTGGATGAAAAGGCGTTCAGCCAGGCGGTGTCGACGGATCACATCTTCCGCGCGGCGGCGGCCACGCTCGGTGAAATAGATTACGTCCGTGCCATGTTCGGGTGGATGCTCGCCGTGGGGGTGGATGACTTCATGGCAGCGGTTCAAGACTAATTTGTGCGTATGAGGCGCTTCGGCGCTGTGCGCCTGACGGGTGATCAGCCCCATGCTGAGCATCTTGTCGATGGTGATGGAGGCGGGCAGGGCGCCGGTCATGTCCATGCGCTCGACTTCGGCGCGCTCGTCGTTCTCCATCAGGATCCAGATCTCTTCGAGCACCTCGTCATACATCTCCTGATCGGTCATCTCGAAGACGTCCTGAGTGGCCACTTTGCCGTGGTGGAGTTCTATACGGCGGTCGGCGAGGCGGGAGACGACGGGATCGTGGGTCACCATGACGATGGTACGGCCCTGCTGGTGAAGTCCGGTCAGGATGCGCAGCACGATCTCTTCGTTCTGCGCGTCGAGGTTTCCGGTGGGCTCATCCGCGAGGATGATCTTGGGGTCGTTGATCAGGGCACGCGCGATGCAGACCCGCTGTTGTTCGCCGCCGGAGAGCTGTGAGGGGAGATGGTGCATCCGGTCCGCCAGACCCACGCGTTCCAGGGCCGCGCGGGCCTCAACCTGGTCCGTCATGCTGTGGAAGTACTGGGCCAGCATGACGTTCTCCAGCGCGGTCAGATACGGGATGAGGTGGAATTGCTGGAATATGAGGCCGATCTTCTCGGCGCGGAAGCGATTCAAGTCGTTCCGCGAATCATAGAGCGGCGCAAGGTCCTGGCCGTCGATCAGTATCCTGCCTGAGTCCGGCCGATCCAAACAGCTGATCAGATTGACCAGAGTGGACTTGCCGGAGCCCGATGGGCCCATCACAGCCAGCCATTCGCCGGAGTCCACTTTGATGGAGACGTTGTCCAAAGCGCGGACGACGGAGGCGTCCGTGTCCTCGCGCGCGGGGTACGTCTTCACGACCTGGACCAATTCGATGGACATCCGCTTATTCGCCTTTCAACATCACCGCGGGCTGGATGCGATGCAAGCGCGCCAGCGGCAGAGCCGCACTGATCAGGGAAAGCAAGACGCAACCACCCAGAACAATGGGAAACACGATGAGCCGCGGTTCGACCGCTGCCTGGAAGTTCACGCGGCCGATCCATGCCGCCAATCCCATCCCGATGACCGATCCGGCCACTCCTCCGAGAATACCAAGCAAAAGGGCCTCCATGAGGAACAGGCGGTTGACTTCCCACTGCGACGAGCCCAGCGCCTTCATCACGGCGAAGTCCTTGCGGCGCTCGAGGACGCTCGCCGTCAATGTGGCCAACACGCAGAGGGCGACCAAAAAAGCGATCAGGATGGCGGAGGCCAGCATGATGCCACGGGTCTTGCTCAGGACCCGGGTCTGTGCTTCCGAGACCTGACGCACAGGCCGGACTTCCGCCTGGGGAAGCGCAGAGCGAAGCCTTTCCAGCGCCGCCTGGATCTGGAGCGGGGAACCGTTGACCAGGATCTGAAAGGTGGTCGGCTGAAGTCCCGTCCAATCATGGAATGCGCTGATGGGGATAAAGATCTGACTATCTTCGGTGTCTCCACTCTTGACCTGTGTGGAGACATTGAGAGCCAACTCGCGGCCCTTGAAACTCAGGGTGACAGGCGCGGGATCCCGGGCGATGGCTGCGGCAGCCTTGATTCCTACCATGGCATCGCCGCCGGGAGCGATCGTGGTCACCGACCAGGCGCTGTTGATGCGGCGAAGGAGTGCGATGTCCGTCCCGGCTACGACCACGGGCTGCCCGGACGCAGACTTGGCGGCGGCGTATCCGAGGGGGACCACGATGTCACCGTCAGCGAGCTGCCTCTGGATGTCAGCGACGGCAAGATCGCCACCTTCGGCGGCAATGACGATCACGTTCGCGCCGAACTTACGGAATTCCTTATTGAGCTTGGCATCGAGGTCGATGTAGAGATCAAGCAGCGCCGTCGAAGTTGCCGCGGCAACCGCGAGAGCGAGAGCCGCGGTCAAGGAACGTCCGCGCCGCACGGTGGCGTTGCGCCACAACATGCGCCAGAACATGGGGGAGAAGGAACGAGACTTCATGCGGTTTCTCCGCGCAAGATGACGGCGGGGTCAAAGCGCACGGCCTTGCGGATGGCCGCCAGGCTGCCGGCGAACGTGACCACCGCAGCCAACATCAGAATGAACGGCAAGAGGACGGGTTGTACGGCGATGGAACTGCTGAAAACCGCCAGGCCGATCCGGCGCGCCAGCAATCCGCCAAGGAAATAGCCGGCAAGACCACCCGCCAACGCCAGCAGGAATGCTTCCGCAAGGAAGAGGCTCGCGACCAGACCCTGGCCCGCGCCCAGGGACTTCATCAGGCCGATCTCGCGGCGGCGCTCAAAGATCGTGGTGGCCATAGCCGAGGCCACGGCCAGCGTCGACGCACCAAAGCCAGCCAGCGCCACCAACCACATCAGGCCGGAGATGCGGGAGAGCAGGACCCCTTCATTCTGGGCGACCTGGCGGATCTGTTCGGCCTGTGCGCCGGGGACCGCCTGACTGATCTGATGGGCAATGGTGTTGGCGTAAGGCGAGCACATCCACCGTTCCAACACCTCACCCGACATGGACTGCGGGTCGCGGCGGCCAAAGTCATCCTCGGGCTTGGTCAAGGCACGGACCAGGACACGCCGGACGGCGCCAGGGCGACCGATCACTTGTTGCACCAATGCAATGGGAGCGATGATGGCGTCATCCTCCGCTCCATCGGTAGAAAGGACCCCGGCAACGCGAAACACGCGGCCGGAGGACTCGATCTTGCTTCCGGGAGAAAGCGCAAGCTTTGCAGCCAAGCGGCGGCCGATCAATACGTCCGTGGAGTCATCCATGGGCCAGGCACCCCGTACCTGCCACCAGGGATGGGTCTTACGCACCCCGGTGGTGATGGTCTCGTATTCAAGGGGGACCGGCTTGTCGAAGTACGTACCGATCAGGGGGACGTCCGCGCCGGATCCAAGCTTGAGTTCCGCATAAAGAAAAGGAGAGTACGCCTGGATGTTGTGCGCCCAAAACGTATGTTTGATCTGAACAAGATCAGATTCCTTCAAATAGGCGCCCTCGGAGGCCGGTTTGAGGGACACGCCCCCGATCTGGAGATCCAACGTGTCTTCCTGGGGGTAGACGACGATGTTAGGACCGAGCGCGGAGAATTCGCGATTGATCTTGTCACCCACGTCGATGCCAACGGCGACCATGGCCGTGACTATGGTCATTCCGAGCATCACGGCCAGCCCCGCCAACATCTTGCGCCGCCTCTGCCGCAGGAACGATTGATAGAGAAGGCGAAGAAACATCGCGCTACTCTTTGACCTGGCCGGCGCCGGTGGCAAGGTCCAGTTCCGTAACCGTCACGGTCGAGCCATCGATATGCGTGACCAGAGGGACCGGATTGCAACCGCCACCCGATCCCACCGAGTCCGGATTGATCGGGGCATTGCAATTCTTGCAGGTCAGCCCCTGCGTGCCGCTGTTGTAAAAGCCCACCGAGCCACAGATGGCGCAGGCATCCATCACCGTAACCAGCTTACCGTCCGGTTTCTTATAGACCAAGAAACGGATTTCGTGACCATGAAGCGTCGCAGCAAAACGGCGCAGTTCGCTGTTGCGCATGTCGGAGACGTCGAGGACGGCTTTGCCGTTCGTAAATGTCAGGGGCAGGGAAGGGGAGAGGGCCGAAGCGCTTTTGGCGTAGATGAATTGTGCCGTGACCAAAACGATGAAAACGAATGAAGAAACATACACCGAGGTGGTCCACAGCCGCTCGCGATGGGCCAACCATTTTGCCTTTCGCTTCTCGGCGGAGGACGCCGCGTCCGGCAAGGACCCAGGAGCCGACTTACGAGATTCGAACAGCACCATCAATGCCGCGAGGGCGATCATGGTGATGAAGAAAAACACGTCATTGCGGACTATGGGACCGATCAGCGCCATGGCCTGCTTGCTGGAGGGAATCACGCCGCCTTCGGAAAGTTCATGGAGGCCGGAGATCGTCAGCTGTATCGCCACAAAGACCAGGATCACAGTCGTGACCTTAAAGAACTTGCGCAGGTCGATGCGCACGCTGCCACGCACGAACATCACGCCGAACAGGACCGAAAGGGCAAGGCCGGCCAGGGTGCCGAGGAAACTCAATAATTCACTGGTGGTCAATTGCACGGCCGCAAGGACGAGCACGGTCTCCACACCTTCGCGAAAGACCATCAAGAAAACGAAGAGAAACAGGCCGATGGTGGAACCGGGGCCGGCCTGGGAGTCGACCCGGGATTCAATGTCCTTCCTAAGGGTCTTGGCGGCTCTCGCCATGAAGACGATCATGGTGACCACAAAAAAGGCGGCCACCAGCATCACCACGCCTTCGAAGATCTCCTGATTCAGGTTCCGCCGGGAAAGGATGACCGCGCCGGCCACACTGGCGGCCACGGCGGCGCCCAAGGCGGCGTAGACCGTCCTCTTGAGGTGGAGTCGGCCGGTCTTATTCAGATAGGCAAGGACGATGCCGATGATGAGCGCGGCCTCGACGCCTTCGCGGAGAGTGATGATGAGGGCCTGAAGCATACCGTCCTAATTGAAAATGAAAATGAAATTCAATTTCAATATTAGATTCTACGCGTACCCTGACGCAGCGTCAATCGCACGGGCGGGTCAAAGCCGCTTCAAGAAGGCCTTGGCCTGCTCAAAGTGCGGGAACAGGCGCTCCTCGGCCAGGAACTCGCGGCTGTGGACGCAGCGGCGGCTGCCACGCAGCTTGACCGGATGCCGGAGGTGGAGCATCTCGTGGAAGAGAAGGTATTCCAGAGCGAAGCGCGGCACGCGAGCATCGTCAAAGATGCGGCTGACCAGGATCGCGTTGTGGGCGGGATCGTAGTGGCCCAGGCTCTGGCGAGAACGGTCCCGGCCCCAGCCGAGGCTGGGACGGGCCATCAGGCCATGAAAGAAACGACGATTAAGATCCTCGAAGATCTCCTCCAGGTCATAGACATGGCCTTTCGGCGCCGCCAAAAGCTTTCGTCCGCGGATCTTGCGTATCTGGTGGGCCTTTTCCGTCACCGCGCGGCTGCCCACATGGCGGCGATAACGGACGAGTTGCCCCTTTTCAATTTCTTTGCGATACAGCTTGGCCAGCAGGATATGGGCGATGGCCTGCCAGACGGGCGCCGGTGCGCCATCGAGGAGGTCACTGAGACGGACAAGGATGCGTCCCTCCCGCAGGCGAATGGTGTTGGTGAGATTGGCGAAGTGATAAAAGGTGATGCGGATCTCCGGCATGGGCGCGCGGGGCCGGATGCGCCGGTACTGTTCGTGAAATATCCGCTGGAGCCTGGGGGAGACGTTGCCGCGCATGGTCACTTCTTTTTCTTCGACTCTTCCGCCATCTGTTTGTGTTTGACCACCAGCTCGCGCGCGGTCTCGAGGCCGTCCTGCGCCGTCTCCATGGCGTTCTGCAGCGCGAATTCGTAAGGACGACGTTCGTCTTCCGAGGTCGCGTCTTTGAAGGCTTGCAGGCGCCGCACCCAGTCCTCATAGGCGGGCACGACCAGAACAAGTACCTTGCGCAGGTCGACGCGGTGGCGAGTAAACATGTCAAGGTTGTCCTCGAAGGATTCGGCAAGCGCGGAGAAGTCGTCGAGGCGCTGATGCAGGACCTTTCCCCGGTCGCTTTTCAGAGAGGCGTCGGTACGGGCCCCTTCGACCGCCAGAATGCGCTTCTGCACGAAGGTCAGCATCAGCTTGAGCCGCTTCTCCGGGTCGTCGTAGGCTTCGCGCAACTGGTCGGACTCCAGCTCGTTCAAAGGGTCGCGCTTCTGGGCGACGGACGGGAGTGCAAGCATGGCCAAGATCGTCAGAACCAGGATCCAGGGCCGCTTCATTGTTTCCTTTTCGGCGCAAACATCACCGAGAGCAATCGGTCGCGGATCTTGTTGATCTCATCCGCGGCGGATTTCACCGGATCGCGATCGACCACGGAAAGGGTGCGGGCGATGTCCTGAAGACGGCGGGCGCAGGCGCGTAGATTGATCTCAGTGTCCTTGATCCTCTTTCCGCGTTCGGCGGCGGCATCCCCGGCCTTCTCCGCGAAGGACACAGCTTCTTGGACCGCCGCCTGCGCTTTCTCACTGTCTCCGTCGGCAAACCTCCGGTTCGCGATCTCGGCCAATTCGCGAGCGATCTCAGAATAGATCTTGCCGCGCTCATGGGATTGCATCTGCTCGGCCCTGGCTTTGCGCTCGGCCAGGCGTTCTTCCGGCGTTTTGACGGACGCCGAAAGCGTGATCGCCAGGAACAGAAATAGCGGCAAGGACCGGAGCATGGGCATCACTTATTTTTCGGCTCGATGGCGATCAACCGATGTCGGGCCTGGAATTCCTGATCGGGATAACGACCCGCGGCGACCTCCAGGAACTTTTTGTAGTACTCCGCCGCCGGTTTATAGGCCCTGAGATTATCGTAGGCCGTCGCGCGAAGGAACAAGGTGGCCGGGGTCTCCGCCGCGAGCGCCGCGCGCATGTCCAAAGCCTGGATCGCCATCGCATAATGTTTGTTCTGCGAGGAACATAACGCGAGATTGCCCAGGGCTTCCGGGTTCTTACTATCCAACTTGAGTGCCTGGACGAATTCGCGCTCGGCTTCCGCGTACTTAAGGTTGTGCATCAGGGCGTTGGCAAATCCCAGCCGCACCGCAACGTCTTGCGGGTAAGACTCGACCAGACGAGCGTAGGACGCCTGGGCCGCATCAAATCTGCGGGCGGCCGACTGCGCCGCGGCCAGCTCGCGCAACAATTTCAGGTCTTGGGGATGCGCGGCATAGGCGGCCTCCAGTTCCGTCGTCGCTTCCTCGTTCTTTCCCGACTTGAACAGCACCCGAACAAGCTGTACCCGCAGGGTCGTGTCTTCCGGCCGGACGCGGATCAAGCCACGGAGGGTCGATTCCGCCTCCGGAAGCCGCCCTGAAGCGGTGTAAAGATTGACCAGGCCGATCAGGGCGTCGGCAGCCGCTGGATCGATGGCCAGAGCTGCCTTGTAGGCTGCTTCCGACTCCGCGGGCTTGTCGGCCTTTTCCAGAAGCGCGCCGATACGAATCTGCGCATCGAGGTTCCCCGGGCGAAGCGCCAGGGAGTGACGATACGCCTCAAGCGCGCCGGCGGGGTCGGTGTCTTCCAACGCAGCGGCTTTCAGGAGAAATGCTTGCGGATCATCCTTGAGCCTGGTGGCTGCCAGCAGATAGGGAAGCGCTTCCGGCGCCTTGCCCGTTGCCAGAAGCAATTCGCCGAGGTTCATGTTGGTGTCAAACTCGTCGGCATTGGCGGCAAGGGACCTCTTATAGGCATCGATCGCCAGTCCTTCGCGCTGGGTCACTTTGTAGACAAAGCCAAGGTCATACCAGGCGCGGAAGTCGTTGGGCTGGTCCGTGGTGTGGGAGGTCAACAATCGCTCCGCGGCCGCGTAGTCCTTCTTTTCAATCGCAGTCTCAGCCTGGAGGACTGCGGGAGGAATCGCCGCACTAGACACAGACGCAGGCTTCTTTGCAGGCCTCTTCGTTTTTCCGCGAGTCTGGCCGGGCAATGCACTCGAAGCCATGACGACCAAGGCCGTCAGAAGATACGCGACGAATAAGGGCCGCCTCATCGAGATTTTATCCTCAGTCCACCATTTGTTGCGGCCGCACGACCCAAGGCCCGTGCCAGCCATTTTCCCGTATGGGAGCGGGCATTTCGCATGATGTCCTCCGGCGGGCCGACCGCCACGATCTCTCCCCCTTTGTCACCGCCCTCCGGCCCCAAATCAATGATCCAGTCCGCGTTCTTGATCACATCCAGATTATGCTCGATGACCAGGATGGACGCGCCCCGGTCCAAAAGCCGGCGGAAGGCGAAGAGCAATTTACTGACATCGTCGAAGTGAAGTCCGGTCGTCGGCTCATCGAAGATGTAGAGAGTCCGGTCGGAGCGCTTCGCCTTGTCTGCCGCCTGGGCATGTTCCCCATTCGACGCAGCCAGCTCACGCCGGGGTTGCAAATGCGCGGCCAATTTCATGCGCTGGGCCTCGCCGCCGGAAAGCGTGGTGGCGGATTGACCGAGCCGCAGGTAGCCAAGACCGACTTCTTCGAGCACGCGTAGTTTGTCTGTGATCTTGGTGTATCCGGAAAAGAACTGCAAGGATTCCTTGACGGTGAGGTCCAAGACCTCATGGACGTTCTTTCCCTTGTGGCGGACGGCGAGGACCTCCGGCTTGAAGCGCGCGCCCTTGCAGTCTTCGCAAATGAGTTCCACATCCGCCAGGAACTGCATCTCCACGGTCACAGTGCCGTCGCCGGCACAGGCCTCGCAACGACCGCCGGGGATATTGAATGAGAAATGCCCGGCAGCAAACCCGTGCTTGTGGGCTTCCGGAGTCGAGGCGAACAGTTCACGGATGGCGTCGAACGCTTTGATGTACGTCACCGGATTGGAGCGCGGGGTGCGGCCGATGGGGGATTGATCGACCAGCACGGCGTCATTCAAGTACTTGACCCCATCCATCCGGTCGTAAGTTCCAAGGGGATTCCCGCCGGCGTTGATCCCCAGCGAGGAAGCAAGGGCCTTATACAACACTTCATGCACCAGTGTGGATTTGCCGGAGCCGGAGACGCCGGTGACGGCGACCAGCATGCCGAGTGGGACCTCAACGGCTACCCGCTTGAGATTGTTGGCGCGTGCACCAAACAACTTGAGCCTGTGCAGTGAGGGTGCGCGGCGCGCAGCCGGCAACTGGATGCGCAGTTCCTGACTCAGGTAGCGCCCGGTCAGAGATTGCGGCAGATGGCGGATCTGTTCCAGAGTGCCTACGCCGACGACCCGTCCGCCGTGCTCACCGGCACCCGGGCCGAGGTCGAGGATATGGTCGGCGGCCTGCATGACCTCAGGATCGTGCTCGACCACAAGGATGGTGTTGCCCAGGTCGCGCAAACCGTGGAGGATGCGGATGAGGCGCTCGGTGTCGCGGGTATGCAGGCCGATGGAAGGCTCATCGAGCACATACATGGCGCCCACCAAGCGCGATGCCAGCGATGTTGCCAGCTGAATGCGCTGGGCTTCGCCACCGGAGAGTGTAGAGGAAAGCCGGTCGAGCGTGAGGTAATCGAGGCCGACCTCATCCAGAAAGCGCAAACGGTCGCGGATCTCGAGGAGGACCTTGTCGGCAATGTCCGTCTGCTCACGTGTGAGCTGGATCGCTTCGAAAAACTCGCGCGAGCCTTCCACAGTCATAGCGGTGACGTCGCAGATGTTCTTGCCGAGGATGCGGATGGTCCGAGCTTCGGCGCGAAGACGCTGACCTTTACACTCGGGGCAGGTCGCGTATCCCCGGTAGCGGCTGAGGAAGACGCGAACGTGGAGCTTGTATTTCTTGCGCTCCAGATAGGCGAAGAACCCTTTGATCCCGGGAAAGCGCACAGACTTATCACCGTCGAGAACGACATCCTGTTGTGCGCGAGTCAGATCGCTCCAGGGGAGATCCAGCGGCACACCGAGCGCGCGGGCATTCTTTTTCAGATCGGCGTAGAGCGCACGATACTTGGGCTTGGTCCAAGGCTCGATGGCGCCCTGGTCAAGGGTGCGGGTCTTATCAGGAATGACGAGATCAAGATCGAAATCGATGGTGTTGCCGAAGCCTTGACAGCGCGGGCAGGCGCCGAAGGGATTGTTGAATGAGAACAGCCGCGGTTCCGGGTCTTCGTACTTGATGCGACAGGTCTTGCATTCGAATCGCTGAGAGAAGCGGAACTGCCGGCTTGTCTCTGAGGCCTCGCGGGGCACGGTCTCAAAGATGGCCTCGCCGACCTCGCGGTAGCAGATCTCGGCGCCGTCGACGATGCGGGAGCGGGCATCCGGAGAAACCACGATCCGGTCCACGAGAACAAACACCGGCTGCGCGAAGTCGAGGTCGAGAAGGGATTCCGGCGTGGAGAATTCGAAGATACGGCCGTTCTGATAAAGGCGCGAGAACCCGCGCTTGCGCAGATCACCGAGCCTGGAACGGAGGCGCTCCGTGGAGGCGGAGAGCGCGGCCTCCGCGGCGGCTTGCCTGGCCTTGGCGGAGGTGCGCTTCTTAGGTCTCTCAGAGCGCTCTTCCGGCGCCGGCGCGGCGACCACGGGGAACAAAAGATTCAGCCGAGCCCCACCCTCCATGGCAAGGACCGCGGCAGCAACCTGGTCGATGGGATCTTTCCGGACTTCCTGCCCGCAGTTGAGGCAGTACGTCGTCCCGATGCGGGCAAATAACAGGCGCAGATAGTCGTAGATCTCGGTGGCGGTGGCGACCGTCGATCGGGGGTTGCGCGTGGTGTTCTTCTGGCGGATGGCGATGCCGGGCGCGATGCCGTCAATGCTGTCCACATCCGGCTTCTCAATACGCTCCAGGAACTGGCGGGCATACGCGGAGAGCGATTCGACGTAGCGCCTCTGGCCTTCCGCATACACGGTGTCAAACGCCAGGGAGGATTTGCCGGAGCCGGAGACGCCGGTGACCACGGTCAAGGCATTGTGGGGGATGGAGACGTCAATATTCTTGAGGTTATGGACCCGCGCTCCGCGGACAACGATGCTTTCTTGCGAATTCAATCGGCTCGACCCAGTCCCGTCCTTGATCGGCGCAGCATCACCACAGGATGCGGAAAAATGCATTGCCGAATCTCTTATTATACGCGGCGCCGGGATGGCGCCCTGGGGGACTCAGTCGTTGTCGCCAGGAGCGTGATGGCGATAGACCACGACGCCGACCAGTCCCATAAAGAACAATGTTGGCGCGAGGAGCACCGCGATACTGCGGCGCAAGGCCCGTTGCGACGATTCCGGGCCGGCGGAGGAGGTGTCCAGACAAATGGGGCAGGCGTGGGCCGCGGGTGCGGCAGCCAGGACCAGGAACAGGACGAGTTTGTGGAGAGCGCGCATCGGGGATCAGCGTAACACTAACATCAATGTGAAGACATAGAGCCAAAGAAGGCCCATCGCGTGCCAGTACCACGCGGTAACGTCGAGCGCGATCTGCCGCGAGAGCAAGGGGCGGTGCAACAGATTGGCGGCGACTGTCCAAAGCAACGCGACCAGACCGCCGAACAGGTGAACCGCGTGGGTCCCGGTCAGCAGGTAAAAGAAAGAGCTGCTGGGATTATCTGCCGACGGGCGAGTTCGAGGGTCAGGCTGCTCAGCAGCAACAAGGTCGAGTTCAACCAGAGGATCGCCGGAACGAACATCGGCTTCCAATCGTTGACGTACGTGGAAGTGAGTTCGTCGTAACGGCTGGTGCCTTGCCGGTAGACATAGGCGCTGGTGATGGCGATGAAAAGCATGTAGACCGAGACAAGGGCAAAGCCCAGGCCGATGCGATACCGCCGCAAGCGGGGATTCCCGCCGGACCCACCCTTCGGCCGGAGCGATCCGCCGTCCTCACCGCCGTGATGATGCGGGGGAGAAGGACTGAAGCCGCCAAGATCAGGCCGTGTGGCGGCCGGCGGCGATTTGTCCGTGCGTGCCATGCTCAGGGGACAGCCTCCGAACCGGCCGAAAACATATGGATCGCGATGGGCAGAGATGGGCTCATTGCCGGAAGACGCCCATTCCATGGTCGTCGCATGCCAGGGATTCTCACCTGCAAGTCTGCCTCGCTTCCAGCTCCAAATCAAGTTGACCAGGAAGATCAACTGGGCCGAGGCAAGGATGATGGCCGAGATGGTCACAAAGCGGTGGATGGGCATCAGGGTCTGCAGCGACTCCGCCGCGCCCACAAGAGTCGAGAACCGGCGGGGATGTCCGGCGAGGCCGAGGAAGTGCATGGGCATGAAGGTGCAGTAAGCGCCGATGAAGGTCAGCCAGAAGTGCGCGCGACCCAGGGATTCGCTCAGGAGGCGTCCGCCACTCAATTGGGGAAACCAGAAATGCGTGGCGGCGAAGAGGGCAAACATCGCCGCCATTCCCATGATGATGTGGAAGTGGGCGACGACGAAATAGGTGTCATGCAAATAAGCATCGAGAAGCGGTTGGGCGAGGATGGGCCCGCTCAAACCGCCGGTGATAAACAACGATACGAATCCGACTGAGAACAAGAAGGGCGTAGCCACGCGAATGCGCCCGCGCCAAAGGGTCCCGAGCCAGTTGACGGTCTTGAGTGATGAGGGGATGGCGATCACCATGGTCAGGGTGGAGAAGGCCATGGTGGCATACGGGCTCATGC
>JACPNP010000031.1:50085-63624 GCA_016185365.1 Terriglobales bacterium
GCTGGTGAACATGTGATGGCCCCAGACCAGGAACCCAAGTACCGCGATGGCAAGCAAGGAGTAGACCATGGCGCGGTAGCCAAACACGGGTTTGCGGGAAAACGTGGAGAGAAGATGCGACGTCAGGCCCATGCCGGGCAGGATGGCGATGTAAACCTCAGGATGTCCGAAGAACCAGAACAAGTGCTGCCACAGGAGGGGCGAACCGCCGGTGTGCGGTGACACAACGCCGCTGATCACCGTTCCGGATGGCACGAAGAGGCTGGTGCCCCAGTGGCGGTCTGCGAAGAGGAGCAGCACGGCAGCCAGCAACACGCTGAAGGAGAGCAAGGTGATCGTCGCGGTGACGAACCAGCTCCAGACGGTAAGCGGCAGGCGCATGAGCGTCATGCCCGGGGCCCGCATGCGCAGCGTTGTCACCATGAAATTGATCGAACTCAAAGTGGAAGCAACACAAAAAAGGCCGATGCTGACGAGCCACACGTCGAGACCCAGCCCCTGTCCGGGTCCGGTCTCTGGAATGGCGCTGAACGGCGGGTATTGTGTCCAGCCGGAGATGGAAGCTCCCTGGGGCACGAAGAGGGAAGCGAGCAAGAACAGGAATGCGGCCAGCGTCAGCCAAAACGACAACAGGTTCAACCAGGGAAAGGCCATGCCACGGGCGCCGATCTGGGAGGGAAGCAACAGATTGCCGAACGCGTTTTGCGGCGCGGTGGTCAGGACGAAGAAGACCATCATGGTCCCATGGACGGTGAGGAACCCCAGATAACGGTCCGGGCCGATCGCGCCCATCCAAGGAAATTGCATCTCCGGCCAGACCACGTGAAGGCGCATCAGCAAGGAAAGGATGGTTCCCACAAGAACGGCCGCCAGCGCCAGCCAGAAGTATTGCCGGCCGATCACTTCATGGTCGGTGGAGAAGAGGAGAGGGGCGCGGCGTTCGATGGCCGCGGCGGGAGCCGTCATTTTTTCCGCGCCTCGCTCAAGAAGCGATCGAACTCCGCCGGCGGCACGACGAGCAAACGCGCATTCATCTGATGGTGCCCCACGCCGCATAGTTCGGCGCACTGGATCTCATACTGTCCTGTCTGAGCCGGAGTGACGTGGACCTGAATGTTCATGCCGGGGACGGCATCCTGCTTGAAACGAAGGGCGGGCACGAAAAAACTATGGATCACGTCAGGAGCGCGAAGCGTGAGCTCGGCCTCACGGCCTGCCGGCAACAGAAGCACGGAACTGACTTGATCATCGGCGGAAGCCGGGTCGGTACGGTCAAGGCCGAGCGGGTCACCGAGGGAGGCGTCGGCCCTGGAAGCGTCTACATGACCGAAGACGCCATCGGGGCCGGGATAGCGAAAATACCAGCGAAATTGCACTGCGGTGACTTCCACACGCACCGGGTCCGGAAGCGAGGAAGGGCCGCTGGGCTTGTAGGCTGCCCACATGCGCGTGCCGGCAAGATTCAGTCCTAGAAATATCGATGCGGCCACGACGAGCCAGATCAGTTCCGTGCGCCACGAGGGTTGCGTCTGAAATGGTCCTTGCGGCCGGCCGCGGTCCCGGTACTTCCAGACGAACAGGCCAAGCGCCAATTGCGCGCACACGAACACGACACCGAGCAAGATGAGATTGAGAGACAACTGAGAATCGGTGACCTCACCCGTGAGGGACGCAAGCACCGGCAACCAATCCCGACTAAAGAAAAGGACGCTGCCGACGACCAGGACCGCGATGACGATCAGCAGCGCCATGAATGGTTCACTTCGTACCGTTCTTTACGGACCTAAGAAACTCCGCGTGCACCCGCGTGTCTGACGATAACTCAGGATGGAATGTCGCCGCCATGATTTTTCCCTGGCGGACCAGAACAGGGAGGCCTTGATCCGTGGCAAGGACTTCCACATCCTTGCCGATACGGACGATCCGGGGCGCACGGATAAAAACGGTTTCCAGCGGCCCGCCCGGCAACGTGGTCTCCGAGCGGCGGATGGAGCTTTCCAACTGGCGTCCGTAGGCGTTGCGCCGGACCTGGATGTCCAGCGCGCCCAAACTTGCCTGCGGCGGATTGCCCACGTCCTTCGCCAGCAAGATCGCGCCGGCACAGGTGCCGAATGCGGGCTTGGTCTTGACGAATGCGCACAGCTTTTCAAAGAAGCCGCCGCGCTCGAGGAATTTCAGCATGGTGGAGGATTCGCCGCCGGGAATGACGATGGCGTCGACGGCGTCGAGTTCTTCCGGTTTGCGGATGAGTGCGGTCTGCGCGCCGAGAGATTCCAGGCGCTGACGGTGGGCTTCGAAGTCGCCCTGGATGGCAAGGACCCCGATGCGCATTTTACCTACCAGCCGCGATTCTGCAGCAGGCTGGCCTCGTCGAGTGCGGCCACGGCCAGACCCTTCATGGCGCCGGTGCACTCTTCACTGCATTCCAGCAGGATCTTGGGATCGTCAAAGTGCGTGGTGGCGCGCACGATGGCGCGGGCACGGGTCTCGGCTTCCTTGGGATCGGCGAACTCGAATGAGTTCTTCATGAAGATGCCGGAGCCGACGAAAACAGCTTCCGCCCCAAGCTGGCGAACAAGAGCGGCATCCGCCGGGGTAGCGATGCCACCCGCTGAGAAGTTCGGGACCGGCAACTTGCCGTTCTTTGCCACGATGCGGACCAACTCATAGGGCGCCTGGTGTTCCTTGGCGGCGGCGTAGAGTTCTTCTTCACTCAAGACGGTAAGGCGTTTCATCTCGCCCATGATCTGGCGCATGTGCTTCACCGCATGGACCACGTCCCCGGTGCCGGCTTCGCCTTTAGTGCGGATCATGCACGCACCCTCGGCGATGCGGCGCAGGGCCTCACCCAGATTGCGCGCGCCGCAGACGAAGGGGACTTTGAAGGCATGCTTATCGACATGATGGACCTCGTCCGCCGGGGTAAGGACCTCGGACTCATCGACATAGTCGACGCCGAGCGCTTCCAGCACTTGGGCCTCGGCGAAATGTCCGATGCGGCACTTGGCCATCACCGGGATGGAGACGGTCTCCATGATCTCCCGGATCTTCTTCGGGGAGGCCATGCGGGCCACGCCACCTTCGGCGCGGATCTGGGCGGGAACACGTTCGAGCGCCATGACGGCGACCGCGCCCGACTTCTCCGCGATCAGGGCCTGCTGAGCATCCGTGACGTCCATGATGACGCCACCCTTCAGCATCTCCGCTAATCCCGTCTTCAAGCGCAGGCCTGTGTTGGCCGAATGTCCGTTGTGGTCAGGCATTGCTAAACCCCCGAGCGGAGCCGCGGTCTATGTGGGGCCACGAGCGCTCCGCAATCACCTATTTTAACGGTTTTGATGAGGTTCCGTCCTCTTTGGACTCGGAGGATCGCATCTTCAGCTTTTCCGCAAGCCTCTTGGGGTCCACGGCGATGAACACCCCTTCACTGCGGGCCAGGACCTGGCCGTCAGCATCGCGGATCTCGGCGCCGTTATGGTGCTGGCGGCCGTGGACAGCGAGCTCGAATCCCACCGCCAGCAACGGCGCATTGAGCGGGACGGGCTTCATGTACTCGATGTTCATGGACTTGGTCAGTGCGATCACGGAGCGCAACTTGTTCACTTTACCCATGGCTTCGTCGAGGATCGTGGCGATGATGCCGCCGTGCGAGTGCCCGGGAGGGCCCTGGAAACGCTTGTCCAACTTGAACAGGCAAAGGGCCTGGTGCTTTTCCTCATCAAAGGTGAATCTCAGGGCCATCCCTTGCGGGTTGTCCGGACCGCAAGCGAAACATTCATTGAGCTGAATCTTCGAATACTGTGTATCGTGGCCCGCCGCGGACTTTGGTTTATTCACTCTGTGCTCCCTGGGATGACCTGAAAAGTCGATTCTATATGCAGCCTGACATCTGTTCACTTCGTATACAAGCTGGTATAAATCTTGCTTCTGACCACTCTCACTGGAGCCAGCCCTTATGCGCCGATCCGCACTTGCATTACTCCTAACGTTTGCCCTGACATCTTCCTTTGCCTTACAAGCCGATAAGCCCAAAAAAGAGGACACAAAGCCTGCAGCCAAAGCCGAAAAGAAGGAGGAGAAGAAAGACGAAAAGAAGGAACCGGAAAAGCCCAAGGACCCCATGTCCAGCGGGACCTTCAGCGGCCTGCGATTCCGCTCGATCGGTCCGGCGTTCGTCAGCGGGCGCATTTCCTGGATCGCGGTGAACCCGAAGAACCGGGCGGAATATTACGTGGCGGCGGCGTCGGGAGGAGTCTGGAAGACCACGAATTCGGGCACGACTTTCAGCCCGGTGTTCGAGAACGAGGGAGCATATTCGATCGGCTACGTGGCCATCGACCCCAAGGACCCCAGCGTGGTGTGGGTGGGCACCGGAGAAAACAACGGGCAACGGGCCATCGGCTATGGCGATGGTGTGTACCGGTCGGAAGACGGCGGCAAGAGCTGGAAGAACATGGGGTTGAAGAAGTCCGAGCACATCGCGCGCATCCTGATCGATCCGCGTGACAGCAATGTGGTCTATGTGGCCGCGCAGGGACCGCTGTGGAGCGCGGGCGGCGATCGTGGACTCTACAAGACCACCGACGGCGGCAAGAACTGGAAGGCCGTGCTGACCATCAGCGAGAACACGGGCGTCAGCGATGTGGTGATGGACCCCTCAAACCCGGATGTACTGTATGCCAGCGCGTGGCAGCGTCGTCGCCACGTCTGGACGCTGATCAGCGGCGGCCCGGAAGGAGCGATCTACAAATCCACCGATGCGGGCGCTACCTGGAACAAGATCAACAGCGGACTGCCCAGTGTGGAGCTAGGCCGGATCGGGCTGGCCATCTCATCGGCGAACCCGAACATCCTCTATGCCGTGGTGGAAGCCGCCGAACGCAAAGGCGGCATCTTCCGCTCGCGCGACCGGGGCGCGACCTGGGAAAAGCGGAACGACTTCCAGAACGGGGCGATGTATTACGGGACGATCTTCGCCGACCCAAAGAACGCGGACCGCATTTACATCATGGACACGCTGAATCGGGTCTCCGACGATGGCGGCAAGACGGTGCGACCACTGGGAGAAAAGTCCAAGCATGTGGACAACCACGTGCTCTGGGTGGACCCGAATGATACGAATTATTACCTCAACGGATGCGATGGCGGCGTCTATGAGAGTTTCGACCGGGGCGAGACCTGGCGCTGGAAAGAGAACCTGCCTATCGGCCAGTTCTATGACGTGACCGCGGACAATTCCAAGCCGTTCTATTACGTCTACGGCGGCACGCAGGACAACAACTCTCTGGGCGGGCCGTCGCGGACGCGCAGCGCGTCCGGCATCATCAACACCGATTGGTTCATCACCAATGGCGGCGATGGCTTCCGCACGCAGGTCGATCCGGAAGATCCAAATATCCTTTACGCGGAATCGCAGTATGGCGGACTGGTGCGCTTCGACCGGCGGACGGGTGAGAACTTCGGCATCCAGCCGCAAGAGGGGAAAGGCGAGCCGGGCCTGCATTGGAACTGGGATTCGCCGCTGATCATCAGTCCGCATCTGCACACCCGCCTGTATTTTGCCGCCAATAAACTGTTCCGCAGCGACGACCGGGGCAACACCTGGAAAGCGGTGAGCCCGGACCTGACGCGGCAACTTGACCGCGACAAACTGCCGGTCATGGGCAAGATCCAGGGGCCCGATGCGGTCTCCAAACACCAATCCACATCGATCTACGGGAACATCGTTGCGCTTTCCGAATCGCCGAAGCAAGAAGGCGTGCTGTATGTGGGCACGGACGACGGGCTGGTCCAGGTGAGCGAGGACAGCGGCCAGACCTGGCGCAAGATCGAGAGCTTCACGGGAGTCCCGGACAGGACCTATGTAAGCCGACTGGCCGCTTCGCAACATGAAGCGCGGACGGTCTACGCGACGTTCAACAATCACAAGATGGGGGACTATAAGCCCTACGTCCTCAAGAGCGCGGACGCCGGAAGCACCTGGACCTCGATCGCTTCCAACCTGCCCGAGAACGGCGCGGTGTGGGGAATCGCGGAAGATCCGGTGAATCCCAGCCTGCTCTTCGTGGGCACCGAATTCGGCATGTACTTCACCATCGACGGAGGCGGCAAGTGGGTCCAGCTTAAAGGCGGCCTGCCCACCATCCCGGTGCGGGACATCGTGGTGCAAAAACGCGAAGGCGATCTGGTCATTGCGACCTTTGGCCGCAGCTTCTATGTGCTGGACGACTACACGCCCCTGCGCCGCCTCAAAGCGGAGGACCTGCAGTCTGAAGCCAGCCTGCAGCCGATGAATGACACCATGATGTACGTGGAAAGCCTGCCTCTGGGAGGACGGGGGAAGTCATCGTTCGGGGAGAGCTTCTTTATCGCGGACAACCCGGCGTACGGGTCAACCTTCACCTATTACTTGAAGGAGAAGTACAAGACGCCGAAGGAGAAACGTCAGGACGCCGAAAAGAAGGCGGGAGCTGATCCCTATGCCACGCTTCCTTACCCCAACAACGAACAGCTGCGGGCTGAAGCTGACTATGAAGCCCCGTCACTGTGGGTGACGGTGACCGACGAGCAAGGCAGCGTGGTCCGGCGGATACAGGCTAAGAATGAGGCCGGGTATCAGCGCGTTTCCTGGGACCTGCGGTATCCCCCGGTGGAATTGGCGGAGCGGTCCGGCGATGAGGTGTTTCCCTGGGAATTCGGGCCAGTCGGCCCCCTGGTCATGCCGGGGAAGTATTCCGCAAAGCTGTCCAAGAAAGTAGACGGAAAATTCACCGATTTGAGTGGGCCGGTCAGTTTCAATGTCTACGTCGAAGGCCAGGACAAGATGAAGGCCGAAGACGTGACGGTGCTGCACAACTTCCAGCGCAAGCTGGCGGAGCTTGACCGCGCGGTCGGCGGCGCGCTTGGGTTGGGCAATGACCTCAGCTCGAAGATCGGCAGGATGCGCCGCGCCCTGGCGCAAACACCTGCGGACACCTCAGCCCTGGTCCTTCGTGTGGACCAGGTGGAGGCCAATCTGAGGCCCATCATGATCGCGCTGCGTGGGGATTCGTTCCTGCGCCAGCGTCAGGAACCTGTGCCGCCCTCGATCAATGACCGGGTCAACAACATAGCTGGCGACCAACGCTTCGCCACCTCGCGACCGTCGCAGACGCATCTGGACGCGTATGCGATCGCAGCAGACGAGTTTGAAGGCGCGCTGAATCGCCTGAAGGCGCTGCTGCAAGAGACAACTCAGATCGAAGCAGAGATGGAAAAAATGGGCGCGCCCTGGACTCCGGGTCGCGTGCCGGAGTGGCATAAGTAGACGTGGAGCGAATCAACAGTAAGGCGCAGCGTCATGCTGCGCCTTCTTTTCTTGCGATCAGTTCGGCTGTGGCGTTGTCCGAAACGGTCTCGCGGTATTGCAGGACCCGAAGTCCGGGGACGGCATGTAGCAATTCATTGGGCCGGAGCAAAAAGTCCTCGTCCCGTGGTCCGCCTACAAAGTCCTTTTGTTCGGTGGTGAATGTGCGGTAGACCAATATCCCACCGGGACGGAGCGCTGCTTCAACAGCAGGGAACAAGTCCCGCTGCAAATAATAGAACACAAGGATCAGGTCGTAAGCGGAAGCTGGAAGCGTGGATCGTTGAAGATCGACGCAAACTGTCCTGATGTCGACTCCGGCCTGACCTGCCCGTGTTCGCGCGAGTCCGAGGCCGGTCTCGGAAATGTCCATCAGCTCTACCGGCCAGAGTTGCGAAGCCAGATAGATGGCGTGACGACCGGCCCCGCCGGCCAAATCAAGCGCGATCGAGCTGGACGGATCCGGGAACGCCGGCCCTATGTGTTCGGCGAATGCCTGTAAGAGGAATGGGTCAGGCTCTCGCCATGAACCAGGATCGCCGGCATACTTCTCATTCCAAATCTGTCGCTCGTCCCTGTCCGACATGCAGAAATAGTCTCACAGGGTGAAAGAGCGGAGGGGAATCTGTACAATCAGTCCCAAAGTCCGGCGAAGGAGTCGTACCGTTGTCCGAGTCAGGAAACAGCAGCGATGTTCGCGTGATCCAGTTGACGGGTCATGTGCGCGTGGGAGACGCGCTGGAGAAACTGAGGAGAGGCCTGGAAGCCGCGGAAGTGGACGGCATCCCACGGGTGGTCTTAAGTATGGCGGGTGTGCGCAGCATGGATTCGAGCTGTATCGGCCTGCTGGTACGGCACATGACGCTGGCCCGACAAAAGGGAGGCGCGGTGAAACTGGCGGCTGTACCTGCGGGAGCCGCACAGGCGCTGCAGATCACGGGCATCCTGAGACTGTTCGAAGTGTTTCCCAGTGAAGAGGACGCTGTGGCGTCCTTTGAGAAAAAACAGCCATGAGCGCCAGTGACAACATACCGGCCAAGACGTTCTACCTGGAGACCTTTGGCTGCCAGATGAATGTGCATGATTCGGAAAAAGTCATCGGCACGCTCCTCCATGAAGGCTATATACAGGTGGAGGAGGTAGAACAGGCCGGACTTATCCTCTATAACACCTGCTCGATCCGCGACAAAGCCGAGCAAAAGGTGTTCCATCGCCTGGCGGATTACAAGAAATTGCAGAAGCAGGGCAAGCGTTTTGGCGTGCTTGGATGCGTGGCGCAGCAGGAGGGCGAAAAGATCTTCGAGCGCGCACCCTATGTGTCGCTGGTGGCGGGCTCGGCGTCTTATCGCAATCTGCCGCACATGTTGGCCAAGCTGGAGGCAGGGGAGCAGCGCATCACTGGGCTGGACGACCGGAACACGGACGAGACCTTCGATACCGAATTCACGGCGCGCAGCAATCCGTACCGGGGCTACATCACCATCATCGAAGGGTGCGATAAGTTCTGCGCCTATTGCGTGGTGCCCTATACGCGTGGCAAGGAACGCAGCCGGACGTCTGATTCGGTCATGGCCGAAGCGCAGCGCATGGCGGACGAGGGTTACACGGACATCCAACTGCTCGGACAGAACGTGAATTCATACCGCGATCCCAGCGGCAAGAAGAGCTTCGCGGCATTATTGGCAGCGGTGGGGGAAGTGGCGGGTATCCGGCGCGTGCGTTTCACCACGTCGCACCCTAGAGATTTCACCAAGGACATTGTGGATGCGATCGATGCGGTGCCTGCATTGTGCGACCACGTTCATCTGCCTGTGCAGAGCGGCTCCAACAACGTCCTGAAGGCGATGCTGAGGGAATATACCCGGGAGGAATACCTGACCAAGGTCGGGTGGGTCAAGGCCGCCAAGCGGGACATCAGCATGACCACGGATATGATCGTGGGTTTTCCGGGCGAGAGCGAGGCAGACTTCGAGGAATCGATCAGCTTGTGCAGGGAAGCTGGTTTCGATGCGGTGTTCGCATTCAAGTATTCGCCGCGGCCTAACACTCCGGCCATAAACCTTGCAGACAGCATCGAAGAGGACGAGAAGTCGAAGCGGCTGGCCATCCTGATGGATCGTCAGCGACAGATCCAGGCGGAGACTTATCAACGGCACCTGGGGCAAACGCTGGCAGCGATGGTGGAAGGCCGGAACGAGGCGCGCGGCCAACTGGTGGGCCGCAGTTCGCAGAACAAGACGGTAAATTTTTCCAGCCGGGCCTTGATCCAGCCGGCTACCGGCAGCTACGTGAATGTTCTCATCACGAAGGTGACCCCGAACAGCCTGGTGGGCGAGATGATCGCCTGACCGGCAAAAAGGAGGCAGTCGCCATGGAAGTCGAGATGAAGATCCGCGGACTGATGATGGACCCGGTCACCAATATGCCGATCGTGGTCCTGAAAGACGTGGGCGGTGAGAGCGTGCTGCCGATCTGGGTGGGCGTGTTTGAGGCCAACGCCATCGCCTTGGAGATCGAAAAAGTCCCTACACCCCGGCCCATGACCCATGACCTGATCAAGAATGTGCTGCTCGGGCTGGATGCGAACGTACGCAAGGTGGTGGTCACCGAATTGCGCGATGACACGTTCTACGCCGTCATCTGGATGGAGCGCGAAGGACACGCGATCAGTGTGGATTCGCGGCCGTCGGATGCCCTGGCCCTGGCCCTTCGCGTGGACTGCCCGATCTTTGTGGATGATGAAGTGCTGAAGTCATCCAAGCTGGCGACTGCCATCAGCGAGCGCAGCAGCAGCGAAGAGATGCGCAAATGGCTCGAGGGACTCAATGATGACGACCTCGGGCGATACAAAATGTGACCCATGCCCGAATCGTCCGCGCCGGACCCCGCCAAATTGTTGCAAAAGATCTATGTGGCAGGGTTCGAGCTGCAAAGCTTCGCCATGTTTCCCAAAGCCATCGGAGTGGTCCGGGGCGAGTGCGTGGCTTTGTTCGTACCGGACGCCCAGATTGGACTCCAGATGCTAGGAGCGCCGGGGTGGCGGATCGGGGAAGCCGTCGGGGTCCTGACGACCAAAGGGGGTAAGAAGGTCTTCCAGTGGAAAGAGAAGCTTGTGGAAGCCACGGATGAACGGTTGGAGCTGTTGAAGGTGTTTCAAGAGGAAATACGGTCTATCTTGAGCGGCACAGGCCCGTGAATCCCTAGCCGGATGCTTGTTTAACATAATATGCATTATCGGACGTTAAAATAATCGTGTTTCAGACACGCCAGATTCGAACCAAGCAGCTTTTGGTTTGGGCCGGACTACTGCTTGTCCTTTCAATCCAGACTGCACAGGCCCAGGTTCGAGACGCCACGAAGTACCCCGGTGTAGACCCCTGCGTGCAAATCAACCACGCGGCGCAGGACTTGCCTGCCGGCGGGATCGTGGATGCGACCGGATTTAGCCGGGACGCGAAGTGCGGATCAGACCCGTTTGCGGGTCTTGGCATGCCGCTATCACTCCACCTGGGCTATACGACCTTTCATATGGCAAAGGCGTGGCGTCCGCAGACCGGTCAGCACATTGAGTGCGCAGGTGGCGGGCACATGCGCTACCCCAAATACTCAGGGTCAGTGCTTCGACCAGTGAAGGGCTTTTCAGAAAAAGTAGTGGTGAGTTTTGATGCGGCCACCGCCGGCGCCGGAGCCGCCTTTATCAACAACGTGGGCATGTCAGGATGCACGATCGACATGTTTGAAGTGTCCTCGGACAACAAGATCGCGCTTGGTCTTTATGCGGTGAGCAATACCGGGCCCTTCGATGACCTTTCAGTGATCAACCAGGACAACGGGCAATATCTTTGGGTCGGCCGGAGTTCGGCTGAGAATGCCCCTCCGGCGACCAACTCCGAAGGCATCACTTTCCGGGATTTCTTCGGTCTAAGCCGGAGCATCGACCCGCCCTGCGGGACACTTTGCGCCATGGTGGTGATCGAGGAGACGAATGAACTTGCCTTCACAGGGGCGCGGACCAAGATCATGCGGCGCAGCAATGGCAAGTTCCCTGCCGGATCGATCGGGGTGTTGATCCGCTCCAACGGCGCCTCAAGCGTGAATGGGATTGACTTCATCAGCACTTCCGTCGCGGGAGTGGAGACCGGGTGGTCGGTCCGGCGCGAAGCGGGCTCGGCGGCGCCGAAATGGATACGGATACTGGATGGCGTATGCGAGGGGTATCGGGTATGTGTGGAGTTGACCGGAGATGCCACCTATCGCAGTCAGTTCAATTCTATCCAGAACGTGCGTTGTCACACACAGGTCGGCGCCGACGCAGTCTGCGCCCGTCTGGATTGGGCCGCCAACAACACCGTGATCTGGGATGAACATTCCACGCAGGGCCGTCTGGTGGACCTAACGGAGAATTCCACGGCCAATACCGTGTGGGCGCAGCCGGACCAGGTGCAGGACCTTGGCCGTAATAACCTCGTGTTCGGACGAGGCGCGAATGGCGAGTTTATGTTGACCTCGCCGCTCAAGCTGCGCAAGGCGACCTATGGCACTCTGGGGCGTGCGGCCGATGGGTCACTGGAATACTGCCAGGACTGCAAGGCAACGAATCCGTGCGCAAGCGGCGGCACAGGGGCGCTGGCGGCGAAGGTGAATGGCGCGTGGGTCTGTTTTGCGGGCACGTCGAACCCGCCCAGACAATAACGAATCACGTCTGGTCTGAGAGAACGATCTTGGGCTGAAATAGAGAGCCCGCTACCCGGCTGGCGATAGCCACCAATTCCCCGCCTCCGGCAAAAACCTTGACCCATTTGGATTGCGAGAACTCAGGAAGATTCACCGCATTTCCGTGGCGGATACGGTTTTCCTGGTCCTCCGGAGCCATCACAGACGGAATCCCTGGCAGGAGCTGACGGGCACCCAGCAGGGCCTGGGACAGTGTTTCTTCCTCCTTCATCCGCGCCAATGCATCCAGGGTGACAGCTTGTTCGATGGTGAAATCACCGGACCGGGTCCGCCGCAACGCAATCAAGTGCGCTCCGGTGCCCAGCATTTGTCCAAGATCATGGGCCAGACAGCGAGCGTAGGTGCCGGCGCCGACATGCATGCGCACTGTAGCGATGCCCTCCAAAAAGTTTTCCAGGCTGAATTCATGGACTGTGACGCGTACCGGTGAAAGTTCCACGGGCAAGTCTCGGCGGGCCAACTTGTAGGCGGGCACACCAGAGACCTTCTTGGCGGAAAAACGCGGCGGAACCTGATCGATCTCGCCCCGGAAGCGTGAGATGGCTTTCTCAAGTTGCTCAAGTGAGAAAGTGACCGGGGCCTCGGCACCCACGAGTTCACCTTCGGCGTCGTAGGTGTCGGTCGCAAATCCGAATCGAATGCTGCCCTCGTAGACTTTTTCGGCTGCCCCATAGAACCGGGCGAGACGGGTATATCGCCCAAGCAGCAAAGGGAGCACCCCGGTCGCCATGGGATCCAACGTCCCCAGATGACCCACGGAGCGCTCGCCGGTGATGCGGCGCACGCGCTGGACCACGTCGTGCGACGTGATGCCGGAAGGTTTGTCGAGGATGAGCGCGCCATTCATTGCAATCTTCTGTTATCTTCGAAATCAGGAGGCAGGTCAAATCGGATGATCCCCATTCGAGACGACGCTCCCAGGGCCGGCACCCCGTACGTGACCTACTTACTGATCGCCGCCAACACGGCATTATTCCTCTTTGAGACCGCACTCGACCCTGACAGCCGTTCGCAACTGATCTATCAGTTCGGCGTGGTGCCGGCAAACCTGTCGCAAGGCGTGGAGCTGGCCACGGTGCTCCCGTGTTTTACCTCCATGTTCCTGCATGCGGGATGGCTGCATCTGATCGCGAACATGTGGGCCTTGTGGATCTTCGGCGACAACATTGAAGACTACTTGGGCGGGTTTCGATATCTTCTGCTCTATCTGACCTGCGGGGTGGCCGGGTCGTTGCTTCACGTCACGTTCAATCCCACCTCCCCCTTGCCGAGCGTTGGCGCAAGCGGCGCGATCGCGGGCGTCATGGGTGCATACTTCCTTTTGTTTCCCAGTGCGCGGGTCCAGACGATGGTGCCGTTCGTGTTCCTATTTGTTTGGCTGCCGGCGTGGGTGGTATTGGGTTACTGGTTCCTGGCGGAGTTCGTGAGCGGGGCGGCAAGCTCTATCAACCAGATGGGAC
>JACPNP010000055.1 GCA_016185365.1 Terriglobales bacterium
TTAGAGTTGGGGCTCCGACGCACGGCTAAAGCCGTGCTCTTTTTCGGTCAGTCGGCTGATCTGAGCGTTGCAAGTGGGGACGGTGTTATGGGCGTGGTTGGAAAAGGCGGAGGTATTCGAAGTAAGATGCTGCATCGCTGAGCAGATGCGTCGGGATAAGTGCTGCACGGTCGAGGACTCTTCGACTTCGCACAGGACCGACACCTTTGCCACACGGTTCACTTCAGCACAGCCGAGGGCGGCTGTGCCACCCAGTTCACTTCAGCACAGCCGAGGGCGGCTGTGCCACCAAAATCCAGACACAGCCGAGGGCGGCTGTGCCACCAAGATCCAAACACAGCCGGGGGCCCTTCGACTTCGCTCAGGGCAGGCTCCTGTGCCACAGGTAAGGGAGATACAATACCGCTGATGGCTGAGTTCACCCACCTGCATCTGCACTCCCATTTTTCCTTGCTCGATGGGGCGTGCGAACCGAAAAAACTGGTTGAGCGGGTCAAGACCCTGGGCATGACGTCTGTGGCCATGACCGACCATGGCAACATCTTCGGCGCCTACCATTTCTACAGCGAGGCGAAAGAAGCGGGCATCAAGCCGATCATCGGCTGCGAGCTTTACATCAGCAAGACCGAAGACCACCGCGAGAAAGTGGGCGGCGCCGAGGACAACTACAACCATCTTCTGGTCCTGGCCGAGAATGAAGAGGGATACCGGAACCTGGTGAAGATCACCAGCGAGGCGTCCCTCAACGGTTTCTATTACCGGCCGCGCATCTCGAAAAAATATCTGGAGGAACACGCGAAGGGGCTGATCTGCCTCTCCGGATGCCTGGCCGGAGAAGTCTGCGAACAACTGATGGAAGGGAAGTACGACCGGGCCAAGGCCGCGGCGGCCTACTATCGCGATGTCTTCGGCAAAGAGAATTTTTATCTGGAGATACAGGACCAGGGACTGCCCGAGGAACACCGCATCCACAACGACCTGTTCCGGCTGGAGAAGGAACTGGGCGTCCCCATGGTGGCGACCAATGACAGCCACTACCTGTGCGAGGACGATGCCCAAGCGCATGATGTCCTGCTTTGCGTGCAGACCGGGAAGAGCGTGCACGACGCCAACCGGATGAAGTTCCACGGTGACCAGTTCTTCATCAAGTCACCGGGAGAGATGGGAAAAGTGTTCGACGGCGCGCCGGAGGTGCTGGCGCGGACGATGGGCATCGCGGAACGGTGCCACGTCAAGATCGAAAAGGTCAAGAACCCGTTTCCCAAGTTTGAAGTGCCGCCGGGGTTCGACCTGGAAAGCTACTTCGAACACGTGACCCGCGAGGGCATGAAAAAGCGTTACGAGTCGCTGCGAGAGCTGGAGAGAGAAGGCCGGCTCAAGCACAAACTGCCGGAGTACGAAGAGCGGTTGAATCAAGAGATCGGCATCATCCGTCAGATGAAGTTTCCAGGGTATTTTCTTATTGTCTGGGACTTTATACGCTATGCCAAAGACAGGGAAATCCCGGTCGGGCCGGGGCGCGGCTCGGCAGCGGGGTCGCTGGTTAGCTTCGCGTTGGGCATCACGGACATCGATCCGTTGCAAAGCGAACTACTGTTCGAGCGGGTCCTGAATCCGGCGCGCATCTCACTGCCGGACATCGACATTGATTTCTGCATGAACCGGCGCGGGGAGGTGATCGAGTGCGGTGAAGGACGTGGGCCGGGCGATGGACATCCCGTACAACGAGGTGGACCGCATCGCCAAGATGATACCCACCACGCTCAACATCACGCTGGACGATGCGTTGAAGAATTCGCCGCAGCTGCAACAGGCGTATGAGGGCGAGCCCCAAGTCAAAGAATTGCTGGACACGGCGCGACGGCTGGAAGGGCTGGTGCGCAATGTGGGCGTTCATGCGGCGGGCGTGGTCATCGCGCCGCAACCGCTGATCGACCTCTTGCCACTGCACAAGACCAAGAACGACGAGATCGTGACCGCCTTCGACATGAAGGCGATCGAGAAGATCGGCCTGCTGAAGATGGATTTCCTTGGGCTGACAACGCTGACGATCCTCGATGATGCGCTGAAGCTCATCGCGCAGCGGACGGGAAAAACGCTGGACCTGCACAAGATCCCGCTGGACGACAAGAAGACATACGAGAAAGTTTTCCATGCGGCACTGACATCTGGCGTGTTCCAGTTCGAGTCGTCGGGAATGCGCGATGTGCTGCGGCGTTACAAGCCGGATTCAGTGGAAGACCTGACGGCGCTGAATGCGCTTTATCGGCCTGGGCCGATCCAGGGCGGCATGATCGACGACTTCATCGGGCGCAAGCTGGGACACCGCAAGGTGGAATTCGAGCTACCGGAGCTGGAAGAGATCCTGCGCGAGACGCTGGGCGTGATCGTGTATCAGGAGCAGGTGATGCAGATCGCGCAGCGACTGGCCGGGTATTCGCTGGGCGAGGCGGACCTATTGCGGCGGGCGATGGGCAAGAAGATCGTGGAGGAGATGGCCAAACAGAAAGAGCGTTTCGTGAGCGGCGCGAAGGAGCGCGGGTATCCGCCGCGGAAGATCGAGAAGATCTTCGACCTGATGGCGCAGTTCGCGGAGTACGGATTCAACAAATCACACTCGGCGGCCTATGCGTTGCTGGCGTTCCAAACGGCCTACTTGAAGACACACTATCCGGTGGAGTTCATGGCGGCGCTGTTGACTTCGGTGACCGGCAACATGGACGACGTGGTGAAGTACATCAATGAATGCCGGGAGATGGGGATACGGGTGGAACCACCTGACATCAACGTGAGCGACGCCAACTTCACGCCGCACAGCGACGGGATACGGTTCGGGCTGGCGGCGGTGAAGAATGTGGGACACAATGCCATCGAGAGCATCCTGGCGGCGCGGAAGGCGAGCGGGGGATTCAAGTCGGTATTCGAGTTTTGCGAGAAGGTGGACCTGCGATTGTTGAATAAGCGGGTGCTGGAGTCGCTGATCAAGGGCGGGGCGATGGATCCGCTGGGACGGCGGGCGCAGCTACTCGCGGTGGTGGACCAGGCGATGGAGCACGCGCAAAAAGCGCATCGCGACCGCGAGAGCGGACAGCACGGGCTGTTCGGCGTCTTTGGACAGGATGAAGTGGCGGCGCCGCAGGAAAAGCTGCCGGACATCCCCGATTGGGAAGAGCCGCAGAGGTTGGCGTTCGAGAAGGAAGTGCTGGGATTTTTCCTGACAGGGCATCCGATGGAAAAGTACGCGGAGAAGCTGATGGACTTTTGCGCGCTGGACACACGCGCGCTCCATGACTTGAAGCAGGGGACAGGCAAAGATGAGATCTATGCCGCAGGGGTGATCACAGGCGTGCGGGTATTGAAATCGAAGAGGGGTGACACGTACGCGCAGGCGCAATTGGAGGACATGGCGGGCAAGGTCGACGTGCTGGTGTTTCCGGAGGCCTACAAGAAACTTGCCGACCGGTTGCGACTGGATGTGCCGGTTCTGGTGCGCGGGTCGGTGCGGCTGGAAGAGGGGACGGCGCCGAAGCTGGCGATCAGCCAGGTGACTCCGCTGGAAGAGGCCACGCCGAAACTGCCGAAGGCGATCCGGATCCGCGTGCCGCTCGACGGGGCGACGGAGGGATCGATCGATGCGCTGCACACCATTTGCCGAGAGCGCAAGGGCGGGGCCAAGGTGCTGTTCGACCTGGACCGGCCGCGCGACTTCATGGTGGTGATGGAAGCCGAAGGATATAATGTGCAGGCTGACCGGGCGTTCATCACGCGCGTGGAAGAATTGTTCGGACGCGGAGCGGTGAAGATCGTCGAGTGAGGCAGTCGTCAGTAGTCAGTCGTCAGTAGTCAGGAAGGCAAGTACAAAGGCCAAAGCAAAAGCAAAGGCCAAAGCAAAGGCAAAGCAAAAGCAAAGGCGAAGTCAAGCGCGAGGGCGAATCGCGAGGGCAAGATGCCCTCGCCACAGCCGGCGGGACGCATTCGACTTCGCTCAGGGCAGGCGCCAGCGCTCTTAAACTCTGCAAGGCAAGAACAGGGCACAGCCGAGGGCGGCTGTGCCACAAAATCCAGACACAGCCGAGGGCGGCTGTGCCACAAAATCCAGACACAGCCGAAGGCCCTTCGACTTCGCTCAAGGCAAGCTTCTGTACCACCAAACTTATGGATCCATCCATCAAGGCACAACAGAACCTGGAGTCGCTGGAGAAGCAGATCGAGCGGCTCAAGGGCTTCGCCGGCGGGAACCAGGACGCCATCGACCAGCTCCAAGGGCTACTGGAGAAGGTGGAGGCGATCCGCGGGCAGATCTCGGTGATGAGCGCGTGGAAGCGGACGGAGCTGGCGCGGCATCCGCAACGACCGTACACGCTGGAGTACATCGAAAAAATCTTCACGCATTGGAGCGAGATCCACGGCGACCGCGCCTACGGTGATGATCCCGCGATCCTGTGCGGCATGGCGCGCTTCCTGGGCGAAGACGTGATGGTGATCGGCCATCAAAAAGGCAAAGACACCAAGATGAAGGTGTACCGGAATTTCGGGATGCCGAATCCGGAGGGGTATCGCAAGGCGCTGCGGACGATGAAGCTGGCGGAGAAATTCAAGCGGCCGATCTTCACGTTCGTGGACACGCCGGGCGCGTATCCGGGCCTGGGCGCGGAGGAGCGCGGACAGGCGGAGGCCATCGCACGGAACCTGCGGGAGATGGCGCGATTGCGCGTGCCCATCGTCACGACCATCACGGGCGAGGGCGGGTCGGGCGGCGCGCTGGCCATCGCGGTGGCCGACCGGGTGTTGATGATGGAGAACTCGGTGTACTCGGTGATCTCGCCGGAAGGCTGCGCGTCGATCATGTGGCGAGACGCGACCAAGAAAGAAGTGGCGGCGCAGGCGCTGAAGATCACGGCCCCGGAGATGAAAGAGCTTGGGCTGATCGACGACATCATCCCCGAGCCGGGCGATGGCGCGCACAGCGATCCGGACACGGCGGCGGAGAACGTGGCGGAGGCGCTGGCCCGGCACTTGCATGATCTGAAGTCCAAAAGCGCCGAACAACTGGTGGACGAGCGATACACGAAGTTCAGGAACATGGGTCAGTTTTTTACCGAGTAGCTTTGGCCCTCTGCAAGAACAGAGGTACTTTCGTTGAACAACCGGCCGGCAGGTAGTATTGCAGATTGCAGAACTGCGGAAGTGCAGAATTGCAGAATCGCAGAATCGAAGGGCAAAATCAAAGGGCAAAACCAAAGGGCAAAAACAAAGGGCAAAAACCCAAAGCGGGTCCTTCGCTGCGCTCAGGATTTTGGCGGTGGGCTCGGACGTCCGCCGTGTGCCTCAACATTGCCCGGGATGACAAGTCCTTTGGAAATCCGCCAATCGTACGAAGTGGTGCTGGTGTGATCGCAGAACTGCGGAATCGCAGACCTCGCCATCCATGAATCGCGCCCAAGTCATCACAGCCACCGCATCCTGCCGAGCCGACCTGGCGGGCGGGACGCTCGACATCTGGCCCCTCTACCTGTTCCATGAAGGCGCGGTGACGGTGAATGTCGCGCTCAGCGTGCTCACCCACTGCGAGTTGCGGCCGTTGCGGGGGCGCAGCATCGTGTTGGAGTCCAAGGACACGGGCCGGGAGGACCGCTTTGCCGGCGTGAGTGAACTGCTGGCTGCCCGGCGCTATCGTCATCCGCTCGCTGGACATCTCTGCCGATACTTCCTTTCCCAGCCGGGCGCGCCGCGAGGCGGTTTTCAACTCTCAACCGATTCCGAATCGCCGGCGGGCGCGGGCATCTCCGGGTCATCGGCGCTGATGATCGCGGCCACAGCGGTGCTGGCACGATATTGCGGCGTCAGGATGGGAAAAGAGGAGATGCGCGTAGTGGCACAGAACGTGGAGGCGCAACTCATCCGCGTGCCCACGGGCTGCCAGGACTATTATCCGGCGTTGTATGGCGGGGTTAGCGCCATCCATCTGACGCCGGGCGGAACCAAGCGGGAAGGCATTGCCGTGCCGCCGGAGGAGATGAACCGGCGGTTTGTGCTGGCCTATACCGGCAAACCCCGGCAGAGCGGGACCAATAATTGGGAGGTCTTTAAGGCACACATCGGCGGCGATCGGAAGGTGCATCGCAATTTTGAGGAGATCGCAGCCATTGCCCGGGGCATGCATTCGGCCTTGCTGGGGCAAGACTGGGATGAGGTAGCAAGGCTCCTACGGGAGGAGTGGAGACTGCGGAAGACGAATGCGCCGGGGATAAGCACGCCGCGGATCGAGCGGTTGATGGCGGCAGCGCGCCGTAATGGCTGCATCGCGACGAAGGTCTGCGGCGCGGGTGGCGGAGGGTGCGTGCTTCTTCAGGTAGAACCGGGAGCGAAGGCGAGAGTGGAGCAGGCATTGCGCGAAAGCGGGGGAGAGGTATTGCCGTTCCGGGTAGCGAATTTTGGGGTAGTAGTCAGTAGTCGGTAGTCAGTAGTCGGTAGTCAGTAGTCGGTAGTCAGTAGTCGGAAAGGTCAGAAGCAAAAGCAAAAGCAAAAGCAGAAGCAGAAGCAGAAGCAAAAGCAGAAGCAGAAGCAGAAGCAGAAGCAAAAGCAGAAGCAAAAGCAAAAGCAGAAGCAAAAGCAAAAGCAGAAGCAAAAGCAAAAGCAAAAGCAGGTCCTTCGCGCAAAGGGCGCACCTCAGGATGACCTCGAACTTGATGGCGGTGGCATGAAAGTATTTATTGCCGGCGATGGGCGGTTGCGGGCGGGGTGGAGGTTCCTCCTCTCGGCTGTAGTCGTCGTTGCGGTGGCATTCGGGGCCTGGACCATTGCATCGATATTCAGGCCCGGTAGCGATGCGAGCTTTGAGGCGATCTATCGGGCGATGTCAGCGCTGATGTTGTTCGCGATCTGGATCTTCTTCCTGCACGTGATGGACCGCGCGAAACGTCCGATAGCGGCGATGGGGCTGGGAATAGATCGGCCATGGCTCAAGGAATTTTCCGCGGGCGTGGCGGGCGGTGGGGTGATGGTCGCGGCGTGTGTGGCGGGCATCGCAATCTTCGGTTCTTATCATCTCGAAGCCGTGCCGGGTGCGACGGCCGGGCCGGCGCTAACGTGGCTATGGGTGCTGTTCTGCGGCGCCGCCGCGGAAGAACTCGCGTTCCGGGGTTATCCATTCCAGAGGCTGGTGGAAGGAGCAGGACCGGTGTGGGCGATCGTGATCCTCTCCGTGCTGTTCGGCGTGATCCATCTGGGGAACCCCAATGTCACTTTGCTCGGCGCCAGTAACACCATCCTCATCGGCATCTTTCTGGCGATGGTTTTTCTGCGTACCGGGTCGCTATGGGCGGTATGGGGTGTGCATCTTGGATGGAATGCCGCACTCGGCATGGTATTCGGACTTCCGGTGAGCGGCCTGCCGGTGTTCTCTGTAGTGGTCAAAGGCACGGCGGACGGGCCAGTCTGGCTGACTGGAGGCGCGTATGGGATCGAGGGAAGCGCGACGGCCATCGTGGTGATCGCCGGGGCCATCGCCGTACTCCCCATTTTCTTGAGAAATAAAACCACAGAGCCCGACGCCGTGCCGGCCTTGCCAGGACAAAGCAACACAGAAGCGAAGTAGGTCCTTTTCGCGCGGGATGAGCGGCCGTGACATCTTGCTTTTCCGGACAAACTGGCGAATGATAAGGACATACGAGGGCCCTGTTATGCGGTTCAAGCCGCTCCCCATCCTCCTGCTCCTGCTGACCGCCGGTGCGGCGCACGCGGGAGGCAAAAAAGCCAATGCCGCGCCCCCCCTGACGCGCGAGACCCGCTACCAACTGATCCGGCTGATGACTGCGGACTATGCGTGGGCCAAGGCGCCGTTCCCGCTCGGTGACAAGGGCCTGGTGATCAAGCCGGACGGCAAGTTATCGCCGGCCCCGGACGAGCTGGGCGCGCTGATCTTGAAGAGAGGCAAGGCGGCCAAACCCGGCCAGAGGGTACAGATCTCGAAGATCGAGATCACGGGCAACCAGATCAAGTTCGAGATCAACGGTGGCGGCGTAAAGAAGAAAAAGTGGTATGAGCGTATCCAGGTGTCCGGTGGGTCGGGGCAGTCGGTCTCTGCCGGCCAAGAGCCGAACCAAATGGCCAAGGGTTCGTACCTGACGGTGGAGTTCAAGGATTACGTGCCGGAGATGACGCTGGCCGAGTTGCAAAAAATATTGGAACCGGCCCTGGATTTCAGTGTGAAATCAGCGGCGCAAGCCTACACGGAAACGCGTGAAGACGGAGCGCGAAGTGAAGCTCGTGGAGCCCGGGGTACAGTCGGCGGGGAAGGCGGAACCGGCGCCGGAGGTGAAGCCTGTGGGTGCGCCCACGCTGCGGCGTCCCGGCGAACCGGCTCCGCCGCCTAAGGACACGATCCAGGTGCCGGCGGGGCCGCCGCCTCCCCACGATCCGAATGGGCCGAATCTATTGCGGCCGGCGGGGATTACAAGAGCATTGGGTGATTGAGTAATCGGGAAATTGGGGAATTGAAAAATCTGCGAGGGCGAGAGGCTGACGGACGGCTGGGTTGCGGGTATGGCGTCGGCTGAAGCCGACTCACTTGCCAAAAGGAACGCGCACCCCGCACTGACGTGCGGGGCTATCTTGTATGACGTCGCTGCGCGACTCTGTATTGCCGGGGTGGCTGTGCCAGACGGTTGAATTCAGGGCAGCCAAGGGCCCTTAGGCTTGGCTCAGGGCCGACGCCGGTGCTACACGGCAATCCGGGGGTAAAGCCCCGGATTTCTTTCTTAACAGCGACGAAATGAAGGTTGGCTGAAGCCAAACCTTGACTGACCTAAAGGTCAGCCCTTCCGGATGGTCAGCCAGACCAAGTAACCGGCTCTCCCGAGTCATGAATGGCCGAAATCGTTCCAATCGGTGCGGCCAGGCTGGCTCTGCGTCGAATCAACGCATGCGATAAACTGGAAGAGTGAAGATCGCCTTAGGCCAGATCAATCCCACGGTCGGGGATTTTTCCGGCAATGCGAAGAAGATCATCGAATACGCCCAATGCGCCCGCAGTCTGGGCGCGGAACTTGTGATATTCCCGGAGATGGCGGCGTGCGGGTATCCCGCGCGGGACATGGTGGAACGGCCGGCGTTCGTCCGGCGCAGCGAAGCCACCATGGAAAAGATCGCGCAAGCCACCGACGGCATCTCCGTGATCTGCGGGTTTGTGACACCGGCGCAGGTCGAGACCGGCAAACCGGTGATGAACTCGGCGGCCTTCCTTCAAGGAGGCCGCATCCATTTTGTGCAGTCAAAGATGCTGCTGCCCACTTACGACGTCTTTGACGAGCTGCGAAATTTCGCACCGGCGCGCTCCCAGGACATACTTCCCTTACACGGGGAAAAGTGGGCCATCACGATCTGTGAAGACGCCTGGAATGACAAATCCTTCTGGCGGCACCGGTTGTATCCGGTGGACCCGGTCGAAGAGCTGGTGAAGGCCGGGGGCGAGGTGATCCTGAACATCTCCGCTTCGCCATTCCAGATGGGCAAGCTGAAGATCCGGGAAGAGATGCTGACCGCACTGGCCCAGCAACACAAAAGACCTGTGATCCTAGTGAACCAGGTGGGCGGCAATGACAGCGTGGTGTTCGACGGGTCAAGCCTGGTGGTGGCGCCGAGCGGGGAGATCATTTGCCGGGCGAAGTCGTTCGCGGAGGACCTGGTGCTCTGCGACCTCTCGACCATGAAAGGGGAGTTGCACGAGCAAGAGTATGAGCGGGAGCCGTCTGTGTACTCCGCGCTGGTGCTGGGCACGCGTGACTACGTGCACAAGACCGGATTTTCCAAGGCGCTGATCGGGCTGAGCGGCGGCATCGATTCGGCACTGGTGGCGGCGGTGGCGGTGGACGCGCTGGGAGCAGAGAACGTGATGGGCATCGGGATGCCCAGTCCCTACTCTTCCGCGGAGAGCCTCACGGATGCGCGCGCACTGGCGCGGAATCTGGGTATCCGGTTCGAAGTCGTGCCGATCACGGGGCTGTTCGACGAGTTCCGGAAAACACTGAAGCCGATGTTCGCCGGGATGGCGGAGGACGTGACGGAAGAGAACATCCAGTCACGCATCCGGGGCAACCTGCTGATGGCGATGGCCAACAAGTTCCGCAGCCTGGTGCTGACGACCGGCAACAAGAGCGAGTATGCGGTGGGATATGCCACGCTCTACGGCGACATGGCCGGGGCGCTGGCGGTGATCAGCGACGTGCCCAAGACGCTGGTGTTCAAGCTGGCGGACTATGTGAACCGGAAGAACGGGCGCGAGCTGATCCCGCGGTCCACCATGGAAAAGCCGCCTTCGGCGGAATTGCGGCCGGGCCAACGGGACACGGACACACTGCCGCCGTATGACGTCCTGGACCCGATCCTGGAAGCCTACGTGGAAGACCTGAAAACGGTGCGGGAGATCGCCAGCGAGCGAGGGTTGGACGAGGAATTGGTGTTGCGCGTGGTGCGGATGATCGAACGCAGCGAATTCAAGCGGCAACAAGCGCCCATCGGACTGAAGATCACGGAAAAAGCGTTCGGCGTAGGCCGGCGCTTCCCGATCGCAGTGAAATACGAAGTCTAAGAAAAAATCCATCCAGTCACAGGACAAGTACATCCATGAAAATCCGCATCGCAATCATTCTCGCGGCTTCCCTGATGGTGTCAATGTCGGCCCAGGACAACGCGGCAAAGACCCCGGCCAAGGGCCAGATGACCATGCAGGTGAAGTCCATGGCCGAACACAGCAAGACGCTGACCAAGCTGCCTACGACGGAAGTCGTGGACGCATTCCTCAAGCGCATGTTCGGGTATGACCCGAACTTCAAGTATCGGATCCTGGATATTTCCGCCTCCACCATCCCGAATGTGGCCCATGTGGTGGTGGTGCTGGGCGACCAGCAAGGCGCGAACCATCTCTACATCACGCCGGACGGGGAGAACGCGATCGTGGGTGACGCCATCCCGTTCGGCGTGGATCCATTCGCGATGGCGCGCAACAAGCTAGCTCTGGAAGCCAAGGGGCAACACCGCGGGCCGGCGGAGGCGGAGGTCACGCTGGTGGAGTTCAGCGACCTGCAGTGTCCGTATTGCAAGGCGTCACAACCGGTGCTCGACCGGGTGATGAAGGACTACCCCAACGTGCGCCTGGTCTTTCAACCATTTCCGTTGAGCATCCATCCGTGGGCGAAGAAGGCGGCGAGCTATGCCGAATGCGTCGCCGATCAGAACAAAGAGAGCTTCTGGAGTTTTGTGCAGGGCGTCTATGACGAGCAGGAGAAGATCACTGTGGCTGACGCGGACACCCGCTTGGTCACGATCGCCAAGGCGGCAGGCGTGGATGGTGAAAAGGCGGCGGCTTGCGCGGCCGCACCCTTGACGCAGGCCAAACTGATCCAGTCCGAAGAGTTGGGCAAATCCCTGGGCGTGACCGGGACGCCGACAGTATTTCTGAATGGGCGGAAGATCTCGGCGATCCGCGACATGCCGTATGAACTGCTGAAGCAAATGATCGAGTTCGAAGCGAAGATGTCCAAGACAAAATAAGGACTCGTAAGACTTAACACCCAGGCCGGGCAGAGATGCCTGGCCTTTTTTAATTTCCTTCGAGGTAGGTCTCGACCACGGCATTGCGATCGCGGAACTGGCGGACCACGTGCGGGGTGAGCACCATCAGGATCTGGTTGCCGGTGAAGGAACGGCTACGCGTGCCGGTGGCGGCGCCTAAGACGGGTATGCGCGATACCCAGGGCATCCCCTGCAGGCCAGCCTGCTCGGCGCGATCCATGGATCCGGCGATCACAGAGGACTCGCCATCGCGGACGGTGATGGTCCCGGTGTATTCACGGTTGGTGATGGTGGGGATACCGTTGAATGCCGAGCCGGAAAGGCCTTTCAATGTGAGCTCGAACTTCAGCACCACATCATTGGTCCCCGTAACTTGCGGCGTCGCCTTGACGGAGATGCCAAGGTCTTCATACCGAAACGAGGGTGCGAGGGGTTGCAAGTTGTTGTTCTGCGCCACATGCGGTGAATTGCAAAGGCAGGGAAACCCCATACTGCTTGGCGCCGGTCTCGCTGATCTGGTAGATGTGCAGGTCCAGGAGGACCTCGGGTTGTCCGGCACTGAGACCGGTGAGGATGCGTTCGGCGACATCGAGAACACGACCCGGAGCGCGTACGGTCAGCGTGGAGGCGGCGTTGTTCAGCGAGATGAAACGGATGTCAAACATGGTGCGCAGCAGGTTAGCCATTTCTTGCAGATCTTGCGGGCCGGCGGCGTCCGGGACATAGAACGTGCGTAGCGAGAGGCGCTCCAGCTTGCGGCGGTTGTCGACGGAATCCGTGGCGATGAGGAATTGCGTGGTGGAGAGCGGGATATAGAACGCGCGGGTCATGCGGCGCGCGGCCGCAAACGCGGTGGCGAAGTCCACGTTGTCCAGACGGAAGCGGACCGGGCGAGAGGCGAACGATTCGTCAAATACCGCCGTTAGGCCGTAGGCGCGGGCGATGGTCTCGAACAGGCGGCGGGCGTCGCCGCGATAATCGAAGTTCTGCAGGCCGGGCTTGGGCGCAAGGTCCGGCTCAGATGCGTACCCCGCAGGTTCCAGGACGACGACCGGCCGGGGGGCGCGGGTTCCCGTGGCGTCCTGAAAGCGCTGAAGGGCGTAGGCGTTCTCGGGATCGAGGGCGAGGGCGGCGCGGTATTCGGCGGCGGCTTGCGCGGGCCGGCCGGAGGACATGTATTCATCGCCGCGATCCACGTGTTCAGAGATGCGACGCTGGCGGACGTACTCTTTGGCAGTCAAGTATCCGGGTTCGGCGGGGTCAAGCGCGGCGGACTTCTCAAGAGCGGTGGAGGCGTCTTCCAATCGGCCTTCGGACATCAGACGCGTGGCCCGGCGATACGATCGCTCGGCTTTCTTCGGATCGGGCCTGGGAGCGGCCGCAGGTCCCTGGGCGGCGGCGCTCGCCGCGAAAAAAATGGCGCCAGCCAAGATCACAGGCCGAAAATGCCGGGACGACAGCATAGAAACTTCATTGTACCCCGCGGGTTTGCTACACTAGGCACGGCGATGGAGTTCGCCCCATAACCGCCCGCAGGGCTGATGACTCCTACGAAGAACACTCTTTAGACGGAGTACTCCATCGTGCGTGACATCCTCCTGATATCCCTGGGCGCCATCGCCGGCGCCAACCTTCGCTACCTGATCAGCCGCCTGACCGCGCGGTTCCTTTCCCAATCGTTCCCGTATGGGACATTGCTCATCAATGTAACGGGGAGCTTCGTCCTGGGATTCTTCCTGGTGTGGACGTCGGAGCGGGTGTTGGCCGACCCGAAGTGGCGCATGCTGGTGGCAATCGGGTTCTGCGGGTCGTACACCACGTTCTCAAGCTACGCCTTCGAGACGATGGCGTATTTTGAGCAGGGCCACTGGCAGATGTTCGCGGCCAACGTGGTCAGCAACAACCTGCTGTGCCTGGCGGCGGTACTCGCGGGCGCCGCGACGGCGCGGGCGGTGTAGAATGGCAGACCGCATGGCCGTGCAGATCAATATGTTCCTCAACGAGGCCGATGAGTGGAAGGGACGTCCGCTCTATCTGGAGATCCTGAACTACCTGCGCAAGGAGAATGTGGCGGGAGCCACGGTGATCCATGCGGTGGCAGGATTCACGGGCCGGGGCGGCGTGCAGACCACAAGCCTGGTAGATGTCGGGGGAAAACTGCCGCTGATCCTCACGTTCATCGACAACGATGAGCACGTGCAACGCGTGCTACCGCGATTGCGGGAGATGGCCTTGCACCGGCTGATCGTGCGCGAAGACGTGGTCATCGAGAGCGGGCTATAGAGATCCGCTGAATCAGAGCGAAGTCAACAATTCACGACAATCCCGTACACAGACATCGGGCGCGTGTTCCGCGAGCCGCTCGTAGCTGAATATCCCGGTGGCCACGGCCACGACGCTGACATTATTGACGCGGGCGGCAGTGATGTCGTGGGGCGTGTCGCCAATGACGCAGACCCGCGCCTGACTTCCGAGGCGGGCACGCGCCTGTTCCACGCCGCTGCGGATGATATCGGCACGGAGTTCGTGCGGACCGCAAAAGGCGCCGAAGGTGAAGTAATGGCGCAAACCCGCGGCATCCAGCTTGGCCCAGCCGACCAACTCCAGGTTTCCGGTCCCCAATCCCAAAAGCTTGCCGCGCGCATGCAGGTGAGAGACAAGCTCGGGGACGCCGGGGCAGACTTCGGCGCGGATCAGGGCGCGGTTGCGATCCACGTCGGCATTGATGTGATCGAGGAGCTGGGAGAGGCCCGACTCCCAATCCTGCTCCTCGAGGCCGGCGTTGCGGACCACGGCGCGAAGGATGGCGATATCCGTGCTGCCGTGAATGGGCACGCCGGCAGTGCTGAAGGAGCGGCCATACCTGGTCCGCAGGGCGGCGCGCAAGGCACGCTGGTGGACGCCGCCATGGGCGTGGAGCAGGGTGCCATCGATGTCAAAGAGGAATGCGTCGGCGGTGGCCCAGGACACGATGACATTTTAAATTGCGGAAGTGCGGAATTGCAGAATTGAAAACCAAGGCCCCTGGACGCAAAGTCTTAGCCGCTCACATCAGGTGCGAAATCGTCGAGAAGGACGCGCGAGGGCGAGACGCCGGCGCTACAAAATGGCGATATTGCAGCACAGCCGAAGGCCCTTCGGCTTCGCTCAGGGCAGGCTTCTGTGCCACGCTAACTCAATCCGGTCGGGCTGCAAACCAATCTCGTTTCCCAAGACTTGTGTGTCCGCAAATGAAAATGCGGGCAAGATGCCCGCGTCACAGCCGGCGAGACGCCGGCGCTACAAAATGGCGATATTGCAGCACAGCCGAGGGCGGCTGTGCCACACGGACCGAGACAAACACAGCCGGGGACGGCTGTGCCACACGGACCGAGACAAACACAGCCGAGGGCGGCTGTGCCACACGGACCGAGACAAACACAGCCGGGGGTGGCTGTGCTACACGGACCGAGACAAACACAGCCGAGGGCGGCTGTGCCACACGGACCGAGACAAACACAGCCG
>JACPNP010000046.1 GCA_016185365.1 Terriglobales bacterium
AAACAGCGGGGCGAAACCTTCTTATCCAGGCCGAGGGCCAGCGCCAGGTGCATGGCGTCCGCATTCACGTATTCACACAGCGCGGAAAGCTCATTGATGAAGCTGAGCTTGGTGGCGACGAACGCGGTGGTGGCTTCACGCACCAGCTCCGCCGTCTCATGACTGGTGACGATCACGGGCACGCCGCGCATGACCAGCGGACGATACAGCTGCTTGATCAGGGCGACGGCTTCGGAACTCTCCGCGCCGAGCACAATGCGGTCCGGCCAATTGAAATCTTCCACGGCACAACCGTCGGTCACGAAAAGAGGCTGGGCGACCACGGTCACGTGGGAGCCGGCGGTACGGACACGGGTCTCGATGCGCCGGGCCGTGCCCACGGGCACAGGCGTGGTCACGACCAGGACTAACGGGTCGAAGCCGCTGCGCGCGATGCGCACTGCGGTCTCCTCGATGTAGGCGGCGCTGTCCTGCGCCAGGAACACGATCGGCTTGTTGCGGGTGAGGCTGGTGATCTCGGACGAATAGGTCAGCCGGCCGGCGCGCACATTGCGGCGAACGATCTCCGGGAGGTTCTTCTCGAAATAGGCGGAGTGGCCCTGGGCCATGGCGCCGACCGCGGCCTTGTCTTCATCCACACAGGTGACGGGAACGCCGAAATCCGCGATGCAGGCGGAGATGACCGTGGCCAGATATCCGGAGCCGTATACGCCGACATGCATAGTAGCCTCTTTGGCTCAGGCTTGATTCTCGTGTGAAGCGCTCTGGGGGAGGGCTTTGAGGCCGCGAGTTGCCTTGAGTCACGAACGATTGTCCGCTTGTGCGGTAACAACTACAAGGTCGCAAGAGGACATAGAGCCGGATGGATCGGTACATGTCCGCGCGGAGGGAAGATGACCAAAGGTCAGGCGCCGATGGTCACCCGACGGCGGAGACCGATGGTGGCGAGGTCGACCCAGGGCTGGTGCAACCCTTCCCGGACAAAGGTCAACTCCTCGATGCGGACGGTGCGCTGGCCGTGGTAACGTTCCCAGCGCAAGCGGGCCTCAGCTAATGCGCCGTCGGTCTGGGCGAGCTCCGGCATCTTCACAATAGTAAGGTGCGGTGCATAGGGCCACTCTTCCTGGAAGGCCAGTGGACCCGAACTCAGACGTCGGTGTAGATCATGTAATTCACGGACGCATGCGTCCACGGTGAGGAACACGGTCGGGGTCTTGGGATAGAACGATTCCACTCTGCCCAGCGAGACTTCAAACGCATCCGACAACGGTACTTCGCGTTGCAATGTCCGGATGGCCTGGTCTTCGGAGGTGGCAAGAAAACGCGGCGGGAGGATGGTGATATGGGCGGCGAGGTGCGAATGCTCCGGATGGAGATCGCGCCGCATCTCTTCAACGAATCGCCCGAGGTCGTTCTGGACGTACGCGACCAGGGCGTATTGCAGTGGCGGTTGGCCGTTCATGCCCGATTGCCGAGATTATACGTACGGGATTCGATGCGCCAACCATTACTTTTGTGGCCTGCCCTTTGTCGCCTCCAGGGACGGGCTAAAATGCCCCATGGGCGCGCCCCTGGAACCCGAAGTCTTCCCTCCGGGAACGGAACCGCCGCCGCGCAAGTCCGAGCGCGTGCCGGATGAGTTCCTGGAACTGCTGGTCCGGATCCTCGACGACATGTTCGCGATCCCCGGCACGCGACTGCGCTTCGGTCTTGATCCTGTGCTGGGACTGATTCCGGGCCTGGGCGACGTGGCCGCCAGCCTGTTCTCGTTCCTGGTGGTGTTTGCCGCGTGGGAGAGACGGGTCCCGAAGGTGACCATGGCGCGCATGATCGTGAACATCGCGATCGATTCCGTGGTGGGCGCCGTGCCGGTGGCCGGCGATGTGTTCGATGTCGCGTGGAAGTCGAACCGGCGGAATTATGACCTGCTCCGCCGCATGGACACGGCCCGGACGCGCCGGCACGAGATCAAGGACTGGCTGTTCCTGGGCGCTTGTTTGTTCGTTGTGATGGTCATCGTGGCCGCGCCGCTGGTAGTGATCTGGCTGTTGCTGCGCTGGCTGTTGGGCGGTTAGGTTCGGTTACAATCGAAGATGTCGGGGCGTAGCGCAGCCTGGTAGCGCATCTGCTTTGGGAGCAGAGGGTCGTGGGTTCGAATCCCTCCGCCCCGACCAAACCTCCCACATATCGGGGTCGGATGAGGTCCTTCGACTCCGCCTCGCAATGCCCGGCGTCGCTCAGGATTTCGCCTGAAAGCTCACGCTCCGGGCGCGGAACGCCCTGCGCTCACGCTTTCAAAACGGCTCAAGTTCGAATCCCTCCGCCCCGACCAAACAATCGACTTCCCCTTTTTTCAAGTGCCCGGTTTTTGTGCCTTGGATCGGAGTGCCCGTTTTCTTGGAGCGCCTTCCTTGATTTATCCCAGCTAAATTTATTTGTTCGCCTATTGTTCGCCTTGAGGGCGTATACTCCTTGACCTAGGAGGTAGTGACTATGGGAATGAGTGATGGGATGCTACCGGAGTTTGACCAGGAGATGGCAGGGGCGCGCAAGACGCTGGAGCGTGTGCCACATGGTAAATTCGCCTGGAAGCCGCATGAAAAATCCATGACCATGGGCCGGCTGGCGCAGCACTTGACCGAACTGGCCGACTGGGCGGTGCAGACGATCGAGAAGGATGAGATCGACATCGCGCCGGTCGGGGCGCCTCCCTACGAGCCGCCCAAGGTGGAGAGCACCAAGGACCTGCTCGCGATCTTTGACAAGAATGCGGCCGCGGCCCGCGCCGCCCTGCAGAAGGCGTCGGACGCGCAGTGGATGCGTCCCTGGTCATTGAAAGCCGGAGGCAATAATTTATTCACGATGCCCAAGATCGCGGTGTATCGCGCCTTTGTGATGAACCACTTGATCCATCACCGGGCTCAGTTGGGTGTCTACCTGCGGCTGAATGATGTGCCGGTGCCGTCGTTGTATGGCCCATCGGCGGATGAAGGCAAGATGTAGGACTCCCCTGATGCAAAAAGCCCCTCCGTCCGGAGGGGCTTTAGCACTTCCAATGTCCCACACCCTAGAAGGTGAAGCGTAGGGCAAACTGCATCTGGCGCGGTGGTCGGGCGGACTTGATCTTGCCGAAATCCGGATTGACGCTGAAACCATCAAGAGAGAACACGCTGATGGGATTGTAGTAATTGGCGCGGTTGAAGAGATTGAAGACCTCCGTGCGCAAGGTGAGTTCCTTGCCTTCGCCGAAGACCTTGAAACTCTTCTGCAGGGCCAGATCCATGCTGACGAATGCGGGACCGGTGAAGAAATTGCGGCTGGTGTTGCCCAGGCAGGGCCGGCCGAGCGTTCCGGTGTAGAGGGGCGCCCCGGACGCGTAACCGCAGGGGCTGCCACCAACATTCTCACGCGCGGGCAGAGAGAACAAGCCCGCGATGTATTGGTTCGGGTCGCCGGTGTGGCTCACCGCGGTCGAGTTGACCCGTTGTGTCACTTCCCCGAACAGCGGTCCGGCAAAAATGGTCAAAGGCTGGCCGCTCTGCGCGGTGAAGATGCCCGCCACCTGCCAACCGCCCAGATACTTGGAGTCC
>JACPNP010000019.1 GCA_016185365.1 Terriglobales bacterium
TCATCCTCCACGCGGCGTTGCTGCGTCAGGGTTTCCCCCCTTGCGCAAAATTCCCCACTGCTGCCTCCCGTAGGAGTCTGGACCGTGTTTCAGTTCCAGTGTGGCCGTGCGCCCTCTCAGGCCGGCTACTGATCACTGCCTTGGTGGGCCGTTACCCCGCCAACTAGCTAATCAGCCGCGACCCCCTCCTCCTGCGAATCACTCCTTTGATCACGGGGATTTTCACCCCGCGATGTTATGCGGTATTAGCCCTCCTTTCGGAAGGTTATTCCCCACAAGAGGGTAGGTTAGTCACGTGTTACTCACCCGGTCGCCGCTGTACTCACGGAGTTGCCCCCGCTTTCTCGCTCGACTTGCATGTGTTAGGCACGCCGCCAGCGTTGATTCTGAGCCAGGATCAAACTCTCGTTTGAAACCTGTCGTCCCCTGACGGGTGTCAAGGGGACTCCTGCCCGCGGCTCGAAAAAGCGCGGACAGGTAACTTGTGAGATCGCTCGACTCAATCCGTCGATCCATCTCACGACTGGCACGTTCAACCTGATTGTCAAAGACCCAAACCGCTCTCCACACTGGGTGGCGCGTTTTTGAGACCCGGCGGCCCCGAAAGGCCGCTGTCCTCGAAACTTGCGTGCCCCGCACAGACGGTTTCCCGTCGTTAGGGACAACCCTTTAAGACTATCGCGGCGCGCGCGCCTCTGTCAATCACGCGCTGTGGATAACTCGCTCGACGCATCCGGTCCGTCAACATTCCTGACGCGACCTGCGGAGCCATCCGCGATGTCCGTGACGCACCCGCAAAGGTGCGCCGGTAAGGGCACATGTTCTAAAAGATCATTCTTGAGGTCTGCAGTGGAGTTCCTGTGGAACTGCTTCGCTTACCCTTCAGCAGCCTGTTTGCCTTCTTCAGAAGGTTGCCGCCGAATGTCGCCCCGTGGCCAGGGTTGATTGACTGCTTCTCTTTGGATGCTCCCGGGACCGTTGGATCCCCGTTCCGCATCTCAGCCGGCACACTACCGGCCATCGCCACATCTCGTAACGCTCTGATTACTATAGCAACACTTTGTGATTCGCGCAAGTGTGCGCTCATCTCCGATCACGGCAGGTGGATCACACACACCCGCATCACTTTCCCGGATTCATTCTTCAGTCTCTGCTCCGGTGAGCCGGTCCAATCCATCCACAGCAATCCCCCGGCCTGCACAAGGATGCCGGTCGGCGGCTTCCCTTCCGCCCAATTCCACTTGGCGTCACCGGAGGTCAGCCCCACCAGCATGCTTTTGCCCTGGGGCACGCCGCTCAGCTCCGCGCCCGGATCCAGCGTGTAGCGGATCACCACGATCTTGCCCGGCCCGGACTTCATGGGATCGCGCTTGGCGGCGTCGATCCACTCGCAGCCCACGCGCCCGCGCGCCGTGATGCGGCAATCGCCGCTCGCGCCGAGGCCGGTCAGGCCCTCGGCCTTCAACTCGATGGTCACGTTCTTGAACGGCTTGTCACTCAGGTTGCGGGCCTTGTGCGCGAAGCCGCCTTTGGTCCACTGCACGTCACCGTCTTTGGGCGTGAGATGCACCGGCGGCTCGTTCACGCGCGTGCTCTCCACCTCCGAGTCGCCCACGACGACGAACATATAGTCGCGGTCATGGCGGTGATACTTGGTCTCCGCCTTGGGCGGCACCTCCACCGCGAAGGCGCGGATGGACGCGTTCTCGAAGATCCGCTTGTGCATCGGCTCCTGGTCCACCGGCACCACCACCGGCGCCTGCGCCCAACCGGCGGTCGCCACCCACATCAGGACCGTTGCCACCATCCACTTTCCCGCTGGATTCGTTCTCATGCTCATGCGTCTCCTTGGCCTGCTTTGCGGCAAGCGCCGTTACCGCAACTCCACGGTCGCGAACCGCGCCGCCGACTTGCCTTCGTTCGTCAGCCGGTGCGCGTATCCGCCCTCCACCCAGCGTACCTCACCTTGCTTCATCTCCACAGTCTGCGCCGGCCGGCCTCCGATCTCATTGCGCAGCTTCAGGTCGGTCAGCGCGATCACCACATGATCGTAATCCCACTGCCGGCGCGCGGACGTGCTGCCGGGAAGGAGCTGCTGTCGCGTCAGGAAGGTGCGGAAGAAGTACGCCTCCTGCGCGTAGTCGGCGTCCGCCACCGGCGGCGGATTCACCCGCTGCGACTCATAGTAATCGTCGATGTAGTCCTTGAGCGCGTTGCCGGTCACCGCCGGATGCAGCACCTCGACATAGATCTGGCGGACGCGGTCCAGCCCGCGATTGTTGCGCAGCGTATGCGCGTAGCCGCCGTGCACGTACCACAGCTCTCCCGCGGCGAACTGGTGCGAGCTCTCCGGGCCCTCGGGGCCGTTGCCGTAGCGCGGCTGCTGGCTCAATTCGGCATCGTCGAGGTTGATGCCGACATAATCGTAGCGATGAATGTGTGCCGCCGCGCTCTCCCGCCCGGCCAGTTCCATCCGCCAGACGCGCACCTTGTCATTCTTGAAGAGCAGATGATGGTGGCTCTCCTGCTCGAGCTCTACTGCATCGCGCACCTGCGGCCGCTGCATTCCCGGGACCGGGAGCACGGCCAGCAGCAGCAGGAATGGACGCACCCTCATGCGCCCATTATGCCGAGTCGACGGGGAATGTGCTATCTGGAACTGGTGCGGGGAGTACCTACTGTGGGGTTTAGGATTCAGAACAATATCAAGATGGACTGCCCGCCAGAATCTAATTCGATCCATTATCCCGAGGCAGGGCTCTCTTATAGAAGTAGCGATACGCAGTCCAAACGCACAGGCCACCAAATGTAAACCTCACTCCGAGTCCAAGCCAGACAAAAGCAGTTTTCGCTGAAAGAGCTGGCTGGATACTTAAGAGAGCAGCACTCATATTGAACAACCCAAAAGCTGCGATGAACAGAAAAAGTAGTCGGCGATCTCGATTCACTCTCTTATTCCCTTTTCCAGGCGGTTGGCTCGATCTTTCCCCTAGCCGCTGTTTTCAATTTTATTCCGCACCCTCACTCCACAGGTGCGCGGCCCGCCCTTGTGGCGTAGCCAAAGGGTGGGAGCCTGGCTCCTCCGAATCGTTCACTCCGCAGCAGAGTCGGTAGTTCTTCTATGTCGGATTTTAACGAGATTGGAAAAGGTTCGCGAGAAAATCTGCACCTTGTTCAGAATCAATCACAAATCCATCCCGGCCTTTCCTTTCGCGGAAGGCTGAGGCACCCACCATATCTCATCGAACTTGCTTCAATTCGTAGTACCACCAATGTTTATCCAGATCTACCTTCTTGACTGCAAATGCCGCTCCTGACTCATACACTTTGTAGCCATCAGCGCCAGGAATGTCAGAAACTACGTCTCTGTTCAAGACACGTTCTAAATCCACCGGGTTCTCTTCATAATGAACAATGGAGCTATCTCGAGTGAAGATGATACGACTCTTTGTCTCATCAAATCTGTCTAGCTTTGCGCCAATGACTCGTTCGATTTTCCCCTGATTTCCGCCGTAATAAAAAACATACATTTTGTCCCACTCGAAACTTGTCAACGGCTTCGCCTGGATTACGCAATCGGCCGGAAAATGGCATTTGGTTTCAATCTCGGCGACCAGCTGGCTCCTAAACTTGCCACCTTCGTTGTGATTGCATCCTGCTAAGAGTGCGAGCGCTACAAAACATACAGCGCGAACAATTCGTAATCCCGCGATCCGATTCATCCAAACCATCCAAGATCGAGGGGGCGGGTGCCCCACCCTTGTCGCGCGGTTTCTTCCGCGACAGGGTGGGTGAAACAGATCACTGACCAACCACAAGCGGCACGTCCACGCTGCGCGATCCCCCGCCGAAGCTGGCTGTGACTCGCACCGTGACTGTGCGCTCCGCTCGATTGAAGGCGCCAAGCCTCGCAGCGCGACGTTGCCCCGTCGATACCGCGGACACTTCGATCGCATGCGCGCCGCCATCAAGCGGCACCTCGCCCATGCTGAGCGAACACGTGACGCCTGCCGGCGCCGCGCACGTCACCGACGCGCTCGACCCCGGCGCGCCCTGCCCGGCCACCGTCACCATCGCGCTGCGTTGCGCCGCGCTGCCACCGCCGCTCCCGCCGCGCGAGGGACGGCCAGGGCGGGAAAGCGCGAGCTGGATATCGTAAGCGGTGCCTGTTACATAGACCTGTTCTTCGAAGCCGGGAGCGCTGCTGATCTTCACGTAACCCGAAATGAACCCTGTGGATACCGGCTGGAAGTAGGTTGTGACGATGCAGGATGCGGCCGGCGCCAGTTGTGACGGGCAGTTTGATCCAGAGGAAAATGATGGCGGCACAGTCACCAGGACGGCGGACGCAGCCGGCCCCTGATTGGTGACGGTCACGTTCTGCCCTGTGCTCTTCGAATTTACGAGGCCGGAAGGAAAATCCAGCCATCCTGACGACACGGTCAGTGGGCCAATGGTTGTAAATCCCTTGATGACCGAGCTGGCAGATTCGCCCAGGTCGCGGGCCACGAGCCGCCAATAGTATTTGGTCGCTGGCAGCGTTTGGAATTGCAGGAACTTTGCTGTGGTCGATTGTAAAAACGGCGGATTGGCTGCCGTCCCGAAGTACACGTCAAAGCTGGTGCCCGCTACTTGATCCCAGGCGAGGGTCAAGGGGCTAAATTGCACTCGCGTCACTCCATCCGCAGGAAAATTCAAGGTGGGCACCGGGAACACCGGCAACGTCACTGCGGCCGCCGTGCTGCGTGTCGTTCCGGCGACATTGGTGGCGGCGAAGCGCGCCCAATAGTTCGTTCCAGGAATCAACGGATCGACATACGCATACCGGAAACCGCTATCACAGCAGGGTGGGCTCAAACTTATCCCTGCCACGGACTGAAATGTCGCAAAGCTACTGTCCGTGGAATACTCAAATGCGGTCGCGACCGGGAAATAGCCCAGTGAGGTCGTGCCTTGCAGGCTGATTGTGCGGTAACTGACGGCCGTGGCGCCGAAGCTGCTCACCACCGGCAGGACCGGATCCAGGTAATACACCTTGATCGAATACGGGACTCGGGTGAACCCTTCCGAAGGGACGACACGCACATAAAGGTTCTTCGAGCTGCCCGATACCAAGGTCGGAAGGTCCTGTCTGCCTACGGTCTGGCGCAGAAGATTTCCGGCTTCGTCGTAGAGTTCCCCGAAGGCATGATCCAGATTGCTATCGTCCTTCACAACCGCGATAAAGTACTTGTCCGCCGGCACGGTGATCTTGAACCAGTCTTCGGCCGAGGCTTTGACGATCAGGTTCTTGGTCTCGGACGGGAGGACCAGGGTATACGCCTCGACTTTGGAATGATTGGCGGGCAAAGAATCGTCCGGTAGGCCCGTCTCGAGGTAATTCCCATTCGGACCGGTGAGACTGCTGTACGCGAGGGAGAGTTTGCCGTAATAATCCGCGGCCTTCGGCGTCTGGCAGGAGGAACTGCCGCCCCAGAGCGTACCCATCACCTGGTGCGATGCATTGAAAAGGGGCGAGCCCGATGACCCCGGCTCGGTGACTCCTGAGTCCCATATCACTCGATGGAAATTGGGGAAGCTGAAATTGTCGATCTGGCGTTTTCCGAATGAGATCCGCCGATAGGAACCCTCCGGATAGTGGATGCCGGTGATCGCTTGCGGCGTGGCCGAAGTATCCAGCGTCCACCCTGCGAATACGGTGCCCGGCAGTATCCAGCCGTTGAACTGCAGCAGTGTGATGTCGGCGTCCGCGGAGCCGTTCAAATAGGTTGCGCCCCCGCCACTGCTGTAGGAGATGCTGGGCGGCGTGTTACAGGTCGTGGTTTCGTGGCCAAAAAAAGCCGTGACCGAACTCGCCAACGCTTGGCTATCGATACAGTGGTTCGCTGTGAGCAGGTATGGGCTCAGGTCTGCCGTCAGATTGTTGACCATGGCAGAGGAACAACTGTAGATGTACTGAGCGTCCTCGAACATGATGTGAACGGTCGAGTCGCCGCTTTCCTGCCAGACGGGGTAACACTTCGCGTCCAGGTTGCAAGCGCCGGCGTCATAGTCCCCGCCGAGTTTTTCACTCGCAGGATCGCGATAGAGATAACCGACGCCCTCGATCGTGATAGAAAATTCCTCGCGCCGTGCCCCGGCAGGCAGTAGCGCTTCGAGCCGGACTGCGTCTCCTGGGACCGGGACGCTGAAATAGTCCTTTTTGGAAGTGGCAGTAACTTCAGCGGGACCATCCCCTTCCGCCGCCAGGATGAAGAGACGCGCCCCTTCCGCTAATGCGAGATCGCGAAGTCGCAGCCGTATTGCTTTTGCGCCTGGCGAACCGATCTCCAGCATCCACGCGTTACGGCCATCGGCCATGACTGCCCATACACCGGCATCGGTACGGATCGGAGCGTGTTCCAACACGACTCCGGCGCGCACCTTTCGGTGCAGCTGCTGGATCTGCCTCGCTCGATCTTCAGACTTCAATCGCTCGACATCCGGGGCCTCAATCATCCGGCGCGGCACCGCCCAGGCACGCAGGGTCGGATCAAGCCGGCTTGGAGGTACCGGTCGCGGTTGGGGTGGGATTTGCCGGTCGAGGCTTGGCTTGACGGAAAAAGTTTCCTGCAGGCGTCCCCGCGCCGGCGCGGACGAGTCCGTTTGCGCCTCCAGAGAGAAGGGCAGGATAAGACAGAGCAGCGCGAACGCTGCCGGCAAAGGACGGCACTTCCACAGATTCACTACGGACCCCTTAAGTCAACGGCATCGCCTTTGCCGCAGGATGCTTCCGCGTAAATACTATCGTGACAATCCAGCTGATAAAACAAACATCTCCGGGGCTAAAGCCCGCTTCTTTTCGTCTGACTTTTCACCGGCCTAAAGGCCGGTGCTTCCACCACTTGAAACTCCTGGCGCTATCAAACTTTCCGGTGCTTCCACCTGATCGGAATCCGGGGAGTTTTCAAATCTCTCCTGCGATTCCGCAATCTTGGTCGTTCTCGGCCGTCGAGCGTGCTTGCTGTCCCGGTTGTGTCGGACTAATACGGATACGGCTCCACCTTCCAGCGCTCCCACACCTTGGCTTCCTTGAACAGTTCGAACAACTGGCCGTCCACCTCGCCGTCTTTGACCGCGAAGCCCAGGATCTCCAGCGCCTTTTCCAGCGTGACCGCTTTCTTGTACGGCCGGTCGCTGGCGCTGAGCGCATCGAAGATGTCGCTGATGGTCATCATGCGCGTCTGGATGGGGATCTCCGGCGCGGAGAGCTTGTAAGGGTAGCCCTTGCCGTTCAGCTTCTCGTGATGCCCGCGCGCGATGGCCGGGATGCTGCGAATCTCCTTGGTCCAGGGGATCTGCTGCAGGAACTTGAAGGTGTGCACCACGTGCGATTCGATCTGGGTGCGCTCGGCGTCATCGAGCGAACCTTTGCGTATGGAGAGCAGCCGCATCTCGTCCCCCGTGAGCAGCGCCTTCTCCTCGCCGGAGTAATCGAAGTAGTGGCGCGCGGCCAGGTCCGCCAGCTTCTCGAAGTTGCCTTCCGCCAGCACGGTAGGCTCGTTCGACTTGATGATGGTCTCGAAGTACGAATCCAGCTCCTTGAATTGCTCGTCGATCTCACGGTCGAAGTAGACGTGCTGCTCGAGGTATTCCTCGCGCGTCTTCTCCAGCACGTAGTCCAGCCGCTTCTTCAGGTTCTGCGCTTCCATCGAGCGCTTCACGAACTGGAAGCGCTCCTTGATCAGGTCCATCTGCGCGGGATACAGCTTGCGCGCCTTCACCAGCACTTCTTCGCGCACGCCGACCTTGCCGAAGTCGTGCAACAGGGAGGCGTAACGGATCTCCTTCATCTCGTTGCGGGAGAAGCGCAGGTCCTTGTACAGCGGAGCTTCGCTGCGGTCCACCGTCTCCGCCAGGGCCACGGTGAGGTTGGCCACGCGGAAGCTGTGGCCGCTTGTGGTCGGGTCGCGGGCCTCGATGGCGATGACCGACGCGCGCACAAACCCCTCGAACAGTTTCTGGATGGCCTCATACAGCTGGCTGTTCTCCAGGGCGACCGCCGCCTGGCTGGCCAGCGACTGTACGATGGCGCGCTGGCGGTCGTCGAACGGGACCACCTGGGCCAACACTTCGCTCAACCGGTCCAGCTTCACGGAGAAATCGCGCTTGCGGTTGATCAGCTGCAGCACGCCCACGATGTCGTCCTTCTGGTTGCGCATGGGCACGGCCAGGATGGACTTGGTGCGATAGCCGGAGTCCTCATCGAACTTGCGATTGATGGTGAACGGCAGCTCGGGCGGCAGGCGGTAGGCATCTTCGATCAGCACGCCTTCCCCGGTCAGCGCGACATAACCGGCGATGGATTTCTCGCTGATCTCCATCGTCAACTCGCGGAAGGGGATGTTCACCGAATCATTCTGCGCCAGCTTCACGCGCAGGCGCTTGCGGCCTTCGCTGCGGGAGACCAGCTTCATGGCCTCGGCCAGTTCGCCCTTGGCCCCGGAGACCAGTTCGGCGGTGGTCCCGCCGGCGCTTGTGGCCGAAGCCGGACTGGCCGGCTCTTCGGCGGCCTCCACCAGGTAGAGCGAGCCCGCATCCGCGCTGGTGATCTCGCGCGACTTGGTCAGGATCAGGTCCAGTAGCTTTTGTGTGTCATGCTCGGCGCTGAGCGCCGCGCCGATCTGGTTCAGCTCATGGATCTCGCGCGTGGCCCCGATCAGCTTCTCATTGATGTCGCGCCGGTTGCCCAGCAGCTGGATGTGGTCGATGGCGTTGTCGATCATCCGCTCCAGCAACTCCAGGGTCACGCCCGGCGGCAGATAGGCATAGACCGCGCCATCGTAGCGCGGCTCTTTGAATTTGCGTTCGCTGAGCGCGAGGATGCGCGCATTGGGACGGCGGAAGGTGCGGTCATGCGCCGCCAGTTGCGATTCGTTGGTGACCAGCACCACCCACTCCACGTCCGTGGGCGCGTTGGCCAGCGACTCCACGCTGACCTTGCGGAAGCGCTTCATCTCGATCAACATGCGCTTCACCGCGTCATCGCCCTCGAAGAACACCACCATGGGCAGCGGGCGGGTCCCGGGAGCGAAGATCGGCTTGGCCTGCGCGGTCGTGGTCATGGCGGCGGACTGCGGCGCCTGGCGGGGGAAACCAGCGAGCCTAACTATATAGCACAACCCCCATATCCGCGAACAGGTTACCGCCGTGCCACCCCTGCGTTTTCGCCCGGTAGGCACGCCGTCCGGATACCCGGTTTTCAGTTCTGCTAGGGGACACCTTCGGTGTATGCTTACCCTGCCTTTCCCGGTAGGTCTAGCCGTAAGAAACGATTCCGGTCAGGAGTCTTTTGCCCATGGCCACAGCCACCCCAATCACACCCGCGGCGACCCCCAATGTCCCGGCGGCGGAGCCGCAGCCGCAGCACTTTTTGCAGCGCATCAAGCTGTTCAGCGGCCTCAGCGTGAACGAATGCCAGGAAGTGGTGAAGCGCATGAAGCGCCGCGACTTCCCGCCCAACCAGATCATCGTGCGCGAGGGCGCGCCCGGCAGCTCCATGTTCTTCATCACCGCCGGCCTGGTGGAAGTGCGCAAGAAGGACGCCGCCACCGGCATTGACTTTCTGCTCACGGAGATGGGTCCCGGACAGAACTTCGGCGAGATGAGCCTGCTCACCGGCAAGCCGCGCACCGCCTCCGTCAGCGCCGTGCAGCCCACCACCTGCGCCGTGCTCGAGCAGAAGGATTTTCAGGAACTGTTCATGCAGTATCCCAAGATCGGGCTGGCGCTCACCACCATCCTGGCGGAGCGCGTGGAGAGCGCCTCGCAGCAGGTAGGCATCGAGTTCATCAATCTCAACAAGCTTTCGCTCGACCCGCGCGTGCTCGAACTGCTGCCCCAGACCATGATGGTGCAGCACAAGGTGATCCCGGTCAGCTTCAGCAACAACCGCCTCACCCTGGCCATGGTGAACCCGAACAACATCATCGCGCTGGATGACATCCGCCGCGTGATCAAGGGCGTGATGGTGGAACCGGTGGTGGTCACGGAAGAAGACTTCCGCAAGTTCATGAACACCACCTATCAGACCCTCACCAAGAAACCCGAATTGCCCAAGGGGCCCATCTCCACCGCCACCGGCAGCTTCAAGCTCACGGACCTGATCCCCGCCGCGAAGGCCGAGACCACCATCGACCTGTTGCAATCCGACCTCATCCGCGACCTGCAGATGGCGGAAGAGAGCAGCGCCGCCTCCGGCACCGGCGAGACCAAGCAGGAACTGATGTCAGCCAGCGAGGACGCGCCCATCATCCGCCTGGCCAACTCCGTGCTCGGCCTGGCCATCAAGAAGGGCGCCAGTGACATTCACATCGAGCCGATGGAGACAGACGTCACCATCCGCTTCCGCGTGGACGGCGTTTTGCAGGTCGTCCAGAACCTGCCCAAGAAAGTGCAGCTTGGCCTCATCTCCCGCCTCAAGATCATCAGCAAGCTCGACATCAGCGAGAAGCGCCTGCCCCAGGACGGCCGCATCAGCGTGAACATGGAAGGCAAGCCCATCGACTTCCGCGTCTCCACCGTGCCCGGCAAGTGGGGCGAAAAAGTCTGCATGCGTATTTTGGACAAATCGAACACCACGCTCGGCTTGGACAAAGTCATCAGCTACGAGCCGGTGCTGAAGCTGGTGCGCGAGCTGGTCAACCAGCCCTACGGCATCTTCTATGTCACCGGCCCCACCGGCAGCGGCAAGACCACCACGCTCTACTCCGCGCTGGCGGAGATCAACGACCCCGGCGTGAACATCTCCACCGCCGAAGACCCCATCGAGTATGACCTGCCCGGCGTGGTGCAGATCCAGGCCAACAAGGACATCGGGCTCGACTTCGCCCGCATCCTGCGCGCCTTCCTGCGCCAGGACCCGGACGTCATCCTGGTGGGTGAGACCCGCGACAAAGAGACCGCGCAGATCGCCGTGGAGGCCGCGCTCACCGGACACATGGTCTTCACCACGTTGCATACCAACTCCGCCGCCGGATCGTTCGTCCGCCTGGGGGAGATGGGCGTGGAGCCGTTCCTGATGTCGGCCTCGACGGTCGGCCTGATGGCCCAGCGGCTCGCCCGCCGCCTTTGCCAGCAATGCAAGGAGCCCACCGAAGTGGACGCCACCGTCCGCGGCTACCTCGGCCTGGCCGAGGACGTCACCTTATATAAAGGTAAGGGCTGCGATGCCTGCGGGGGCAAGGGCGTGAAAGGCCGCGTCGGTATCTATGAGGTGATGAAGCTGAACGCCGAGATCCGGGCGCTGGTCGCGAAGGGCGCAACCACGGAAGACATCCACGCCGCCGCCATCCGCCACGGAATGCTGGACCTGAAAGCATACTCATGCATATTGCTGTCGCAGGGATTGACGAGCGTAGAGGAAGTAATGTCGGTTGTTTCTGTTCAAGAATAAGCTGGAAGCACCGGCCTTTAGGCCGGGGTGAGCACGCGCAGCGTGCGAAAAGATGTCGGTTGAGTCCGTACAGGAATAAGGTGGAAGCACCGGCCTTTAGGCCGGTGAAAAACGCTCCCAACAACCCCTCAGCGCGGGCTTCAGCTCGCGCATTCAATCTGCGGGACGATCTATGCCACGCTTGAACAACACGTTTTCAGAGCGTGGAGTCCGTCGTCAATCGGGAGTGCTGATGTTGCGCTCTTGGAGTTTCCACCGATTCAATCTCTTACGGATGAAATGCCAATGCCACCAGTCTGTAACCGCTCCACCATTTCGGGCTTGATGCGTACATTCTCAATCTTTTCCGCACCAACGTGGAGTACGCCTTTCTGTTTCTTCCCCATCCATTCCTCGCCGGTGGGAACGAATTGGAGTTCGCCGCGGGGGATCCAGAAAGCACTTTCCAGTCTTCGTTTTCGATCGAAAAATGATTCAAATTGCCCTATCAGCAACAAGTCGCTGAATATCTTGATGCGAAAGATCTTTTCTTCGCCAAATGTCTTTTTCGTTTGGAATTCGACGATATCCGAGTGTAAGGACGCATCACCTTCGACCATGTCGTCCATGTGACGGCGCGCCTCTTCAACGATCGCCGGCTTCGCCTCATTACGAAGCGCCACATAGACACTGAAAGTCTGCCATGTGTTATACGCGCCGATTGCTTGCGCGATACCAAGCCAGAGTGCATGCCCTAGCGCGCGTGTCGCAGTCAGCCATGCCAGCGCGATCCCGCCTATATTCCACAGTGCAAGCACCCCAAGGGTAATGGCCGATATGCGAATCACCATCGGATTGCGGGCTGTTCTCTCATAGATTCCTTCGGCGAAGAGCGCGCTGCCTAGCAGTAGATTGACTAAGCCCCACCATGACACTAAGAGAACGGCCAATCCAATGGCGATCGTGATCGCACCCCAGATCATGCTTCCCTTCCCGCTCGCGCGCAGGTTTCGATCAAATGTGCAAAGCAGGGTAGCTACTTGAAGCTCCTCCAAACGTCTTTCATCAGTCGCCAATCAATTCTCCTTCCAAACATTAGTCGAAGAGTCTCTTACTAGCTTCAAACCTTCCTTATGAGTAAGATGGCCATCGGGAGACTCAAAACATTCATTGTAGGCATCTTCCTGGTTCATACATATAAATGTAATTTCTGTTCTGAAAACAGAACGTCTCCAGAATCTTGCACACATTTTGCGCTCGCAATGCTTATTAACTTCCGCAGGGGGAATCATGCGTGTGGTGAGTGTGCAGGAATCGCTTTGTGTATCAGGGCACGGCTTCAGCCGTGCCGCTTGACGAGTCAACAATCCCCCAGCGGGCTTTAGCCCGCGCTCATTTTGAAGCAACCGCCGGCCAGCCCAACTTTGCCTGTATGAGCGGAACAGCTTTTGCCCCACCCAATTCAATCAATTTCTCGCGGATGGCGACATTGGTCACGGGTACGACCGCGACTCGCTCCATGGTCGCTTGATCTTTTTGTGGACTTAGGCGGATCAGACATGCGAATTCATCGATGGGGCGGACGCACCACAGTCGCTCCACTTGTAGAAAATTACGGGTGACTGCATCTGCTCCCCGACGCCCTTGTATCTCCGCTCGCTCAACCTCGGCTCTTACCGCACCGTATTCCTCGAGCCCAGCTCGTGGAGATTCTGCGATTCGAAGTGCATTCCGCCACGTATAGACCCCGAGTGAAGCGAACATGAACATTTCGATCAAGGCGATCCAGGTCATGTCCTGTCGTACGGCGTCTGCGCGCAATATGTTGATGGTCCATGCGATTGCGATCACGCCGCTTATGACGAAGGACGTTGCGGAAACGTCTTTCATTCGTTTCGGCGTGATCGCGCCGCGACGTAGTCGCCAAAAAATCAGCACGGAGATGATACCGAGGGAAACGATGACCCAATCATGAGCGTTCAGTGCACGTTGCTCACTTTCCCGGATCGTTATGTAAATAATGCCGATAGATGTCGATACACCAAGTTCTACTGAGCGGTCTGCTTGCTGCCCAGCTTGATAGACCCGCGCGGCTTCCTGATATTGACTCAGCTTGTCCGGGAACATCTCCGCACAATTTACCTCAAATTCCACTCCACTCAAAAAACGGCGCCGCCTGGCGTCGGCAATCCCGGCCTTCAGGCAGGAATACTCGTCTAGCCCATGGCCGATACAAGTAAATGCGTCATTCTGAGGCTGCGCCCTTTGCGGCCGAAGAACCTGCTTTTGCATTTTGGGAAAGATGCCCAAGTCCGCAATTCTGCTACCCTTTTCCCATGATCCCCCGCCCGCAGCCGGATGAATACGCGCCCTACTACGCGGATTACTTGACGCGCATCCCCGAAGGCGCCGATGTGCTCGGCTTCCTCTCCACCCAGCTTGACGCCCTTTTGCACACACTGGCCCGCATCCCGGACTCTGCGGCCGCGGCCAGCTGGCAGCCCGGCAAGTGGACGCTGAAGCAGGAGGTCGGCCACCTGATCGACGTGGAGCGGATCTTCAGCTATCGCGCCACGTGCATCGCCCGCGGCGAGCAGCAGCCGCAGCCCGGGTTCGAGCAGGAAGACTACGCCCGCGAAGCCGGCTCGGACCTCCGCACGCTCGCCGACCTGGCCCGTGAATTCGAGATGCTGCGCCGCGCCAACCTGCTGCAGTTCGCGCACCTCACGCCGGAGCAGGCCGCGCGCCGCGGCACCGCCGGCGGCAATCCGTTCACCGTGCGCGCCATCCTTCATGTGATGGCCGGCCACACCCAGCGCCATCTGGAGAAGATCCGCAAGCACTATGGGAAGTGAAGCAGCTGCCAGCCTCCAGCTGCCAGAGAACCTACCCTGCGTTCATAGCGGTGGACACGGGCAACCCATCCCTTGGTAAAAGTTGCCCGCCGTTGAAAAATTATTCCGCCCACAATCCCCGAGGACGGCGCATCGAACTAGGGCAAGCAGATTTTCTGCAAGGAGGCGACCATGACCCGATACCGTTTCTCCACTGTCTCTCTGGCGGCATTGCTCTTGATCACCACCGCAGCCTATGCGCAATACGGCAATGACCGGCGGGACGACCGCCGCGATGACCAGCGCGGCTACGGCTACAATATTTCTGACCGCGCCCAGCAGATCGGCTATCGCGACGGCTACCAGGGCGGCGTGAATGACCGCAACCGTCGCGACCGTTTCAACTACCGCGACAACCGTGACTGGAAGCGTGGCGACAACGGCTACGACCGTTCCTTCGGCTCCAAGGGCCAGTACAAACAGTTCTATCGCGACGCCTATGCCCAGGGCTACGAAGACGGCTTCTATGGCCGCAACACCTGGGGCAACAACGGCACGTGGGGACGCAGCGACCGCGGCCACCGCGACAATGACAATGACCGGGACGATCGCTGGCACGGACGCCGCGACAATGGCGGCTACGGCAACGGCGGCTATGGGAACAATGGCAGCATCGGCCAGCGTGCCGGCTATGACAACGGCTTCCAGAGTGGCGTCTACTACGGACAATTGGACCGCTCCGCCGGACGCCGGCCGAATCCCACGAATTGCAAGGGCTACAAGGACGCCGATCGGGGCTACCACTCCGGTTATAACCGCGAGGAATTCAAGGTCGCCTTCCGCGACGCTTTCCTCCGGGGCTATGACCAGTCGTATTACGGGCGCTAGAAGAACAATTTCTCGAGGTTAGCGTTTGGCCAACGCAAAGCGGCGCGGGATCACTCCCGAGCCGCTTTATTTTGCTTGATCGCCGGTGATGCTCACCGCGCCGCCTTCGGAAAAACGTACGGTCACAGGCTTGCCGTTGTTGACGTACTCGATGGTGCGGTTGCCGGGCGAACTGCCCTGCGGCGACCCCACCCCAAGAGTCAGCCACATCTGCAATTCGTTCATGCCCTTGCGCGGTTCGTGTTTCCCGATCGCCTCCCAGACCTCTGCGGGCCAGTGCTTGTAGAGTTCGCGCGGGTCCTGACGGTAGAACTCATCCGCCACCAGGATGGTGTATTGATGGTTGCGCTCGAAGCCGATAGACACGGCGAACAGCCGCGACTCGCCCGGCTTGCGGAACACCGCCATCACTTGATTCGCACGCGGGTTGGGCTCCAGGACCACATCGCGGATCTCCAGCACTTCGAGAGGCCCGAGCACTCCGGCCTCACGCCTGCGCTCCACCCCGCCGGGGCCGTACGGGAAATAGGCGTAGTAATGGCCGGTCTTCACCCAGACTGTGGCGCCCTTCAGCTTGGCGCGGGTCGACGAAAGGTCGTAGCCGTAGAACGGCCGCTCATAGACCATGTCATCGCGGGTCAGGGTGTTGTGGATGAGGGTGGGGTCTTCGCGGGCCGCAGGGACCTTCGCCTGGCTGCGCTCATAAAAAATGTAGCCTACACGCGCCGCGGCGAGCACAAAGAACACTGCGAGTGTGATCTGGACCCTCTGTTTCCACTCCGGACTCATGACTCCATCATGCCAGCGGGGGAATGTTTTCGCCAAGTCATTCGTCAAGGATATCCATCAGGGGCTTTTGACCGCCCGGCAGATTGAAAAAGGCCGTCCGGCGGTTACCGGACGGCCCATTGTCACCACTCACTCAGGAAAATTCGTTCAATAGATGTCGCGCAATTCGCGGCGGACCTCTTCGCGGGTGCGCCGCAGGTTCTCCCGGATCTCTTCCCGGATGCGGTCGCGATCGCTGCGCACTTGGTTTTTCCACTCGTCGCGGTTGGCGCGCCATTGTTCGCGCATGCGGTTGCGGTCTTCGCGGACCCGCGCCTGCGTCTCGCGCCATTCCGAGCGGTGTTGCTCAAATCCTGCGCGGATGCTCTCGCGGATGCGGCGGGCATTCTCCCGGACCTCTTCCCGCACCCGGTCGCGTTCCGCCATGGACATGTCACGCCAGTGGCCGCCGTTCACGACCACGTTGGCATCGTCGGCGTCGTCAAAATCCATCAGCACGCCCGGCGCGTCGACGTCCACGTCAATGTCCACATCATCGAGCCGGTCCACGGCGGCGTCCACTGATTCGCTGACGTTCTCACCGACCTTGTCCCACTCATCGTCATTCCAGTCGGCATTGATGGTCACCGGATGGCCGGTATGCAGGACCCCGAAGTGCGGTCCATAGGTCAAACCGGTTCCGAGCCCGTAGGCCATCAAGGCCAGCACGGCTACGCCTAGCGCTTTCTTGTCCATACGATCCTCACGGGAGAAAAACAGATGTTCTGGCTTTGTTTGATACGTAGACGGCTGGAAGTCGGTTCCGGATAGCAGGATTTTCCATCCTTAATTTTAGTGGGACTGGCCGCGGGAAAGGGCCTTGCCTGTAAGTTGCTGTAAATAATCACATTAGACAATCTCTTTTCGGCCTTCGATGCCTCTGCTCCGGCGTTCCACGCTGCGGTACACTGCTCGGAATGCCGGATTCACCCCAACTCGGTTTTCTGTTCTCCCAGCCGGAGAACATCCGGCGCATCTGGACGGTGCATGAACTGGTGGGCGCGTTACGCGCCGCCGTGGAACGCGAGTATGCGGATGTCTTCGTCGAGGGTGAGGTCTCGAACTATCGTCCGGCCGACTCCGGCCACCTGTACTTCACGTTGAAAGACGGGGACTCGCAATTGCGGGTGGTGATGTTCCGTCCCCATGCGCGGCTGTTGCGCTTCCGGCCGGAGAACGGATTGCAGGTGATTGCGCGGGGCCGCATCACGCTGTACGAAGCCCGCGGTGACCTGCAACTCTCCGCCGAGTATCTGGAGCCGAAGGGCGCCGGCGCATTGCAGATCGCCTTCGAGCAGCTCAAGGCCAAACTGGCGGAAGAGGGCCTGTTCGAGGCGGCGCGCAAGCGTCCCCTTCCGGCGATGCCGCGGCGCATCGGCATCGTCACCTCACCGCGCGGCGCCGCCATCCAGGACATGCTCAACATCCTTCGCCGCCGCCACGAAGGCGTGCATGTGCTCATCCACCCGGCGCAAGTCCAGGGGGAGAATGCGCCCGCCGAGGTCGCCGCCGGGGTCCGTTATTTCAATAGTCCAGGCGCGGAAAAAGTGGACGTCATCATCGTGGCCCGTGGCGGTGGCTCCGCCGAGGACCTTGCCGCGTTCAATGATGAGACGCTGGCGCGAACCATCTCCGCTTCGAAGATCCCCACCATTTCCGCCGTCGGCCACGAGACGGACTTCACTATCGCGGATTTTGTCGCCGACCTGCGCGCGCCCACGCCCTCGGCCGCGGCCGAGCTGGTCATCGAGTCCAAGCATCAATTGGCGGAACGCGTGGCCAACCTGTCGCGCCGCATGCGCCATGCGGTGGAGTATCAGTTCTCGCAGGCGCGGCGGCGCTTCACGGAGCTCGCGCAGCACGCGGCCTTTGCCCGGATCCGGGACCTGCTCAACCGCCGCCAGCAGCGCGTGGACGATCTCACCTACCGCCTGGCGGATAGGCAGCGTCTCATGCTCTCGCAATATCGCAACCGGCTCGATGTAAGCACAGCTCGATTGCGCGCGCGCGACCTGCGCGGCATTTTACTCGCCATGCATCGGGAGCTGGACGCATGGCGCAAGCGGCTTGCCACTGCCGGACATCAGCAACTTGTGCATCAACAGGCAGGATTGGAGAAGCTCAATGCCCGTCTGGCAGCGTTATCGCCCCTGAACATATTAGAGCGGGGCTATGCTCTCGTGTTCGATCCTGACGGCAATCTTGTCAAAGACCCCGCGCAGGTCCGGGCCGGACAGGAGCTCCGCGCCCGGGTCGCCCGCGGCGAGATCAAAGCTGTGGTGAAATAATCGTTTGACCGTGGAAAGGACCCTCCATGTCTGACTTGAATGGCCGTGTGGCGCTCGTGACCGGGGCCTCGCAGGGCATCGGCCGCGCCTGCGCGATGGTGCTGGCCAAGTCCGGCGCCACCGTGGCCTGCGCCGCGCGCAACCAGGAGAAGCTTGATCAGGTGGTGGCGGAGATCCTCGCCGCCGGAGGCAGGGCGTCGGCGTTCAAGATGGATGTGGCCGATGAGGAGCAGACCAAGGCCGCCATCAAAGCAGCCATTGCCCAACTGGGCAAGATCGACATCCTGGTGAACAACGCTGGCATCACCCGCGACGCGCTGGTGATGCGCATGAAGCGCGCCGATTGGGACGCGGTGCTCGACACCAACCTTACCGGCGCGTATGTCTGTGTGCAAGGCGTGATCGGCTCCATGTTGAAGCAGCGCTGGGGCCGCATCATTAATATCTCAAGCGTGTTTGGCCAGATGGGCCAGACGGGCCAGGCCAATTACGCCGCCGCCAAAGCCGGCCTCATCGGCCTGACCATGGCCCTGGCCCGCGAATTCGCCAGCCGCAACATCACCGTCAACGCCGTCGCTCCCGGCTGGATCGAGACCGCAATGACCCAGGACCTGAACGCGGAAGTCCGCGAGCAGGCCATGAAGTTGATCCCGCTCGGACGTCCCGGCACCGATCTGGACATCGCTCACGCCGTGAATTTTCTCGCGTCCGAAGAAGCGGGCTATATCACCGGGAACACCCTCAAAGTGAACGGTGGGATGTTGATGGGATGAAGTGTTTTGCCTCGAGTCATTGGACGCGGCCGTGACATCCTAATTACCCATGACTACGCTCCTCCAGGCGGAATCGCCGCAACAGATTTCTGAAGCCCGCGCGCTCTTCGAGGAATACGGCGCTTCGCTCGGCTTCAGCCTCTGTTTCCAAAGCTTCGACAAGGAACTCGCGGGCCTGCCCGGAGACTATGCGCCGCCCGCCGGGAGTCTGGTCATTGCCTATGTGGATGATGCACCCGCCGGCTGTGTCGCGCTGCATGGTTTTGAAGGCACGACCTGCGAGATGAAGCGGCTCTATGTCCGGCCCGCATTTCGCGGCCACCGGCTGGGCCGGCAGTTGATCGACCGCGTCATCGCGGATGCGCGCCAGGCCGGCTACACCCACATGCGCCTCGACACGGTTCCCGGTATCATGGGCAAGGCTGTGGAGCTGTATCGCGTTTACGGCTTCCGCGAGATCGCGCCCTACCGCGTCAACCCCATCGAAGGCGCGCTGTACATGGAGTTGGATCTATCCATCGCCGCCACGAAAGGAATCGCACCATGAAACGGTTCGCCCTGTGCTTTGCCCTGCTCGCATTCACCGCTTCGGCCTTCGCAGCGGAAGGCAAGACTGTGACCTACAAGTCCGGCAGCGACACCATCTCCGGCGTCCTTTACGCGCCGGCCAAGACGATGAAAGGCAAGCTCCCGGCCATTGTGATCATCCACGAGTGGTGGGGGCTGAATGACTGGGTCAAGGAGCAGGCGTCCAAGTGGGCCGATCAGGGATACGTCACGCTGGCCGTCGATCTCTATCGCGGCAAGGTCGCCACCGATCGCGATATGGCGCACGAGCTCATGCGCGGTCTCGACCAGGAACGCGCCGTGGCGGACATGCGCGCCGGGATTGCTTACCTCAAGGCATTACCCAATGTGGATGCCGCGCGCATCGGCTCGATCGGATGGTGCATGGGGGGAAGCATGAGTTTCCGGCTGGCGGTCGGTGAACCCACGCTGAAGGCGGCCGTGATCAACTACGGCGGCGTCACCTCGGATCCGGCTGTGCTGGGCAAGATCAAGGCCAGCATCCTCGGCATTTTCGGCGGCCAGGACCGTGGCATTCCGCTCGATGACGTGACCAAAATGGCGGCCGAGCTGAAAAAGCAGAAAAAATCCGTCGATATCCGGGTCTATCCCGAGGCTGGACACGGGTTTCAGAATCCGAATAATCAGGGCGGCTACCGGGCGGAGGATACCGCCGACGCCTGGAAGCTCCAGACCGAGTTTTTCGCCAAATCCTTGAAAAAATAGGCGCTTAACAGCCAAACCAACGGTGGCGATAGTAGTTTCCTAAGTCATTCCCGATTTCCAGCTTTTCCGCGCCAACAAAAAAAAAGAGGTCGGGGCCGGGTTGGGGTGGTAGTCACCAAAGTAACTAACTGAATACTTTTTCCCTTGCCCCGGATTACCCATCTGGTTAACATCCTCTTTGAGACGTCGCACCCGTGCGGCGACTCGCAAAAAGAGGAAACCACAACCACTCATGAACATCGGAGAAACCATCCGCAACTTCCGCCTGCAGAAGAGCATGTCGCAGGGGGACATCGAGAAACGCACCGGCCTGCTGCGCTGCTATCTTTCGCGCGTGGAGAACGGGCACACCATTCCCTCGCTTGACACCCTGGCCAAGATCGCCCAGGCCATGGAGATCTCGCTCTCGCACTTCTTTGAGAACGGCGCGGTCGAGAATGGGAACGGGAACGGCAAAGCAGCGCCGCAGATCAGCGACGACGAAGTGCGTTTCCTTGGCCAGATCCGCAAATATTCTCCCAGCCTGAATGACAGTGACCGCAAACTGGTGGTGGCCATGGTCAAGAAGATGGCCGGGAACCGATAGCCCGCCTCGCCGGCTGATGCGCGCACTTCGCCGCCAGGCACTTGGGCTCATCCTGATCGCCGGGATCCTCTTCGCGTACCTGCTCTATCGCTATGGCAATGTCCTACACTGGTCGGCGCGATGAATGCGCCGGCTCTTGACCCGACTTCCGATCCCTACCCGCTGATCACGATCGCCGGACCCACCGCCAGCGGCAAGTCGGCGCTGGCTCTGGCCCTGGCGGAGCGCTTTGGCGGCGAGATCGTCAGCTGCGATTCGGTCGCCGTCTATCGCGGATTTGAGATCGGCACAGCCAAGCCTTCCCATGCGGACCGTACTCGTGTCCCGCATCACCTGATCGATCTGGCCGAAGCGACGCAGCCATTCACCGCGGGAGATTACGCGCGCGCGGCCCGGACCGCGCTGGCCGGCATAAGGGATCGGGGCAGGCTTCCGATCGTTGCCGGCGGGACTGGGTTTTATATGCGCGCGCTGCTTGAAGGACTCTTCGCCGGCCCGCACCGCGACGAATCCCTGCGGGAGCGGCTGCGAAGCCTGGCCGCAAGCAAGGGCCCCTCACATCTGCACCGCGTGCTGGGTCGGCTCGACCCGGAAGCCGCGAGCCGGATCCACCCCAATGACACTCCGAAGCTGGTCCGCTCGGTCGAGATCTGTTTTTCATCCGGTGAGCGCGTGAGCGAGATGTTTCAACGTGGCCGTGATCCTCTTACCGGATTTCACATCATCAAGCTGGCACTCGACCCGGACCGGGCCGCACTCTATGAGCGCATCAATGGGCGATGCCAGGTCATGTTTGCCAACGGCTTGGTCGAGGAAACGCGCGGTCTGCTTGAGAGGTACGGGAACAACGGCTTGCTGGAAGACCCCAGCAGCCCCATCAACGCATTGGGCTATCGCCAGGCCGTGCAATACCTGCGCGGAGAACTCACTCTGGAACAAGCCATCGCCGCCGCGCAAAAGGGTCATCGGAACTATGCAAAACGGCAGCTCACCTGGTCCCGCAACATCGGCGCGGAGGGCCTCACATGGCTGGCCGGGTTCGGCGACGACCCTTCGATCCAGGAATCCGCCTTTCAAATTGCCGCCCGGAGCATTCCACGGTAAAGTGCAAGCATCATGCGCTTGGTCCTGTCGCTGGCCTTGTTCATCACTTCACTCCTGCCCGCCGTTGAGCCCAGCGATAAGAAGACGCCCTTTCCCGCGCCCATCCAGTTGACGAAAGAAGGCGAGCGCTGGGCGGAGAAGCAACTGCGCTCCATGACCACGGAGCAAAAGGTCGGCCAGCTGATCATGATCATGGGGCTGGCCGAGTTCCAGAACGTGGAAAGCCCGGGCTTCCTCCAGCTCAAGAGCGATCTGAAGAAATATCACGTCGGCTCGGTGCTGCTCACGGTGCGCACGGAAGGCGGGTTCGTGGTGCGCAACCAGCCGCTCGAAGCCGCCGCCATCACCAATGCGCTGCAGCGCGAGGCGGAGTTCCCGCTGATCATCGGCGCTGATTTCGAGCGCGGACTCTCCATGCGTTTGCTGGCCACGCCTGCATTTCCCCACGCCATGGCCTTTGGCGCGGCCGGCAAGCCGGAGCTGGTGGAGCGATTCGGCGCGGTGGTGGCCCGCGAGGCGCGCGCCATCGGTGTGCAATGGAATTTCTTTCCCGTCGCGGACGTGAACTCCAACCCGCAGAACCCCATCATCAACACACGCTCCTTCGGCGAAGATCCGAAGCAGGTAGGCGCTTTGCTCTCCGCGTATATTCGCGGCGCGCGCGCCAACGGACTGCTCACCACCGCGAAGCATTTTCCCGGCCATGGTGACACCGACACAGACACACATCTTGCCCTCGCCCGGGTCAATGCGCCGCTCGAGCGGCTCAAGGCCGTAGACCTGCCGCCGTTCCAGGACGCTATTGATGCCGGCGTGGATGCGGTCATGGTGGCGCACGTCAGCGCCCCGGCGCTGGACCCCACACCCGACCGCGTGGCCAGCGTCTCGCCAAAGATCATTCAGGAACTGCTGATCCGAGACATGAAGTTCCAGGGCATGGTCGTGCCGGACGCCATGAACATGCGCGCGCTCGCTCCGTTGTACAAGGGCGATGCCGCCGTCACTTCGCGCCGCATCGCGGTGGACGCGGTCCTGGCCGGCGAAGACATGGTCCTGCTGCCCTCGGACCTCGACGGCGCCTACAATGGCCTGCTCGATGCGGTCCGCTCCGGCGAGATCCCCACCGTACTTCTGGATGCCAAGGTCCGCAAGATCCTTCGTTTGAAAGCCTCGGTCGGCCTGCACCGGAGCCGGTTTGTCGACCTTGAGGCCGTAGCTCAGGAAGTGGGCCGGCCGGAAAGCTTCGCATTGGCCCAGGAAGTCGCCGAGTCCGCAATGACCCTGGTGCGGAATGACGGCCAGGCGTTCAGCCTGCTGGCCGAGGAAAAGCGCCGTGCCTCGGGAACTTCCGTGACCAATGGTCCGTATCCTCCTTCAGGCGACAAGGGACGAAGTCAGTCCGGGACCGTGGCGTTGGTCCTCACCGATGATGTGCGCAGCGAGTGGGGACGCGGCTTCGACCGCGAACTGCGGGCGCGCGTGCCGGATGCCGAGGTGATTTACATCGATCCGCGTTTCGCGGGCTCGCTGATGGAACGGGTGACCGCAGCGGTCTTGAGCGCGAAGGTCGTCGTGATTGCGGCCTATTCGATCCCGGTGGCGGGAAAGCTGGTGGGAACGAAAGATGGGGCGATGAACTCGGTCGACTTAAGCACCAATGTATCGAGCCTGGTAGACCGGGTGTTGAAGATCGCCGCGCCGCGCACCGTGATGATTGCGATGGGAAGCCCGTATCTGGCCAAGGACTTCCCGGGGGTACAGACATATCTGTGCGCGTATTCGCATGCAAGCGCATCGGAGACAGCGGCGGTGAAGGCCCTATTCGGCGAGATCCCTCTGAACGGGCATCTCCCGGTCACGATCCCCGGCTACGCCGAGCGCGAGACAGGGATCGAGCGTCCCGCAGCCAAGGATTGAACGAGGAGAGGAAAGTCATGACAGGCATATGGACTCGCAACATCGCGCCGCTGCTGGCGCTCGGGTTGCTCGTTGGTTGTGGCATGCAGGTGAAGTCGGAGAAGGACGGGGAGAAAGGCGAAAAGGTCGCGATCTCCACCCCCCTCGGCGAATTGAAGGCCAATACCTCGGAAGTGAACCCCGAAGACACGGGGCTCACCGTATATCCCGGATCGCGGCTGAAGCCCAAGACCGACAAGAATGAAGGCCGCGCCAACATCAATCTGAATACCCCATGGTTCGGGCTCAAAGTCGTGGCCATCTCGTATGAGACGGATGCCGCCCCGGACAAGGTCTGGGAGTACTACAAGGCTGAGATGAATAAGAAGTATGGCCGCACGCTGGAGTGCCGGCCCGGCTCTCCCGACCTCAAGATCGAGAAACGCAACAAAGACGAGCTGGTCTGTTTTGACGAAAACAACAAGAAAGGCCACAACAGAGATGTGTTCATCTCCGCGGATAACATGGAGCTGAAGTCCGGCAGCAAGGAACGGCAACGCATCGTTTCGGTGAAGCCCACATCCAAGGGCACCGAATTCGCGCTGGTTTATGTAGTGACCCGCGGAGAAAAGAACACCATGTGATCGGCCGGGGAAGAGACGCAGCCACCTGCGACTCTTCGCTTGCCCCACCTTTCTCCCATCCTGTACCTTCAATGGCGATGAGCCGCATCTGTTCCCAATGTCAGGCCGCCGTGGATGACGGCAAGCCGTTTTGTCCGCAATGCAACGCGCCGATGGTGCGCGTGAGTGTGGAAGCCGAAACCCCTCCGAACCCTCGGCCGGCTGCGACCGTAAACGAGGAACGCCCTTCCATCCGCTGGTCATCCGCCCTGCCGAAGTGCCTGGCGTCGGGGATCGCCTCGATCTTCATTCTGACCATACTCGCGCTGATCGCTGAGCCTCTCGCACTGCTGGCGGTCCCGATCATGTCCGCATTCACGGTCTGGTGGTACGGGCGCGGCGAGCGGATCAGCGCGGGTGTCGGCGCTCGATTGGGCGCAATGACCGGATTCGCCTGTTTCCTGGTGAATACCATCCTGGCGGTGGCCCAATTCACCGCCAATCGCGCCGGGTTCGTGAACTTGATGCGCGAGACCATGGACCGTTCTCTGGCCCGCGAGCCCAATCCCCAGACCAAGGAGATGGTGCACAAGATGCTGGAATCACCGGAAAACGTGATCACGCTGCTGGCCGTGGTCAGCGTGATCATCCTGATCATTTTTCTGGTGCTGGGCGTGGCCGGGGGCGCCCTGGCCGGGGCCGGAAAACGTCCATCCCCGGGCGATTCCGCCTGACGGCGGCATGATGTATCATTCACAGCGTTTGTAACCACTCACCCCTTATGACTGAGATCCGCCAAAAAGGCCGGCTGATGTCCGCCTCTGAGATCGAGCGCACCTTTGTCCGCCTGGCCCATGAGATCGTGGAGAAGAACAACGGAGCGCAGAACCTGGGCCTGGTGGGCATCAAGCGGCGCGGCATCCCCATGGCCGAGCGCCTAGCCGCGCTGATCAAGACCATCGAGAAACGCGACGTGGATTGCGGCGTGCTGGATATCAATCTTTATCGCGATGACCTCTCCACCCGCGGCGAGAAACCCGTGGTCATCCCCGGCGCCATCGGGTTTGACATCACCGGCAAGCACATCATCTTGACCGATGACGTGCTCTACACCGGGCGCACCACCCGCGCCGCCTTGGATGCGCTCTTCGACCACGGCCGCCCCAGCAAAGTCGAACTGCTGGTGCTGATCGACCGTGGCCATCGCGAGCTGCCGGTGGAAGCCCAGTATGTGGGCCGCAAGGTCCAGACCGCCGACAACGAGATCATCGAAGTGAAGCTCCGCGAGATCGACAAAGACGAGCAGGTGCTGCTGGTGGAGCGGGTCTAGGCCCGATGCCGCCACGCTCCAAACCGAAACGCGCCAAAGCAGCGCCCGCGCCGCCGTTCGCGTCCGCCCCCGGTTCGCTGCTCGACCTGGAACACCTTCCCACCCAGGACATCACGGACATCCTGAAATCGGCGCGTCGCCTGGCCAAGACGCCGCGCGACTTGCTTTCCAAGATGCTGCCCGGGCGACGAGTGGCGCTGCTCTTCTATGAGGCCAGCACGCGCACGCGTGTCTCGTTCGAGTTCGCGGCCAAGAATCTCGGCGCCGTCACCAGCGTGGTCACGGCCTCGTCGTCCAGCATCGAGAAAGGCGAGTCGCTCACCGACACCGGCATCACGCTGGAGGCCACCGGCGCGGAAGCCATCGTCATCCGCCATCCCAGCTCCGGCGCCGCCAGCCTGATGGCCCGTCACGTCTCCGTGCCGGTGCTCAATGCCGGCGACGGTATGCACGAGCATCCTTCTCAGGGACTGCTCGACGCTTACACCATCCTTGAGCACAAGAAGGATCTGCGCGGCCTGCGCGTGGTCATCACCGGCGACATCCAGCACAGCCGCGTGGCCCGCTCCAACGCGCATCTGCTCTCGCGGTTCGGCGCCAAGGTCACGCTGTGCGGACCACCGGCGCTGCTTCCCGGATCCGCGAGCGCGCTCGCCCCCAATCTGACTTTGGAGCGCGACTTCGCCCGCGCCTTGCGCGGCGCGGATGCGGTCATGATGCTGCGCATCCAGAAAGAGCGCCTCGCGGGATTCAATCTGAATGTGGATGAGTACATCGCGGGCTATCAACTCACGGCCGAGCGGCTGCGCATCGCCCGCAAGGACGCCATCGTCATGCACCCCGGCCCGATGATCCGCGGCCTGGAGCTGACGGCGGACGTGGCGGATGGGCCGCAGTCGGTCATCGCCGAACAGGTGGGCAACGGCGTGCTGGTGCGCATGGCCCTGCTGCTGCGCGCGTTCAAGGCCTGAGACATGGCTGCCCTGCTCATCAAGAATGGCCACCTGATCGACCCCGCCGCCGGTATCGACCGGCCCATGGATATGCTTATTAAGGATGGGCGCGTGGCCCGCGTGGCCGAGCCTGGTGCGCTCCCGTCCAAGGACGCGAAAGTCCTCGACGCGCGCGGTCTGATCGTTGCGCCCGGCTTCATCGATCTTCACGTCCACCTGCGTGAGCCGGGACAGTCCTACAAAGAGACCATCGCCAGCGGCACGGCGGCCGCGGCCGCGGGCGGTTTCACCTCCGTCTGCTGCATGCCGAACGCGGTCCCGGTGGTGGACTCTCCGGAATGGGTGCGCTGGCTGCGCCAGCCGGAGCGCGGCGCCGTGGTCAACGTCTTCCCCATCGCCGCGGCGACAGTCGGCAGCCACGGCGAGCAGATCACGGCGTTCGTCGCACTCAAGGCGGCGGGAGCCATTGCGTTCAGCGATGACGGCAGACCCGTCGTGCGCACCGAGGTCATGCGCGACGCGCTCGCCGCCGCCGCCAAGCTCGGCGTACCCGTGATCCAGCACTCCGAGGACCCGCGCCTCTCGCACGGATGCGCCATCAACGCCGGGCCCACAGCCTTCCGGCTGGGTCTGCGCGGCATGCCCGCGGAGGCGGAGTCAAGCATGGTGGAGCGCGACCTCAAGCTGGCCCGCGAGACCGGCGGACACCTGCACGTGGCGCATATCTCCACCCGCAAGTCGCTGGACGCGGTGCGACGCGCCAAGCGGGCCGGCGTGCGCGTGACCTGCGAGGTCACGCCGCACCACTTCACGCTGCTCGATACGCACGTGGGCGAGTACAACACGGCGTTCAAGATGTGCCCGCCGCTGCGCAGCGAAGACGACCGCGAAGCGCTGATCGAGGGCCTGCTCGACGGCGCCATCGACTGCATTGCCACCGATCACGCGCCCCACGCGGCGGATGAGAAGGCCCAGGAGTTCGAGCGCGCGCCCAACGGCATCATCGGCCTCGAGACCGCCGCGGGCCTGGCGCTGCAGGTTCTGCATCATCACCACAAGATGCCGCTGAAGCGCATGGTGGAGCTGTTCAGCGCGAACCCGGCGCGCATCGCCGGCTTGAAGGGACGCGGCACGCTGGCCAAGGGTGCGCATGCCGATATCACACTTTTCGATTCCGTCCGCGCATGGACCTATTCGGCGTTCGACACCAGGTCAAAGTCCCGCAACACGCCGTTCGACGGCTGGCAGTTCACCGGGCAAGTGGTGGCAACCGTGGTGAACAGCGAATTGGTTTTTACCGCCAAGGACGCTAAGGAAACGCAAAGGAAGTCAAAGATATGACAACGACAGAACTGAACGTATTGAGTAAAGTGATTGTGGATTCTGCCATGAAGGTACATTCCGCGCTCGGACCTGGCTTGTTGGAAAGCGCTTATCACGGATGTCTTCTGCATGAATTACGTTCTCGCGGATTGCAGGTTGAGTCCGAAGTCGTTCTGCCCGTCCACTATCATGGTGCCAAAATCGAGCTTGGCTATCGCCTCGATTTATTGGTGGAAGGCGAGATCATCCTGGAATTGAAATCCATCGAATCGCTGTTGCCAATCCATACCGCCCAACTCATCTCGTATCTGAGGTTGAGCGGGAGAAAGCTGGGCTTCTTGATGAACTTCAATGTGCTTCACATGAAGGACGGCATCAAGCGCATCGTCAACGGCCTCGAAGAGTAGACCCATCGGCTTTGACTTTGGTTCTGACTTCAATGGCAATGTTGAATTTGACTTCGGTTTTCCTTTGCGCTCCCTTTGCGCCCGTTGCGGTAAAAGCCTTTACCCGATGATCCCCAGTTTCTTCCCTACCTTCTTCAGCACGCCGAGCGCGCGCTGCAACTGGTCCTGCGTGTGGGTGGCGGTCATGATGGTGCGGATGCGGGCCTTGCCTTCCGGAACGGTGGGGAAAGCGATGCCGGTGGCCATCACGCCTTCGGCAAAGAGCTCGCGGCTAAAGTCCATGGTGAGGCGTCCGTCGCCCACGAGGATGGGCGTGATCGGGGTCTCGCTGGCGGGCGTGGTGACGCCGCCGATGTTGAATCCCAGCAGTCCCAGCTCTTTCTTGAAGAAGCGGGTGTTCTCCCAAAGCTTCTCGATGCGTTCGGGCTCCTGTTCGAGCACGTCGATGGCGGCGATGCAGGTGGCGGTGACGCTGGGCGGATGCGAGGTGGAGAACAGGAACGGCCGGGCGCGGTGATAGAGGAACTCGATGAGGTCGCGCGAGCCGCAGACATAGCCGCCGATGGCGCCGATGGCCTTTGACAGCGTGCCCACTTGGATGTCGACGCGCCCGTGCACACCGAAGTGGTCGATGGTGCCGCGTCCGTTGCGTCCCAGGACGCCGGAGCTGTGCGCGTCATCCACCATCATGATGGCGCCGTATTTCTCGGCCACGGCGCAGAGTCCGGGCAGCGGCCCGATGTCGCCGTCCATGCTGAAGACGCCGTCGGTGATCAGCAGCTTGCGTCCGGGCTGGTCTTTCACGCTCGCCAGTTGCTCCTCGGCGTGGGCCACGTCCTTGTGGCGGTAGACGAGGATCTTGGCGCGGGAGAGGCGGGCGCCGTCGATGATGGAGGCGTGGTTCAGCTCGTCACTGACGATGAAGTCTTCCTTGCCCAGGATGGCGCTGACGGTGCCGGCGTTGGCGGTGAATCCGCTCTGGAAGACCACGCAGGCTTCCACGTTCTTGAAGCGGGCCAGCTTCTCCTCCAGGTCCATGTGCAGGCGCATGGTGCCGGCGATGGTGCGCACCGCGCCGGGCCCCACGCCGTACTTGCGCGTGGCCTCAAGCGCGGCCTCGATCAGCTTGGGGTGGGTGGTGAGCCCAAGATAGTTGTTGGAGGCGAGGTTGATGACGTGCTTGCCGTCGAAGGTGCACTCCGGCTCCTGGCGGTCGTCGAGCACGCGTAGACGGAAGTATGTGCCCTTCTGCTTCAGGTCTTCCAACTGGTCATGCAGATACGCAAGCTGCGGACGCGTGGCAGTGGTGGTCATGGCCAGTTCATTAGACCAATGTGCGCAGGGATTGCGCAACTGGCGGGGGCGTCGGCCTAACGGAAATGTGGCTCTTCACGGGTCAGGCGCCGAGCCCTTGGTCACCGACTGCACGGTCAGATTGCCCCACGGGTCGATCGCGAAGCTCTGCCCCCAGTCCGGCCCGAGCGTGGTCGCGGTCTTGATTCGGTAGTGGGACTAGAAATTCAGAAGCCCCACGCTAGCTTCGCAAACGTGGGGCACCAAACATGAGAATATGTGGGCCATCAGCTCACCCGCCCCCGGAAACTTATCGAGGAATTTCCTTCTCACAGTCGCGGTTCTTCCATTCGATCAATGCAGTGACAGAAGCTAGACTCTTTTCTCGTCCAATCATCGTCAGAGACACATGCTCATACACAATGATTGTCTGTCTGATTCCTGCATCGACTTCGGTGTGTTCTGATCCTCCTGGCATGTTCAAGCCAGGTTGGCCACGCAGTTCTCTTGGCGCCAGCTGGTCAAACGCCTGCAAAATCTGCTCTTTCGACATCACGGCGTCCATATCTACCTTTTTCCCCCAATAATGTCGTTTTTCAAGGCTTACTACACAGAGCTCACCCTTGGCGGAGTAGACAGGTACGGCCAGAATCCCGGGTTGCACCTCGAAGGATTCGACCTTGTGATACTTCGTAAGGCTGTCAACTGAAGGGCCAACCGAAAGGGGCAGCAGGCAGCATGTACAAATCAGCGTCACTACTTTCGTCATGATAGCCCTCCTGTGTGACAACACAAGTACAGCCTGATGGAGATTCCACCGTCATAACCTGGGTAGTGTTTTTAGTCTGAACCTTGTTGGTTAGAGTGCTCTCGGCGAGTCCGGGCAAGGCAGGAGTCGTGTTTGAAATGGCGGTATTATCACCGATCACACCTTGCTCGTTGGTATTGGCGTCTTGCATCGTGGTCTTAGCAGGCACGCCCTGTCCGTCTACTAAACTCTCATTAGACACTTCCTCGTGCACTGCGGTGTTGGCGAGAGGTTTGTCGCCATACTTCAAAGTGTATCGAACTTCGCCCTCCGCCGTCGCAGTTTGCTTGCCGCCGCTTGGAGGGGAAACCTTTATCGTTGGCTTTGTGTAGACCTCAGCAGTGACCGTAATCTTGTTGCAGTCATCTTCACAGTGCCCATCCGCATCGAAGCGGGTGACCGGTTTGTTCCCCACGAATCCGTAGAGATTGAGTGATTGCGGGTCGCCGAAGTCGGCATAGGGCACCGCCTCCGCCCCGTTGGCCCAGTCCGGGGTGAGCCACCGGCCCATGCGGCTGGAGTAGTAGCGCGCCCCGAAGTAGTCCAGACCGCTCTCCGTGTCCCGCTCCTTGCTGGTGAACTTGTAGTTCTGCTTGGGCAGCAGGTCGGTGAGCACCCGCTCGCCGCCGTAGGGGTAGTAGTCGGACTCTTCCTTGATCACCCCGGCCGCGTCGGTGACCACATCCGCCGAGCCCAGGTGGTCGGAAAAGTAGTAGTAGACCGCGCCCGCCGACTCCCGCCGCGCCGTGCGCTTGCCCCCGAAGAACACATACTCCGTCCAGGCCCCGGCCTGGTCGCGCTCCGCCACCGCAGGGAAAACGATCGCTTGACAACTCCTTCGCTCTTATCGAGGGGGCCCCCTATTGACGGTGAGATTTTGGGAAGAACTGAAGGGCTGGGCCACCCCAAAATATGTTAGGTCAAGTACTTGGTGAGACGCCCAGCCTTCCACTCCGAAATCGTCATCGACGCGGTAAATGATGGTATACCGAGATTTCCATTGGAGATTCTCTGTAGAGTTTTCAATGCAGCTCGCTCATCAATGGGTAGCAGTAGGGCAGCTGCTTCAATCAGGACTTCCGAATCGTCAGTACTTGCAACGGCTCGTTTGAGGATCGCTTTTCCGCGATCAGGAAGCGCTCGCAGTTTCGACTTGATTCTCTCCAATTTCTCAAACTCTCGGTTCGCCCGCTTGGAGTCGCACCGTCTAAGATATTCACTTCGTCTTTGCGCGGTCTCCAGAAATCGTCTTTCAATGGCTTGCTCGTCAACCATCTGCTTCATTTGAGTTCACCTGATAGTGCCTTATTCAGTACATCCTCTCCAAATTTATATTGGGCCTCAAACGACTGCCCCTCTAGCCACTTGCGAACTGTCATTCCTTCGGCAAATCTTGGTTTGCTTGAATAAAAATTTGCAATCTTTTGATTTATCTCCCGCGGTACCGCCCTTACGTTCGCTGTATTGTGAATGGCTTCGGCGCCAAATTGCTTTAATTTGCTCTGCTCAACAATATGGTGCCACACATTGCCTTTCCCTGCCGTTCCCATCACAGCCTTGAATGCATCGAACGACTTGAATGCTCTGATTGACTTCGCTGGCATTCGGCTCAGGCGCGAGAGCATTCTGCCAGCCTTTGCAAAGTCTCCAAGCGGTAACAATGAGACACCGCTAATCGCAGCGTCTTTTATCCTTCCCTCGAGCAAATAAATACCCGCGTTAACCCCGTCCGCTACCCCGGAGGGATCCGCGATCCCTGCTACATCTAGGGTGGTGTGTACGTCCTCTAGACTGGCGCTAGCGCTAGGAGGTTCCTTGCAAGGACTCCACTCGCATGGTTTCAGGGTCTCATGCCCATTGGGATCAACATAGACAAGGGCGTTGTTCCACACATAGGAATACTTGTTAAGCGATTGCGGTAAAGAGATTTGTGCGTAAGGAAGAGGTTCGCGAGCTTTCGAAGATTTACTATCGAATTGAATTGGGCCGCCGGAATACTCGTCTGGACTCATCCACCGGCCCATGCGGCTCCCGTAGTAGCGCGCGCCGAAGTAGTCGAGACCGCTCTCCGTGTCCCGCTCCTTGCCCGTGAACTTGTAGTTCTGCTTGGGCAGCAGGTCGGTCAGCACCCGCTCGCCGCCGTAGGGGTAGTAGTCGGACTCCTCCTTGATCACCCCGGCCGAGTCGGTGACCACATCCGCCGAGCCCAGGTGGTCGGAGAAGTAGTAGTAGACCGCGCCCGCCGACTCCCGCCGCGCCGTGCGCTTGCCCCCAAAGAACACATACTCGGTCCACGCCCCGGTCTGGTCGCGCTCGGCTACCGCAGGGAAAACGATCGCTTGACAACTCCTTCGCTCTTTTCGAGGGGCAACCCCTGTGGGTCGGGATTAAGGGAAGTGGGAGATGACTCGGATTATGGGACAGGCCGTGCCACCCGCCCCTGAATCATAACCTATGATCGTGTCTAGTTCTGGAGGGGTGCATTACAATGGGCTAACCCCCAAAGTTCATAACACCAAATTCAATTCGTGTAAGGCGTGGCTGAAAACTTCACAATGCGAAAACCGTAGCCCGAATTTTCCACGGCACTTTGCAAACGCGCCAAATGTGAATCTGCTTCAAGGCTAGGAGAGTAATGAAGCATGATCTCAATTTCGATCGGACAGTTAGAAGCCTTAGGATATTTCTTGTAAATCTCACCGCTTTCCAGGAATCGCAAGTAGGTTTCGATTTTCTGCTGTAGTACATGCACATGCTCAGACATATTGGTCCAATCGAGGTGGTCGGAGATTGTTAGCACAATATGACCTCTTTTGTCTTTGCTCACGACGTCAATTACTTGGGTTTGTTCGACGGACATTCTCATAACCCCGAATCGAATTTTACTTGCTGAGTGGCACTCAATTAGGATTTTCCTTCCGTACTTCCGTGGGAACTTTTACCTTTTGACCGCGCAGTGATTCGGGAGCATTCTTACCCACATAAGTGCCACCTTCTGTCGCAATTTCTGTATCTTTTGCTACCTGACTTGCATTCCTTGTAGCTTCGCCACTTTTGACCTCGACATTTGCGAGTTGACCTGTGGCATCTTTTGTAACTGTATCAACTCTTCTCAATCCTTGAGAGGTTTGGACGCCCACTTGTTCGCCCAGAATTTCCCGCCCTTCTGCTTTCAAAGACTCCACCGCAGCCTTTTCAGCTGCCTTTCCCTTTGCAGCACTTGCCGCTAGTTGCTCAGCTTTTGTCATAGCCTTGAGCCCTTTGGCCGTACCTCCTCCGGGAATTAATGCCATGGAAGCGTTAATTGCAGCATCCTTTTTGTTGCCGCGAAGAACAGAAATCCCAGCATTTAGTAATGCCGCGCCCCTTCCGTAAGGCCCTGGTATAAAGCTTGCAAGGGCTAAGGTGGTCTGCATGCGGTCTAGCTCTCCGGAGATTGACCCTGTCGACTGATAAATGTATCCAGTCTCTCCAAAGCACCCGGGACAATGTCCATCCGCATCGAAGCGTGTGACCGGTTGATTGCCCACATATCCGTAGAGATTGAGTGACTGCGGGTCGCCGAAGTCGGCATAGGGCACCGCTTCCGCCCCGTTGGCCCAGTCCGGGGTGAGCCACCGCCCCATGCGGCTGGCGTAGTAGCGCGCCCCGAAGTAGTCGAGACCGCTTTCCGTATCCCGTTCTTTGCCGGTGAATTTGTAGTTCTGCTTGGGCAGCAGATCGGTGAGCACCCGCTCGCCGCCGTAGGGGTAGTAGTCGGACTCCTCCTTGATCACCCCGGCCGCGTCGGTGACCACATCCGCCGAGCCCAGGTGGTCGGAGAAGTAGCAGTAGACCGCGCCCGCCGACTCCCGCCGCGCTACCCTCTTCCCGCCGAAGAACACATACTCGGTCCAGACACCCGTCTGGTCACGCTCGGCCACCGGGTCCGCACCCCAATAGAGATACTCGGTCCAGTTCGTGCCCGTGGTCTTGCGCAACCGCTGTCCGGAGGCGTCATAGACATAGGCCGTGGCCCCGGAGTCCAGGCTCGCGACCTGACTCTCGGCGTTATAGACGTAGGTGTGCTGGCCGTCGCCCAGCATGTTGCCGGCGGCGTCATAGGAATAGCTGCTCAGCCGGTTCGACGCCAGCGCGGTGGCGGAGAACGCCGGCGCCGCGCCCTTGGTCACCGACTGCGCGGTCAGATTGCCCCAGGCATCGATCGCGAAGCTCTGCCCCCAATCCGGACCGAGCGTGGTCGCCGTCTTGATGCGGTTCAGCGAGTCGTAGGTGTAATCGGTGGTGCGGTTGGTGTTGCGCAGGTTGGCGACCTGGTAGACGTTGCCGTTGTTCTTCCCGGTGGCAGGCTCGGTGAAGTTGTAATCGAGGTTCAAGAAGAACGCGCCGCCGTTGACTCCGGCCTGTAGCAGGTCGGGCTGCAGGCGCGGCGTGTAGGTGCGGGTCTCCAGCAACCCGCCCGCCGAAGTGGACACATGCGACAGGCTGCTCAGCGCGCCCCTTGCCGAGACGCGTAGGTTGAACTCACTAGTCGCCGATAAACTTGAGGTATAGGTGAGGTTCCCCAACACATCGGCTAGCATATGCCTTCACCAATTCCCATATTCCTCGATCCTCTGGATTTTTGATAAGCGGAGCGAGAGCTTCCCACTCAGCTAGCAACTTCACTAGTTGCAATCCATTGAACGTGGTGTCTTGGTACCGATCAATCCCTCTCAACATAACGGCATCAGGAGGCAGTTGATCGAGAATAGAAAAGGGCACCATGAGGTCTCCCGGGGAAATGGGTTTTCCAGCTTCATCTTGGATCCGTACACTCCAGGGCATATTGCCTCCTACGGCTTGCCAGGAAAGGCCGTGATTAATTCACCCGCTGCATTGGTTATGACGGTATAAATGTTCGTTAACTGTCCAGTTGCGCGGTCCACGCCAATATTCCTTCCAGCATCGACGATTCGAGCGAAATTTCCATTTGCTTGTTGGCGGGTGGCCCACTTCACTTCCCGATGGTGCCCCACGTTCGCGAAGCTAACGTGGGGCTTTTGTTTTGTCGCCTCGGGAGGGAACATACTGTATTTCCCTTCCGATGGCGGGTGCCCCACCCTTTTGGCGCAGCCAAAGGGTGGGAGACTCATTCCCCTAATGTCGGCCACTCAAGGCTAACTCCGTTTGTGTTTTCGGAACTGATTCTAGCGAGACTGGATCAGGTTCGCGAGAAAAATAACATCGTGTTTTTAAGACGTTAGGCGCGATGCGGTGGATCTGCGGCACCTGCTCGAGGATGGCCATCGCGTCGCCCAGCACCAGCGTGCGCGTGCCGCGCGCGCCGGCGCGAAGTCCGTTGCGGGTGCGGCTGCCGGCCTCCACCCAGACCAGGTTGTCACCCAAGCCCACCAGTTGCTCTTCCACCTTGGCCGTGCCGGCATGGCCCACACCGATCACGCAGATGAAGGTCGCCACCCCGGCCACAATGCCCAACATGGTCAGGACACTGCGCAGCCGGTTTCGGCGCAACGAGCGGAATACTTCGCGGAAGATCACAGCCCAGAGCATTGGGAAGCAGCGTATCGCGGCGAGGAGGATTGCAATGTGCGGCTGCTCGAACCCCAGGAGCGTTCGCTGAAATTTTTTCTTACGTTACGTAAATATTGGATTCCATTGAGTTTATGGAAAAAATCCCGGTAAATATTGGATTCTAAATGACTTAGAGGTAAATATTGGAAACTAAATGAGTTAGCCTAGAGTGATTCGGTGATTAACTTATAGCTAATATACACATACACAAAATACTACAATTGCTATGAGGATGTCAAGCGCAATCGGCGGAGGATCGATGTGGGAATCGGGGAGATTGAAAAATCATTCCCACCCATCCTTTCCCTGCGGGGTAAGGATGGGCCCCCTCTAGTATCTAGCTGTCGGAGAGAACTGAATGGTGGGTCAATCCTTTGGGAAATCAAACGAAGGAGTAACAGAGTGTGAGATGCTAGAAATTAGTCAGCACTTTTCCTTCTCAGCAAAATTGTTACGCAGAAATGAATAGAAACTTTGCGAGTCACCCAAATTTGTAGGTATGTTAAGCTTCATTCCGCCCAAGAAAACAAGCTTTAACTCCCCTGAAGCTTCACGAGAAAAGAAATCCAGGTTGCTCAAGCGAAGTCTCGTCACCCTTCCTAAGCTATTCCGATATGACACTTCTGTACCTCGCACCATAATTTTTCTTAACAAGGGCTCACACACTCCTAGTGGAACAAACAGAAGTGTCAGGATCGTGGCTGACTTTAAGGCCCAACTCAATGTAGTCCACCCATCAACTGCATACCGTCCGACAAGGTAACCAGCCACAATCCACAGGCTCGGGTACAAGATCTGCGAGACACGACTGTAGCGAAGTTCAATATTGTATGTGGACGTAGTCATACCGAATGTGTTTGATATTGTAAACGCAAAAACTAATTGGGCCTTACTATTTCAGCATCGGGTGCGGGTTGCTCAGGAGAAGTGTTATCAAGAACTTCCTTGACGATAGCGACCGTGCCAGCTTTAATACCTGCGGCAACCGCATCGCCTGCCTTGTTTGAGATCGAAATGACCGCATCAGACAACATTTGATTGACACCTTTTTCTGCTGAAGTAACCGATGTGGCAGCTGCATCTGCGTACCCGCTAGCAATGCCTTGGACTGTCGGCGTTGACTTTATTATTTCAGAGGTTAATCCCCCAACTATCTTTCCCGCAGCACCGCCGACTGCACCACCTGCGAAGTCGGCAGCGATTTGATTTGAATTCAATGGCTTCGTTGTGGAATCGTTATCGACAGCTCTAGCCACAACTCCAGTGAGCGAAGAGGTCGCCGCAACTGCGCTGGCCTGGACTAACAAACTCGTGCCTCCTGTAGCTACAGCTACTGCACCTGTAACACCTCCTTGTAGTGCCTTGGCACCAATCTTCGCAAAATTGAATCCTTGTCCAGCTCTCCATTGTTTGAACGCTTCATATCCACCACCGATCCCAGCGCCTACAAGTGCACCTACACACCACGGACAATGCCCATCCGCATCGAAGCGCGTGACCGGCTTGTTCCCCACATATCCGTAGAGATTGAGTGACTGCGGATCACCGAAGTCGGCATAGGGCACAGCTTCCGCCCCATTGGCCCAGTCCGGGGTGAGCCACCGGCCCATGCGGCTCCCGTAGTAGCGCGCGCCGAAGTAGTCGAGACCGCTTTCCGTGTCCCGCTCCTTGCCGGTGAACTTGTAGTGATTGGTGGTGGTGGCCGGGTTCCACTCCTGGCCGAAGGGCAAGTACGTCGCGGACCAAGTCTGATTGCCGCTAGCATTCGTCATTAACCGGGCGGAGCCCAGATGGTCCCCGTGGTAATACTCGGTACCGGTGGTTGCGGCCGAGGCCGGGGCCTTGGCAATCCGCTTGCCGCCGGCGAAGATGTAATCCGTCCAGGTGCCTGCCTGGTCGCGTTCCGCCAAAACGTTTGACCCGAAGTACAAGTACTCCGTCCAGGCATTCGGGCTGGCGTCCTGACGCTTGCGCACCCGCATCCCGTTGGCGTCGTAGGTGTACGTGTACCCGCCGGCGGTTTTCATCTTGCCTTCCGCGTCCCAAGTGTAGTTCTGCGTGGACAAGCCATTGTAATAGCCGGTCATGTTGCCCGCCGCGTCGTGGGCGTACCAAGTGGGATGCGCGGCATCGTAAATCTGGTTCTTGGTGTTGGCCGGTACGGTGAACGACATCGACCCGGTCTGCTGCAAGTTCCCGCTCGCCCTCCGTTCTATCAACAACACCGGAGGGACCATGAAGATCCAGGACCGAGCACACCAAGCCGTCGCCGCACTGCTGGCCGGAGCGATGGCATTCGCCACGCCCGCCGCCGCGCTGAACGATGCCATCAGCGAAACGCCGGAGGCGTCGCTCACCATCTACAACCAGAACTTCGCCGCCGTGCGCCAGTATGTGCCGCTGCAGCTTGGGCCGGGCCTGAACCTCGTGCATTTTTCCGACACCACGGCCCACGTGGAGACCGATTCGGTGATCCTGCGCGACCCGACCGGCCTGCGCAAGCTGCAGATCCTGGAGCAGAGCTATCGCGCCGACCCCATCTCCGAGGGCCTGTTGCTCTCGCTCAATGAAGGCAAGGAGGTTGATTTTGAGGTGATGGATGCGGGCGTGAAGAAGATCGTGCGCGGCCGCGTCATCCGTTCCGACTACATACCGCCGTTCGATCCATACACCGCCTACAGCAATCCTTATTATCAGCAACAGATGGCGATGGTGAACGCGGGCGGGGCCCAGCCCATCATCGAATTGGACGGCAAGCTGGTGTTCGGACTGCCCGGCCGTCCGATCTTTTCCTCTCTCGGGGATGACACTATCCTCAAGCCCACGCTCGACTGGCAGCTGCGCACCGACAAGCCCGGCGCCTTCAACGCCGAGCTAGCTTACATCACCTGCGGCATGAGCTGGGAAGCGGATTACAACCTGGTGGCCGGGGAAAAAGGCGACGTGCTGGACGTCATCGGCTGGGTCACCTTCAACAACCAGAGCGGACGCAGCTTCCGCAACGCCCAGATCAAGCTGATGGCCGGCGACGTCAGCAAGCTGCAGAGTGTGAATGGGCGTGTGGAGTATGGAATCATGGTGTCCGCAATGAACGCCGCCGTTGAGATGTCACCCGCCATCCGCGAGAAATCCTTCGATGAGTTCCATCTGTACACGCTGCAGAATCCCGTCACCCTGCGCGACCGCGAGACCAAGCAGGTGGAGTTCGTCCGCGCCACGGGCGTGAAAGGCGAGCGGCTCTACATCTACGACGGCGTCAAGATCGAGCAGTACAACGGCTGGAACGAGGAGATGATCCGCCAGAACGCCGAGTACGGCACCCAGATGAACAAGCAGGTGTGGGTGATGCAGCAATTCAAGAACTCCGCCGAAAACGGCATGGGGCTGGCGCTGCCCAAAGGCCGCCTGCGCTTCTACCGCCGCGACTCCGACGGCCGCCTGGAGTTCACCGGCGAGAACCTGATCAAGCACACGCCCAAGGACGAGACCGTGCGCGTCTACACCGGCAACTCCTTCGACCTGGTGGGCGAGCGCAAACGCACCGACCTCAAGGCCCAGTATGACGCGCACATGCTCGATGAGACCTTTGAGATCAAGCTGCGCAACCACAAGGATGAAGCCGTGGAGATCCGCGTGGTCGAGCACCTGTATCGCAGCGTGAACTGGAAGATCCTGGCCAACAACTTCACCCCGGTGAAGACGGACAGCCAGACGGCGGAGTTCCGGGTGATGGTGCCCGCCAACGGCGAGCGCGTGGTGCGTTACACGGCGCATTACACATGGTGAGCGCTGCGGGCTAAAGCCCGCAGCTTATTTTTGGGGCGGCATTTCGGCACGGCTAAAGCCGTGCCCTGATACAGATCAACCGGCCTGCGCGTGGGTGAGGCTGGCGGTGCGCTCGAGCTTGTCCCAGTTGAACGGACGCCCGGTAAAAGCGCGCTTCAAGGTCTTGAAGAGTACGACGGAGAAAATCTGGCGGTAGGCGAAGCGCTGCAGCCACACTTCGGCCAGCAGCCATTTGTCCTCAGGCAGGCGGGCCTCGCGGCGTTCCAGCGCGAACGCGGCGGCCGCGTTCACGAAGTCGATCACCAGGAAGAGCAGGAAGAACAGCGTGAGCCGCTCGAAGTCGGCGGGGTTGGCGCTGTCGGGATGGAAGTAGCGGTCGGCGAAGTAGCTGAGCGCGCCCACCAGATACATCAGGTCGATGAAGGGCGAGACCAGCGGCAGCAGGATCTGGAAGATCGCGATGTTGGGCAGCGCGATCCAGCCCAGCGCACCGCCGCGCCAAAAGGCGCCGCGGTGCTTGAACACCGACTGCAGGATGCCGAACGACCAGCGGAAGCGCTGGCGCATCAGACCGCGGGCGTTGATGGGCGCTTCGGTAAAGGCCAGGGCGCGGTCCTCGTACTCCACGCGATAGCCGGCCTGGAGCAGGCTCATGGTGAGGTCGGCGTCCTCGGCGACGGTGTCACTGGGATAGCCGCCGACCGCGCGCACGGCGCTTGTGCGCCACGCGCCGATGGCG
>JACPNP010000047.1 GCA_016185365.1 Terriglobales bacterium
CGAGATACTCCCTGCTTCGAGCGAGGCCGAGTATTTGTACGTCTCGGCTTCGAAGAACGGCATTCAGTGGACACCGCCGGTCATGGCGCATCAGGACCGCAATCCAGTACAGCATGCACTGGTCTCAATGGTCGCAAGCGGCGACCGGGAAGCCTCTCTTGTTTGGCTGGAGGCGCCAAAGGGTGAGGATGCGCCGTCCGCTTTGAAGCGGACTGTCGTCAGCAGCGACGGCAAGGTGGTGAAGGAAGAGAGCTTGGATCCTGACGTTTGCACCTGCTGTCCCACGAGTATTGTGAAAACTTCGCAGGGATTGCTGGTTGCCTACCGAGACCACAGTCGGCAAGATATTCGCGATATCGCTGTCATTCGTTTCGAGAACGGCCGCTGGTCGCCGTCGAAGATTTTGAATCCCGACAAATGGGAGATCAATGCATGCCCGGTCAATGGCGCCTCAGCAGCGGCAAAGAATAATCGGGTCGCGATCGCCTGGTACACGGAAGCGCAGGACTCTCCACGGACGCAGCTTGTCTTCTCCAGCGATGGGGGCGCAACGTTTAGCAAGCCAATCCGCGTCAGCAGCGGGAATTCCTTCGGGCATGCCTCGGTAGCTCTGGATGAGCAGGGCGGTGCGTTCGTTTCCTGGATTGAGGAGGGTAAAGGTGCGGATGGGGTCCGGCTCCTGGCCCGTCAAGTTACTGCCGCCGGTGTTGCTGGTCCGGTGACGCAAGTTGCCCAGGGTTCCAGGCAGAGCATAGGCTATCCGCGGCTCCTGCACGCCGGCAGTGAGACATGGATTGCCTGGGGGAATTCGGGAACCGGAAAGATACAAACGGCGCGGCTGGTGAAGTGAGCCACGCAGATGGATAGAGGTCATCTATGAAACGAGTGGTCGTAGTTCTCGTCGTCGTTGTCTTGGTGATAGGCCTTGGCGCCTTCGCGTTCCTGAAGATCGCAGCGAACGGTTTCAGCGCCAAGGCCGAGCCGACCGCCCTCGAGAAGTTCGCCGCGCGCTCCGCGCGTAGGCTTGCCGCCCCGAGTAGTCTCAAGTCCCGGCAAAATCCAGCGCCCGCCACTGAGGAAGCTTTGTCCGAAGCTCGCGCGCACTGGGCGGACCACTGTGCTAGCTGCCATGCGAACAACGGCAGCGGGGACACCGAAATGGGCCGCAACATGTATCCTCGCGCTCCGGACATGCGAAAGTCCGACACTCAAGATCTGAGCGACGGCGAACTATTTTTCATTATAGAGAACGGCATCCGGCTGACCGGAATGCCCGCCTGGGGCGCTGGTACCGCCAAGTCCGAAGAGGACTCATGGAAGCTCGTACGCTTCATTCGCCACTTGCCACAACTCTCGGATGACGAAGAACAAGAGATGAAGAAGATGACTCCGAAAACTCCAGCGGAGCTGGAAGAAGAGAAAGAAGTAGAAGAATTCTTAAAAGGAGAA
>JACPNP010000020.1 GCA_016185365.1 Terriglobales bacterium
GGAGGATGTGGGGAGCCGGAACGGGACATTCATCAAGGTGCGGGGTGAGGCCCCGGTCCCGAATGGCGCGACCGTACTCGTGGGCAATCAGGTCTTCCGCGTCGACCTGCAGAATTGATCCAGGGGCTCAGCGCACAGGCGGCCCGGTGATCGCACGGAACTCGTCTGAGTCACTCTCCGCTCGATCCATCTTCGAAAAACGCGGGATGACGAAATAGAAGACACTTCCCTTCTCCCCGCTCTCGGCCCAAATGCGTCCCTGATGCTGGTTCACGATCGCCCGGGAGATGGAAAGACCAAGTCCCGTTCCGCCGGATCCGCGCGAATCCGAGCGGTCCATCTGATTAAAACGCTCGAAGATGGTTTCCAAACGATCGGCCGGGATGCCCCGCCCTTCGTCGCGGACATAGAACATCACGCTCTCGCCTTGCTGGACGCTGGCTACGCGCACTGTGGAACCGGACGGAGAGAATTTCACCGCGTTGTGGATCAGGTTCGACAGGGTCTGCAGCAATCGGCCCGGATCCGCCTCCATGGACACCGTCTCTGCCAGATGCTCCAGCGCCACACCCTGCTGGCCGGCAAAAGGGAGCCCGTCGTTGACGGCCTGCTTCACAAGTTCCATCGCGTCACAGGCCCGGATGCGCATCGGTAACTGGCCGGTGGCCAGCCGTTGCAGATCCAGAAGGTCGTTGATCAAGAACAGAAGCCGGTCGCTGTTGCGGCCCGCGATGCCGAGCATGCGCTCGACCATCTCCGGGTTGTTGCTGACGGATTCATTCTTAAGCAACGCCAGCGCTCCGCGGATCGAAGTCAATGGGGTGCGCAATTCGTGGCTGACCACGGAGATGAATTCATCCTGGATGCGCTCGGCTTTGAGCTTCTCGGTGAGGTCCCAGATGGCCACCACGCGCATGTGGCGGCCAGACCCTGCCAGGTCGCGCGATTGGATCTCGACCGGAAAGACCGAGCCATCACCCCGCAGGGCCATGAGCGGGAAACTGCATTCCTTCGGCTCGCGCAGGCTTTGCAACATGACCTCGCGGTCGAACGGGGCGACGAAATCAACGATGGGACGGCCGATCATCTCCTCCGCGGTGGCGCGGTACATGAGGGCCGCCTGCCGGTTGCAGTCCATGATCAACCCCTGTTCGTGGATCACAATGCCTTCGAACGCGGCATCCGCCAGTTTGTGGAACCGCTCGCGCTCCAACGCCGCCTGTTGCGCGGAGCGGCGTTCCATCTTGGAGATCGTCTCCATGCGGACGATCATCTGGCGGCGGACGTAAAACGTCAGCGCCGACACAACGGCCGCCGAGAGCATCGCGAACCCAAAATGCTCCCACTGCTCGCCGAAGCCGTGTTTTCGCGCGATCACGAACCAGGAAAAAAATGTGGCTGCGAACATCATCACCAGCCATGGGACACGGAGAAGCAACAGGCCGGCGCCGAGCAGCAGAAGGATGAAATTCGTGGATCGGTCCGGATCGCCGCTCAGGTAAAGGTGCAGGGCGCAGTTCACCAGGACCAACAACAGAACAAAGCACGCCGTCACATGGCTGTGGCGCGCCACAATGGGAAGCTTCACGAGCGCGATCGCGACCCCGGCCAGCAAAAGGGCCGTGGTGAGCGCGACCGGGACCATGATGTCCGCCAGGGCGGGCGCAAGGACTTGCGTATGGGCAGCGGCAAAGACCAGGTACAGCGCGGCCAGGGTCCAAGCCACCGGGACCAGGCTGGAGCGCATGATGCTGTCCAGGCGCGAATCCATCTCCGGCGCACTTGGACGGAAGAATCGGGACGATTCCCTTGAGGGTTCTTTCATGATCGGGTCCTGTGATCGAAGCAAACTCCAGAGTACCGGGTCTTTCCGCCCGGGACACCTGACTTTGGTCATTCGGATGTGGCCCGAAGGTGGGATGCGGGAAGCCGTGGGAGATCGGCGGCAAGTGGGTGCAACCAGGTGAAGATTAGGCGTTCTTCCCGCGGATGGAAGCCTTGGGTTGACCACAAAACCTGGCCGAAGGTGAACTGCTACTTGTCCCGGCGTTTTCCGAAGGGATGTTCGATGCTGAAGTACAGAAAAATGCCGCGCGCGCCGCTGCTGGGGCCGATGCCGAGGGGCATGCTGATCCCGGGCACGATCTGCGTGCCATTTTTCAGGTTGTAGGCCCAACGGAATCCGGGATTCAGCAAAAGACTATGTTCGCGCTGCGTCTTGCCCGGCGTGATCACGCCTTCGGTCGAGTTGTAGACCGTCTCCAGCATCAGGTTGAAGCGATGGTGGGGCTTGTAGATAAAACTTTGTCCGGCATTGAAACCGTGGACCGCGGCCGACTGACCTGCGGGATTCTTCGCATCCGGGATGATGGTCGCGCCCAGGTTCCAGTGCGTGACCAGCCACTTGCTGTGTGTGACGCTGACGGGAAGATTGAATTGCACGCCTGCGCCGCCGGAGCCGCGACCTACCGTAGAGTCGCCGGCCGGAAGGAGCACGCTCACGCGGGGCGCAAACGCCCAGCGGTCGTTCTGCACCACTTGATAACGGTAGTTAAGCGCAATGTCGCCGATGCCGAAACCGGACCCGGGAAATCCGCCCGCGCGCGCGGCAAAGATCGTATAGCTCAGCTGATGCCGCGGGGCGGGGTTGAACGGCCACTCCTGAATGAAGCTGTAAACATAATCGCCGGAGTCCCACATCCGCGAAAAAGCCTGGATGTGCTGCACCACGCCGTATTCCTGGTTGTAAGCCTCTTCGATCAAGAAGCTGTTGTCAGCGATCTCCGGCGGACCTTCTTCTTTGGTTGATTCCTTTGTGTTCTTTGTTGCGGGAGGTGGCGGGGTCTCCTGTGCCCAGGAATAACCACCCCATGAGAAGGACATGGCGAAAACAACCGCGGCAAAACAAATCTTCATCTTCCTTGAGCCCCAATCGGGTCAACCGCGTATTGACCGGGTCGCGCGAAAGTCATAAAGCAAGCGGCCTTGGTCGCCGGTCTCGCCATAGATCGAGGATATCAGACGCTGCAGGCGCGGATGAAGTCCTGACAGGCTCTCCTCGGCGCCCGCGACCAGGAAGCCTCTAGGGGAAAGATGACGGGTCACGGCCTCGACCACGCGCTTCTTCAACGCCTGGTCGAAGTAGACCAGCACATTGCGGCAAAAAATGAGATCAAAGACGCCGCTCAGGGGATATGGGTCTTCGATCAGATTGATATCCTCGAACCGGACCACCCTGCGGAGGGCCGGACCGGCCTTGATCAATCCTTCTTGCTCACCCAGTCCGCGCAACATGTAAGTGCGCAACCATTCGTCCGGGATCTCGTTCGAGCGCTGCGCTGAATACATTCCCTCGCGGGCACGGTCGAGCAACCGGCTCGAGACATCCGTGGCCAAAACCGCGAGCTCCCAGCCCTGCTCCGGAGGGAAACAATGCAACAAGCACATGGCGAGCGAATATGGCTCTTCCCCGCCGCCGCAGGCGGCGCTCCAGACCCGGAGTCGCCGGGGACGCAAGCGCGCCTCCGCTTCCTCGCGCCAACGCGGCGCCAGACGCTGCATCAGGAAATCGAAATGCCGGGGTTCGCGGAAAAATCGCGGGTCCGGATCGGCGATGGCATCCAGCAGACGCATCCGCTCCTGCCATTGGTGCGGCCGGACCACGGCTTCGTAATACTGGTGCAGTGATCCGAGTCCGAACGCATGCATACGCGCAGTCAGGCGCGCCGCTAACCAGCCGGCCTTGGTGCTGCCCAGCCACAGTCCAGCCTCTTCATACAAGAAAGCGCGGAACTTTGAGAACAGATCCGACGAGATCGCGGAAGAATTGGAGGCGGATCCCGGCGCACGGACGGCGGAGCCGGCATCAAAGAACGGTCCCGCAGGGATGGAGAACGATCGGCCTGCCATGGTCTCGGGGGTACTCTGACGTCATTATCGCCACAACTTTCCGATTGCCAAGAAAAACCCGGGGGAGGGATTCAACTTGTAACCCCTCCGTCGCCTACGGCAATTCGATCGAGACCAGGTCGCCTTCGGACGGCCCGCTCTGTTTGTAATTCACCGTGACTTTCAGATTCGTCCAGGTGCAATCGAACTCGTCAGCCCCGATCACCACGAAGCTGTGCAGCGCCGGGGCCTTGAATCGCCATTTCTTTGCACCGATGGTCACCTGCAGGGTCACCGGACCCTTTGGATCGCATACGCTGCCGGTGAGCAGGCCCTTGGTGTTGAGGACCTTGCGCAGGTCTTTCTTGATTGGTTTGTCCCGCTCGGCCTGTAATTTCTCCAACTCGTCGTCGTCCTCTTTCGGCGTTTCCTCCGGCCGGCGCCATTTGCCGGAGGCGAAGCGCGCCTCCGATTCGTTTTTCAGTTGCGCCAGCGGATCCTTTCGCCACGTCTCGGTCATTCTCGCTTCCTGTTCGGCCTGGGCGACGATCGCCGGATCCGGGCTCCGGCGCAGGCGGGCCCAGATGGCATCGGCGTCATCGAATCTTTTTGTAAGGCGCAACAACTGTCCAAGCTCCACCTGTAATCGCTCATTGCGGGGCTGGAGGCGGATGGCAGTACGCAACGTGCGGATGGCCTCGGCGGTATTGGTGGCCAGAGCCAGCGCCTGGGCCTTCAATTCCATCGCCGGCACGTAACTCTGGCTCAGGCGGATGGCCCGGTCAAGGTCTTCGTTGATGCTCACCAGCAGTTCCGCATCGATGTCGCTGGTCCGGCGCTCCCATTGGAACTGGGCCGCCAGAAAACTCGCGCGCGCATCCGTGGAGTCCAGCTCCAAAGCTTTGCGCAGATGCTCCCACGCCGCCTTGTGATCACCCTTGCGGAATAACGCCGCACCCAGCACGGCGCGTGCCCCGGCGGACAAAGGCTCCGCGGACACGACCTGCTGCAATGTCGCTATGGCGCGGTCAGCATCGCCGGCGTAGAGCTGAACGTCCGCCAGCAGCGTTCGCCACAGATACTCCTTCATCCCGGCGGAGGCGAACATCACCGGCTCCAGTCCCGCCGGCAATGGGTGCGTCTGGACCCGATTCGGCTGATCTGCAAGGTGTTTCCTGAGTACTTCTCCGAACTGAGCCGGCGTCATCCCGAAGGCGCGCTCCAAAGCCGCTGCAGGTGTCAGCCCGTCACTCATGGTGGCGACAAAATAGTCGGTGGCCGCTTCGATCTTGTCCGCGTGAAAAAGATAATGGACCATCAGCCACGCCTGGGCGTGCAGCGCGGTCCTTCGCTCCTCCGGCGCGCTATCGAACGGAAGATGGGTCTCCTGCAGGAACTGCTCCATCGGGACCAGGCCCCGGCGCAGTGCCGCTTCATATTCCGGGATGGGCTTGCCGAGCAGGAAATCCTTGTCATTCGTAGTGACCGCGCCGAAGTAGTCCACAAAGCCTTCATCGAACCATTGCGGCGTGCGCGGCAGGTTGCGCACCAGCACCATGCGGGCATATTCGCGGAAGATGCTGTTCCAGCCGCCCTCATTGCCGGCGTCGATCACGGCATAGAAGCGGTCATCCGCGGGGACCCAAAGAGCGTCGGTCGCCAGAGGTTTACTTTGGAACGTGGGCAGTGCGCTGCGCATGGTTACGACACTTTTGAAGGCGATGACCTGCACCGCGGGTACGGGGACCATCTGTTCGCGCGGAAGAAGTGTGGCATAGAGGCGGCGCATCTGTTCAAAGCGCAGCCCGATCTCTTTGCCACGCTTTTCGCCTGCTTCGGTATTGACGATGAATCCCGGCGCGCGGACTTCGGTCCAGTTCTGCGCGGACACAGCAAGGGGGGTGAACAAACATACGACTGACAACAGGAACCGGCGCAACATGGCTTCAGGGTACTTCACCGAGCTATAAGGGCGCAAAATCTAGGAACACGCCGCTCTGAGTCGTTCCAGTGCCCACCGCGCGTGCGCGGCCATCACCGGATCGCCATCCTTGACCATATCCTCCAGCAGCGGAATGAACCTTACTTCACCACTGTTGCCCATGGCGATCGCGGCGTTGCGTCGCAGGCCTTCGTATTTGGCGCGTTTGATAGGAGACCCGCGAAACACTTGATTGAACTCGTCACGCGACATTTGTGCAAGCCACTCCAACGATGGATCCACAAGTTCCTGCCTTGGTTGGAACTCCACAGCCTTTGTCGCCGGCGCGCGGTGACCCTCGGACACACTGCCGTTCCACGGACAGACATCCTGACAGATGTCGCAGCCGAAAACCTGGCGGCCCATGCCCGCACGGAGGTCTTCGGGGACCTCCCCACGCTTTTCGATGGTGAGATAGGAGATGCATTTGCGCGCGTCCAGCTTGTAGGGTGCGATGATCGCGTCCGTGGGACAGGCTTCGATGCAGCGCGTACAAGAGCCGCAACGATCCGCCACCGGCATGGGAATGTGCTCGATCTCGACCGAGGTCAGTATTACCCCGAGGAACAGCCAGGAACCGAGCTGTTCATTGATGATGCACGTATTCTTCCCCATCCAACCGATCCCGGCATGGCTGGCCAATACACGCTCGACCACCGGACCGGTGTCCACGTAACACCACGTACGAATGGGGTCGGGCCACGCGACCGTGATCCGCGCCTCCAGGTCCCGCAATCGGCGAAGCACGGCGTCGTGGTAATCGGTATGTTTGCCCTGGCTTGCGTCTTTGAACCATGCGTAGCGCGAGATCCAGCCGCGATCCGATGGCGCGGGCTCGATGGAGTACGGCTGGTCGGTGTTGTAATTCAGCGCGCACACGATCACAGACCGCGCCCAGGACGCCGCATTCGCCAGGGATGCCCGCTTGAGTTCGCCGTGCTCATTGCGGGATTCGAGATACTTCATCTCGCCGGCCTGGCCTTCTTCCACCCATTGCACGAAATAGGCGAGTTGGGGAAACTCGCGCACCGGGGTGACACCGCAGAGGTCGAACCCGGCTTCTTTGGCGTGTGCTTGCGCGAGTTGGACCAGGTCCTGCATCGGCACTCATTATCGTCCACAAAAGCAAAAAAGCAGAGGCATCGGCCTCTGCTTTGATCGCAATCAATATCTTGCCTAGATCCCCAGTTTCTTCACTTCCTCGTTGTAATACTTGCGATAGAGGATGTCCCACTCCTGGGTGCCTTCCTGGATGATGCGCTTCTGGCTCTCGATCTTTTGCCGCGCGGCCAGGTCGAGCCTGGCCTCGGCCATGAAAAGGTCCATCAAAAGCTTGCGCGCCTCCTGACGGATGGTGTTCGGGTCCTCGATGAACTCCACCTCTTCCGCCTGTTTGAGCGCATCCAGCACCACGTGCGCCAGCTTGTTCACTTTGTCCTGCGAGACCCGCATGCCTAGAGCACCGCCTTGTATTTGCGCACCAGCTCGTTCTTCACTTTCTTGAACATCTCCTGATAGCTGGCGCCGCTTAGGCGCATCTCGTCCTGATACTGCTCCAGGATGGTGCGCACGTCTTCATTGATGCGGTCTTCGAGGCTCAGCTCATCGATGATGGCGTTGGAGACCGTCTCGGCGGTCCCATTGACGTTCTTGGTCTCGATGAACTCGCCCGCGACCAGCTTTTGGGTGAGTTGGCGGGCCAGATAGCCCACATATTCCTTGGAGAAGAGCATGCGTGTCAGGGATTCCGTATGGAAAACATTGATTTTATCACACGGAAACTGTGCCCTGCCGTCAGCGCCGCGGCTTGTGCGCGCAGGAGGCGGTATGGATGCACCCTTCGTCCAAGCGCAGTCTTTCCACCGGTACGCCGCCGAGGATGTGGCGGGTGAGGATCTCATCCACGTCCTCATCCTTCACACCGCCGTACCAGACCGCTTCGGGATAGACCACCACCGTGGGTCCGTGCTCGCACTGGTCCAGGCACCCGGAGCGGTTGGCGCGGACGGTGGCTTTCAACCCCAGGTCGCGCACGCGGTCTTTGAACAATCTTTGCAGGCGCTCGGAACCGTCCGGGTTGCAGCACCCGCGCGGATGGCCGGACTCGCGCTGGTTGGTACAGATGAAGATGTGGTGGGCGTACTTCGCCATACCTCCATTACAGCATATCCGAACGACCGCCATTCCCACCCGCTTCCATCGCGGGAGATCCGCTTGGCCGGCCGCGGATAGCTGGTAGCCGGAAGCGGTTTTGGGGTTATGATTAGCCATGGCGCTGGACGACTTGCACGGCCTCAAGGACGACATGAATGCCTTCATCCTGGGCCACGGGATGAACCGTTTCCCCGCGTACATCAGCGAGGAGATGGACGGCGTGCTGTGGGAGAATTCCGGCGAGACCGACTCCTGGAAGGAGTTTGTGGAGATCGCCAAGGGCAACGGCGCCTCGTTCCTGACCTTCAGCGAAGATACGCTGGATAAAGAGGACCTTGAGTTCCTGATGGAGCGTCTGGACCGCGCCGCCACACTCGACGAAGAGATGGAAGATGCGCGCCTGCTGCGCCAGCATGTAGGCAAGCTGGGATTCATCCAACTGGGCTTCCCCTGCCAGGGCACGATGTTCCTTTGGGAGTGTTCCACGCCCTGGTACGAGCGCTACCAGATCCTGCTTGAATCCTCAGACGATTTCAGCCCCATCCTGCTGGACGAACCCGACCAGTTCGACGACGACGACCGGTGAACTAGAATCGGTCTGTGCGCTGGACCCTAAAGACCATCGACATCCCTGCAACGGAACACTTGGCGCGGGAGATCTCCGTCCCCAGCAGCATCGCGCAACTCCTGGTCCAGCGCGGCATCACCGATCCGCATGCCGCCCACCGTTTCCTTCATCCGGCGCTCGATCATCTTCATTCGCCATTCGGCTTGCTGGGCATGAAGACGGCCGTCGAGCGCCTGGAGCGCGCCATGGCGCAGAAAGAAACGGTCCTCATCTATGGGGATTACGACGTGGATGGCACCACGGCCGTGGTCATCCTCAAGACGTGCATCGAGTTGCTGGGCGGTGTCACGGAGTTCCATGTGCCGCATCGCATCCGCGAGGGCTATGGCATCAAGGATGAGGTGATCGAGCAGGCCGCCGGCCGCGGCATCCGGCTGGTGATCAGCGTGGACACCGGCATCCGCGCTTTCCAGGCGGCGGAGACGGCAAAACGGTTGGGCTTGGAGCTGATCGTGACCGACCACCACCTGCCCGAGCTGGCGCACGGCGTGCCGGACGCGCTGGCGGTCATCAACCCAAATCAGCAAGGATGTGATTATGAGTGCAAGGAACTATGCGGCGCGGGCGTGGCATTCAAAATCGCGCAAGCCCTGCTTACCCGCGCGGGCCGCGAGCGGCTGGTCCCGTCATTCCTGAAGATGGTGGCCATCGCCACGATCGCCGACGCGGTCCCGCTGACCGGTGAGAACCGCGTCTTCGCCAAACTGGGCTTGGAGGGTCTGCGTAGACCGGTTAATGGCGGCTTGAAGGCGCTGTTGCAGGTCGCGCAACTGGATGGGCTGCAGCGCGGGCTTACGGCGACAGATATCGCCTTCCGCATCGCGCCGCGCATCAACGCCGCGGGACGCATGGACGTGGCCAGTGAGATCGTGGAACTGTTCACTACCGCGAATGAGCCCAGGCAGAAGGAACTCGCGCTCAAACTCAACCAGCTGAATGCCGAGCGCCAGGCCGAGGAGCAGCGCATCGTCGAGGCGATCAACCAACGGCTCGACTCTGACGCCGCGTTGCGTGGATCCTATTGCCTGCTGGTGGACGGCGACGGCTGGCACCGGGGCGTGATCGGCATCTGCGCCACACGCGTGGTGGAACGCACGGGTCGTCCGGCACTTGTCGTCTCGCGTGACCTCGAGACCGGCGAAGCTCACGGTTCCGGTCGGTCGATCCCGGCGTTCCATCTGCTGGATGCGCTGGAATCCCCGCAGTGCCGGCCTCTGTTCACTCGATTCGGCGGCCATGCATTTGCGGTCGGGTTCTCGCTGCCGAATGCGAACATCGAGCCTTTGCGCGCCGCGCTGGATCGATACGCGCGCAGCCGCTTGGCGGAAGCTGACTTCCAGCCGGAGATCCGCATCGACGCTGAATTGGGTCTGGCGGAGATCACGCCTGCGTTCTATCGCCAACTCCAGATGCTGGAGCCGTTCGGTGTGGGCAATCGCGAGCCGGTATTTCTGGCGCGCAGTGTCCGGCTCTCACAACCGCCCAAGGTGATGAAAGAAATACACATCAAGCTGCGCTTGGCGTCCGAAGCGAATGGCAAGACCGTGTCTCTGGACGCGCTGGGTTGGCGCATGGCGAAAGAAATCCTGGCGGAGGACTACGCGCCCGGCGAAAAGCTTGACCTTGCCTTCACCGTGGACGAGAACCTGCATCCGGACTTTGGCGGGCTGCAATTGATCGTGCGCGCGCTGAGGCGGGCCGGGGCCTAATCTTGACCTGTGGCAGCAACCCCCGTGACCACATCGAACAACACGCGGAAGCCGCGGCGCACTTGATCCACCGCAATACGTTCATCGTCTCCGTGCTCCGTGCTCGAGACCTCGGTGGCCACCGCATAGGGCGAGAACCCGTAGCTGGCGATGCCGAGTTCACGGTAGCGCTGGTTCTCGGTGTAACCACTGCTCAGGATGGGCGCGACCGGCGCACCGCCGAAGTGTTCCTTCGCCACCCGCTTGAACACCGCGAACAATTCCGTATTCGTCGGCGACGAGTTGGCCTTGCGGAAGATCTCTGACTGGGGCTTGATCTCTATGTTGGGGTCATTCACCAGCTTGATAAGCGCTGCCAGCAATTTCCGCGGGTCTTCGCCCGGGAGGATGCGCACATCGAGATTGGCATACGCCTCGCCGGGGACCACATTGGTCTGTTGTGATCCTCCGAACATGGTCAGCGTAATGGTGTTACGCAGCTTGGAGTTGAGTTCGTCCCTGGGCAAGGAAGCCCGGAACTTGGGATCTTGCAGGTATTTGCGGATGTTGCGGTAAATCTCCGCCCGCGCCTTTGGCTGGAATGGCGCCATGACTTTAAGGTATTCCTCGACCGTGGGCGTCAATTTGAGTTCGGTCTGATAGGCGATGATCTTGGTCAGCGCGCGCACCAGGCGGTTGGGTGCGGAGTCCACCATCGGCGCCGAACCGTGGCCCGGCTTCCCTTTCGCGGTCACGGTGAGCCAGAAGGTGGTCTTTTCGGCCACGTCCACGCCCACGAACTTCACCTTGGCTCCTTCGATGAAGTTGTACCCGCCTTCCGTGATGAGGAATTCAGCATTGTGGATGAGCTCGGGCTTGTTCTTGATCATCCAGTCGGAACCGTCGCCGTTGACTTCTTCATCGGCGGTGGCCAGAAAGATCACATCACGATCCAGCGCGACCTTCTCGCGCTTGAGCATGACCATGACCACAAGCTGGGCCAGGCCCTCGTTCTTCATGTCCTGAGCGCCGCGCCCATAGAGATAGCCATTCGCGATCTGGCCGCTGAACGGGGGGAGTTTCCAGCGCTTGGGATCGCTGGAGACCACGTCCATGTGATTCAGCAGGATCAGCGGACGCTTCTTGCCCGACCCGCGCAATACGGCGTAGATGTTCCCGCGATCGTGTCCCTTATCGAATTCGAAGACCTGACTCTCAATGCCCTCGCTGTCGAGGACCTTCTTGTAGAACTCCACCGCGCGCATCTCATGGCCCGGCGGGTTGGTAGTGTCCACGCGAAGGTATTCGGCCAGCCATTGCTCGGCCAGGTCCTGATATTGCGCGATCCGTTCGCCCGGAACAAGCTTGCTTCGAAACTCGGATTGGGCGCATAAGCTGCCCGTCAAGATCAAACAACAAGCGACTCCCCGAAGTGTCCTCATGGTCTCCTTAACCAAGGTTCAGTGACTTGCTTAGCGTTGCAACGCCTGATCCAGATCGGCGATCAGGTCGTCCACATGCTCGATGCCGACTGAAAGCCGCAGCAGATTTTCCGGCGTGCCGAATCCCGGCGGCTCCACCGACCCGCGATGATCGATGGTGGTCTCCACGCCGCCCAGGCTGGTCGCGCGGCGGATGAGCTTGCACTTCGCGGTCACGCCCAGCGCTTCCTTCTGCCCGCCGTGGACAAGGAACGATAACAGGCCACCGAATCCGCCCTGCATCTGGCGCGCGGCGATGTCATGCCCCGGATGCGACTTCAATCCAGCGTACAGGCACGACTGCACGTTCTTGTGCCCGGCAAGGAATTCCGCGATGGTCTGCGCATTGGCCGCCTGTTGGCGCACGCGCAGAGCCAGGGTCTTGGCGCCGCGCTGCAGAAGCCAGCAATCAAATGGAGACTGGATCGCGCCGCCGGTGGTCTGCCAGGCGCGGACCTTCGCGAAGAACTCGTCATCCTGATCGGCGATGAGCGCGCCGCCGGCGACGTCGCTGTGTCCACCCAGGTATTTTGTGGCCGAGTGAAGCGCCAGGTCCGCGCCCAGGGCAAGACTGCGCTGCAGCACGGGCGTGGCCGCGGTGCTGTCACACGCCATGCGCGCGCCGTGTTTATGCGCGATCTCGGCCAGCGCGGCAATGTCACTCACGCGCATCAGTGGATTCGAGGGCGTCTCAACGAACACCAACTTGGTCTGCGGCGTGAGCGCCGCGCGGACCGCGTCCAGCTTGCCGGTATCCAGCAGGGTCACGTTGAGTCCCCACGGGGCCAGCAATTCCTTCAATATCTTGGTGGTGCCATAAAAGCCGGCGGTGGCGATCACGTGGTCACCCGGCTGCAAGGCCTGGAACAGGGCCATGGTCGCGGCCGAGCCGGAACTGAACGCGGCCGCGGCCTTGCCGCCTTCGAGCGCCGCCAAGGCGCCCTCCCAGGAGGTGCGGTTCGGATTCGCGGCACGGGTATAGGACCAGCCGTGCTTGTACTCGCCATCCGCATGGCGCTCAAAGTTCGTGCCCAGAATGATCGGCGTGGTGATGGGCTCGTTCTCATGGATGGACGGCATTTCGCCGCTGTGCACGGCAAGGGTCTCAAGGTGGATCTTGGACATAAGGCTCACTCCTGGGATCGGCGGTCCGATCCTTGATTCGATTCGGGCCCGACAAACGATGATTCAACCTCGGGACTTACAACGCAGCCCATCCCGCACGGATGGCCCATAGCGAAGCCAGGGCGACGATCACCCAGAGGACGACTCCCTGGATCAGCGGTCGCGCACCCACGCGGCGCAGGCTGGCGCGCGTGATGCCTGTGCCGATCAGGAAAAGCGTGACCGTCAACCCGATCTTCCCTGCCTGGCCAAGCCAGGGATAGACGCCGGCGCCGGCCGACACATAGCTATTGCACACCGCCGCCAGCAGGAAGAAAAGAATGAACCAAGGCCACTGGATCCTGGCTTCCCGGCCGCGATGGCGAACCGCGGCCGTGGCCAACGTCAACGGCACGATCCAGAGCGCACGCGCCAGTTTCACCGTGGTCGCGACTGTCAGGGCGATGGCGCCGTATTTCGCTCCGGCGCCGACGACGGAACTGGTGTCGTGGATGGCCAGCGCGGCCCACAGGCCGAATTGCGATTCGGTCAGTCCTAGCAGGTGCCCGATCGGCGGGAACATGAGCAGTCCGGCCGCATTCAGCAGAAAAACCGTCCCGATGGAGACGCTCATCTCTTCGTCATTGGCCTCGACCACCGGCCCGACGGCGGCGATCGCGCTGCCGCCGCAAATGGCGGTGCCGACTGATATCAAATACGAGGACTTGGCGGCCACACCCAGCATCCGGCCCAGCACCCAGCCCAGCCCAAGCGCAAACCCGATCCCCACGAGCGTGTAAACGAATCCGCTGCGTCCGGCCCGCAAGACCTGTTGCAGGTCCATGTGGAAGCCAAGGGCCACCACGGCGGCTTGCAAAAGGATCTTGGAGTATTTCCGCGATTCAGCGGCGTAAGGGTGTGCAAATGCCAGACCAAAGAGCACGCCCAGCACAAGCGCCAGCGGCGGCGAGGTCCAGGGCGTGGGAATCGCGACAAATAACAGGACAAGAAAGAAAATGACGCGGGCCGGCATCTGCCTCTAGTGAAACAGGCCGGGCGAAAGGTGTCAAAGTCTGCGAACGTTGCGTCGCGGAACAGTTCGAAGTCGGCTGCAACCGAGTGCTTGATCTACTTTTTGTCCACTTTTGTGGTGTGACTGTACACGGCCTGCCAGCGGCCGTCGCGTTTGACGAACAGGTCCGCGAAGACATATTCGCCGTCACGCTCTTGCCCGGCGACCTTGCTCTTCTCCACCACCCGGCCGATCACCTGCACCATGTTCCCGAAATCCATCACCTGGACTTCAGTGATCTCCGCCGCATCAGCGCCCTGTTTGGATGCCTGGAGGGCCTTCAACATCTCGGCTTTGGTCTGGATGCGGCCGCTGGGCTGAACCTGCTTCCATTCGGCGGCGATAAGTTTGTCCAGCGAGGCAATGTCCTTCTTCGTGATGGCCGCGGCCCATGCTTTTTCCAGTCGCATGAACTCGGATTCCAGCTTCGGATCCTTCTGGGCCATCGAAAAAGAAGTGAGCAAGAAGAGCGGGATCAGCAGTCGGATCAACGCGCGCATGGTGGCTCCGCCCCGCGTTCCGCGGATTGGAGGCCGCTGCGGGGAGCCTGTATAATAAACGGAGTCGTTGCCCGGTGGCGCTATCGTCTAGGGGTTAGGACGTGAGATTCTCAATCTTAAAACCCGGGTTCGATTCCCGGTAGCGCTACCAACTCTGTCTTTCCGACTTCTTTCACTTCTAATCCATTGAACATCAAGAATGTTGCACTGGTTCGATTATCAGCGCTTCCGATTTACATACCTTTCGCAAACATTTGCGGGAGCCAATATACGGGAAATGGGTCAGCCCGTGCCCTGCGATGATGTCGAAGTCTGTTCGCTGATTGAGCCGATATTTGACTTCAATCTCACCTATTCTAGAATCTACCTCGTGAACAACAAACGTGGGCACTGGTTTTCTTTGCGGAACGATCACCGATTCTTCCCGCGAGGGATGCTTGTATTGCTAGCCCTCATTTCAGCAGCAACGCTTTCCACAGCACAACAACAGCAATTCGACCCGAAGTTGTTCGCCGAAAAACTGAAAGCTGATTTCCTTGAATGGAAGACACTACCCACTCATGGGGCGACACTCTCCTTGATAGAGATCGGGCGTGAAACCAACGCCGAAGAGGGTTTGCTCGTTACTTATGAACTGTACGCGACTGGATTCCCAACAGGGGGTCTGTACGACTTGGTTGTATGGCCTGCGGGTGACCCGGGCCCTAAGAATTTGCTGATCGGAGTGTCAGTCGATCAGAACGGACATCTGTACTGCGCTGGGAAAACGGTGAATCAATGCAAATCCAACGATGATGCTCCGCTGAGAGTCACGGCGTTTTCCAGACCGGGCAAACCCTTTCGGTATGGTTTATACAACAATCTGCCTCGAACCGACCCGGCCGTGATCGTCGCAACAGTCACGGTGATCCCCGAGCCTATTGAAGCTCTTGATGGCATTTCCTTCGGTGAGCGACATGGTCAGACAATCAAGACTGACGATAAAGGCAATGCAACATGGCTGTTACTGCCTTTTGTCGCGGGGCACATTAAGGGAACCACTAAGCTAAAGGTGTCCGGGGGTTCCTGTTCGCTTTCGACACAGTTCGACTGGGGCGAATGACACCTCCAAGCAAAGGCTGCGAGACAGGGCTGTAACCCTCTCGGCAATCTTTGTTTGGATATTTGGACGAAAAACTTCCGGGACATCTACGCGGCATGGGTGTTTGCGGATGCGCAGCATTGTAACCTCTCATTGAAGCTGGCGAGCGTCCTGGGCAGTGTAAGAATGGCAATTCCTAACATAATTAGGTTCGATACGAGGTTGGAAAAACCGCGAAGAAACAAAGCTCGCGGGGTTCCGGCCACTCATGGTGGGTTTCATGGAGCTTGCCTCAACGTATCAATGCATATCAGCCATGTAATGTCATAATTCCAGGCACGATTAACTTACCCCGTCATTCACACTTTTCCCTGCCGCCGCTCCGGCGTTTTTTTTGCGTCTCAAAAGGCCGCGTCGCATCCATTCTTTGAGACTTGAAATGGTGAAAGACACTCCCAAAGGCAGGAACTTTGCCCGGCATGTATTCCAATGGTCGGGGATCTACGGCTTGCTCGTCCTTGCGCCGCAATATTTTCTCGAGACGCGCCTCGGGCGCGACCAACCACTCGTCACCACGAATCCGGAACACTTCTACGGTTTTGTAGGATTGGCGCTGGTCTGGCAGATCGCCTTTCTGGTGATCGCCTCCGATCCCGTGCGCTTCCGGCCGCTCATGTTGATCGGCGTACTGGAGAAACTAAGTTTCTTCCTGCCCGTGACCGTGATGTTCGCGCAGGGACGGGTGCAACCGCTGGTCCTGGGTTTTGCGATATTCGATCTTTTTCTGGGGGTCCTGTTCCTGGCTGCCTGGAGAGCAACCCGTGAGGAGGCCACGTCCCACCATGTCCAACGTTTGGTTCGAACGTAGATTCACATTTGACGCGCCCCTTGAAGCTTTTCCGGGAATCCTCGCGCGGATCGAAGCCACAGCGGGGAACATCGAGCGCGGGGTCCAAGGCCTGCCGCGGGAGGCGCTGACCCGGCGCGACGGCGATAAATGGAGCATCCAGGAGCAGATCGGCCACCTGTTGAACCTGGAGGAGCTTCACATCGAACGGCTGGATGATTACGAGAAGGGTGTCAACATCCTCCGCCCGGCCGATCTGGAAAACAAGAAGACCTGGCAGGCAAATCACAATGCCCGCCATGTGGGCGAGCTGATCGCGGACTTTCGCCGCGAGCGGCAGGCATTCATCGACCGCCTGCGGGCATATCCTCGAAGTTTCCTCGCGACGAGCGCGGTGCATCCGCGATTACAGCAGCCCATGCGCTTGATCGATATGGCGGTGTTCGTCGCCGAGCATGACGAACATCATCTGGAGAAGATCAAGGAACTGGCGGCAAAGTTCACCGCGGGCCGCAGCCCGCGGTGATCGATAGGACCTTGTTCTAGTCGGCCGCTTTGCCGGCTTTGACCCTTGCCACCCAGGCGTCGATGCGCTGTTCCAACACATCCATCGGCAGCGCGCCGCCGCCCAGCACTTCGTCATGGAAGGCGCGGATGTCGAACTTGTCACCCAGCGCTTTGTGCGCCTTTTCCCGCAGTTCCAGGATCTTCAACTGGCCGATCTTGTAGCCCAGGGCCTGTCCGGGGATGGCGATGTAGCGGTCCGTCTCGCTCTGCACCTCGACCTCATCCGCGCCGGAGTGCTCGTGGAAGAAGTCCACCACCTGCCGGCGGGTCCAGCGCTTGTAGTGGAATCCGGTGTCCACCGCCAGGCGCACGGCGCGCAACATCTCATCCGTCAGGTGGCCGTAGTAGCTGTAGGGGTCCTTGAAGAACCCGACCTCTTCGCCGAGCCGCTCCGAATACAGCGCCCAACCCTCCACATACGCGGTGAAGAACAATTGCTGGCGGAAGGGCGGCAGCTCCGGCAGCTCCTGCGCGATGGAGATCTGCATGTGGTGGCCGGGGACGCCCTCGTGATAGGCCGTGGTCTCGATGTTGACCGTGGTGCGTTTGGCGAAGTCACCGGTGTTCACCAGGATCTGGCCCGGGCGTTTGCCATCCGGCGTGCCCTGGTTGTAAGAGGCGCCACTGTCTTCCTTCTCGCGGAACTCCGGCACGGGTTCGATCCTTACTTTCGCTTTCGGCAGCCGCCCGAACAGCTTGGGGATCTGCTCGTACATCTGATCGATGTATTTCTGATAGAGGTCCAGCATCTCCTGGCGGCTCTTGGGGTGCAGGTCCGGATTATTGGCCACGGCCTCCTTGAAGGTCTTGAGGTCGCTGTAGCCGAGCTTCTGCGCCACCTTCAGCATCTCGGCCTCGATGCGGGCCACCTCGCGCAGGCCGAGCTGATGGACCTCTTCCGGGGTCATGTCCGTGGTGGTGTTGTTCTTCACCCGCGCGGCATAGCGGGCATCACCATCGGGCAACGACCACAGCCCGGGCTCGGTACGCCCGAACGGCGCGTAATCCTCCTTCAGGAACTTCGCCATCCGCTGGTAGGCGGGGAGCATGCTGTCCTGAATGGCCGCAAGGACGCCTTCGCGAAGCCGCTTCTGGTCGGCCTCGGAGATCTCTTTGGGGAACTTTTTGAGCGGCACGGCGAAAGGTGTCTCCTCCGGCTTCTTCGCGGCGATGCGCTCGGTCTGGCCGACGGCCAGGTCCAACAATATCTTCGGTGGCATCAGCTTCTTGGCCTTGCCCTTGCGCATCAGGTCGATGGTGTCGTCATACTGCTTGGGGAATTTCTTGAGCCGGGCGATGTAATCCTCATAGTCCTTCACCGTGTCGAAGGGCAAGAGCGATACGAGTTGCGGGATGTCGATATGGATCCCGTAGAACTGCGTGACCGGCATCAGCCAGCTCTCAAACTTGGCGTTGCCGAGCTGTTGTTTCAAGCCGCGGATCATCAGCGCCTTGTTCAGGGCCTCCTGCTCGGGGAAGCCGGTGGTGTCCACGGCCTCGAATCTGGCCAGGAACTTCTTGGCCTCTCCCAGGTCGTGATAGACCTCTTTCTCGCTGGCATCGCTGACTTGATCGTTGTAGCGCTTGTCGCCCAGGATGGTGGCAAATTCCGGGTTGGTGCGCAGGGTGTATTCCCATTGCTCCTTGAGCAGGTCATTCAGTTGTTTGCGGCGGGCTTCCAGGCTGGCGGAGGTCTTGTCCACTGCAAGAGCAGACCCGCATAGGGACAAAATGAGGACTAAGCAAAGGAATTTTGCCGTGAATCGCATGATCGGGAAATTCTCCAAGTGAGGGATGACCGTTAGACGGCCCGGCCCCGGTTCGGTTAGAGGCAGGCACACCTGCCCGGACTGTGAGGAATTGGGTGGCCGCTACACGCTCTCGCCCGGATTCGCCATCGCGGCGCGCTATCTGGCGACCCGGCTCCAGTCTTACGGATACGCAGGCGCCGGCAAAGATGGCTCGTATTTCCAGAGTTTTGATTTGATCAACGCTCGGGTGCTTCCGGACACCGCCGCCATGACTTTGTCCGGCGGCGCCGAGACCAAGACCTACAAATACGGCGACTTCTTCAACTCCGCTTCTGTGGCGGCTGATGTGAACGCCTCTGTGGTCTTTGCCGGCTATGGCATCTCGTCGAAGAAACAGGATCATGACGACTACGCCGGGCTGGATGTGAAGGGCAAGATCGTGCTGATCATGGGCAGCGGCACTCCCACGGGGGTCGACCCTTCGCTTTTGGGCGATGAGGAAGAAACGGTGGGAGCGGCCATGGCCCACGGCGCGGTCGCGGTCCTCTATCTTCCGCGGCAATACGATCTGGGCGCGATGAAGCGTGACTCCTATCGCGACCGGTCGTTGGAGACTGTCCGCCTGGCAGTGGCCACATCAAAGATCCCGGCCGTGCGCTTGAAAGAAGATACCGCCAATGACTTTTTGAGATCGCTTGGCCTCAAGGTGAAGGACCTGCATGCCACGGCAAAAGAGGGCAAGCCCATCGGGCCCAAGGCGACCGGGCTCAAAGCGTCCTTGAAGCTCGCGGTGGAGACCAAGATCGAGTCGTCTCAGAATGTGGTGGGCTGGCTGCCGGGCACGGACAAGTCGCTGCGCGAGGAGTACGTCAGCATCAGCGCGCACTATGACCACCTGCGCGCCAACTCGAAAGGCGAGTACTACCCCGGCGCGGACGATGATGGTTCGGGAACGGTGGCGGTGCTGAACATCGCGCGCTCCATGGCCATGGACCCGCCCAAGCGCTCGGTGCTCATCCTCTTCCATGCGGGCGAGGAACTGGGCTTGCTGGGGTCGGAGTACAACGCGGACTTTGCCCCGGTCCGGCCACTGGAGAAGATGGTGGCCAACTTCAATATCGACATGGTGGGCCGCTCCAAGCACGCGGGCGACCTGAATCCGCGCAATTCGCAGATGACCTCCGCGGACACCATCTACGTGATCGGCGCCGACCGCACCAGCAAGGAACTCCACAAGCTGAATGAGCAGACCAACCAGGATTTCGAAAAGATCCGCTTCGACTACTTGCTCAACAATCCTTCCCACCCCGACCAGATCTTCTTCCGCAGCGACCACTGGAACTACGGCAAGCACGGCGTCCCGTTCATCTTCTATTTTGACGGCGTCGGTGAGGACTACCACCAGCCTTCGGACACGGAAGACAAGATCGACTACGACAAATTGACCCGCGTCGCGCGCCTGGTGTTCCAGGTGAGCTGGCGTGTGGCCAATCTTGATCATCGGTTGTCCGTGAACTGATCCGGGAAATCACTTGACGGCGGGGGCAAATGCCTCCGCCGTTCTGCTTTTTGGCCGCCTAGTACCATTCGCGGTTGAGGAGTGGCTTTATCGTGTGTTTGCCGGGGGCAGTCCCTCACACACGGAGTCACACGGTCATGTCATGGACGCGAAAACGGCCGGCCGCAGGCGGCCGCTCAGATGCCATGCCGGTCCGGACTAGCTCCAAGGACGGGAAGCGAAATCCACCATGGTCAGGAAAAACAGGATCATCAGCCAGAACAGGCCCGCGACCACGGTGACTTTCGTCAACCGGTTCGAATCCTTGACGTGCATGAAGATCAACACCACGCACACGGCTTTGGTCACGGCGATGAACAGGGCGATGGGCGTGTTCCAGATGCCGAGGTCCTGAAATGCGGCGTAGTACGTCAACATGGTCCCGACCATCAAGACCGCAAAGACGGCGAAATACCCTTTGATCGCGCCAGCGTGCGCCGACATCAGTGGTGCCCTCCGATATGACGGTTGATCAGATACAGCAACGGGAACAGGAAGATCCAAACGATGTCCACAAAGTGCCAGTACAGGCCGAAGTTCTCGATGGGGGTGTAATATTCAGCGGAATACAGGCCCTTCGTCGCCCAGTAAAGCAGCCAGACCATCAGGCCGATGCCGACGATCATGTGCAGCGCGTGCATGCCGGTCATGGCGAAGTACAAGCTGAAATACACTTCTGACCCGGGCATGGAGCGTTGCCGCTCGGTGGCCTCACCGGGGACACCCGGCTCCGGAGCTGCCGCCTCTCCCGCTTCGGCATGCGTGGTGGCCTCGGCGCCATGTTCCGCCGCCTTGTCCAGGCCCGGCAGCTTGCCGAAGCGGCCGTTGAGATAGCGCTGAATCAGGTCAGGAGTCTTCTCTTCCTCATGACTCACGCCCTTACAGGGCGCGCCCTGGGGGTTGAAACAGAAATTCGCGCCCGGCACTTCGCGCTTCTCGAACTTCTCCGTGTACTCGATGACCTTCACCCCAAGGAAGGTCGCGCCCAGGGCCATGGTGGCCAGGAGGAATGCGATCAAGCGCTTCTGCAGGCTGCGCTGGGCGGCGTTCACCGCGATCGCCATGGTCAATGAGCTGCCGATGAGGACGATGGTGTTGAACAGGCCGAGGTCCACGCGCAATGTGGCGGAGGAGGTACCGAACGCCATGTAGTACTGGTGGCGGTAGACCAGATAGGCCACGAACAAGCCGCCGAAGAACATGATCTCCTGGACCAGGAACACCCACATGCCAAAGCTCGACGCATCCTTCTGCTGGTCGAAGGTGTCGAAGTGGTGCTTGTGCATGGGGTGGTGCCCATGTTGGCCATGGTCCACCTCATGTACGCCCGCTACGCCGGGATGATGATGCGTGGAGACGTTGTGGTCCACTTAGATCTCCCTCTCCTTCTCACCGTAGTGATAGGGCTCGGTGGTCACCACCGGGGTCTCGTGGAAGTTATGCTCCGGCGGCGGCGAGGAGGTCTCCCACTCCAATCCCGTCGCCTGCCACGGATTCGGCCCCGCCACTTTGCCGAACTTCAGCGACCACACCAGATAGACCATGGGCAGGAGGAAGCCGATCGCCAGGATCGAAGCGCCCGCAGAGGACAGCACGTTCATCACCTGCCACTCCGCCGGATACGCGTGATACCGGCGCGGCATGCCCAGATAGCCCAGGATGAACTGGGGGAAGAACGTGAGGTTGAATCCCAGGAACACGATGATGGCCGCGGCCTTGGCCGGCAGCTCGGGATACATCTTCCCGGTGATCTTCGGCCACCAGTAATGGATGCCGCACAGATAGGCCAGCACCATGCCGCCCACCATCACGTAGTGGAAGTGCGCCACCACGAAATATGTGTCTGTCAGATGGATGTCCAGGCCGAGCGCGGCCAGGAACAATCCGGTCAGGCCGCCGATGGTGAACAGGCCCAGGAAGCCGAAGACATAGAGCATCGGCGTGTCCCAGCGGACCGAGCCCTTGTACAGCGTGGCCGACCAGTTGAAGGTCTTGATCGCCGAAGGGATGGCCACAAGGAAGCTGATGAAGCTGAACACCAATCCGGCATAGAGCGAGATGCCGGCCACGAACATGTGGTGCGCCCAGACCAGGAAGCCGAACACCGCGATGGCCACGCTGGAGAACGCCACAGCCTTATAGCCGAAGATGCGCTTATGGCTGAAGCAGGTGATGACCTCGCTGATCACGCCCATGCCCGGCAGGATCATGATGTAGACCGCCGGGTGGGAGTAGAACCAGAACATGTGCTGGAACAGGACGGGGTCGCCGCCCAGCGCCGGGTCGAAGATCCCGATGTGGAAGCCGCGCTCCAGCGCGACCAGCACCAGAGTGATGGCCAATACCGGCGTGCCCAGCACCTGGATCAGGCTGGTGGCGTACGTGGCCCACACAAACAGGGGCAGGCGGAACCAGCTCATGCCCGGGCAGCGCATGCGGTGGATGGTGACGATGAAGTTCAATCCCGTGAGGATGGAACTGAATCCCGCGATGAGGATGCCCACCGCGGTCATCATCACGTTGGTGTTCGAATAGTTGGTGCTGAAGGGCGTGTACAGGGTCCAGCCGGTGTCCACGCCGCCGGTGATCATGGCGATCACGGCGAACGAAGCGCCGATCACGAAGATGTACCAGCTCAGAAGATTGAGCCGGGGGAAGGCGACGTCTTTCGCGCCGATGGCCAGCGGCAGCAGGAAGTTGCCCAGCGTGGCCGGGATCGAGGGCACCAGGAAGAAAAAGATCATGAACACCGCATGCATCGTGAACGCCTTGTTATAGGTGTCCGATTGCATGAGGTCGCCGGCCGGGGTGAGCAGTTCCAGGCGGACCATGGTGGCGAAGGCGCCACCGATGAAGAACATGAAGGTGATGGTCAGCAAGTAGAGGATGCAGATCCTCTTGTGGTCCACAGTGAGCAGCCAGCTCTTCAGGCTGTGGTCCACGCTGAGGTAATTCTCCTCCGGCATCACCTCATGGCCGGCAACAAGATGTCCGCTTGCCGCTGCCGCGCTCATTGCTTACCCCCTGGAGTCGCTTGCCCGCCGGCCTTGGCGCCGGTCCCCTGCTTGGATTTCACGAACGCCACCAGCTGGATCAGGGTCTCTTCACTGATCTGCCCGGCGAAGGTGGGCATGATGGGCCCATACCCAGCCACAATCTTCGCCTGCGGGTTCAGGATGGATTCGCGCACATAGTTCTCGTCGGCGGTCACGCTGCGCCCATCGGAGATCTTCACGTTGGAACCAAACACGCCTTCCAGGTTCGGCCCGCGCGCGCCCGGCTGACCGGAGTGACAGGTGACGCAACCCAGGCTGGCGAACTGACGCTCGCCCTCCTGCGCCAGCGATCCGCCGGTACTGCCGCTGAGCCACAACTGATAGGCCGCCGGCTCCATCACGATCACTTCCCCGATCATCCCGGAGTGCTTGGTGCCGCAATACTCGGTGCAGAAGATGTGGTAGGTCCCCGGCTTGGTGGCATTGAACCAGGCGTAGGTGTAGCGGCCGGGCAACACGTCATGCTTGATGCGGAACTCGGGCACGAAGAAGCTGTGGATCACGTCCTGCGAGATCATGGTGAGACGGACGTTGGTGTTCACCGGCACGTGCAGCTGGTTGATCTCCCGCTGTCCGGTGGGATGTTGCATCTTCCACATCCACTGCTTGCCGGTGATGTAGACCTCCATGGATTCGCGGGGCGCGCGCATCAAGTGGAAATAGAGCACTGCCGCCCACACAAAGATCACCATGGCGATGCCCAGCGGCACCGCGCTCCAGAAGATCTCCAGCGGCACCGAGCCTTCGATCTGCACGGCCACCGGGTGCTTCGATTTGCGGAACTTGATGGAGAACGCCACCACCATCACCGCCACCAGCACGGTGAAGAAGATGGTGTTCAGGACCAGGAACACATACAGCAAGTCCATGTGGCCGGCCACGGTGGAGGCCTGCTCCGGCCATAACGGGATGTACTTGGAAAGCATAGTTATGTGTGCCTTAATCCCCTGTTCGCCTGCGCTTCACGCCAGAAACTCACCCCCATAAAGGTGCCCAGCAAAAGCACGGTCAGCACGCCGCCCAGACGCATGATGTTCATGGCCACCGCGCCATACTTCCCGGTGGTGGGGTCATAGTGGAAGCAGTACAGCAGCAGCGTGTCCACCGTGTTCCCGATCTTCTCGTTCGAGGCCTCGATGATCCCCAGGCGCATGTCCTTGGGCGAATACTCGATGCCGTAGTAATACTGCGCCACCTTGCCCTCGGGGGTCAGCAGCATCAGGCCGCTGGCGTGCGCGAACTGCTTGCTGCTCTCATCCCATGCGTAGCGGAATCCCACGGCCTTGGTCAACGCTGTGATCGATTCCTGCTTGCCGGTCAGGAAATGAATGCCCTGTTCGGCCCCGGGACGGCGATAGCGGCCCAGGTAGAGGTGCTTCTTGTCCTGGGCCAGTCCCGGGGTCTCCCGCGGATCGAAACTCACGGCCACCACTTCAAATTCCTTGCCCGCATCGAACTTCAGCACATCCAGCGCGCTGGTCATGCCATTCAGCACCTGGTCACACAACATCGGGCAGTCGTAATACACCATCGCCAGCAGCACCGGACGTTTCCGGTTGAAATATTTCCCCAGCGTCACAGCATTCCCGGACTCATCCACAAAACCGGCGTCGAGCGGCGCCTGCTCACCCAGCTTCTGGTCGATGCCCACCTGTAGCAAGATGGACGGCTGCGCGTTGACAGTCCGCGCGTCCTCGGCATGGACCATGTCACCGCTCATCTTCTGCTGCGCGGCGGCGCATGCCGCCAGCATCAGCAGCGTGAGTATCCACCGGGATGTTTCGTTCCATCGCAAGACTGAACTCGCTTCCTTATTTCTTTGCCACCGGCGCCGCTTTCGGCGCAGTTGCGGGCGCCGGCAGTCCCCGCTCCGCGATCAGTTCCATCGCGCGGTCGATGGGGATGCGCACCTTGCCTTCGGATTGATTGATCCATCTGTAATCATGCAAACGATCCTTCTGCTGCTTGGCGAACACGTCATAATCGCCATACTCATTCGCCAGCAGCCGGGGTTCCGGGAATGTCGACTTGAGGCGATCCACTACGTCCTTTACGGTCTCGGTCTTGTCGATCGGCTCCGGCTTGACCCCGGCCGCGGCCGTCATGGGATTCGCCGGCCCCTGGTTCTTCTCATAGCCCCAGTTCAATGCCAGATAGAAGCCATACAGCGCGAAGCAGATGATGAATCCGCCCAGGGCGAGGGCCACCCCGAAGGTGACGATGCCTTTGATATTGACATCGCTCTCCTCGTGACCGTGCTCCACCCAGTGTTCGCTCTGCGGCTTAATGTGCTCCATGCGACTTCTCCATGATCTGCGGGAACAACGGGTGATACAGCGGCAGGATCGGCCGTGTCCCCAACTCGCGGAAGAACAGCGTGAACCAGACGCAGGCCATCGCCGCCGGCACCACCAGGTCCCATAGCGTGGGATCGAAATTCCCGGTCGGCCAGCTTACGTCGGCGAAGTTCGGCAGGATGTGCCAGTACAGGTCCAGGTAGCGCATGAGGACCAGCATCGCGGCCACCATGGCCAGGCGCTCACCTTGTTTCTTAAGATTGCGGTTCAGTAGCAACAGGAAGGGCACGACGAAATGGAAAATGGCGAGCACCAGGAACACCGGCAGCCAGCCGTTGCGTGACCGCGCCAGATACCACGGGATCTCTTCCTTCAAGTTGCCCGACCAAATGATGATGAACTGCGAGAACGAGAGGTATGTGTACAGCATGACGAACGCCAACAGGAACTTGCCGTTGTCATGCAGCTCGTTCTTGCGCAGCAGATGCTTCATGGGCTCGGTCTTGGCGAGCATCACCAGAACGATGATGGCGAAGGACATGGCCAGCAGCGCCTGTCCGGCCATATAGAGCATCCCGTAGATGGTGGAGTACCACACCGCATCCAGGCTCATCACCCAGTCCACCACCGCCAAGGACAGCGAGACGGCATAGAACAAGATGCCAAAGCCGCTCAACCGCATGAAGCGCAGACGCAGCGCGTTCCCCTCCTCGGGCGACGCGGGCGGATGGTCCTGGCGCAGCGACCAGCGGTTCAAGATCACGGCAAGCAATCCCCACGCCGCGAAATACGCGATGGCGCGGATGATGAACATCTTCGGATTCAGATACGCTTCACGCACATGGAGCGCATGTTCACCGTGGGCGGTAAGACCCGTGTGGTTCGCCCAGGGATAGAGATACTTCAATCCGGCGGCGATGGGCACGAACATCAACGCCATGAGCCACCAGTTCCGCGAGCCGGCTTCAAAGATGCGCCGCATCACCAGGCCCCACTTGCCGCCGGTCACGTGCTGCACCATTAACAGAACCAGGCACCCCAGCGTGAGTCCGCAGCAGAACATGAATCCCACCAGGTACGCGCGCAGGAAGTGGTTCATGCCGACCGGGTCGCCAAAGTTCAAACCGAGCCCTATCAACGCCCAGAGCGTGAGGATCAAGGCGGGGAAGGTCAGATACTTCCGCCATTGCGTGACGCTGGCCGGCGCCACGAGTTCTTCCGGCCGGGGGAGCGCCGGGGCGTGATGTTCGTGCGTGACCGCCATCAGTGCGCGCCTCCCTTCTTGGGTTCGGCTTTCGCCGGGGCCGGAGATCCCGGTTTGGACGTCATCGGGTCCTTGATATGTTCCCTTTCGCTCTCGGGAACGTCCGCCAGCGTGGCATCCTGGCTCAGTTGCAGCGCACGGATGTAGGCGGCGATGGCCCAGCGGTCTTCCGGCGGGATCTGCGCCTTGTAATTCAGCATGGCGCCGAAGCCGTTGGTCATCACGTCGAAGAAATAGCCCAGGTTCTGCGCCTTGAGCCGCGGATCGTGGAACGAAGCCGGCATCTTCTGGAAGCCGCGCAGCGCCACCGCGCCGTTGCCGTTGCCGATCTGGGCATGGCAGGGCGCGCAATAGATGTTGAATCGGCCCTGTCCGCGGTGCAGCAGATCCTTCAAGCCATAACCTTCCTTGAGCAATCCCTGGGGCAGGTCATTGCCGAAACCGTCACCGATCTTGCCGGTGTAGAAATATTTGTCCGCCTGGAGATGGCCCCGGGCCACGGCATGCTCCACCGGCTGGCGCGCCGACTGGCCATCGGCAAAGAACCGGCTCTCCCGCAACGGGATGTACTTGGGCTGGTCATGCATGTCCTGGCGGCAGCCGGCCAGCAGCAACAGCGCCAGGGCGCCCGCGGCCAGACCGGCCTTGCTCCACTTGTTTGTCATGGCGCGATTAATGGGGCACCTCCCACACGTTCACGGGATCGAGCCCACTCAGGAACTTTTTGCACTCCTCCGCCTTGAATCTCGCATCGGTCGCCTCGATGCAAAGGAAGAACTTGTCTTTCTGCGCGTGGTCCACGAAGCGCTCGATGTTGAACACCGGGTGATAGGGCCGGGGCAGTCCGTTCAGCGCCAACATGCCGATCACCGCCGTCAACGATGCGCCCAGCACTGTGGTCTCAAACCACACGGGAATGAAATTCGGCCAGGAGTGGAGCGGCTTGCCGCCGATCACCAGCGGATACGGCCGCGACCAGCGCCTCCGCCGAGGCGAACTCCGCCATCACTCCGTATGTGCCCTTCGGCTTCCTCATTACTCTTTCACCTTCGACTCCGGCAACAGCATGCGCATCTCAAAGATGGCGATCATCGGCAGCACGCGGATGAACAGGAACAGCAGCGTGCAGAACAATCCGATGGTGCCGAGATACGTGGCCCAGTCCCACACTGTGGGGTGATACATGCCCCAGCTTGACGGCACGTAATCGCGATGCAGGCTGGTCACGACGATCACAAAACGTTCCAGCCACATGCCTATGTTCACAATCAGCGAGATGATGAAAAGTCCCAGCGTGTGCGTGCGCACCTTCTTGAACCACAACAACTGGGGCGTGATGATGTTGCACAGGATCAGGAACCAGTACGTCACCGCGTACGGCCCGAAGGCGCGATTGTGGATCATGTAGGCTTCGTACCGGTTGGCGCTGTAGAACCCGTAAAAAGCCTCGGTCATATAGCCGTAGCCAACGATCAGGCCGGTGGCCAGCATCACCTTGGCCATGTTGTTCAAGTGGCGGTCGGTGATGAAGTCCTTCATGTTGTAGGCCGCGCGGATGGGGATGGCCAGAGTGATGACCATGGCGAACCCGGAATAAATGGCGCCGGCCACGAAATAGGGCGGGAAGAGGGTGGTATGCCATCCGGGGATCACGGACACGGCGAAATCCCAGCTGACCACGGTATGCACGGAGAGAACCAGCGGCGTCGATAGGCCGGCGAGAAGCAAGTACGCGGTCTCATACCGGTGCCAGTGCCGGGCGGAACCGCGCCAGCCCATGGACGCCATCCCGTAGAAGAACTTGGCGAAGGCGTTTTTGGCTTTGTCGCGCAGGGTCGCAAGGTCAGGGATCAGACCGGTGTACCAGAAGATGAGTGACACGGTACCGTAGGTCGAGACCGCGAAGACGTCCCAGATGAGCGGGCTGCGGAACTGCGGCCACAATCCCATCGAATTCGGGTACGGCAGCAGCCAGTAGGCCGCCAGCCATGGACGTCCGGTATGCACCAGCGGGAACATGGCGGCGCAAGCCACGGCGAAGAGCGTCATGGCCTCGGCAAAACGGTTGATCGAGGTGCGCCAGCTCTGGTTGAACAAGAGCAGGATGGCGGAGATCAGCGTGCCGGCGTGGCCGATACCGATCCACCAGACGAAATTGATGATGGCAAAGCCCCAACCGACGGGGATGTTGATGCCCCAGATCCCCGTGCCCTTCAGGAACAGGTAGGTCACCGCTCCCATCAGGACATTCAACATGGTGAACGCGATGAAGAACCCGAGCACCCAGCTCCACGGCGTTCGCTTGGTCAGGACGACGTTGCTGATCTTCTCCGTGATCTGGCCAAAGTCGTACCCGGGCGCGATCACCGGGGGGCTGCTGCCCGGCTTGTTCACGTCCTGCTCGCGCTCGAGTTCGTTAACCGGCATGGTGCTCGCTCTCCGCCGACTTGGGTCCCAGACCCGGATTCGGATTGTGCACCGCGGCCAGGTACGTGGTCCGCGGCCGGGTGTTCACTTCCGCCAGCAATGCGTAATTACGCTCATGCTTCTTCAGCTTGCTGACCTTGCTTTCCGGATCGCTGATGTTGCCGAAGACGATGGCGCCGGTGGGGCAGCTCTGCTGGCAGGCGGTGACGATCTCGCCGTCGCGGATGGTGCGGTCTTCTTTCTCCGCCACGATGCGCGCCGCATTGATGCGCTGCACGCAATACGTGCATTTTTCCATCACGCCGCGGCTGCGCACGCTGACGTCGGGATTGCGCATCGGCTTCAAACTCTCGGTCTCGAAGTCCGAGAACAGCAGAAAGTTGAAGTGGCGCACCTTATAAGGACAGTTGTTGGAGCAATAGCGCGTTCCCACGCAGCGGTTGTACACCATGTTGTTCAGCCCTTCGGGGCTGTGCACGGTGGCGCCCACCGGACAGACCGGCTCGCACGGCGCGTTCTCACATTGCATGCAAGGCAACGGCTGGAAGAAGGCGCGCGGGTTGGCGTGGTCGCCGCCGGGTGACTCGAAGTAGGTGTCGATGCGGATCCAGTGCATCGCCCGGCCCAGGATCACCTGCTCCTTGCCCACCACCGCGATATTGTTCTCCGAGACGCAGGCCGCAATGCACGCATTGCAGCCCACGCAGGAGTTCATGTCGATGGTCATGCCCCACTGATGATCGTAGGGAGTGGGTAATTTGGTAGGATCCGTGGTCCAACTGGCGTGGCCATTTTCCGCGAAGAGCGTGAGGTTCTTTTCCGCCTCTTCCGCCTCTTCCTTGGTCATGGGCTTGCCGTCGGACTTGATCTTGCCCATGTAGAACAGTGTCTCTTCGGTGAAGTGCGGGTTCTTCTTGTACTCATCGAGCGTCGAACTCTTGATGAGTTCCCGGCTCTCCGCGGCCACGCCGGTCTCGGTCTCGCCCACCTCGCCCTGGTCGATGAACCCCGCCGGCTTGCTCTCAATGAGGAATTGATGATGCGTGCTGGCCAGCGATTGCGTCACTCCGGTGACCTTGAGCCGCACACTCGCCACGTTAGGATTCGCGGAGGTGCGAAGGGTGTATGCGTTGAAGCCCGTACCGGTCCCGACTCTGCCGACCACGGAACGGCCGAATCCCAGGTGCACGGTGACACTGTTGTCCGGATGGCCGGGCACGATCATGTCCGGGCCCTTCACGGTGCGGCCGTCCACCGTGACTTCAAGCAGGGGCGAGAACTTTGGACGCCAATCCTTCAGACCCAGGGAGTGGTATGTGGCCATGCTCATCTGCACGGCGTTGTCCCAAGTGAGCTTGGTGATGGGACGCGGCAACTCCTGCAGCCAGCCGTTGTTGTTGTAACGACCGTCGAAAACATTGGCGTCCGGACGGAAGACGATCTCCATCTCGGCGCTCTTTGCCGGGGTCACGCTCACGGCTTTGGCGGTGACGTTCTTCGCAGCAGCGGCGCTGTCCGGGACAAAGCCGTCATGCAGCGTCTTGCGCCACCAGGATTCGAACTCGCCGGCTTTCGTCTGTCCCTGCCAATAGGTGCGCAACAGGTCATACGGCGTCACGCCGGGTGACTCCGTGAATGCGGCCAGTAATTCGTAGGCCGTCTTGCCCTGATAGAGAGGATCGATCAGCGGCTGCTGGATACACACCGAGCCGTCATAGGCCCGGGCATCACCCCATGCCTCCAGATAGTGCGCCATCGGGACATGCCAGTGGCAGAGCTGCGCGGTCTCATTGCGGTGCGTGGAAAGCGCTGCCTTGAACGGCACCTTCATCATGGCTTCGCCGAACTTGAAGTCGGCCGGCGCATCGTAGGCCGGATCGCCGCCGACCATCACAAGCATCGTGACTTTGCCGGCATTCATGTCAGCGACCAATTCCTTCAGTCCGGCGACCTGCTCCGAAGGGAAGATCTCGACCGGGTCGGTGTAGACGATGGTCTTGCCAACATTGCCCAGGGCCTGGTTGATCGCCGCCGCCAGCGCATGAACGTTGGCCGATTGTTGCTCGCCGGGGACCACCACGCACTTCCCTTTGGCCGCAAGCAGATCCTTCACCATCGTGTCGAGGACCGCCTTGGCTTTCGGGTCGCTGAGCGTGCCACCCCCACCTGCTCCCACCGTGCCCGCCAGCGCCGCGGCAAAAGCTTCGACATCGGATGCCCGCATGGCCAGTCTGTGGTCCGCTTTGCCACCCGTGGTGGTCGTCTGGCTCTCGACGACATACAACCGAGACATCGTGGCATCTTTCGGGTCGACACCTTCCAGCTTGCGCCGCTTGGCGAAGTCACGCGCCAGTTGCAGGAAACCCGGGAAGTTCGAACCGGAGAGGAAGTCCGCGTCCAACGACACGATCACATCCGCCTGGTCGAGCTTGTACTGCGCCTCCACATACTGGCCGAAGGCGATGCGCGCGCCCGCACGGGCGGCATCGCGATTCACCGGGTCATATTGGTAGAGCTTGGCCTGGGGAAACGCTTTCAGCACATCTTTGAACATCGCGCCCAGGGACGGCGAAGTGATGGTCTCCGTCAGGAAGCGGAGCCCCGCGCCTTGCTTGGTCTTTTCCGTCGCCGCCGCGTCGCGGACATCGTTGAGGAATTCACCCCACGGACGCTCACCCGGCAACTGTGTTTTTCGGGATGCCAGTCCGCCGTTGTAGATCGCCGACTGTGCGCGGTCCGGATCGTACAGGTCGAGCAACGACGCCTGGCTGATGACATCCGAAGCGCCCTGGCTGTATGGATGTTCCGGATTGCCGTCGACCTTGACCGGCCGGAACATGTGGCTCTTGACCAGCAGAGGTTGCGCGCCAAAGTCCGAGGGCCGCGCCGTCGCATAAAACATCGGCTTGCCGGGGATCAGGTCTTCCGGCTGCTGCACATAGGGAACGATGGGCTCGTCCGGCTGCTTGGTGCAGGCGGAAAGGCCGGCCAACGCGAGGGACGCAGACATCAATTTCAGGAAACCGCGCCGCGAGACGGGATCGGTCCACTCGGAGACATAGCGCGGGAATTCGCGCTCCATCATCGCGTCAAAGCCCGGCTCATCGGTCAGCTCTTCCAGGCTGCGCCAATATCGCGGACCTTTCGCCTGGGCCAGGCGCTCGCGCACCGTCTCCAGATCCAGGCTCACGTCGGCGGGAGCCACGGCCGGAGCGGGCGCGGACTTCGCCGTCTGGATCTGCACGAGTTTCGAAATCGGGTCAGTCGCCATGCGTCTCGTTATTCAATCCCTTCGCGCGGGGTCTCTGCCCCGCTACGCCTGTTACCGGTGACACGTTTCGCAGCTGGTCAAGTCCCGAGGGCCGCGAATGTGATAGTCGATCTGTAACTGCTTGCCAAGCGTGATCTGGTCCAAATAAGTCTTGCCCGCATAGACCACGGCGTTCGTCCGCGACGGCGGCTCATACTTCATGTTGAACACTTCTTCCTTCGGCCGCAGGTTCTGCTCGGTGTTGCGGTGGCACTGCAGGCACCACTCCATCTGCAGCGAAGCGTTCTGGTACATCAGCGGCATCTGGTCCACCGGCCCGTGGCAGCTCTTGCATCCGATGCCCTTGTTCACGTGGATCTCGTGGCTGAAATAAGCGAAATCAGGCAGGTCATGGACCCGGGTCCAGCGCAGCGGCTTGTTGTCCCGGAAGCTGGCGCGCACCGGCTCCAGCATGATGGCGTTGGTCCAGATCTGCGAGTGGCAGTTCATGCAGGTCTTGGTGGGCGGCAGGCCGGCGAAGCTGGAGGTCTCGACCGAAGTGTGGCAATAGCGGCAATCAATGCCCAGCCCGGCCACGTGGTGGTTGTGGCTGAACGGCACGGGCTGTTCCGGGCGGATGCCCTCTTTGGTGACCCAGGGCGAACGCTGCAAGCGGTCAAGGCTCAGCCCCAGGCCGGCCATAAGAATGACCCCGAGGGCGATGCTCATCTTCGCGTACGCGTTCGCGCTATGCGGAAAGAATTGCGCCATCTACCAGCTTCCTGTGCCGGCGGGCAAGGTTAAGAGTGCCTCTGGTCCGGTATTTCGAACCCGCCGGGCGTCTGTGGACGCAGCCCGAAGACCACGTCCGGAAACGTCGTTCACCTGAACAACCTGCTTGCGTGTTAGTTAAGAGGTAAAAACAGAACGATGAAAACAAAAAATCAAACACATGATTATAACAAGAGGGTCGATTTCGCCAAGTGTTTCAGAAAAAAATCTGTGGATGTTCAAAACGACGTTTCCCCGGCTCATTCTTCGCGCTTCCCGCTCAGCCCAGGCGTGACCATTTTCAGCGCGAAGAAGCCCAGAATGCCCGCGACCACGGACGAGATCAGGATGGCTATTTTCGCGGCATCCGCCGACGCCGCATCCTGATAGGCCAGCGTGGTGATGAAGATCGAGACCGTGAAGCCGATGCCGCCCAACACTCCCACGCCCGTCATCTGGCGCCAGCTGGTGTGTCGCGGAAGTTGAGAGATCCCGGCCCGGACAGCCAGCCAACTGAACAGAACGATCCCGATCGGTTTGCCGACCACCAGTCCCAGCGCCACGCCCCAGGCGATGTGGTTCCCCAGCGTGGCCCGCATCGCGCCGGTGTCGAGCGCGACCCCGGCATTGGCGAACGCGAAGATCGGCAGGACCACGAAGCTGACCCAGCCGTGGATCAGCCGCGTGATCCGTTGCACCGGAGCTTCGGTGCCCTTGGTCAGGGCTTCGAATGTTCCCAGGATGGCGTCGGCATGGTCGTAGTCGCCGCTTTCATTCGCGCGCCGGAACTGGTCCAGCAGATCTTTCGCGGCGGCCTCGAAATCCGCGCGGTCGAACCACGGCTTGGTGTCGGCCATCATCCCGAGGATGACACCGGCGATGGTGGCGTGCACGCCTGATTTCAATACCGCCAGCCAGAACAAGATCCCCAGCGGCACATAGACCAAAGGCGAGCGCACGCCCAATTTGCGCGCCAGGTAGATCAGCGCCAGTGGCAGGAGCGAAGATCCCAGCGCCGCAATAGAAAGTTGGCTGGTATAGAACACTGCGATCACCGCAATGGCGCCGATGTCGTCCGCAATGGCGAGCGCCAGCAGGAACACTTTGAGTTCGGGAGAGCAGCCGCTGACCAGGGCAAGCACGCCCAGCGCGAACGCGATATCTGTGGCCATAGGAATGGCCCAACCGCGGAGGCCCGGCGTGCCGAAGTTGAGAAGGGTGAACAAGAGTGCGGGAACGATCATTCCGCCCAGCGCACCGGCGACCGGAAGCGTGGCCTTCTTAAATTCGTTCAACTCTCCCTGCACGAACTCGTGTTTGATCTCCAGCCCGACCAGGAAGAAAAAAATCGCCATCAGGCCGTCGTTGATCCAATGATGCAAACTCTTGCTCAGCTCGAAGAATCCCAGGTCAAACCCAGCCTTGATCTCCCAGAAGGCAAAATAGCCCGGCGCCCACCGCGAGTTCGCCAGGAACAACGCCAGACCGGCAGCGCCCATCAACGCAAAACCGCTCACCCCTTGGGTGTGGATGAACTGCTGCACGGGCAGCACCACGGCCCGGGAGACGCGCGATCGCCTTGCCTTCAGTTCCAGGATCCCCTGGCTGCGAGCCGGGATGGCCATGGATTCGATTATAGGGAGAGACAGTAGGAATTCCGGAAGAATCCGAGCGGGAACGACGGGCGCCTGTCCGCTCGTGCGGGTTCAGAATCTGTAGAGCAATTCCAGATAGGCGTAGTCGGCGTCCTTCCGGTCGGGGAAATTGTTTTGGATCACGGCCCCGCCGATCGCATGGGCGTAGTACCCCGAGATCGCAAGCTGCGGATGTACGTTCCAGTCGACGCCCGCGTCCACGACACTGGCCAGGCTGCTGGAGCCACCGCTGGGCCGGCCGGCGATACCGAACGATTTCTTCTGGAAGGCGCCGCCACCGGAGTACCAAAGATCCTTGTGATCAGCGAGGCGCAGCCCATGGCCTTCGAATCGCAGACTCAGCTTTTTGTGCGGCCGCAAGATCAATTGACCGAACGCATCTTGCGTGTTCATCGGGTTATAAAACGGGAACCGGGCATAGATGCGCGGTGTGCCCAGCGGCAGAAAGAACGTCCGATTGGTGTAATCGGCGGGGTCGTTGTCGCCGCTGAAATAGCTGTATCCCGCGCGCACCCAGGGCTTCCAGGGAATCTCCGTCGCTTGTGCGCCGAACTCGGCATCCACGGCATAGGCGCGCTGGTCCAAAATGCCCCATGCGCCATATTGGAGGGCGCCCCACAGAACGATGTCGGCGGTCATGCCGCCGCTCTTCACGGTCTGGAGATAGTTGGCGCCGATGGTCCCGATGCGGATGTTGTCGTGGTCCGCCGCCCGGACAGCCAGCGGGCGATTGTCCGTCTTGGTCGTGAGACTACCTGTGCGGCCGTCGTGGTAGTACATACCGAACAGGCGCCATTCGCCGGGGTTGTCATGGATCCTGGCCTGCCGCGTATATCCGGCATAGACAGCGTCCACGTCCAGCTCACCGATGCCATCCACCTGGAACACGCCGCGGGTCGCGCGTCCACCCATGACGGTGATGTTTTGCCGGCCGTCGTCGTATTTGGCTTCGACACCGTCGAAACTCCGGCCCACCGCGGAAAACCCGAAATTCCCGATCAACCGGCTGCCGATCCGTTCGCGCTTCAGGAACGCGAGGGTAGCATTCTTTTGCTCGTTCTCCTGCCCTTCGATGAATTCAAATCGGCCGAAACGGGCCGAGGTGCGGCGCGAGTCCGACCAGAAACGCAGGAAGGCCTGTTTCACGAAGATCCCGGCGACACTCTGGTCGCCATTGTTCGCGGCAAAATACGTCGCCCCAAAACCCATCTGGCCCACCGGGGCAGGCGCAATAGCATTGTTGGGCATGCCGGCAAGGAACGCGACAGCGGTCTCGATCTGCCAATCGAATTGGTCCTTTTTCTGGCTTACTGCAAACCGGAGCAGATGATGGGAAAAACTGTACTCGCCGTCCCGGGGAACACCGGCGTCGAAGAAATTCCAGTCCTCCAGCCGTGTACGCAGGCTGCCGGAGAATTCTATCGATCCGATCTTGGGGTGAATGATCGTCTCAGCCGGCTTGGGTTGTTCCGGGACAGATGTCTGCGCGCTCGCGATGCTGCTTCCCAGACAAAACACTAAAGCAATCCACGGACACTTCATGGCTCTGCTCGCCTTGGGCTCATGCTACCCGGTCCATTGTCGGCTGGATCCACGATTCGCATGGCGCGGTTCACTGGCTTGATTATCCGAGTGGCGTGGGTGTTGTGGTATGACAGAAGTCACAGGTCACGCCGAAGTTTTCCGCGCGACACGACGAACCTCTCTCCCCTCCAAACGATGCGGTCACCCCCGACCCCCACCAGCCAAAACACAGGACTTAACAAGTCTCGCAAGGGCAGAAGCAGGAATCGACCAAGTGTCCTGCCGGCCCGCAAAGCGCGTCCATAGCGCAACAGGACCAGACCGCGCAGCGCCAACACAACAGCAAGGATGCTCCACGTCCACCAGGCCTCGGGCCCGGTGATGACAGCAAGACAAGCCCAGAACAGCGCGAAGGTCACCGGGATCCCCAACCCGAATTCCAGCGGACGCGAACTGCGCACCGTCCGCGCCCAGCGGACTTGATGATGCCAGAAGTCGCGGAAGGTATAGTCGGGCATGGTCGTTCGCACGATCACATTCGGGACCACGACCTCGAAGTTGTGATTGCGCATCCGGTTGCCGAGTTGATAGTCGTCCGCGAGGACATCCACCAGCGGCTCGAGGCCTCCGGTCTTCTCCAGCGCGTTCTTGTCCAAGGCCAGGGTCGAGCCGAGACCGAAGCGGCACTCCCCTTCCAGCGTACGCGCGGAAAGCACGCCGGGCATGAAATCCGTAAGGATGCCCAGTGACTCAAGCCTTGCCCAAAGTGTTGTCCCGCCGCGCGCCGTGTAGAGACAGGTCACGAGCCCCACGCCGGCGCGGTTGAACCAGCTCATCACCTCCGCCAGATATCGGCGCGGCACCAGTATGTCACTGTCATTGATCAACACGTGACCGTAGCGGGCCCGGGTCAGCATCTGCACCAGATTGCTGACCTTGCGATTCGCGCCCAGCTCGTTCTCACAAACCACCAGGGAGATGGCCCGTTGCGGATATTCCCGCTGCAACCGCTCGACGAATGCCACAGCCTCATCGTCCGCGGAATTCACGCCGAAAATGATCTCGAACTCGGGATATTCCTGCTCACAGTGGCTGCGCAGGCACTCGTACATCTCGGCATCACAGCCTTTGAGCGGCTTAAGGATGGATACAGGCGTCAAGACGCCGGAGGGCGGGCCGGGTTGGCGGCGCCAGTCGCGCAGGCCGATGAGGCTGAGCACTTGGAACGCGGCGCCCGCCATGGCCATCACGGCAAAGAATGTGGAGAGGAAGAGAAGCATGACACGCCAAAGGAGACTCTATCCTATCGCGCGCCGCGGGCGCTCAAGTTTTGGAGAGCGTCACTCGTAGCGCAAGGCCTCGATGGGATCGAGGTTGGCCGCCTTCCACGCCGGATAGATCCCGAAGACGACACCGATGCCGCAGGAGATGAAAATGGCGGTGACGATCCAGAACGGGCTCAACTCGGCGGGAAGGAAGGTGACCAGCGCGCGGATGATGAACGTCCCGATCGCGCCGACAAGGATGCCGATCACGCCGCCGATGGCGGTCAGGGTCACGGCCTCCAGAGTGAATTGCATCAGCACGTCTTTCTTGCGCGCCCCGATGGCCTTGCGCACGCCGATCTCGCGCGTCCGCTCGGTCACGCTGACCAGCATGATGTTCATCACGCCCACGCCGCCCACCAGCAGGGCCACACTGGAGACAGAGAACATGAAAATGAAGAACCCGCTGAGGATGTCATTCCAGAAACTGGCGATCGAATCCGTGCGGAAGACCACAAAGTTCTCCGGCTGATTGAAGCGCAGACCACGCCGCCGCCGCAACAATTCGCGCATGGAGTCCATCACCGCCGGCACCAGTTCCGGCGTCTTGGCCTTCACACTGATCCAATTGGCCTTCAGCTCCGGATGCAACTTCTTAAAGGTGAAGTACGGGAAATAAACGATGTTGTCTTCCGGGTTCTGACCGCCGATGGCGCCGGGCTTGGGGTTCACGACCCCCACCACAGTGAACACCCGCCCTTCAATATTGATCTCCTTGCCCACGGCGGACTCATCGTCGAACAATTCCTTGGCGGTGTCCGGCCCCAGCACGATGACGCTGTTGCGGATCTGATCGTCGGTCTCGGTGAACCAGCGGCCCTCCTTCATGTCCAGGTCATAGACGTCTTTGATGGACGCCATGTCACCCTCGAGGATGGTGTTCTTCACCTTGCGGTCGCCGTATTTCACCGAATAACTGCCCACGCCGAATTGCGGCAGGAACAATCGCACGCCGGCGGTCGCGGCCTCAACGCCCGGGATGTCCTTCATCGCCATGGCGTCCTCGTAGGTCAACTCTTTTCGTTGCAGCATCTCCGTGGACGGACGGCCGAACTGGAACACGTCGAAATGGAAGGCCCAGATCACGCTGGTGCCGTAGCTGGAAACCTGTTGCTGCAGGTTGGCCTGGAATCCAAGGATCATCGAGCTGATCAAAATCACCACGCTCACCCCGATCACGATGCCCAGGATGGTCAGCCCGGAGCGCAACTTGTTGCTCCAGATGGTCTCCATCGCCATCCGGAAGATCTCGCCGAAGTCGCCTCGTCTTAGCATGGGTTATAGCTCCGCCCGGAGCGCCACGATCGGCTCCAGTCTTGCCGCTTTGCGCGCCGGATACACACCAAAAAATACGCCGACGAATGCGGCCAGCGCCAATGCCAGCAGAATGGCCCACAGCTCCAGCCGGGAAGGCAGTCCCACGACCAGCGTCACCGTCTTGGCCACCAGGGCGCCAAAGGCGACACCGATCACACCGCCTACGGCCGCCATGGTCGCCGCCTCGATCAGGAACTGCGCCATGATGTCACTCTGGCGGGCGCCCAGGGCTTTGCGCACTCCGATCTCCCGGGTGCGCTCGGTCACGCTCACCAGCATCATGTTCATAATTACGATGCCGCCCACCAGCAGAGACATGCAAACGATCCCCAGCGTGAACACAAAGAATCCCGAAGAGATGCTGGCCCAGAGACTCAGGAAAGTCTGGTTGGTGTCGATCTCAAAATTGTCTCTCTCATTGGGGCGCACATGGCGCCGGGCCCGGAGGATCACGCGGGTCTCATCCATGGCGTTGGCCATGATGACGCCGGTGTCCGCCGCTTTGGCCCAGATGCGGATACTGTTGACCTGTTCGCCGCCGTAATACTTGAAATACGTCTTCAAGGGCATCATCACCCAGTTATCGCGGCTCTGGCCCAGCGTCTTGCCTTCCTTCTTGCCCACCCCGATCACCTGGTACGCGTGATTGCCCACTCTTATCTCTTTGCCGATCGGGTCCTGGTCCACGAAAAGGTTCTCAAAGATGTCATGACCGATCACCACGGATTCGGCCGAACGGTTGAAATCCGTTTCCGTGATCCCACGGCCCATGATGACCTCCAGGTCATAGATCCGGGCCATCGAGGGGGTCCACCCCCGGACGCCGGTGTCCTGGATCGACTGGTTGCCGTAACGGACGGTGTTGCGAATCGCCAGTCCGAGACTGGTCGAAGCTCCCACGACCGTGCAGGAATGGCAGCCGTCCCGCACGGCTTCGTAATCTTCGTAGGTAAGGTTCTTGCGTTTCTGCGCTTCCAGGAACTGGTCCACGCTGGTGATCACGTTGGGCTGCTTGTTGACGATGAAAACGTCCGCGCCCAGGTTAAAGACTTTTTCCGCAACGTAACTGTTCAGCCCGGTGATCAACGTGCCCACGGCGATCAGCGCGCTGATGGCGATCACCATGCCCAGCAGCGTGAGTACGGAGCGCAGCTTGTTGGCCCACAACGACTGCAGGGCGATGGAGGCGGCTTCGCGGAATTCCATAGGGCGGGTACTTGAGGGTCGGACCTGGAATCAGTGTAACAAGGCCTGGACTGGTTACGTACGCAGTGGCAGGCAAGTTTCGGGACATACCGCTCGTCCCAGCACCCGCATCCAAACCGACATATAATAAAAGATGCCAGCAGGCGGGCCGGACGGTCGCCGCTTGCGCCTTAGAGGTCGTTTACGCCGGGTCCGCCCGGGCCGAGCGCGGCGCAGGGGGAGGAAAGTCCGGACTCCGTAGAGCAGTGTGCCGGATAACGTCCGGGACCGGCGCGTCAAGGCGCCGGGACGGAAAGTGCCACAGAGAACATACCGCCTCTTCTCCGCAAGGAGATGCGGCAAGGGTGAAAAGGTGCGGTAAGAGCGCACCGCGTCCGCAGTGATGCGGATGGCAGGGCAAACCCCACACGGAGCAAGGCCAAATAGGGAGGGAGACGGGCCGCAAGGCCCGGCGCGGATCGGCTCGGTCCGCCCAACCTCCGGGTAGGTCGCTGATGACCGCGTCCAGCAATGGGCCGGCTAGAGGAATGACCGTCCTCGACAGAATCCGGCTTACAGGCCCGCTTGCTGCTGTGCCCTTCCGCGACGCAAATCGCGGAAGGGCATCATTTTTGCTTCGCCGCCACGAACTAGCGGCCGGCAAGCGCCGCGGCATAGACTTCGAGTAACTTGCCTGCGGTCGCGTCCCACGAATACCCCGCCGCCTGTTTCAGCCCGCGTTCCTTCAATACGTCGCGCAGTTCCTGATCCACCAGCACGCGATGCAGCGCATGCATGATCTCGAACACATTTTCCGGATTCACCAGCACCGCCGCGTTCCCCACCACCTCTGGAAGCGAGGATGTGTTCGACGTCACCACCGGTGTGGAGTGGGCCATGGCCTCGAGTGGCGGCAGTCCGAACCCCTCATATAAGGAGGGGAAAACGAACACCTTGGCCGTGTCGTAGAACACGCGCAACTCATCGATGGGCACGAACCCGAGGAACCGTACCTCGGCTTGCACACCGCTGCGGATCACGGTGCGGCGCAGGTCGGGGTTGGAACTGATGTCCTCCCCGATGATCAGGAGCTTCAGGTCCGGATACTCGCCCCCCTTCTTCAACTCCCCCTTCAGCGCGGAGAATGCCTCGATCAGCCGCACCACATTCTTGTGGGGCTTGGCGCTGCCCGCATAGAGCAGGAACGGCGCATCGACCTGGTATTTCCCGGAGACCCGCGCGCGCTCGGTCTCGCTGGCGTGGCCGCCGAGGAATTTGGCGTCGATCGCGTTGTAACAAACCTCGATCTTTGCGTCGTCGTGCAGGCCGAACACCCGCATCAGGTCCGCCTTGGTCGAGTTCGACACCGCGACGATCCTCCGCGCGCTGCGCAGATTGTGGCGCGCCAGCAGGAAACGCATCCGGCTCTTCCACGCCGAGGGCCGTTTGGAATCGTGGTAGAGAAAGTCCACCAGGTCATGCACCGTCACCACATGGGGGCACGGCGCCATGCGCGGTGTCTTGAACAGATGAGGCACGTGCAAAAGGTCGGTGCGGTGGTAGATCAGCAGCTCGCGGAAACTGTAGGCGCTGCGCAGCGAGCTTGCCGACCTGGAAAAGGCCTGCAGGTGAAAGTTCTCCGGCAAGCCGCGGTAGTCGCGCAGCTGCTCATGGCCGCCGATCAGGATGTAACGATGTCCCGGCCCGCCCGCGCCGGGCGCATCGCGCCGCGCCAGCGCGCGCACGATGTTGCGCACATACGTGGCCACGCCGAATCCCGCCCGCTGCCGCATGTCGAGCGCGATGTTCACGCGGCCAGTCTAGCACCGGCTTGCGAAGACGCCTCTCAATGGCCGTAGACTGCGCTTTCCGCGCTGACCTTGCCCTTGAACACGGCGTAAAGATGACGGAAGTAGAAGATCGCAAGCACGCAACCGATGGCCCACCAGATCACGCCCACCTGTAATCCATAGGCCGGGCCGGCTGCGTTGTGAATGGTCAGGCTGCGCTCGGGCACGTTACTGGCGGGCAGGATCACCGGATACAGTCCGAACACCGGGAAGCCGACCATGCCCAGCAGATACGCGCATGAGGCCAGGAACGCTTTCTTTTCGTCGAAGCGCAGGAAATGGCGGGCCGCGATCAGGCCGGCAAAGACCAGCGCCGGCACCACGAACAGCCACGGATGGTTTTTGTAATTGTCCAGTAATTGCGGACGCACGCTCAGAGTCGCCGGGACCCCCAGCAATGTCAGCGCCAGCAGCACCCACCACGAGCCGGAGGCCACACGCTTGGCTTTGTGGTTCTGCTGTCCGTCCGTCTTCAGCGCCAGATACACCGCGCCGTGGAACGCCAGCGCCACCAGGCTGACAACGCCGGTGAGCACCGTGTACCAGTCGAGCACACCCGGCTCCGGCCCGGTGCGGAAATCAGTGAACAGCGGGGTGAAGAAAAATCCTTCTTCGTTCAGGGGCACGCCGCGGATCACATTCCCCAGCGCCGCGCCGAAGAAGATGGCCAGCAGCGCGCTGGCGAAGGTGAACACGCCATCGAAGAACGTGCGCCACACGGAGTCATGGATGTGATTGCGGAACTCCACGCTCACGCCGCGCAGCATCAGGCACCACAGCACCATCATCAGCGGCAGGTAGAATCCGCTGAATCCCGCGGCATAGAGCGGCGGGAAGGCGAAATAGAGGGTGCCACCCGCGGCCAGCAGCCACACCTCATTCCCGTCCCACACCGGGCCGATGGCCTTGATGTTCACCGAGCGCTCGTCTTCCGTGCGGCCCACGCCCCAGTGCACGATGCCTACACCGAGATCGAAGCCGTCAAGGATCACGTACACCACCACCATCAGGGCGACGATCACGAACCAAAGAGTCGGCATCATCGCGTACCTCCGGTTGCGGGCGCGGCATCCGGCCCATGCGCGATCTCACGATGGATGAGGAACAGGAACAGGAAGCTCAGCACCGTGTACATCCCCATGAAGCCGAGCAGGCTGAACATCCCATTGCCGGCGGAGACGGTTTTCGAATATCCCTCCGCCGTGCGCAGCAGGCCATAGACCAGCCAGGGCTGACGTCCGAGCTCCGCGGTCATCCATCCCGCGGTGTTGGCGATGTACGGCAGCGGGAAACTCATCATCAACACCCACAGCATCCAGCGCGACTGCATCAACCGGCCGCGCCAGAGAAGGAATCCGCTGACCACCATGATGGCGATGAAGATCGTGCCCAGGCCCACCATGATGTGATAGCTGTAATAGAGCAGTGCGATGTTGTCCGGCCATTGGTCGGGCGGGAACGCATCCAGCCCTTTCACCTCCGCCTCCCAGCGTTGATAGCTCAACATGCTCAGCGCATTCGGCACCACGATGGCGTTGTCCAGCTTCTTCTCTTTCACATTCGGCTGGCCGATGATCACCAGCTCCGCGCCCTGCTTGGTCTCGAACAGGCCTTCCATGGCCGCCAGCGTCGCCGGCTGATGCTGCGCCACAAGCTTGCCTTGCTGGTCGCCTGTCGGAAAAACCTGAAGGACGGTGAAGATCAGTCCCGCAACCACACCCACGCGAACGTAGATCCGGGCTTGCTCTTCGTGCTTGCGGCTGAGCAGGTAGAACGCGCCCAGCGCGGCCATGACAAACGCCCCGGTGATGGCCGCGCCGCCCATATTGTGCAGGTACTGCCAGAACGCCCACTTATTAAAGATGAGCGCCCAGAAGCTGGTCAGGGCAAAGGTGCCGTCGGCCAGTCGCTCGTAGCCCACCGGGTGCTGCATCCAGGCATCGGTGGCGATGATGAAGTATCCCGAGAGCCACGACCCGGCGAAGACCGCGAACGCCGCCCACCAGTGTCCCCACTTCCCCAGACGCTTCTCCCCGTAGAGGAACAGGCCTAAGAAGCTTGATTCCAGGAAAAAAGCGAACATGCCTTCCATGGCCAGGGTCTGCCCGATCACGCCCCCGGCGAACCGGGAGAACTGCGCCCAGTTGGTGCCGAACTGGAACTCCATGGGGATGCCTGTGACCACGCCGATGGCGAAATTGATGCCGAAGATCTTGGCCCAGAAGCGCGCGGCCTGGTTGTAGCGCTCGTCGTTCTTCCAGATGGCCAGCGTTTTCAGCGCCACGATCAGCGGCGCCAGGCCCATGGTGAGCTGCGGGAACAGATAGTGGTAGGTGATGGTGAAGGCAAAATGCAGGCGGTGGATCAGTAAAGCGTCGTCCATCAGTGGCTCCGGATCGGCGGATTAACGATAGGACGAAGTTACGCGGAGCGCAATACGGCATGCTGTGATTAGGGTCACAGGTTGTTCTGAAAACCAATCAGCCACGGATCTCACAGACGTGCACAGCTTCGTTGGCAACAGATCCGTGAAGATCGGCGCAATCCGTGGCTATGCTTTTACCGCGAGCCTCGCCCGGCGCTCCGCATACAGCGGGAACTGCTCCGCCAATTCCAACACCTGTTTGCGGATGGACGCCAGCTTGCCGGCATCGGCGCGATCGGTCAACGCCGAGGCGATCCACCTCCCCACCGTCTTCATCTCGGCTTCTTTCATGCCGCGCGTGGTCAGCGCAGGCGTGCCGATGCGGACGCCGCTGGGCTTCATGGGCGGGTTGGTATCGAAGGGGATGGCGTTCTTGTTCACCGTGATGCCGGCCTCGCCCAGCGCGTGCTCGGCCTCGCTGCCCAGCATGCCCTTGCTGAACACATCCACCAGCATCAGGTGCGTGTCTGTGCCGCCGGAGATGATGCGGAGGCCCTCCGCCGCAAGCGTCTCCGCCAGCACTTTGGCGTTGGCCACGACCTGGCGGGCGTATTCCTTGAACTCCGGGCGCAGGGCTTCGGCGAAGCAGACCGCTTTCGCCGCGATGATATGCACCAGAGGCCCGCCCTGATTGCCGGGGAACACCACTTTGTCGATGTCCTTGGAAAATTCGGCGCGGCTGAGGATCAACCCGGCGCGCGGGCCGCGCAGCGTCTTGTGCGTGGTCGTGGTCACGATGTGCGCGTGGGGCACGGGCGAGGGATGCGCCCCACCGGCCACCAGGCCGGCAAAATGCGCCATGTCCACCAGGTAGAGCGCGCCGACTTTGTCCGCGATCTGGCGCATGCGGGGAAAATCGAAGGTGCGCGGATACGCCGACCCGCCGCCGATGATCAGTTTCGGCTTTTCCCGGGTGGCGATGGCTTCCAGCTCGTCGTAATCGATGGTCTCGGTGTCTTTGCGCACGCCGTAAGGAATGATCTTGTAGGTCTTGCCGCTGAAGTTCAAGGGATGTCCGTGGGTGAGGTGCCCGCCGTGCGCCAGATTGAGCCCGAGGATGGTGTCACCCGGTTGCAGGACGGCGTTGTACGCGCTCATGTTGGCCGAGGAGCCCGAATGCGGCTGCACGTTGGCGTGCTCGGCGCCGAAAAGCTGTTTGGCGCGGTCGCGCGCCAGATTCTCCACCACATCCGTGAACTCACACCCGCCGTAGTAGCGCTTGCCCGGATATCCCTCCGCGTACTTGTTGGTAAAGACCGAGCCCGCCGCTTCCAGCACCGCTTCACTCACAAAATTCTCCGAAGCGATCATCTCCAGGCCTTCATGCTGGCGCAGGACCTCATGGTCAACGGCGGCGGCCACATCCGGGTCCGCCTCATGCAGCGACAACGACATGCGTGGGTTCATGGCTGGCATTGTAACTCCGGCTCCCTTACCGCCGTTTGTACACTTCCCTGTCCACGATCTCCATGAAGCGCTCCGGATTCGCGAGATCCGCGAATCCGAACCGGCGATAGAGTCCGTGGGCATCGCGCGTGACCAGGCTCCAGCGGCGCAGCCCCTGCAGCCGCGGGTGGCCCATGATGCACTCCATCAGCCATTTCGAGAGACCTCGTCCGCGATGCTCTTCGAGGATGAATACATCAGCCAGGTAGGCATAGGTGGCGTGATCGGTGATCACACGCGCGAAACCTACCTGCACTACGCCGACGAACACAGCGAAACAAAGCGAGTGTTCGATCGAGCGCGCAACGACATCACGCGGCACCCCTTCAGCCCAATAGGATCTCGTGAGATAGTCGTGGATCAGGTCGAGGTCGAAGCGCGATGGATCAGTGGAGATCTGATCCGTTCCACGGGTGTAAGTCTCCGGCATGGAAGAGAGGGACCGTCGGGCAGCAGGTGCTTACGTCTTGGACTCTTGGGACTCTATCTTCGCGATCTTCTCCACGCGCGGCGTGTGCCGGCCGTTGGCGAACTCGGTATTAAGGAAGCGGTCCACGATCTGCAGCGCGTCTTCGTCCTTCAGGATACGCGCGCCCACGGTAACGATATTGGCGTTGTTGTGCTCGCGGCTGAGCTGGGCCTCGATCAGGCTGGTGACGTTGGCCGCGCGGATACCGTGCACCTTGTTGGCCGCGATGGACATGCCGATACCGCTGCCGCAGACCAGCACACCGCGCTCGGCGCGCTGCCCGGCCACATCGTGCGCCACTTTCTCTGCGTAATCCGGATAGTCGACGGAGGTGGTGCTGTCCGTGCCTTCGTCGATCACCTCATGGCCCTTCCGCTTCAGCTCCGCTTTGATGCGCTCCTTCAGCTCAAAGCCCGCGTGATCCGCCCCGATCGAGATCTTCATGAGGCCATTCTACAGCCTCGAATCCCCGCTATGGCGCCGGTCTCCTCCCCGTGTCCGAAGTGTTAAAATCCCTCCCACGAGGACACGCTCATGGCGCCCGGCGATGACATGATGATGGTGGAGGCCCAGGAAAGACCCAAGGGCAAGGAATTCAAATTCATCCAGTTCGACACTTCGACCTTTGTGGCGCGGATGGTGCTCAACCACCCGCAACACAACGTGCTCACGGTGCCGATGATGACCGAGATCGCCGAGGCCATTGAGGGCTTGAGTTCGCGCGCCGACGTAAAAGCCGTGCTGCTCACTTCCTCGCAGAAGATGTTCTCCGCCGGCATCTCCCTGCAGGATTCCACCGCTGACCGCGTGTTCCAGACCCTGGACGCCTTCAACCGCGTCTTTAATGCCATCCGCGAGGTCTCCAAACCGCTGATCATCGTGGTCAACGGCCCGGCGGTGGGCGCGGGCTCCGAGCTGGTCGCGTTCGGCGACATGGTGATCGCCACGCCCAACGCCAAATTCGCCCAGCCGGAAGTGAAGCTCGGCGTCTTTCCGCCGTTCGCGGCGGTCATGCTGCCGATCGTCATCGGCCCCAAGAAGACCTACGAGCTCATCCTTACCGGCGAGGCGCTCTCCGCGGAGGAAGCGCTGCACCTGGGGTTCGTGAACAAAGTCGTGCCGGAAGCGCAACTCGATGCGACCGTGGAAAGCATCGTCACCAAGATCGGCGAGTTCAGCGGCCCGGTGCTGGAAGTGACCAAGAAGGTCATCGCCAGCTCCCAGGGCATGCCGCTCGACGTGGCCATGAAAAAATCGCAGGACATCTACCTCAACCAGCTTCAGTCGCTGGAAGACGTGCAGGAAGGCATCCGCGCCGTGCTGGAGAAACGCAAACCGGTGTGGAAGAACAAGTAGGACCTGCCCGCTCTAGGATCACTGCACGGGCGTGATCCCCAGGAAGCGGTAGATCTCGGCCGGAGCGTAGACCACACCATCCTTGATCACGGTACGCACCTTGCGGATATCGCTGATGTTCTGCGTGGGGTCACCGTCCACCAGGATCATGTCCGCCAGTTTTCCCGGCGCGATCGAACCCAGGTCCTTGTCCTTGTTCATGACGCGAGCCGAGTCGAGCGTGGCCATGCGCAGGACCCTTGCGGCAGGGATCCCCGCTGACTGGTAGATCTCAAGCTCGCGGTGGTAGGCGAACCCGGCGAAGTTGTCCGTGCCTGGCACCAGCTGCACGCCGCCGTCATACAGCACTTTCAACATCTGCACCATCTTTGCGTAGGACTTCCGGTATTTCGCGTCGCTTTCCGGCGTGACCGGAAGCCCGCCGCCCGCGCGCAATCCGCGCTGAGTCTGCGCGGGCAACCGGCCGGCGACAGCGGCAAACGTGGCGCTGGTCGCCCCGGGGCGGTCGAGATATGTGCCTTCCCACGCGGTCATGGTGGGATCCACCACCACGTGCTTTTCCCGCAACAGGGTGACGAAGTCCAGCACCGGTTTTGAACCAAGATCCAGGTCACCGCCACGCAAGCCGGGCTCGATGAACCGCGCCGGGGTGCGTGTCTCCTTCACATCGGGCATGAAGTTCAGGAAGATCATGTTCATGTGCTGGATCTCATCCTGGCCCAGCCGCACGCACTCTTCCGCGGTCATGCCGGCGGGGATGTGGCCGCTGACGCGCATGCCCAGCTTATGCGCTTCGCCGATGACCACCGGCACAAGTCCCGGCTTGAGCGAGCTGTACATCTTGATCTGGGGATAGCCGGAGTCGTGATAATGGCGCACGAAGCCGAGCGCCTCTTCCGCAGTGCCGGCTAGTATCTTCGTCGGCCCCTGGTACGGGCCGGGGCCGTCGATGAACCCCGCGGCGATGATGCGAGGGCCGATCTCTTCGAGCCGGTCAATGCGCTGACGCAACGCCAGTAATGTGGTCTCATCGTTGGCCAAGTCGCGCGCCGTCGTCACCCCGGCGGCGATGTCGAGGAGCGGATCATTGCCGGTGACATGGGCGTGCATGTCCCACAGCCCGGGAAGCAGCATCTTGCCCGTGCCGTCGATCACCATCGCGCCCTTCGCAGCCGGAGCGCTGACGGAGACGATGCGTTCGCCGCGCACAGTGACCGTCCGGTTCCGCCGGACTTTGCCGGACTCGACGTCGAAAACGCTGACGTTCTTGATGACCAGATCGCCCGTGGGACGCTGAGTGGCCTTCGGCACCAGCGCTTTGGCCCGGGCCTGCTCATAGGCGGACTGGATCTCGATCAGCGACCTGGCGCCGGCTTCATGACCCTGACGGATCATCATGGCCCAGGTGGAGCCGGCGGCGAAGAATTGCTGCTTGTCGTCGAGCCAGATGATCGACGGGGAGAGGTCCAGGCCGTGCACGGCGTACATTGTCACCTTCAGCGGTGTTGGTCCTGCGATCTCCAGACCGCCGGCTTGCTCCGCGCGGATCGCACCGGCGGGCAGCAGGTCGAGCTGACCACCGTGCGCCAGCGCCGCACGCACCATCATGGCCAGCTCCTCCGGCGGGCCATAGATGGCGGAGTAGAACTTTCCTGTTGCGCCAGCTTGCTGCGCATCTTCCGACGGATTCTTCCACTGGGCGGCGCCGTCTTTGAGCGTGAACTGCTCTTCGACAGGAGATTTCAGATAGTCGTTGCCCTTGATCGCCACCGAGACCGGCACACCCGATTTGTCCAGCCGATATTCGGCGTCAAGCTTGGGACCGCGGCCGCGGTCATTGAACTGATAGAAGATGTGGATAACGCCCTCGGCATCTTTCCACACCGCCTCCTGCCCGGCCAGATTGCCGAAGATCAGCTGGCTGTGGACGACTGCCTCGGGCGGGATGTTCGCCGGCAGCGGCGGCGCGGGGCTCTGAGATTCCTGAGCAACGGCGGTCACGAAAAACATCAAGACAATGCCAGTGAGGACGAGTGGAAATCGCTTCCATCGCGAAACAGAGCCGCTGGTGATGGTTCTCATAAGTGGGTCTTCAGGAACTTGCCGATGTGCCAGCCGTCCATGAACTTGAACGGGGTCTCGCCGGTGGAGTAATGGCCGCAGGGCAGGACGCGCACTTCATGGGGGATGCCGTGCTCCGCGAACTTCTCCACCACCTGGCGGCTGTATTCGGGCAGGAAGGTGAGGTCGTAGGTGGCGTAAATGACCAGCATCTTCTTACGGTCGCGCATAGCGGCGAACTTGTGGAAGTAGTTCATGGGGCTGATGGCGCCCCAGACCTCACGCAGCCGCTCCAGCGTCAGCTCACTCTCGATGCCGGCGCGGACGTGGCGCGTGGATTGCCCCGTCCAGACAACGTCGCTGAAGTAAGTGGACGCATGGTTGAAGACGTTGACCCGGATGCGGTCGTCGTGGGCGCTGGTGAGGAAGGCGTAGCACGAACCCAGGCTGGTGCCGACGATGCCAAACTCCTCATAGCCCTGCTGCTGGAGCCAGTCGAGCGAAGCACGCGCGTCGATCACGGCCTGGCGCGTGGCGGCGATGGTGCGGCCGATGTTGGGGCTTACCGCATAATCGCTGCGCTGGGTCTCGGCCGGGAGGCGTTGGTCGTGATACGGCAGGCTCAAGCGCAGGGTACTCAGTCCCAGTCTGGCCAGGATCTTGCACAGCGCGATGTAGCTGTGCGGCTTCGAGTTCCAATGCGGCAGCAACAGCACGGCTTTTTTGCCGGGCTTCGCGGCCGGATACCAGCGGCCGGTGACGGTGTTGTTCACCGGCTCCGGCGTCCGCACCGGTGAGGTGAATTGCAGCAGCCTGGTGCGCTCGCGCTCGCCGGAGAGGACGCGCTCGGAAAGCGTGAAGTCCGCGGGTTTCTCGTAAGAGAAGAAGAGATCGCTTTCGCGGATGATGCGATGATTCAGGTCCGCCAGAAAGCGCTCATATTCGACGGCGTTGCCATGTCCGTTGGGGATGGGATCGTCGCCGCCCAACATGTTCCACTCGCGGGCCCACTCGAGGCCCCACTCGAAGGGGCGGACCACACGATTGGTGTCGCGCGTGGTCATGCGCGTCTCCCAGTCGAACATCAGCTTGGCGTAGAGCTGTTTCATGGGTCTCTTCAATTCTAACGGAGAGCCGGGGCCGGTGGGGCGAGTCATCGGTCGTTGGACGGCGGCCATTGATGGTTGGCGACGATCCGCAGGGCGTTCAGAAGTTTGCGATCGGAGATCGCGGGTTTGCGGGTCTGTGTCGCCACTACAGGGCTTGGGGTGGTTGAAGGTATCGGTACAGGATGGCTAAAGCCATCCCCCTTCACCGGTTCGGGTTCTATCGCCCCTACGGGGCTCGGGGAAACTAAAGGCGCTGTAACGGCACGGCTGAAGCCGTGCCCCTTCACAGAATGGCCTTCGATTGGCGCGGGTGAAGAAGCGTCGTTGGTCGGCGGTCGTTGGTAGTTGGCACGATCAAAATCATTTCGAGTTGCGACCCCTTCGATCTGTGCCGTCCCTTCGGGACTCGGTCCCGGTTTCATTCCAGCTATCCCGGCACTCACGTGCCGGGCTACAGAGGTGTCGTCCTTCGGACTTTCGGATGCGGGATGGCTAAAGCCATCCCCCTTCACCGATTCAGCGGTTGGCGCGGGTGAACCCGCGCCCTGACTGGCGACGGGAGAGGCGGTGGGTACGGGACGGCTGAAGCCATCCCCCTTCACCGATTCAGCGGTTGGCGCGGGTGAACCCGCGCCCTGACTGGCGACGGGAGAGGCGGTGGGTACGGGACGGCTGAAGCCATCCCCCTTCACCGGGTCGGTTTGTGCCGTCCCTTCGGGACTCGGTCCCGGTTTCATTCCAGCTATCCCGGCACTCACGTGCCGGGCTACAGAGGTGTCGTCCTTCGGACTTTCGGGTACGAGACGGCTGAAGCCGTCCCCCTTCACCGGTTCGGGTTGTGCCGCCCCTACGGGGCTTGGGGAATAAGAAACCTCGGTCGTTGGCGCGGGTGAACCCGCGCCCTGACTGGCGGGAGTTTCTGCGGGTACGGGACGGTTGAAGCCGTCCCCCATCAAAGAATCATTCGCGGAGGCGGCGGAAGATTCGGCGGCGCGGTGGGCGGCATTGTCGGCGGATTCGGCGCGGGAGCGGGCAAGGTCGCGCGTGCGGCGGGCGTCTTCGGCGGCGACGACCTGGTCCATGCCGAGGGATTCGCAGTAGGGATCGCGCAGGGGATCGGGGTCGTCCGTGGCCACGCGGTCGGGGTCGGTGTCGGCGAGTTCCTCGATATGCCGCTGGGCGGTGCGGGCCTCGAACTTCAGCGTGTCCATGATCGAGGCCTGGAGGCGGCAGGCGCGTAGCAGGATGCCGGCCGCCTGGGCGGAGATCTGCTGGGTGCGGAAGGCGGCGGTGATGGCGTTGATGTGCACGTTGAGCGTGGTCATGTCTTCGACTTCGGGCAGGTCGAGCGAGGTAATGAGCTTCGAGGTGAAGTCGTCGAAGTCCCTGGCGATGGGCTTGCGGTCGTCCTGGTTGAACAGGTGGTGGTGGCGGGCGTCGAGCATCCTGAGGACGAGCTGACGGCGCTGGGCGGCCCGGGAGTGGAAATAGCAGTACTGGTTACCGGTGAGGGCCAGGCCCCGGCACTTGAGGCCGGTGGCTTTGATCGAGGAGCAGGTGCGGCTGGGTTCAGGGGAAAGCGACATCGGGACTACCTCCGGATTTTTTTCTTGGGAGACCATAAATATTGGAAAACAAAGGGTGTTGGGCGAGAATTCCCGGCAAATATTGGATTCCAAAGGAGATAGAGGTAAATATTGGATTCCAAATGACTTAGCGGATTGGAAATGCGACTGATTCATGCGTGCCTAATTGCTATTGTGGATGAGATGCGGAGTGTGACAGAAAAGTGGCCTGGATGTCAAGTGTGAAAGAGTACAATATTGCTAATTGATATAGTGCGTTGGCCGGTGGCGAGTGGCGAGCGGCGAACTAAAAGCGGGATGTGGTCCACAACCTTTCCCTGCCGGAGCAGGGATGGGACACCCGGCTGCAGACTACTTTTTTGGGAACCTATGAGCCTGAGCTGAGGAATTGTTCCCCTGAGGGAACAACCATGTCGATCCGACCGCGGTCGTGCAAACGACCGCCGACCCAGGCCATCCAAAGGGAAGCCACCAGGAGAAGTCCAAAGCCCACCGCCATCCACAGGGGATCTTCCGCGGGCACAAGATAGATCAATCCTGCGACCACGAGGACCAGCCCGGGCAGAAAGCCAAACAGGTAATACCCCATCACGTGCCGGTTCGTACTCTTGTGGAAGTTGGAATGGAAGAGGAATTTTCCATGGAGCATGAACGGTTGGGCGGCACAAATGACCAGCGCCCAGCGGAGCACGATCAAGAATCCAGTCCGGACCGGCTGTCCGGAGAACCAGCAAGCGCCGATGACGGTGATCAGGGAAACTGGTATAGCCGTAGCGACCCGGACGAGGTTAGCCTTGCATGCGACTCGGAGCGACTCCCAGTATCCGATGGGATAGGCGACCGACATCGGCGAGACTTGCGCCGCTGATTGTCGCATTTCCCATCCCGGCCAATGCCCTCCGAAAAGAGGCAAGGCAAAGGCCGAAGCAATCGCAGCCCCATAACCCCAAATCGCGATCGGCAAATGCAACAATGCCACTGAGGTCACGATGGCGATCGAGATCCAAGCCGCGATCCTCCACCTTTCCGACCAAAAGCTGGTCGCATCACCCATCAGGAAAGCGCACACTATCCGTTCGCGCGGGGAGAAAAGACCTGCCCCCAGGTTCTCGATCCAACCCTGAGCCGCATCTTCGCCACCGGGAAGGCCTTGCACCAGAACATCCTGTGCCGCCTGTTGCGCCTTGAATTCCTCCCGGACCCGAAGTTGATCAGAGTCCAAGGCGACACCGTCCTCCGGAGGAGCGTCCATGTCGGGGTGTTCTTCCACGGTTAGAGGAACAATCTCGACCGCTTCATATTTGGTGTAGAAGTCAGAGCGGAGCCGGCGCAGGCTGTGCCATCCGATTCCAACGAAAGCGACGGTCATAAGCCACGCGGTCCAATAATCCGAGCCCAAGTCCGCCGTGCTCAGGAGGCCCTGAATCAGCCAATTGGGAGGCAGCCAACGAACGCCCTGATAGACCTCGAAGACGAGACTAAGGGGGAACAAAAAGGACAAGCACGCCGCCAGGACAAGACCCAGTCCCGTCCAGGCGCCTAAAACGGGCAAACGAAAAAGCAAGGAAGCAAGGGCGGGCACAAGTGCAATGGTGGCGATCCAGAGCCCGAAGCCGGCCAGAAGGCCAAAGACTACCCCATGCCACGGAAGCAAAAGCGCGCCTGCACGGGCCAACAAGAGCATCGCCACGAACAAGAATGGGACCGAACCCAACCACAATCTCCGCAAAGCAAAGTGAAAGACATCTTCCTTCGGGATAGGGAGCAGAAATGACATGAGCAGCTCATTGGACCGTCCCATCCGAACCAAGAGCGCGCCGCACCGGTTCAAGGCAGTCCCCATGGCATAGAGGGAAAGCGCGGTAATAATGCGCAAAGCAGGTTCGTCTGAATCGGGGTTGATCATGGCACGCATCACAATGAAGGACGCCATGAGACCCTGCCAAATGGTGCCGGCATCCCAACTTCTCGCCCTTCTGCGCGCGAGTTTGTATTGCTTCCAGAGTTCAGGGGAAGAGCGCAGGGCCGGGCGCAACCTGCGTTTAAATGCTTTCTCAAAACTCCTGGCGCGGTAGTTCATGCATTCCGTCCACGAAGATCACGAAAGATCTTTTCCAAGACACCTTCCTCGACATTCTCTTTTTCACGAAGCCCGGCCACAGATTCAAAATGCAGCAGCCGACCGTGATCAACCAGAGCAACCCGGTCGCTGAAATTCTCCGCCACGTCAAGGATCTGGGTGGTGTAAAGGACGGTGCGCCCACGGGCGGCGGCGGCGCGGGCCTGTTCCTTGAAATACGCGATCCCGTTCGGGTCCATGCCGCTCGCGAATGGCTCATCCAGCAACCACAGTTCAGGATCGACGAGAAGCAAGCCCGCCAATGCAGCCTTGTAAAGCTGGCCCCGGGAAAGAATCCCGAGCTTTGACTTCGCCAAAGGCAGCATGTCCAGGGCGCGAAGATGGTCGATGGCCAGGTCTTCGTTCCCGACCCCGTCTCTGCCGAACAGGCTCAGCACCATGCTCAAGTGGCGAAGCACCGTCAAATCGGGAAACACAAACGGGAAGTCCGGCAAGAACAGGAGACGCTGGCGGAGATCCATCCGACCCCGTTGGAAGAGTTGATCGTCAAAATGAATGGTTCCCGAAGAGGGCACGACCATGGCGGAAAGGCAGCGAAGGAGAGTGGTCTTCCCGGCTCCATTCGCACCCAGTATGACGATCAACTGGCCGGAGCCGATGGTGAGGTTTATGTTCTCCAGCGCATGCAACGGGCCAAATTTCTTTGAAAGAGAATCAATACGAATCTGCAAAAGAGTCACACTCCGCGAGCAGTCTAACAGAAGAGGTTCGGCGGGCTTCCCTGAGAGTAGGCGCTAACGGCACGGCTGAAGCCGTGCCCCTTCACCGGGTCGAGCTGTGCCGTCCCTTCGGGACTCTGTCCCGGTTTCTTTCCAGCGACCCCGGCACTCACGTGCCGGGCTACAGAGGTGTCGTCCTTCGGACTTTCGGCTGCGGATGGCTAAAGCCATCCCCCTTCACCGGTTCTGAGGTTGGCGTTTGTGTCGCCCCTACGGGGCTTGGGGAAATTGAGGGCGCTGTAACGGCACGGCTGAAGCCGTGCCCCTTCACCGGGTCGAGCTGTGCCGTCCCTTCGGGACTCTGTCCCGGTTTCTTTCCAGCGACCCCGGCACTCACGTTCGTCCTTCGGACTTTCGGCTGCGGGATGGCTAAAGCCATCCCCCTTCATCGGTTCAGAGGTTGGCGTTTGTGTCGCCCCTACGGGGCTCGGGGAAATTGAGGGCGCTGTAACGGCACGGCTAAAGCCGTGCCCCTTCACCGGGTCTCGTTGTGTCGCCCCTTCAGGCCGGCGGCTGGGCCACACGAACAAGCGCCCGCACCGAATGGCCCGCAAAATGCATCTAAATCCTTGTACTGCGGTGCTTTGCGGTGACGGAAGTATTGAGGGCGCGGGGCCGGGCGTGGTATCCTAGATATCTTGGCAACGTATGCGCTTCGGGGCTATTGCGCCTTCCAGCCGGAATGGGCAGTCCAAACACTGTCGCATCGCCAACGACCACAACCCGTAAATCTTTCTCGTCCGCCCGCGGAGGTGTGCACGGCCTCGCGCGAACGAGACATGGAGAAACTCCGGCTTGGCACTTGACGACAAATTCGAAGACATTCAAAAGCTGATCGACGCGGGCAAAGAGAAGGGCTACCTCACCTACGACCAGGTGAACGACCTTCTGCCCGGCGACATCCATTCCCCCGAAGACCTGGACGACCTGCTGACCACCATCGGCACGCAAGGCATTGACGTGCTCGAAGGCCCGAAGATCCCCGGCGCCGACCTGGAAAAGAAGTTCGAAGGCGACGTGGAAGCGGGCGACGAGGTGGAGCTCGACCTGACGCCGGGCGCGCTGGAAAAGACCAACGACCCGGTGCGCATGTACCTGCGCGAGATGGGCACGGTGCCGCTGCTGACCCGCGAGGGCGAGGTGGAGATCGCCAAGCGCATCGAGCGCGGGCAGCTGAAGGTGCTGAAGGCCATTTCCCGTTCGCCCATCGTGATCCGCGAGATCCTGGCCCTGGGCGAGGACTTGAAAAAGGGCGTGCGCTCGGTGAAGGAGATCACCACCTTTGACGAGGAGGAGATCACCGAGGAGATCGTCCACAACCGGATGAAGAAGATCACGGCGCAGATCGACGTGATCCACAAGCACTACAAGAAAAGCCAGCACCTGCAGGAGAGGCTGGACGGCATTCCCAAGAACAAGAAGGAAAAAGCGCGCGAACTGCGGCGCACGCGCTGGCATCTGGGCCGGGAGAAGGTGCTGGTCTCCAAGTCGCTGCGCAACCTGGGCTTCAACAACGCGGAGCGCAAGCGGCTGATCGACAAGGTCAACAAGACCGTGGAGTCCATGCGCAGCCTGGACCGGCAGATCAACTCGCTGGAAAAGAAGCATGACGCCACCCGCAGCGAGGACCTGAAGAAGGAATACCGCAAGCAGCAGCGCAATCACCGGCACGAACTGGAGAAGCTGGAAGGCGACGCGGGGGTCACGTTCCAGGAGTTGCGGCGCACGCAGCGCGACATCATCCAGGGCGACATGAACGCGGAGCAGGCCAAGCGAGAGCTGATCGAGGCCAACCTGCGCCTGGTGGTGTCAATCGCCAAGAAATACACCAACCGCGGCCTGCAGTTCCTGGACCTGATCCAGGAAGGCAACATCGGCCTGATGAAGGCGGTGGACAAGTTCGAATACCGGCGCGGGTACAAGTTCTCGACCTACGCGACGTGGTGGATCCGGCAGGCGATCACGCGGGCCATCGCCGACCAGGCGCGGACCATCCGCATCCCGGTGCACATGATCGAGACCATCAACAAGCTGATCCGCACCTCGCGGCAACTGGTGCAGGAGCTGGACCGCGAGCCTTCGAGCGAGGAGATCGCCAAGCGCATGGACATCCCCGTGGCCAAGGTGCGCAAGGTGCTGAAGATCGCGCAGGAGCCGATCTCGCTGGAGACGCCCATCGGCGAAGAGGAAGATTCGCATCTGGGCGACTTCATCGAGGACCGCGCCATCGTCTCGCCGGCGGAAGCGGTGATCAACGTGAACCTCAAAGAGCAGACCGCGCACGTGCTCAAGACCCTGACGGCGCGCGAAGAGAAGGTCATCAAGATGCGCTTCGGCCTGGAAGACGGCAGCGAGCATACGCTGGAGGAAGTGGGCCAGAGCTTCACGGTCACGCGCGAACGCATCCGGCAGATCGAGGCCAAGGCGCTGCGCAAGCTGCGGCATCCGTCGCGCTCACGGAAGCTGAAGGCGTTCCTGGATGGATTGAAGGACTAGTCCTCACCACGAAGGACACGAAGGAGCACAAAGCGAAACGCTTTGTGCTTTTTTTTCTGATGGGAACGATGGGGGATCGGGTGATCTTGCGATCGGGTGATCGGGCGATTGAAAAAGCGAAACCTAAGGTTCATTGGCGCGCGATGGCTCGTGACAGACTCGCGTTTTGAGTTTCAAGTTTCACGTTTCAAAAAAACAAAAGCAGATCATTCGGAACATCTAGGACTATCCCACGTTAGCGGCGAAAAGCACGCCGCGAACGTGGGGCACCAAGCGAACGCGGGGATGGAGCGTCACGGCTGAGATTGTTAGAGAGCCACTCCATGAGAATTGTGGTACGCTCCCGCAGACTCAAATCCCCTTCCCTGTGAGGCAACCATGAATATCGCTCGCCTGTGGCCGGTGCTGGCCGCTGCCGTGGCCACGATGGTGGTCGGGTTCCTGTGGTATTCCCCGATGCTGTTCGCGCGTCCGTGGATGATGGCCATGGGCTACGACCCGGACGACAAGAAGAAGATGGAAGAGATGCAGAAGAGCGCCGGCCCGCTCTATGGCGCCGCGTTCCTTTCGACACTGATCACCGCGTTCGTGCTGCTGATGTTCCGCGACGCCGCCTCCGTGACGGGATGGCTGGGCGGGATGCAGCTAGGATTCTGGTGCTGGGCCGGGTTCGTGGCGCCGGTGAAGTTCACAGACGCCATCTTTGGCAAACGCGGCAGAACGTTGCTCATGATCGACAGCGGCTATCAGCTGGTGTGCCTGCTGGCGATGGGCGCGATCGTGGGGGGATGGCCGAAGTAACCCCTTTGGATGCGTGGGATTACAGAAGTATTACAAACGCCGGGTCCGAACCTTGTTAGTGTGGGAACAGTCCACACCGCGGTACCGGAAAGGCGACCCTCGCACTCATGGAAATGTACGGGAAAAAGCGCAACAACTGCAAGGCATCAATTGGATCACGACGCTGTTCATGGTCCTTTATCACCTCGGCGCTCTGGCAGCGCCGTTTTTCTTTTCCTGGCAAGGCTTGATCGCGGCCCTGGCGCTGTGGTGGATCGCCGGCGGATGGGGTATCGGGATGGGCTATCACCGGCTGCTCACGCACCGCGGCTACAAGTGCCCCAAATGGCTGGAGTATGTGCTCACCACCTGCGGCGCGCTGGCGCTGGAAGGCGGGCCGATCTTCTGGGTGGCCACGCACCGCATCCATCATCAGAAGTCGGACCGGGAAGGCGATCCTCATACCCCGCGCGACGGCAAGTGGTGGTCGCACATGGGATGGATCCTGACCGGACAGGCCATGCATCATGACACGGAGACGCTGCGCCGCTACGTCCCGGACCTGGCCAAAGACAGATTCCACATCTGGATGACAAAGTATCACTACACGCCGCAGATCGTGGTGGGCGTAAGTTTGCTGGTGTTCGGCTATCTCACGGGCGGACCGTGGATGGCCGCCAGCCTGGTGATGTGGGGCACGTTCTTCCGCACCGTGGCCCTGCTGCACTGCACCTGGCTGGTGAACTCGGCCACGCACATCTGGGGCAGCCGCCGGTTCAAGACCCGCGACGATTCCACCAATCTGTGGTGGGTGGCCCTGCTGACCTTCGGCGAAGGCTGGCACAACAATCATCATGCGCATCCGACGTCAGCGAAGCACGGCCTGGCCTGGTATGAGTTCGACATCAACTGGATCTGCATTTGGATGCTGAAGAAACTGAATCTGCTCACCGACCTGAAGGTGGCGCGGATCGACCAGCCGATGCCGGGCGTGGCCCGGATGCAGGCTTCCAGCCTGACGTCTAAGGAGATGGAAGAGCAGTTGGTGGGCGCGGCGGCGTTCGACTAAGAGCATTTGCGATTTACGAATCACGATCTTTGATCTGAAGACCACAAGAGCGCAGCTTTTGTGGTCTTTTTCTTTGGTGGCACGTGAAGCGTCACTAACCCAGCCGAGGGCGGCTGGGCCACCCCACGGCAAGATGCCGGCGCTACAGCGACCGGATAGAATGCCAGCATGACCGGGCGGCAAAAGGCGATCGGGTTTTTCATCACGCTGAGCGTGGTGCTGATCACGGCGGCGGTCGCGCTCAACATCTCCTGGATCGTGGCCCTGGAGCGCCGGCCGGTGCTGCTGGTGCTGGGCATCATCACCTTCGCCCTGATCATCGCCGGATTCGTGGTGTACACCATCTTCCTGGTGCGCGAGATGCGCATCACCGAGCAGCAGAACAGCTTCATCCACGCGGTGACCCATGAGTTGAAGACCCCGATCGCGTCCATCAAGCTTTATCTGGAGACGTTACAGACCCGTGAGCTGAGTGATGCGCAGCGCAAGGAGTTCTATCAGGTCATGCTGGGGGACACCGACCGGCTGACGTACACCGTGGAACAGGTCCTGAAGGCCGGCGTGGCCGGACAAAAAACCGAGAAGCCACCCATGCAGGCGGTGGACTTGCGCGCGCTCTTGGAAGAATGCGTGGTGCTGGCGCGGCAACGACACCATCTGTCAACGGAAGCGATGTCGGTGCGTGAATCGGGCGGCCTGCCGGACACGACTGTGCTGGGCGATCTCGACGGCCTGCGCACCGCGGTGACAAATTTGCTCGACAATGCGGTGAAGTATTCCGGAGGCCATGTGCAGGTGGTGGCGGAGCTGGCCCCGGCGGAAAATGACCGGCTGCAAGTCCGGGTGCGGGACCGCGGTGTGGGCATCCCACGAAATCAGCTGAAACTCGTCTTCCGGCGTTTCTACCGCGCACCCGGCCGGGCGGCGCGACAGGTGAAGGGCACGGGACTGGGACTGTATATCGTGCGCGCCATCGCCAAGAAACACGGGGGCCGGGTGTTCGCGGAAAGCGCGGGCGAAGGCCAGGGCAGCACGTTCACGCTGGAGTTGCCTAAGAATGGATGAGGTGCGAGGCACGAATTACAAGGTACGATCTACGAGGTTCGATTTACGATGTACGAATTGTGATGTGTGATATGTTGCGCGCTTGCTCATTGTGGCTCGTGGTTTGCTCGCCTAGTGGCAGAACCTGCTCTTGCATTCAATCGCAAAAACGAACTCTTAGAGTCATGGGTCGGTGAGAGGTGATGAGCCAGTCTGGCTCAAGAATCACGAATGACAAAACGTAAATCGTAAGTCGTAGATCGTAAATTGCAAATTATTAATCCTAATTCCCATGTCATCCCTTCTCATCGTCGAAGACGAGCAGCACCTGGCGGACGGGTTGGCATTCAACCTGAAGGCCGAAGGGCACACGGTGGAGGTGGCCGGCGAAGGCGAACGCGCGCTGGCGCGGATCATCGACGACAAACAATCCTATGATGCGCTGGTACTGGACGTGATGCTGCCGGGGATCGACGGGTTCGAGGTGGCGGCACGTCTGCGCAAGTACGGGGTGTATGTGCCGATCCTGATGTTGACCGCGCGCGGCCGGCCGGAAGATGTGCTGAAGGGGTTCGAAGCGGGCGCGGATGATTATCTGGCCAAGCCGTTCGAATTGGCCATCCTGATCGCCCGCTTGCGGGGCTTGTTGCGACGTACGCAGTGGTCGCAAGCGCAGCGGGCCGGCGACACTAACGGCGACAGCAAGTCCAAGGCGCGCGGCACCTTCATCTTTTCGGGAAATACCATCGATTTTGACGCGCTCGAATTGCGCGTGGGAAAACAGACCCACCACCTGACGGCGATGGAGGCCGATCTGCTCGCATACCTGGTGGGGAAGGCGGGGCAGGCGGTGTCACGCAAGGCCATTTTGGAAGACGTGTGGGGGCTGCATGAAGACACCGACACGCGGGCCATCGATAATTTCATCGTGCGGCTGCGCAAGTACATTGAAAAGAAGCCCACACTGCCGAAACACCTGGTCACGGTGCGCGGCGTGGGGTATAAGTTCGTGGCGGAGCCGGGGAAAGGCAGTGGTTAGTGATTAGTGGTAAGTGATTAGTGGATAGTGCAATGGGTGCCAGGCAAAGGCACGTAGAAGGTCATCGGCAGAACGAGCGAAGGACTCGAGTGAAGGACCTGAAGGAGGAATCGAAGATGGAAGAGCAGAGTCTTGCGCAGCACAAGCGGCGGGATCCGTGGTTCCATTTCACGCTCATCCCGGGCAGTTTGCTGTTGTTGATCGGGTTGTGCATCCACCTCTACAAATCGCCGGGCAAGACGAACACGTTGCTGGTGGCCTGGATGCTGCTATGGATCCTGCATCTCTTCAAGACCCGGATCTATGCGCTGAAAGTGCAGGACCGGGTGATCCGCTTGGAAGAGCGGCTGCGGCTGGCTTCCCTGCTGCCGGAGAATCTTCGCGGACGCATCGGCGAACTGGACGAAGGACAATTGATCGCGCTGCGATTCGCTTCGGATGCGGAGCTACCGGCATTGGCGGGGCGCGCTCTCAACGAAAAGCTCTCTAAAGATGACATCAAGAAAGCGATCAAGAATTGGCGGCCGGACCACTGGCGGGTGTAAGCCCTGATTCCTTGCGCAAGGTGTACGTTTCCCTGCCCCAGGCTATTTCCCCGGCCTGAAGCGCGGCGAATTCCGCGGCCAAGCCGTTGGCCAGGGTGCGCTGACCGAAGGGCTTCATGCCTAATCTCTCGATGAGCCGCGAGGACTCGGAGTTCGGTGTGCCGTGTCCGGCGAGGATCGCGGGCAGGTGGCACTCCTCAAAACCGAATCGCAGGATGGCGCGGGCGGCCTCCTGCGCCAGTCCTTGTTTCCAAAATTGGGGATAGAGCGCGATGAGAAGCTCGATCTCCGCCGGCTCGCCGAATATGCGCAGGCCGCAGAAGCCGCGCACGGCCTCGTCATCGCGGCCATGGATCAGGAACAACCCGAAGCCGTAGAGCTCAAAGCCGGCCAGGCTGCGATTGATCTGGACCTGAACCTCGTCGATGCCGATGAGACGATCGTCCCACAGATAGCGGCGCACGCCGGGGTCATTCCAAAGATGCAGCAATTGCGGCGCATCGAGCGTGCGCACCGGGCGCAGGATGAGGCGATCGGTCTCAAGCTGGAACAACTGCACGGCGACTCCTGCGGAACAAGCTGGGGATAGCGTAACGCAAAAATGCGGTTTCTGGTTTCTCGAGATGCAGTGTTCGGCTGTCGGCTATCGGCTATCGGCTGTCGGCCAGCGGCCATCGGCTGTCGGCTGTCGGCTGTCGGCCATCGGCTGTCGGCTGTCGGCGAAAACAATATCGATTGCTCCAAGACAAAAAAGTCAGAAGCAGATTCTTCGGCCGCGAAATACGCGGCCTCAGAATGACACTTCATTGTGTACTTTGGGGCGAATGTGAGCGGCCTCAGAATGACACTTCATTGCGTCTTTGGGTCGAATGTGACGCGGCCTCAGAATGACACTTCATTGTGTACTTTGGGGCGAATGTGAGCGGCCTAACAATGACACTTCTAATGTGTACTTTGGGGCGAATGTGAGCGGCCTCAGAATGACACTTCATTGTGTACTTTGGGGCGAATGTGAGCGGCCTCAGAATGACACTTCATTGCGTCTTTGGGTCGAATGTGATGCGGCCTCAGAATGACACTTCAGTGTGTACTTTGGATCGAATGTGATGCGGCCTCAGAATGACACTTCAATTGTGTACTTTGGGTCGATTGTGATGCGGACTCAGAATGTCACTTCATTGTGTACTTTGGGTCGAATGTGATGCGGCCTCAGAATGACACTCATTCTTGCGTCCAATGCTTCCCGAGTGACCCAGTGAAAGAACTTCTCGCCCATGAATTCACCTGTTTACTTGCACCAGCATCAGTGCAAATAGCAGGAAATCCCTGGAATTTTCCACAGGAGTCCACAAGATGTACCGATTTTCCTGAGAAATTCAAGGCTTTCCGGGCGTTTTTCGCTTGCGCAAATTTTCCTGTCGAGTACATTCCCATCAACGCGAGCGTGCGATGTCCTGAATCGCTCGAGCCTGGGTCCATGGATTCGCGTCCCGAAAGGGACGATGAAAAAGTGGACACCGCTGGAAGCAAGCAGTGAGGCAAGAGTAGGTATCCGCCGCAAGGCGGGTACTGACGCGAGGTCTCACCGAGAGTTTCCAGTTGGGAAAGGGCCGGCCGTAGCGCGACGAAAGCCGCGAGTACGGTTCGGCGGACGGGGCCAAGGCGGCAAAGTGGGCGGTCTCTTCGGAGATCGTTCAGAGTGCCACCGAGGGACCGGACCTGTGCCGTGTGACGCCTCAGGCCGCAAGGCAGGAGAAACGAACACAGTGCAGCCAGCCTGTCGGAAGCCGCCATCGGTGCGAACCGGAGGCGGGACCGGAAACGGCGCCCGCGAGACGCTGGAAACAGCGTGGAGCGAAAATCGCTGAGTCCCGGCAACGGGGCAAAGCTGACCGCCATGGGTGACTGTGGCGGAAGAAAAAGGAAAAGGCGTCCGATGGGCAAGTCGCGGGGGTTTTTGCCCGCTGCGTAAGCGGCGGAGGGTTTTCCCCACGCGGTTGCAGGCGGACCCGATCCACCGGCGCGAGCCGGCGGAAAAGGGACGCAGGTAAGACTTCCTGGTCAGGGTCGTCCACGTGACAGCCCGGGCCTTCAGACGCAGCCGGTCCGCAAGGACAGGTTGCGGAGTGAAGGATCAAAGATCAGGCGTGTCGAGGGACCTGGAGGAAGGCCGCGGACCTGAAGCACGAAAGTGCGACGGGAAAACGGTCCGGTGGACGGCGGAAGAAATGAAGCCGGAAACCGAATCAGCACACGGCGAAAGCCGGGTGGAAGATCCTCAGGCGGAAGTCCGGCAGACAAAAACCTGTCGCAGCGAGAGCTGTGGACAGACTGGCGGTGAGAGCCGCAGGGTCAGTCGGCCAAGACCAACTGTGATGCTTGGCCTTCGGGCTGTGCAATCCAGATTGGCCTGTAAAGACCGCGAGCATCCACTGGCGAAAGCTGAGGGATGAAACTCACGGCCTAGCGACTGCAGAGAAGAGCGGGACGGTGTGAACCGATCTCAGCGCCTGCAGCCCTATCCCGGACCCGAGAGGGCGAGGGGTAAGAAAGAGCGGCGATTGCCGGCGGGCCTGCAAATACCAGGGTGCAGGCTTCAGCAGGTGGATGCACTCGTTATTCCTGCCGCGAGGCGGGGATAATGTAAAACCTCCGGTAACGGAGGGGGGCACACCCGTTGATCAACCCGGCGGTATGCGAAGCCTGTCATGACTTGGGCAACCAAGCCGTGATCAGGATAGGACATCACACCATAAATGATCGCGGTCCGGGCAACCGGGCCGCGATTGTTTTTTCAGGGGCAGCTATCGGCTATCGGCTATCGGCTATCGGCTGTCGGCTACCAGCTTCCAGAGAAAACCAAAATCAACCGCGGATAAGATCTGATCAGATCGGATGTTTGCGTCCGTCGCACCGCTTCTTTGTGGAATCAATGAGTTGGCGAGATTTCCAATGCCGCTCACAACATAAATCCGTTCTCAACAGGAATCCCACCTTCGAAGCGCAGATTCAGGGCGCGGTCCGCTCCCGGCTGCATTAGTATCAGCCTCCGCTGCGTCGAAGGCGGAGTGGAGCGCACGAATCCACGCTTACCGGGATCAGCCATAAAATCCACTTGTTTTCGCCGTGTTTTCGCCGATAATATCGGCTAGAGAGACTCCGCGTCTTCCATACGAAATTGGCCACCTTAGACCAAAAACTTGACCGCGGACTGCCGGCTTCCGTCGACGCCGAGCGCACCATCCTGGGCGCGATCCTGCTGGACAATCATGCCTGCAATGAGGCCGCGGAAGCACTGGTCGCCGAAGATTTTTACCTCGACGCACACCGCAAGATCTTTGCCGGGATGCTGGCCCTGAACGAGCATGGGCAGGCCATCGACATCGTCACGCTGACCGAACAGCTCAGCCGCCGCAAGGAAGTGGAAGCGGTGGGCGGCGTGGCTTACATCTCTTCCCTCATTGACGGCGTGCCCCACCAGCCTTCGATCGAGCAGTA
>JACPNP010000021.1 GCA_016185365.1 Terriglobales bacterium
GGCTCCGGCGCTTGCAAGGACATCCCGCCGGAACTTACTTCCAGGCTGAGGGCGTTCAACCTCTGGTTCTCATTCTCAATGTCCACGCCGATCGCGACCGGCACGCGCACATAACGGCGAAACTCATGCAATGCCAGCAGGTACGTGCTGCGCACCAGCTTCAGGGTGGGTTGCTTCTCGATCGGCGTGGGGAAGACCACATTGATCCCATATTGGGAGAAGCGGATCGCGACCTTGGTGTCAGCGATGGCATAGAGCACCATCGCGCGGTTGGAGGGCGCGCTGCGGATGGCCTTAAGCGTCGGCTCGGAATCTTCGTTCAAGCGCAAGACCGCGCCTTCGAATTTTTCCTTGGTCAGATGGCGCACCGGATCTTCCTCCACCGGCACGGCTTCGATCTTGAATTGGCGGAAGCACTCCGTGAGGACTGCGGCCTCCGCGGGTTGCAACTGCACCAGCGCGACACGCGCGGCGAGCTTGTGGATCAGTAGTTCTCCGGGGCTGCTCATACGGCTTGGCTTACCAGCTCCTTTGGATGGGGGTCAGGACGTCTTGGGGCTCAGGGTGGCCTCGACGATCCGGTTGCGGCCGCTCTGTTTGGCCTGGTACAGCGCGGTATCGGCGGCCGAGACGATCTCATCGCGGGTCTTGCCGAACTCAGGGAAATCCGCAACGCCGGCGCTGATCGTCACCGGACGAGCCACGCCGGGAAAATGATACGTCTCGATGCTGCGGCGCAGTTTCTCCGCCACGTCGGCGGCGTTGTCGCCGGTGGTTTGCGGCAGCAGGATGGCGAACTCCTCGCCGCCATAGCGGCAGACCACATCGCCCTTGCGCAGATGCTGCTGGAAGATGGCGGAGACCTGGCGCAGCACTTCGTCTCCCAGCAAGTGCCCGAACTCATCATTGAGCCGCTTGAAGTGGTCGATGTCCAGCATCACCACCGAGAGCGACGCTTCATAGCGTTGGGCGCGTTCCAGCTCTTCCCGGATGCGCATCTCGAAAAACCGCCGGTTGAAGATGCCGGTCAGGCCGTCCTGATATGCGAGAGTGCGGGCGCGTTCGAAGTGGCGGGAGTTCACGATGGCCGCGGCGCAGATGTCCGCCACCGATTCCAGCGGCTGGATGTCACTGGGTTCGAAGCCCTGCGCCCGCGCGCTCTCCAGCGCCAGCACGCCGAGCTTCTCGCCGAAGAACACCAGCGGGACGCAAAGCTCCGCTTTGGTCTCCGCGCAACCGGGGACGTATCCGGTGAACTTCGCAACGTCATTCTCCAGCGCGGACTTTCCTTGTCCCAGCGCGCGTCCGGCCAGGCCGGTCAGCGGCACGCGTTCCCCGGCGGGTAAGAGCCGGGTCAGATGGCCGTAGTTGGCGCGCACGTAAAGATCATCGCCTTCAAGCAGCAACACCGCCACCTGGTCCACCTGGAACCGCTCCAAAACCTGTTCGCAGACCTTTTCCAGAAGCTGGTCCAGCTCCAGCAGCGCCGTGGTCTGTTGCGCGATGGCGTTGATGGCCTCCAGCTGGCGCGCGCGGCGCTGTTCCATCGAATAAAGCCGCGCGTTTTCCAATGCGATCGAGGCCTGGGTGGAGAACAGCGTGAGCAGGTCGATGGTCTCGCTGTCGAAGTAGTCCACAATGTCGCTCTGCAGGTCGAGCACGCCGACGATCTCATGGCGCACGATCAGCGGGATGGCGAGTTCGGACCGCGTGGTGGCAAAGCCCATCAGGTAGCGCGGATCTTTGCTGACGTCCGGCACGTAGACCGGCCGCTTCATGCGCACGGCCGCGCCGCTGATGCCTGAGCCCTTGGGCACGCGTGTATGGGCCCGCGAGCGGCCGAACTCGGAGCGCACCACCAGGTCGCCGGTGGCCGGCTCGATCAGCATCACCGCCGCGTTCTTGATGTGGAAATAGTCGCGCATGATCGCCAGGATCTGCTGCAACACCTCGTCCAGTTCGAATGTGGACATGACCACCTGGCTGGCGTCGTAGAGGATGGCGATCTTTTGCATGCGTCGTAGGTGGAACCCGGGGCGTGCGGAGCAGCAACAGGGTGTTGAGGGGAAAAGTCTATCGCATCACCGGGTTTGTTACCATCCTACTCACCCATGTCTCTGGATCTTTCCACCAGCGTCCAATACATCAAGGGCGTGGGCCCGGCGCGGGCCCAGTCGCTGGCCGCCAAGAACATCCAGACCGTGGAAGACCTCCTTTATTACCTCCCGTTCCGCTACGAGGACCGGATGAACCCGCGCACCCTGGCGGAATTGCGGCCCGGTGAGATGGCCAGCCTCATCGCCGAGGTGCGCGGTTCCGGCTTCTTCCGCACCCGCAAGATGCCCCTGATGCAGGTCACCTTCGGCCAGGGAAGGAGCTCGCTCAAGGCCATCTGGTTCAACGCTTCCTATTTGAAGGACCGTTTCAAAGCGGGAATGCTGGTCGCGCTTTACGGCAAAGTGGAAGACAGCCAGTTCGGACGCGGCGGCCTGGTGATGAAACAGCCGCAGTTCGAGGTCCTGGGCATGCCCGAACAGGGCGAGCTTGACGCGGAGTCGGAGGCGAAGATCGAGCACTCGCTGGAGATCGGGCGCATCGTTCCCATCTACGAAAGCGCCGACCACCAGAAACTCACCTCGCGCTGGTTCCGCGGCGCATTATGGCGCACGCTGCAGCAGCTGCAAGGGCCTCTCGCGGATGGCATTCCCAAAGCCGTACGCGAGCGCATGGACTTGGTCGACCGCCTGGAAGCCTTCCAGAAGGCGCATTTTCCTCTTGCGGGCGAAAGTTTCGCCGACCTGCAAGCCAAGCGCACGCCCGCGCACCGCCGTCTGATCTTCGAAGAGCTGTTCTATCTCGAGGTCGGACTGGAGCTGAAGCGTGCGCGCCTGAAAGGCCGGCGCGGCATCGCCTTCACGGCGGGCGAGCCGGTGCGCGCAGCCATCAAGAAGTTCCTGCCGTTCCATCCCACGTCGGCCCAGAAGCGCGTGCTGAAGGAGATCGCGGAGGACATGCAGCATCCCACGCCCATGCGCCGCCTGCTGCAAGGCGACGTGGGCAGCGGAAAAACGCTGGTGGCGCTGGAGGCCGTTGTCATCGCCATTGAGAACGGCCATCAGGCCGCGCTGATGGCGCCCACCGAGATCCTGGCCACGCAGCATTATCTTTCCGCGCGGCGGCTGCTCGAACCGTTGGGCTACCGCATCGTGTTGCTCACCGGGTCGGTGGAACCGGCGCAGAAGCGCGGCATCCGGCGGCACATCGCGCAGGGTGGCGCGCAACTGGTGATCGGCACGCACGCCCTGATCGAGGAAAAAGTGGAGTTCGCCAAGATCGGACTGGTCATCGTGGACGAACAGCACCGCTTCGGCGTGATGCAGCGCTTCCGCCTGATGAAAAAGACCGGCGAGGCCGAGCCCCACGTGCTGGTGATGACGGCCACGCCCATCCCGCGCACGCTGGCGCTCACGCTTTACGGGGACCTCGACGTCAGCGTGCTGGACGAACTGCCGCCCGGGCGCACGCCTATCACCACGCGCCGCGTCACCGACGACCGCTCCGCCGACGTCTGGGAGTTCCTGCGCAAACAGGTCAAGGCCGGGCACCAGGCCTACGTTGTCTATCCCGTGATCGAAGCCGCGGAAGAGAACGATCTGCTGGGCCTGACCGCCGAGGAGGTCGAAGCGAACAAGGGCCGGTCGAAGCTCGGCCTGAAGGCCGCCATCAGCATGTATGACGAGCTGCGCAGGAAGCTCCTGCCTGACCTGCGCGTCGGCCTGCTGCATGGGCGGCTGCCGTCCGAGGAAAAAGATACGGTCATGCAACGCTTCCTGCGCAAGGAGATCGACGTGCTGGTCTCGACCACGGTGATCGAGGTCGGTGTGGACGTGGCCAACGCGAACCTCATGGTCATCGAGCACGCCGAGCGCTTCGGACTTTCGCAGCTCAGCTACTGTGTGCTGATGACCGGGGGCAAGGTCTCGCCCGAAGCCGACCGCCGCCTCAGCGAGATGGTGCGCACCCAGAACGGGTTTGAGATCGCGGAGCTGGATCTTGAGCTGCGCGGCCCGGGAGAGTTTTTCGGCACGCGCCAGGCCGGCATGCCGGAGTTCCGCGTCGCCAGCCTGTTGCGCGACCGCAAGATCCTGGAGCTGGCCAAGCGCGAGGCTGCGATCGTGGTCTCCGGCTCAGATCCCGCCATCTCCAAACAAGAGGTGACGACCGTGATGGACCACCTCAAGAGCCACTGGCAGCGGCGGTATGGGTTGGTGGAGGTCGGCTAGACCGCGCCGCAGGCCAACCCCGGCATCGTCGCCGGACGGGCGCCGCCGCCCGCTTCCTCCATCGCCATCGCCCGCGGGAAGAGGATGTTGTTCTCCAGATGCACGTGCAGATGCAGGTCCTTCTCAAAATCCGCGATCCCGGCATAGAGACCGCGGAAACTCGGGCACGCATCCTCCGGCGGTTGGAATCCGTCTGTGATCTTACGCAGTTCGGCCAGGATCGCGCCCGCGCTTTCGTGCTCGCCGATCATCATGCGCACCGGGTTCGCCACCGTGCCAAAAATGGACGGCGGCATCGGCTGGCCGGCGGAGAGTTCATGCTCCATCCGTGCGATGAACGGGAACAGGATCTGTTCTTCCTTCATCATGTGCGCGCTCATGTCGTCGGCCAAGAGGTCCACCAGGGTCTGGACCTCGCGCAGCTCCGGGTGCTTCGCTTCATGGCGGGAGCGTACCTTAGCGGCCAGTTCGCGCAGCCGGGGCGACTCTCCGCGCACAAAGGCATGATGCCGCCGCACGATGTGCTGGATCACCTTGGCCATCGCGGCGCCGGACCAATCGTTCAAGTCCGTCTCACCGGGAAGCCGTGTGGCTTCCGCCAGTTTCTCCCGGACCTGCTCCGGATCAAGTTGCAACTCCTGGCAGGCAGTCTCAAGACTCTTTCGCCCGCCGCAGCAGTAATCGATACCGAACCGCTCGAACACACGGATGGTGGCGGGGTTTTCGACGGCGATATCGCGGATGGTCTTCTGGGTCGCGACGCTCATGGCTGGGTCTCCTTGTTGACACAAGGCTACCGGCCAGGGGCCTTCGCGGCAGTGACTAATGTCACGCGCCTTCAACCGGATTGCGATTCGCTTTGTTGCAGCGTTTGCAACGCTTTCAGGTCCTTGATAAGGATGTGGCGTCCGTCCACCTCCAGCAGTCCCTCCGCCTGCAAGCGCGCAAGGTTGCGCGAGACAAGTTCGCGCACCGTGCCGATCTGGTTCGCCAACTCCTGATGGGAGCCCGGCAGCTCCAGCGCGATGCCGCGTGCGGTCTTGTGTCCGCTCTCTGACAAGCGCAGGAGCGAAGCGATCAACCGCTGGCGCACTGTCGTGAAACTTAGCTCCTCGATGATGCCCACCAGCCGCCGTAATCGGGAACCGACCACGGCCAGGAGCTTCAAGGCGACTTCGGGACGCTCACGGCAGAACGCATGAAAGTCCTTGCGCGAGATGAAGATCATCTCTGTCTCCGTGGTCGCATTCGCTGACGCCGGATACGGGCCGCCGTCAAATACCGGAAGCTCCGCGATCGAACTACCCGGTCCCTCCATGGCCAGGACCTGCTCCCGTCCCTGGGGTGAGAGTTTGAAGATGCGCACGCCGCCCTGGGCCACTACGTAAAACCCCGCGCAGGGTTCACCTTCCGCGAACAACAGTTCGCCTTCGCCATAAAGCTTGCGCACCGCCCGGCCCGCCAGCTGGGCCATCTCCTCTTCCGACAATCCGGAGAAAAGGGCCGCTTTTCCAAGGGCTTGCAGGATGGTGGAGCGCGCTTCCGGCATGCGGCGATTGTAGCAACTTGCGCCATGCCCTGGCGTATCAAGGTCCCCGTGACATTAGTCACTGCTGCCCGGCCCACCCCTCGCTAGCCTTGGAAACACAGGAATTCATAAGGAGGACTCATATGCGGTCGAAACTTTGGATCCTGATCACGGCCCTGTTGCTGGGAAGCACGATGTCGGCGCAGATCGGCGAACGCCGCAAGCTGGTGTTGGAACCAAAAGCCACATTGAAGACGGAGCCGGCGGCCTGGACACACGCTCCCATGGTCCCGGCGCCCATCACACGGAAGGAACAGCGGCGGGTCGTCGTGAATTGGGAAGCGCGCGAGACCAAGGCGGAGATCGCCCCGGGCGTGATCTACGAAGATTACTGGGCGTTCGAAGGCCGGGTCCCCGGCCCGGTGCTGCGCGTGCGCGAAGGCGACCTGGTGGAGGTGCATCTCACCAACAACATCACCAGCATGAGGAACCACAACATTGATTTTCACTTTGTGACCGGCCCGGGTGGCGGCGCGTCGTCGCTGAACGTGGCTCCGGGCGAGACCGCGGTGCTCGAGGCCCGGGCCCTGATGCCCGGCTTCTATATGTTCCATTGCGCCAGCCCGGACATTCCCACGCACATCGCCAACGGCATGTTCGGATTCGTGATCGTGGAACCGGCGGAGGGTTTGCCTGCCGCGGACCGCGAATACTACGTGGTGCAACACGAGCTCTACACGCTCAACGGCAACAAGGGCAAGCAGACTTTTTCCATGGAGCGCGGCGACCGCGAAGACGCGCAATATGTGGTCTTCAACGGCGCGGTCGGCTCCACCATGGGCCCCAAGGCCCTGAAGGCGAACCTCGGTGAGACCGTCCGTTTGTGGGTGGGCAATGCCGGACCGAATTACATCTCGTCGTTCCATGTGATCGGCCAGATCTTTTCCAATGTCTACCGCGAGGGTGACATCCTCTCGCCTCCCGGCCACGGCATCCAGACCACGCTCATCCCGGCCGGAGGTTCGGCCGTGGTGGAGTTTGCGTCCTCCGTGCCCGGCACATTTTTATTGGTGGACCACGCCATCTTCCGCCTGCACAAAGGCGCGGCCGCTTCGATCGTGATCGACGGGCCCAAGAATGGTGAAGTGTTCGATCCCGTCACCGCCGGAGCCAAAGCCATGACCATGAGTGACAGTGACCACGTGGCCGCGCCCGCCGCCCATGATCATGCCGCGCCGTCGATGGAGAAACCGGCCGCGCCTCCTGCGGCCGCGCCGCGCAAGACCGTGCCCAAGAAGCCCGCAAAGCCCGTGTCCCTGGCCTACCCGATCACCAGCTTCAGCGCCGCCAGTTTTCCCGAGGAATTGGAGGATCTAAAGAGCTCGGTGAATGCGATGAGCGGTAATGTGGTGATCAAGATGCTGCCCGGCGCCGGCAACTACAATCCCGACCCGGCCAACTCGTATTCATCGCCGCATGTGACGGTCAGGTCCGGCAGCAGGGTCACGTTCCTCAATACCGATGACATGGTCCACTTCAACAAGGATGACAAAGGCGAGTTCCAGACTCCCATGCTGAAGTCAGGCATGGCGTTCAGCCATGTGTTCAGCAAGCCCGGCGTATACCACTACACCTGCATCCCTCATCCGTGGATGAAGGGCACGATCACTGTCGTGAAGTGACCCGTTTGTGGCATGGGCCGGCGGCACATCGGAGTTCCGCTTCGCAAGCTTGGTGCGCGACCGCAAGATCCTGGAGCTGGCCAAGCGCGAGGCTGCGATTGTGGTCGCAGGAAACGATCCGGCCATCTCCAAACAGGGGGTCGTGACTGTGATGGACCACCTTAAGAGCCACTGGCAGCGCCGCTACGGAGTGGTGGAAGTGGGATGAGCCTTTCAATGGTAGCTAAAAAGTCCTGCTTTTAGCCGGAGGGAATATAGGCCTCAAATCTTAGGGAAGTCAATCTCACCGTCGATCAATCTCATAATCAACGTACCATTGTCCTTAACCCATTTATTTGGAATGCTTTTCCGATATCTCTGAGGGTATGGGTCCGGATATTCAGCTTTCCATTTGTCGAAGAATTTGGATGCCTTTTTCCCAGTAACGAATCTAAGCTCAACACGCTTCAAATTGTCCGAATGACTAAAAAACAGATGACCTACACGAGAGTCGTCATCCAATTTCTGCTTTCCGGTGTCTTTGTGATACTGGTACTCAAAACTTCCGCCCTTCTCGGCGGACTTAACCTCGTACTTCTTCAGGTCCGTGCCTTTTCCGCGCTTTGTGCCTTCGTCCCTAACCAAGATCGATGCGAAAACTTCCCAATCAGATGGCAGCACCTTCCCGGCGCCATGGATGTCTCGGGCAAGATACAGTCTTAGTTTTCCCTGAAGAGGCCCGTACATATATGCATGGAAAAACATCAGGGCTTTTTCGAAATCAAGATCGGATGGAGGCGACATCACTAAGGGCTTGGGCTTTCGAATTCTTGCCATTGCGCAGACCTATTTGTCCGTTGCTGGAGATGCAATTTCTAATTACCCACTGTACCGCAGGGACGCACACTGCGTCACCAAAACCCAGCAATGCCATGTTTTCAGGCACGTCAATGGTAAATTCCGGCGCTCCCTGTAATCTCGCATATTCCCGCGCCGTCATGTTCCTGACTCGCCACCGACCGCGCCCGGCCTGGATAACGAATTGCTTGCTGCTCCCACCTCGGGGCGTACGTAGACAGCCCGCAATGCCATCTGTGCGCAATTCCGCTCTGCACTTGCCTTCTCGTATCCTTTTGTAAACCGTTGCAAATGAGTCCGACTGCGACCTGACGATTGTCTGTAATTTCTCCCGATGCAATTCGTTCATCTGAGAATAAAGATGTTTCTTGCGATCGTTGCCCCACCAAATTGACGAAGAATCGGGAAACCGCTCGAGTAACTGAGAAAGGGTCTCTCGCTTGATATTTAGGGGACTCAAGTTCGAAATAGACCAATCCAGTCCCGGATTCTTCAGAATGAAATCTACTACGGCTTTGGGCCGGGCTAAATGTGTCCTGAGCAGTCCATTGTTGCTATTCGGAATAGGTGGTTTCCCGATGATGAAAAGCCGCGGACGGCTCTGGGGAACGAAAAATCTGGCATCGACTACAACAATGTCACATGCATATCCTAGTGAATTTAGTGTCCTAAGAATTTCACGTAAATCGCGACCTTCATTGGAAGTCAATAATCCGAGTACGTTTTCCAATAACACCCATCGGGGACGCTTTGAAGCCATTCCTTTCAGAATGCGCGCAAATTCCCAAAACGTTGATGAATGTTTACCGGCAAGGCCGGCTCGGTTTCCCGCTAGTGAGACGTCAATGCAGGGGAATGATGCAGTGGCAAGGTCGACCTTGGGAACAGATTCAGAGGTGATGTCTTGAATGTCACAATGCCGAAAATCCGTCCCCCCAAAGTTGCCTTGATACATTGCAAACTTCTTTTCGTCATTATCGTTGGCAAATACCACTTGCCAGCGCTCATTTTCTAGAGCCATGCGGACCAATCCAATACCTGAAAAAAATTCCGCCGCCCTCATTGTCCTGCTCTCCTTCTTTCGACAGTCCGCATGATTTTTTTCAAACAGACATTCGGGCGCTGCTTCCAGTCACCTTCCCAGATTCGTATTACTGACCAACCGCTTTTCCTCAACCGCCTGCTTACAGCGCGATCACGCGCTGCGTTTGAATGTATCTTCCTTATCCAATAACTGCGATTATTGCAATTGCGAAGCTGATCCTCAAGGCTACGAAAACCTCGCGTGCGCCATTGTCGCCCATGCCAAAAATCTCCATCTAGAAAGATTGCTAACCGCCAATCATATAAAACAAAATCAGGCTTTCCTTCAACGCCCTTAGGATGTGCGCGAAATCTCAGTTGAGATCTACGCAAGACCGACGCAAGGCTTTTTTCAGGGCGCGTTCCCGTTGATTTGATGGAACGCATGATCTTGGAGACCAGTTGTCGAGCTCGCTTCATACAATTACTTTAGTCAACCGAGCATATCATAGCGAATAAACATCGAAGAAACAAGAATTGCATGAATCCGTGGAAGTCTTTCTCTGACTGGGAAGAAGGTTCATTGCGGCAGCTACTTTGTGGCACACAGCGCTATTTACAAGAGTTTGTCGGCGGCATCCGAGCCCGTTATCCCAAGGTACAATAATCGCGTGAGCCAGGCGGCCAACGCGCTCTATCGCAAGCTTCCCTCCGTGGATGAGCTGCTGCGCACCACGGCCATGCTGGAACTGGCGGTGCGCGAAGGCAATGCGGTCGTGGCCGAGGCCACGCGCGTGGTGCTGGCGCGTCTGCGCGAAGAGATCGCCGCGGGACATCTGGACACCGCCGGCGTCGACCTGGCCGTCACCGGCATCCATGATGCCGTGGAGCGCGAGTTGCGGCGCAACCTGGCGCCTTCGCTGCGCCCGGTGATCAACGCCACCGGCGTGGTCCTGCATACGAACCTCGGTCGCGCGCCGCTTTCCCGGCCCGCCATCGAACGCATCGCCGCCACCGCCGGCGGATACTCCAATCTTGAATTCGACCTTGAGACCGGACAGCGCGGCAAGCGCGACGTCCACGTGCAGCGCCTGTTCGCCAAACTGCTGGGCCCGGCCGCCTATGAAGCGCACACCGTGGTGGTGAACAACTGCGCCGCCGCCGTGCTGCTGGCGCTGAACACCCTGGCCGAGGGCGGGGAAGTCATCGTGAGCCGCGGCGAGCTGGTGGAGATCGGCGGCAGCTTCCGCGTGCCCGAGATCATGGCCAAGAGCGGGGCCACGCTGCGCGAGGTGGGCACCACCAACCGCACCCGCATCGCCGATTACGAGAACGCCATCACCGAGCGGACCCGGCTCCTGTTGCGCGTGCATCGCTCGAACTTCGCCATCGTCGGATTCACCGAGCAGCCTTCGCTGGAGGAGTTGGTGGCGCTGGGCAAGAAGCACAAGGTCCCGGTATTGGAAGACCAGGGCAACGGTTCACTCTTCGACCTGAGGCAAGTGGGTGTGAACAACGAATCGGGAGTGATGGAGAGTCTGCGCGCCGGCGTGGACGTGGTGACCTATAGCGGCGACAAATTGTTAGGTGGCCCACAGGCCGGCATCCTCAGCGGACGCAAGGAGTGGATCGCGAAGATCCGCTCCAACGCGCTCTTTCGCGCCTTGCGCCTCGATAAGCTGGCCTATGCCGCGCTGGAAGCGACACTGGCGGAGTATGTGCGCGGCTCGTATGACACGGTCCCGGCCTTGCGGATGATGCGCATTTCCGCGGATGTGCTTCGGATGCGCGCCGAGGCGCTGAAAGCCCGGTTGCGTCATCCCAAGCTGGCGGCCGAAGTGGTCGCCGGCGAATCCGTGATCGGCGGCGGCACCGCGCCCACGGCCACGCTGCCCACGTTCCTGCTCGCGGTCACGCACAAAGACCTGAGTGCGGATGAGCTGCAAGCCCGCCTCCGCGCCAACGACCCGCCTATCATCGCCCGCGTGGACGAAGGCCGGGTGATGCTCGACCTGCGCACGGTGTTTGAAGAGCAGGTGGCGGCCCTGCAGGAAGCGCTCAGTCGTTTGTGATGGGCTGCGGCGCCTAGCGATGGAAGGATCGGGTAAATTGGGGATTTAGTGATCTGGTAATTTGAAATCTGTTGATTGTGCGATTCGGTGATTTTGCTCTCTTGGTCCTTGCTGGTTAGTGTCGTGATTGCGGAATATTCTTGCCTTTGCTTTTCAATTACCGGATTACGAAATTACTAAATTGCTCAATGCTGCTCGGCACCGGAACAGACATCACCGAAGTCCCCCGCGTCGCTCAGGCCATCGCCCGCTTCGGCGAGCGGTTCCTTGAGCGTGTGTTCACGCCGCGCGAGATCGCGTATTGCAAGAGCAAGAAGAACGCGGTGGAGCGGTTCGCCGCACGTTTCGCCGCGAAAGAGGCCGGCATGAAGGCCATCGGCACCGGACTGCGGCAGGGCGTGACCTGGCAGAGCGTGGAAGTGGGACGCGAGCCCGGCGGCCGACCCACCATCCTTTATCATGGCCGCGCCCGCGAACACTTCGAGCGCCTCGGCGCCAAACGCGCGCATCTTTCCCTCACCCACACTGAAGAAATGGCATTCGCCATCGTTGTGATAGAAGATTGAAGTGTGAAGTAGGTTTCTAAATCGTACTTCGTACATCAAACCTCGAACCTTTATCCATGCTCTCCTCCCCAACCGGATCCTCCCGCACGCTCGCCGCCATCGCGCTCGTCAGTTTCTCCAGCCTGTTGCTGGAACTCGGCATGACGCGGTTGTTCAGCGTGGTGCTCTTCTACCACTTCGCATTTCTCGCCATTTCCGTGGCTCTGCTTGGGCTGGGCGCGGGTGGCGTGTTCAGCTACGTGCGCCGCGCCTGGCTGGAGCAGTGGAGCGTGCGCACGCTGGGCGCGTGGTTGTGCGGCCTCAACGCCGTCGCCATCCTGCTGGTGCTGGAAGTAGTGCTGCGCTTGCCTATCTCACTGGAGCTTTCGCGCTGGAACTTCGCCAAGCTGACGGTGGTGTACCTGGCCACGGCGGTGCCGTTCTTTTTTACCGGATTGCTGTTCTCCGTGGTCTTTGCCCGGGAGACGGTGCGCATCGGACGCATGTATGCGTCGGACCTTGTCGGCGGATCGCTCGCCTGTCTGGCCATCGTGCCGCTGCTGGACTGGATCGGCGGGCCCAACGCGATCCTCTTCGCGGCGGTGTCCATGGCCGCCGCGGCGGCCCTTTGGGCGGAGTCGCGGCGCGCGCGCCGCGCGGGATTCGCGCTGGCGGCGGGATTCGTCGTGCTGATCGGCGCCAATCACAGCGGCAGGTGGATCGACATCGTCTACGCCAAGGGCCAGCGTCGCGACCAGCCCTGGGTGGAGTACACCAAGTGGAACGCCATCTCCCGCATCGAGGTGGACAAGGTCGGCGAGGCCAAGTACGTGGTCATTGACGCCGACGCCTCCACCGCCATCATGAACGTGGACCCGGCCAAGTGGGACCAGCCCGCCGATCCGCCCGCCAACCTGAATCTGGTGGACCGCGACAAGGCCGCGCGCGGCCAAGGCTACAACTGGAAGAAGGACCTGATGTCGGCGGCTCCGGCCATCGCCAACGTGCTGCGGCCGCAGGGCAAGTTCGCCATCATCGGCCCGGGCGGCGGCGTGGATGTGCTGCGCGCCGTGGCCAGCGGCAGCAAAGACGTGACCGCCATCGAGATCAATGACATCATCGCCACCGACGTGATGCGCGGCAAGTACGCCGATTATTCCTATCATCTTTATGAGCGGCCCGAGGTGCATCTGCACGTGGGCGACGGGCGCAGCTTCATCCGCAACTCCAAAGAACAGTACGACGTGATCCAGATGACCCTGGTGGACACCTGGGCCTCCACCGCCGCCGGCGCCTTCGCCCTCAGCGAGAACAACCTGTATACGGTGGAAGCCTTCGAGGAATATTTCCAGCACCTGAAGCCCGACGGTTTCATCGCCATCACCCGCTGGGAGTTCAAGGAGCCGAGAGAAGCGCTGCGCGTGGTGAGCCAGGGGATTGAGGCACTGCATCGCCTCGGCACTAAAGATCCACAAAACCACTTTCTCGTTGTCTCCGATGGGCCCCTGGATGCCGATGGCCGACCAGTCGCGGTCGTCATCAAGAAGTCAGCGCTGGATGAGACAGAGATTCGTGAAGTAAGACAGTATTTGTCCGCGAACGACTCGTTGCATTTGATCTATCAACCGGGAATGGCGAGCCTATTCGGTGAAACGTACGAAGGAAGTGGCACACCTACCGAATTTGCTTTTTGCACATTGATTGGCCAGAATTCACCACGCTGGACTTCACTTCACTACCCTTACAACATCACCCCTGTCTACGACTCCAATCCTTTCTTCTTCTTCACCTTCAAGACCAGCGACGTGATCGACCGCATCCTCGCCGGCACCGGACGCGGCATGGACTGGCGCATTAACCTGGGCGTGACCGTCCTGTTCATGGTGCTGGTTATCAGCTTCGTGGCTGTGCTGGCATTCCTCATCCTCCCGCTCCTGCTTTTCTCTAGAAGCCGGAAACTAGAAACTAGAAACGCAAGCGGTTTCAGCCGCTTGTTCTACTTCCTCGCCATCGGTCTGGGATTCATCTTTGTGGAGATCGCGCTCATTCAGCGCTTTGTCCTGTTCCTCGGGCATCCGGTCTACGCGCTGACCGTGGTCGTGTTCCTCATGCTGCTGTTCAGCGGCCTGGGCAGTGCGGCCGCTCGCCGCTGGCTCACGCACAGCGCGCGGGTGTGGATGCCGTTGCTGGCCATCGTCGCCGGCGTATCTATTTATGTGTGGCTGTTGCCGGTGGTGATCAGCCGCCTGGTGGGCCTGGACTTCGTCCTCAAGCTCCTGCTCAGCGGCCTGATGATCGCGCCGCTCGGCTTTCTGATGGGCATGCCGTTCCCCACCGGCCTGCGCGCGCTGGACGAACTCGGCGACCGCCGCATCGAGTGGGCCTGGGCCTTGAACGCGGCTGCCAGCGTGCTCGGCTCGGTGAGCGCCATGGTGATCGCCATCCACTTCGGATTGAATGTGACCCTGGCCTGCGGCGCCGCCGCCTACGCGATAGCGGTGCTATTCCGGGTCAAGCCGGCCGGCAAGGTCCGCTCTGAAGTCGCCGGATGAGATCTGTCCGCATTTCCGTCGTGCCCCTTCATTTCCTTGGTGGTGCAAGTTTCTTCTGGTAGCTGGTAGCTGGCAGCTGGTAGCTGGCAGCTGGCTACTGCTTCTGATATATTCACCGCTCTGTAGCACTTTTCGCCCCAAGGGACACCGTGCCGAGCCAACAGCAGCTGAAGTGGTCCCAGCTCCGTGTGGGGATCACGGTCATCGTTGCCAGCATCACTCTGGCGGTGCTCATCTTCCTGATGAGCGGCAGCGGCGGCATTTTCACCCGCAAACTTACGATCAAAAGTTATTTTCAGGGCGTACAGGGCCTGCGTGTCGGGGCCCCGGTTGCGCTCGAAGGCGTGACCATCGGCAATGTCACCGCCATTCGCGTCATGCCGGGCCGGCAGCTAGACCCCGTGGAAGTCACGATGCGGGTGAACCCGGCGTACCGCTTCCGCATCCGCAAGGATTCGCTGGCCAATCTATCCACCACTGGCGTGATCGGCGATGTTTACGTGAACATCGAGAGCAAATTGGCCAAGCTGGGTGAGGTGCAGGAGGGTGATGAGATCCCCGGCGAAGGCGCCACCTCGATCGACGACACGGTCAAGGCCGGCCAGAGCACCTTGCAGAACATGGACGTGCTGGTGAAGCGCATGGACCGCATCCTGCAGACGGTGGAGAGTGGACAGGGCACGGTCGGTCTTTTGATCAAGGACCCTGGCCTTTACAACCGCGCCAATTCCATGGTGCTGCAGATGCAGCAGATCGTGGCGGACATCAATGCGGGCAAAGGCAACATCGGCAAGTTGCTCAAAGATGATCAGCTTTACAAGCGGATGGACAACACCATCACCAAGCTGGAAAAGATCGCGGACGATCTCGACGCGGGCAAGGGCAGCGCGGGCAAGTTCCTGAAGGATGAAGCGCTTTACAAGAACGCCAACGAGACGCTGGCCAAGGCCAATCAGCTGATGGCGGACATCAACGCCGGCAAGGGCTCGCTCGGCAAGCTGGCCCACGATGAAGAATTCGCCAGGAAATTCGACACCATCGTGACCAAGCTGGCCTCGATCACGGAGCGCATCGATTCCGGGCAGGGAAGCGTGGGCAAGCTGATGATCGATCCTTCCTTATATAACAACGCCGATCAGATGCTGGTGGAAACACGCAATCTGGTGAAGGCCATCCGGGAAAATCCCAAGAAGTATCTGACCATCCGATTCAAGTTGTTCTGAAGAGCAGAGCTCAGGTTTCACAAAGTACCTGTCCCGACCAGTCCACGGCTTGTCCCAACACCTTTCCAATCCCGCTCGGATACGGCTATTATGGTGGGTTGCCGGGGCGTCGAACGGCAACTTATATGCGGTCTGCCGCGTATAGAGGTAGCACGGCGGGGTCTGTACACCGCCACCGGACAGTCAGCTTCTGATTCCCGAATCCTACTGAAAGAGACGAGGTTCCTGATGCGTGCCTTCAAGTCTTTCTCCCTGCTTGCCGCGCTGATGCTCTTGCTGACGTGCGGCGCTCTATATGCTGCCGACAACAAGGCCAAGCCGGCGGCCAAGCCCGCCGCCGCGGCGACCGCTCCGACCAAGGCGACCGTGGTCGCTGATGCTCTCGATAAGTCCGTCGACCCCTGCGAAGACTTCTACGAATTTGCCTGCGGCACCTGGCGGAAGAAGAACCCGCTGCCCGCCGACCTTAGCCGCTATGGCCGTTTTACCGAACTCTATGAGAACAACCTGAAGATGCTGCGCGAGATCCTGGACGCTTCGGCCAAAGGCGGCGCCGGCCGCAATGCCGTGGACCAGAAGATCGGCGACCTGTACTCCTCCTGCATGGATGAGCCCGCGGTCAACAAGGCCGGCATCGCCCCGATCTCCAAGGAACTGGCCAAGATCGATGGCATGACCTCCAAAGACCAGCTGACGGATGTCCTGATCGCGCTGCACCGGGCCACTCTGCCCGGGTTCTTCAATTACTATTCCTCGCCCGATCTGAAGGACGCCAACAAGGTGATCGCGTATGTGGATCAGGGCGGACTCGGTCTTCCCACCAACGAGTACTACTCCAAGACGGACCCCAAGTCGGTGGAGATCCGCGAGAAGTACCAGGCGCATGTGGCCAGGATGCTGGAACTCTCCGGCTACTCGGCGGCGCAGGCCGCGGCCGGCGCAAAGGCGGTGATGGCGGTCGAGACCGCGCTGGCCAAGAGCTCTCTGACTCCGGTGCAGCAGCGCGATCCGCAGATCCAGTACAACCCCACCTCCATCCTGATCCTGCAGAATCTTTCTCCCGCGATTGATTGGGAGAAATATGTTCCCGGCGTGGGCACCCCCAAGCTGGATACGTTGAATGTCTCTGTGCCCAAGTTCCTCACCGGTGTGAACGCGGTGGTGCAAAGCTCCAGCCTGGACGACATCAAGACCTACCTGCGCTGGCAGGCGGTGCACAATGCCGCGACCGTTCTCTCCGATGACTTCGTGAATGAGAACTTCAATTTTTACAGCAAGTCATTGCGCGGCACGCAGAAGCTGCGTGACCGCTGGAAGCGGTGTGTGGATTTCGTCGACCAGAGCCTGGGCGAAGCCCTCGGCATCGCCTATGTGAAGAAGGCCTATGGTCCCGAAGCCAAGCAGCGCATGGACAAGATGATCGCCGATCTCTACACCGCGCTCGGCCAGGACATCCGTACCCGGCTGCCGTGGATGAGTCCGGAGACCAAGAAGCAGGCCCTGCACAAGCTGGAAAAGATCGCCAACAAGGTCGGCTATCCGTCGAAATGGCGTGACTATTCGGCGGTGAACATCGTGCCGGGTGATTTCGCCGGCAACATGGGCCGCGCCTCGGAGTTCGAATTCCAGCGCCAACTGGGGAAGATCGGCAAGCCCATCGACAAGACGGAATGGCTGATGACGCCGCCCACGGTGAACGCGTATTACAACCCGCAGGAGAACAACATCAACTTCCCCGCCGGCATCCTGCAGCCTCCGTTTTTCTATAAGGAACTCGATGATGCCGTGAATTACGGCGCCATCGGCGTGGTCATCGGCCATGAGATCACCCACGGCTTCGATGACCAGGGCCGCCAATTCGACGCCGACGGCAACCTGAAAGACTGGTGGACGGAAGCGGACGGCAAGGCTTTTGAAGAGCGGGCCGGCTGTTTCGTGGACCAGTACAACGGCTATGTCGCGGTAAAAGATGACAAGGGCAATGACGTGCATGTGAACGGCAAGCTCACGCTGGGCGAGAACGGCGCGGACAATGCCGGCATGCGCATCTCCTGGATGGCGTTGATGAACGTGCTGGCCAAGCAGCCGGCCAGGAAGAACGTGAAGGTCGACGGCTTTACGCCGGAACAGCGTTTCTTCCTCGGCTATGCCCAGGTGTGGTGCCAGAACAACACTGACCAGTCGGCGCGCGTACAGGCCCTCGGCGACCCCCATTCGCCGGGCCGCTACCGGGCCAATGGTGCGGTGCGCAACATGCCGGAGTTCCAGAAGGCGTTCGCGTGCAAGGCGGGTGCGGCCCTGGCGCCGGACCCGGCCAAGCGCTGCAGCGTCTGGTAGAAGCAGTTGACAGGACCAGCACGACCCGGCGTGACCAGCGCCGGGTCCTGGCTCCTATAGATTAAATTCGAGGTGGCCATGAAACGGATGATGATGGTGGCGGTATGCCTTTTTCTCGGGGTGGCGGCTTTCGCCCAGGGTAGCGAAAAAATGTCGCCGCCGCGCAGTCTGGACCTGAGCGCGATCGACAAGAGCGTGGATCCATGCCAGGACTTTTATCAGTATGCGTGCGGTGGATGGCGCAAGGCCAACCCCATCCCGGGCGATAAGTCCCGCTGGGGCCGGTTCGACTACCTCGCCGAGTACAACCGTTATGTGTTGAAAGACATTCTGGAGAAAGCCTCGCAGCCGGGCGTGAAGCACGGCAAGCTGGAGGCGCAGGTCGGCGACTTCTATGCCTCCTGCATGGACACCAAGACCATCGACGGCCGCGGCATCCAGCCGTTGGCGCCTTATCTCAAGAAATTGGACGCGGCCGCCACCAAGGCGGACTTGGTCCGCGCTATGGGTGAGTTCCGTCGCGAAGGCCTTGTTGCGCTGTTCAACTTCGGCGTGGGCTCCGACCTCAAGGACTCGAACCGGACCTTGATGAATATAGATCAGGGCGGCACCAGCCTGCCCGACCGGGACTACTACCTGAAGCCCGACCCGCGCTCGGCCGATATCCGCGAGAAATATGTTGCCTACATGACCAAGATGTTCCGACTGGCCGGTGACAGCGCGGAGAAGGCCGCGGCCCAGGCCGCGGCCATCCTGGCGCTGGAGACTAAGTTGGCGGACGCGCAGTTGGACCGTGTGGGCCGCCGCGATCCGAAGAACCGCGACCACAAGATGAGCTATGCGGAGATGGCCGCGCTCACTCCGAGCTTCGACTTCAACGCGTACTTCACGGCGTCGGAGTCGCCCAAGTTCGAGACCGTCAACGTCGGCTGGCCCAAGTTCTTCCAGGCGCTGGATGGGACCTGGAAAGACACACCACTCGACGACCTGAAGGCGTATGTGCGCTGGCGTTTGCTGAACTCCGCCGCGCAGACCCTGGCCTCCGATTTCGAAAAGGCGAACTTCGACTTCTACAACGGCTTCCTGCGCGGCATCAAGGAACAGCCCCCACGCTGGAAGACCTGCGTGAACAGTGTGGATGGCAACCTGGGAGAGGCCCTCGGCCCGCTCTATGTGGCCGCGGCTTTCGGTGGTGACAGCAAAGCCCGCATGAAGAAACTGGTGGAAGCCCTTACGGTCGCGTTGGAGCAGGACATCAACCAGCTCGATTGGATGACACCGGAGACCAAGAAGAAAGCGGTCGAAAAGCTGAAGCTGCTCAATAAGGACAAGATCGGATATCCCGATATCTTCCGCGACTACTCCTCGGTCGCGGTCAAGCGCGACGACTTCTTCGGCAACAACCTGCGCACCAACGTGTTTGAGACCAAGCGCAACAACGCCAAGCTGGGCAAGCCGGTGGACAAGACCGAGTGGGGCATGACCCCGCCCACCGTCAACGCCTATTACAACCCCCAGTTCGCGGAGATCGTCTTCCCGGCCGGCATCCTGCAGCCCCCGTTCTTCAGCAACATGATCGATGACGCGGTGAACTTCGGCGGCATCGGCGCGGTCATCGGCCATGAGCTTTCCCATGGCTTCGACGACTCCGGCCGCAAGTTCGACGGCAAGGGCAACTTGCAGGACTGGTGGACGGAGACGGACGGCAAGCAATTCGAGGACCGGGCCGCCTGCATCGTCAACCAATATGGGTCGTATTCTCCGGTGAATGATTCCAAGACCGGAGAGCCGGCCAGGTTGAATGGCAAGTTGACCCTGGGGGAGAACATCGGCGACAACGGCGGCCTGCGCATCGCCTATATGGCGCTGATGAACACTCTCGCCGGCAAAGACAAGAAAGTGGTCGACGGTTTCACGCCGGCGCAGCGCTTCTTCCTTGGCTTTGCCCAGGTATGGTGCCAGAACACCACGGACGCGGAATCACTCAACCGGGTGAAGACCGATCCGCACTCTCCGGGTGAGTTCCGCGCCAACGGCACCATCGGCAACATGGAGGAGTTCCAGAAAGCCTTCAGTTGCAAGGCCGGTGACAAGATGGCGCCGGAGAAACGGTGCCGAGTCTGGTAAAAGATGGCAACGCCGTGCCGCCAGGCACGGCGTTGTTGTTTGCACGGACGCAGTTGCCCGGATCGCGGGCCAAGGACGGACTGTGAAACGACTTTTCTGCGGATGTCTCCTATTCGCTGTGACGAATCTGATTGCCCAGGCGCCGGCGGCCAAGTCAGGCGCCGCCGGGTTCGACTTGGGCCAGCTCGATACCAAGGCCGATCCCTGCGCGGACTTCTATCAGTATGCGTGCGGCGGCTGGCGCGCAGCCAATCCCATCCCGGCGGACCAGTCCCGTTGGGGCCGGTACAACGAGATGGCGGAGCTGAACCGCACGCGCCTGCGCACCATCCTGGAGGAACTGTCCGATCCGAAGAACCGGCACAATGCGGTCGAGAAGCAAGTGGGCGATTACTATGCCGCTTGCATGGATGAGAAGGGCGTGGAGGCGAAAGGCGCTTCCGTCATCCAGCCCTATCTGAAAAGGATCGCCGCGGTCTCCGGCCGCAAAGCGCTGCTCGCGGTGGTGGCGGATCTGCACGCGGATGGCATCGGCGCGTTGTTCAATTTCGGCGCGGCGCCCGATCTGAAGAACGCCTCGCAAGTCATCGCCGAGATTGATCAATCCGGCATCAGCCTGCCGGACCGCGACTACTATCTGAAGTCCGATCCCAAGTCCGTGGAGCGGCGCGAGAAGTACCTGGAACACATGAACAAGATGTTCACGCTGCTGGGGGAGACTCCGGAAGCCGCGGCCGCCGACGCCAAGAGCGTGATGGAGGTCGAGACCGCATTGGCCCAGGCGTATATGGACCGCACGCTGCGCCGCGACCCCAAGAACCTTGACCACAAGATGGCCCGCGCGGATGTGATCAAGCTGGCGCCGAACTTCGAGTTGGCCCGTTATTTTGACGCCATCGCCTCGCCCGCGTTCACGGAAATGAACGTGGTCAATCCTGAGTTTTTCAAGAACATCAACACCGCTCTGGAGAGTCTCCCGCTTGACCAGTGGAAGGCGTATCTGCGCTGGAGGGTATTGCGCAGCAGCGCCAACCGCATGTCCTCCGCTTTCGTGGAGGAGAATTATCGTTTCAACAACGAATACCTGCGCGGCACCCGCGCCATGGAGCCGCGCTGGAAGCGTTGCGTCGCGTCGGCAGACGCCCAGATCGGCGAGGCCTCGGGCAAGCTCTTCGTGGAGCGCTACTTCGGCTCCGAAGGCAAGGCCAAGATACGCGAGCTGGTCAACAATGTGATGGCCGCGCTCGAAGAGAGCATCCGCACGGTGGATTGGATGGGCGACGCCACCCGCAAGAAGGCCATCGAAAAACTCCACGCCATCAGCACCAGGAAGCTGGGGTTCCCCGAGACCTATCGCGATTACTCCGCGGTGAAGGTCGCGCGCGACGACTACTTCGGCAACAGTATCCGTGCCAACCGCTTCGAGCAGAAGCGCGACCTGGCCAAGATCGGCAAGCCCGTGGACAAGAGCGAGTGGGGCATGACGCCGCCCACCGTCAACGCCTATTACGATCCCCAGTTCGCGGAGATCGTCTTCCCGGCCGGCATCCTGCAGCCGCCCATGTTCGGCCTGGCCTTTGACGATGGTTACAGCTATGGCGCCATCGGCCGCGTGGTGGGCCACGAATTGACCCACGGCTTTGACGATGAAGGCCGCAAGTTCGACGCTCAGGGCAACCTCACCGACTGGTGGACCGAGGCCGATGCCCAGGCCTTCGAAGAGCGCGCCTCCTGTATCGAGAAGCAGTATGCGGAATACTCTCCGGTGAATGATGACAAGACCGGTCAACCCATGTATCTCAACGGCAAGCTCACGCTGGGTGAGAACACGGCCGACAATGGCGGTGTGCGCATGGCCTATCTGGCCTACATGAAGTCGCTGGAGGGCAAGGAGCGCAAGATCGTGGACGGCTTCACGCCGGAACAACGCTTCTTCCTCGGTTACGCCGTCAGCCGCTGCGAGAACGTCACCGATCAGACCTCACGTCTGCTGGTGGTGACCGACCCGCACTCGCCCGGTAAGTTCCGCCTGATCGGCGCGGTCACCAACATGCCGGAGTTTTGGAAGGCGTTCAGTTGCAAGCCGGACCAGCCGATGGTCCGCGGCGATAAATCCTGCAAGGTGTGGTGATTCCTTGTGGCAGAGATCGGCCTGGCGGCCATTTGCCTCCGGGCCTTTTTAGTGCGATAAATGTTTCTTCTCCCTCATGACTCGCTGGGTTCCCAGATCGATCCAGGCACTGCGCGAGTACGACCGCACAAAATTCCTGCATGACCTGATCGCCGGCATCACCGTCGGCCTGGTCGCGCTGCCTTTGGCGATGGCCTTCGCCATCTCCTCCGGATTGCCGCCGCAGAGCGGGCTGTACACGGCGGTGATCGCCGGCTTCCTGATCTCCGCGCTCGGCGGCTCCACCGCGCAGATCGGCGGCCCGACCGGCGCCTTCGTCGTCATCGTCTACAACATCGTGCAGAAGTACGGTGTGGATGGGCTCATGGTCTGCACGCTGATGGCGGGCGTGTTGCTCTTCGTGATGGGCGCCACCGGCCTGGGCACGGCCGTGCGTTACATCCCGCGGCCGGTGGTGGTGGGCTTCACCAACGGCATCGCCGTGCTCATCGCCAGCACGCAGATCAAGGACTTTTTCGGCCTGAAGCTCGATAAGGTCCCGGGCGACTTCCTCGGCCGCATGGAAGCGCTCATCCGCGCCTTTCCCACCATCTCGCCGGTCGAGACCACGCTCGCCTGTCTCTCGCTCGCCACCATCCTGCTCTGCCTGCGTTACGCCAAGCATGTGCCCGGCGCCATCGCCGCCATGGTGTTCGGCACCACGCTGGCATTCCTGATGCGCCTGCCGGTGGAGACCATCGCCACCCGTTTCAACGGCATCCCGGAAGGCCTGCCCCACGCGGAGTTCCCCCACGTCTCTCTTGCGCTGATGATCACGTTGATCTCACCGGCGGTGACCGTGGCCATGCTGGGCGCGATCGAGTCCCTGATGTCCGCCGTGGTCAGTGACCGCATGACCGGCGACAAGCACAACCCCAACACGGAGCTGATGGCGCAGGGCGTGGCCAATATCTTCTCGCCCATCTTCGGCGGATTCCCCGCCACCGGCGCCATCGCGCGCACCGCCACCAACATCCGCGCCGGCGCCAGGACCCCGGTCGCCGGCATGATCCACGCCGTGGTGCTGCTGTTCGTGCTGGTGGTGGCCGCGCCGCTCGCCGGACACATCCCGCTGGCCGTCCTCGCCGCCATCCTCATGACCGTGGCCTACAACATGGGCGAATGGCATGAGGTCCCCAAGCTCGTCCGCCTGAGCGCGGCCGACCGCTGGGTCTGGGCGCTGACCTTCCTGCTCACCGTCTTCGCCGACCTCACCGTCGCCGTTGAGTTCGGCATGATCGTGGCCGCGCTGGTGTTCATCCGCAAAGTCACCGCCACCACCACCGTGGCCGAAGCCACCGAGGATTACATCGAGGCTGGACGCGTCCACACCCTGCAGGACAAGGACATCCCCAACTACGCCGTGGTCTTCCGCATCCACGGCCCGTTCCTCTTCGGCTCCACCGAGAAGCTGCTGGAACTGGAGCACATCCTGCCCACCATGCCGCCCGTGGTCCTGCTGCGGCTGCGCAACATGACCGCGCTCGACACCACCGGCCTGCACGCCCTTGAGCAGTTCGCCGACAAGGTGCACAACTCCGGGCGCGCGCTGGTCCTCTGCGGCGCACCGCGTCAGCCCGCCGAGCTGATGAAAGAGGCCGGGTTCGAAAAGCACGTGGGCAAGGAGAACATCTGCAACAACGTGGTCGAGGCGCTCATCCGCGCCCGCGAGGTGTTTCCGCTGGTGAAAGATACCTGTCCGAACAATGAGTGGGACCGCCGCCGGAAGAAGCGGGAAGAATCCGCCGAGCCCGCCGCCACGACCGTCTGATCAGGGCCGCTTCTTGCCGAGGATCAAGAATGCGGTCTCCGGGTCATTCCAGAATCCCTGGATCTCATCTCGCCGCGCGCACAATATCTCAACAACCAGTTGGGTACGGCAGTTACCAAGTTGTAGCCACAGGACTTTGGGAGGTTGGCCGGCTTGCGCGCTCCGTTCGTAGAAGTCCGCGTCTTTGGTGACCAGTACGAATCGTTCTCGCTTGGCGAACTCCCAAACATCCGAATCAGGCGCCGAAGCGAACCCAATGTGGAACAGATGTGCGGATCCCGGGAACACATCCTTTAAGAGTGTTGGAAGATGGACGGAAAGATTTTCGTCAAAAAGCAGCTTCACGCCGTGAGTGTGGTCACGCCTCTTTCACGGTCGGCGGCGAAGGCGAGGCAGGCAAGGATATCGTCCCGGGTGAGGTCGGGATGTTCCTGCACGATCTCATCAAAGGTCATGTCCGACGCCAGCCATTCCAGAACGTCCGCCACTGAGATGCGCAGGCCGCGGACGCAGGGCCGCCCGCCCTTCTTGCCCGGTTCGATGGTGATGTACTTCTTGTAATCCATGCCCCGAGAGTACTGCCCACCTCCGCTGAGGTCAAGAACCTACATCACCACCGGATACCCCGCTCGTTTCCACGCCGTCATGCCGCCCATCACATTGGTGATGTCGGTGCGACCGGCGCGGCGCAGCACGCTGGTGGCGATCGAGGAGCGGTAGCCGCTGCCGCAGAACGTGTGGATACTCTTGTCGCGCGGCACCTCCGCCACCCGCGCCGGCAGCGACCCGCCGGGGATATGCACCGCGCCCGCCACGTGGCCCGCCTTCCACTCGCCTGGACTGCGGACATCCAGCAGGAACAGCCCGTTCGCGCTCATGCGCTGGCGCAGTTCTTCCACGCTGATCTGCGGCACGTGCGCCACCGGCGATCCGGCCAGCATCCAAGCGCGGAAGCCGCCTTTCAGCATGCCGCGCACCGTGTCATGTCCCACGCGCACCAGCGCCCGCCGCGCGTGATACTCCACGTTCTCTTCGCCCACCAGATAGATGGGCTGGTCGTAGGGCACCACCCAGGCCGCCCAGCTGGCCAGGTTCTGGTCGCCGCCGATGCTGTAACTTCCCGGGATGTGTCCTCCACCGAACGCTTCCGGACGCCGCAGGTCGATCACCACCGCGCCTGCCTCGGCGATGCCGCGCTGAAACTCCGCTAACGCCATCTCCGGATTGCCGGGGATGCCGCCCAGCAGCGCCGGCCCCTCCGAGTTCACCCGCTTCATGCGCTTGTAGTACTCCGGGAACTCGGGAACCGTCGAAAGGATGTGCTCCACGAACTTGGCCTTGTCGCGGTCGGCGAAGTAGGCGTTGCACAGGCGCTCATAGCCCAGCGTGGACTGCGGTCGCTCGCTCATGCCCGCGCCGCACAGCGATCCGGCGCCGTGCGCGGGATGGACCTCGATCCCGTCCGGCAGGTCCTTGATCTTTTCGAAAACGCTGTCATAGAGCTGGCCGGCCAGCTTGCGCTTGGCCGCTTCGCCCAGCAGGTCCGGCCGTCCCAGCGACCCGACGAAGACGAAGTCGCCGGAGAGCATCAGCATGGGCCGCCCGCCGCGCGACTTCTCCGCCACCAGAAAGCTCAAGTGTTCGGGCGTGTGTCCCGGGGTGTGCAGCGCGGTGATGCGCATGTCGCCGAGCTCGAGCACCTCGCCGTCCATGAAGTCGCGGTGCGGCCAGCGATACTGGAAGTCCTCGCCCACGTCATGGCCGCTCATCCAGGCCTCGGCGCCGGTGATCTGCGCCAGCTCGCGCGCGCCCGAGGCGTAGTCGGCATGGATGTGCGTCTCCAGGATGTGGCTGATGGCCAGGTCATTGGCCGCGGCGTATTCGGTGTAGATGTCCACATCGCGCCGCGGGTCCACCACCACGGCCTTGCCCTCGGAACTGAGCACGTAGGAGTAATGCGCCAGGCCGGGCACTTCGAAGCGTTGCAGTCTCATTCGTGCGGTCTCCTCTTACCGGGTCAACCGCATATTGTTCCATAAACATCGTGCTTCGGGATGTGCTGAATGTCACAGGCAGTCTGTGAGGGGTTTAGCTGTCTGCTGTTTTTAAGGTGTCATCCTGAGCGCCGCGAAGGACCTGTTTTTGATTTTCCTGACGACTGACCGCTGACCACTGACAACTGATCTTTGGTGAGCGAGCGCCGCGAGCGAAATGAAGGACTTGTTTTTGCTTTTCAATTCCGCAATTACCCGATTTCCAGATTCCACAATGGTTTCTTGAGTCTCTTTCTCCTGCACGAATTGTGGAGTACCGGCCGGTTCGCTCTTGATTCGGCAATTGAATTTCCTACCCCTGCCTTTCGCCATCCATCCCCACGGACAGCTTCCGCGTCTACTTCGGGCCCACCCACCGGTTCTACCTGCGCAGCGTGCCGGTGATCGTCGTGGGCGGCTATCCGCGCTTCCAGTACGGCGGATTCTGGTTCGCCCTGGTCGACCCCTGGCCCGAGTACTGGGCCAATGACTGGTACGATCGCGATGAGTTCTATGTGGACTACATCGGCGATGGGTACTACCTCTGCGACCGCCGCCACTCGGATGTCCGCCTGCGGTCAACATCCTGGTGGATTAGCGGGTCCCCGGGCGCCCGCTTGCGGCATTCGTGAGCGGAACACGGCGGGCGGGAAACCACCCGCCGTGGTTTTTACCATCCGTGGCTGGTCCGCGGAATGCCGGCTGGTGCAAGAAAACTGTCTGCTGAATTTCAAAGAACAACTGCCACCCGGGCTGACCGGGCCTTTGGAGGATACCGGGGATATCCCCACCCCCACCCCCAGTTGTGCAAAAAAAAAGAGTTACAGACGGGATATCCCCTTAGCTCCTTGGGAAGGAAGGAGTTAGGCCGGTGATATGCCGATTGGCGTGGGTTTCAGCGATAAGCCGCCAGCTACCAGCCTCCAGCTCTCAGAAAATCCAAGATCAGCACAAAACAACCAAAACCAGAAACCAACCTCAAGAAACCAGTGGGTACCCCCTCCCCCACCCCATGTCAAAGATTTGAAAACAGGCACTTTAGAGGGAAGGTGGTCCGCAAAGATTTCAAAACAAACGGGTTAGAGGTAAAGATTTGAAAACATTAATCTTAGTCCGGGTCTTTAATGAATAGCTAATTGATATAATAACAGTTCATATAGTATCATTGTGTGCGAGTGGATGTCAAGGGAAAATCTGACTACATGTTTGTGTCGAGACTCAATCTAAATTCCCATTGTCGCTATTGTGAATAGGCTTAGTACCCACCTGAGCCCGTGACTCTGGAATTGAAGTGAAAAGTAACTTTTTCCGCCTACCAAGAATCGAGACGCGCGTCGGCAGCTTGCAATCACTTTCCAGCATCAGGAGAGCCAGACTTGGCTTCCGGAATTGTCGGCAAAGCATCCAGAATTCCTTTTGCATTGGCGAACGACTTACGATCCTCTTCAACCTCTCTAACTAGCTCCATGACGTCAGCCCTAAGCGTTGAAACAAGCTGTTCGAGCTCGGCGCCAGTGAGTCGATGTTCAAATTGGCTAATAAGGGTTTCCGCGGTGCGGGGACTAAATCTCAACCAATTAGACTGATTACCTTCTTCAAGTGAGTAGAGTTGAATCGCATTGTGCGCACTAGAGCCACCGACGTGGTCGCTTTCCAAGAATACAGCACCGATTAAGAGTAGTAGTTTGCTCACATGTTTCTTTTCGTCGAATTGTAACCAGCAACGAATGTTGATAATTCTACGTTCGAAATAAACCCTAGAGCGGGAGAGGATTGTTCCTGACTTAATCTCCGGATACTCGCTCAGTAGCTTTGCAAGGACCTTAAGCTCAATTTCCCATGTCCCTTCAGCGCCGGAAATGCCTCTTGCTTTGAATGTCTTCGTATAATGCGCGATGCTCCCAAGGCGTTGTAGCGTCTCATCTACTACAGTCCAATAGTCAAGCTCTTGAACTGAAATCGGCGATGCGATAATCGTGACAATTCGAAGGTCAGCTTTTACCTCAGCCGCCTCTGAACTAGAGAACGCGACATCGATGGCAGTCTCAAGCCTTTCCTTTGAGAATGCCCCATCTCTTGTTTTTGCGATTACTTCTTGTAGCTTCTCTGGACTTGGGGCAGTGGAGGACGGGCGTCTGTCACGGCGGTCTTTATATATTTGATAAAGAAAATTTAGTGCGGAAAGGAAAATGTTCAACTCATTCATTGAAGTTGCCATTTCTATTTTAGTGCGCCCCTAGGCGAATTGATCGTTACTCGAAGTCTTGAAATTGATGAAATCCCATTTCCCTAAATATTGGTAGAAATTGTCGATACTGCGGATTTCGCAGTAGCGTACCCACTACCTACAATTCCATTTATTGATTCTATAGAGCATTTAGTCTATGGCGCCAATAGTCATGGTGGTGCATAGGCCGCGTTCAATTTCATTACGACTAAATTTACTGATGTGAAGTGACGAGGAGCTCGCAATCGTGGCCTCCCGACAATCAACTCGCTTTTATTCCCATTTCGGGAAAGTTTGGGAAGCCACACAAAACAAAGACATTTCGATGTGCGCGAAGAGCACCTAACACATAGCTTAGGACGCATCTAGAATAGGGATAGGCTGGTCGCTTTGTATCGTCTTCGCAAAAGTGAATCTTTGATATCAGTCAGCGCTAGACTCGGTGTATACTCGCGCCGTCTAAATCGTGGGAATGCCGAGACAGACTTCCACCAATTTCGGCAACCGATGAAGTCGTCATGCCCGACCCTCGCTATGTCCGGGTAGTAAATCATTGCAACGAAACCATACATATTTCTTTTGCCAAGCACTCCCGCCCGAAAAAAGGGAAACAGCACGGGCTAAAACCCGCGACCCTGAGACCGAAAAAAAGCTATGGACCGGTCCTTTACGATGTCCTTGCGAATTCCGATACCTGGGACGAACTTTCCCGCACCGAGTGTGTCGAGTCAGAGTCAGGCTCAAGCCGGGCAAGCGGCTTACCGTCCAGACCAAGAGGATCGGGCTGGAACCGCATCAAACACGGGCTTTCACCGAGTCTGCGCTGAAGCGCCAGCCGGAGATACTGGATCTTGCCAAACGGAATGTGATCAAGATGAGTCCAATCGTGTTTGCGCTGCCGCCTGCTCCCTCGTCGTATGGATATGACGAAGGCTTCTATGTCTGCGACGAGTGTGGTGGGCCGATCATTTTCCGATACTCACCACCGCGTCCGATCCACGTGTAAAGGTGCTGTGATCCATGCCCGGAAAGCCAAGGCATCGACATTCCGTTGTCATCCGGGAAGCGACTTCGTTATCAGAGTATCTGAAGCTCCATTCCGACACTTCAAAAGGATGGGGTGACACAAAGATTTGGTGTCGAGGTCAATCGAATACCACTTGGAAGCTTTTGCCGTGGGAATATCGCCCGCCATTCGTATTAGACTCGGATGAAATCCGGTCTGAATTTCAATTGAAATCGTGGCCGTTGCTTAAGAATCTTCCAGGCAGTGAATGGGAGTGGTACTTCCTTATGCAGCATTACGGTTTACCAACACGACTACTGGATTGGAGCGTGGGCTCGCTCCTCGGTCTTTATTTTGCGTTGCGCAACAACACAGGAGAAACCGCGGCGGCGGTATGGTTATTAGATCCATGGGCGTTGAACGAGAAGACGATCAAAAGCGCAGAGCTCCTGCTGACGACGGACGACGCAGCAAGGCCCTTTCTACCTCCGATATTTGCCAAAAGAGCCAAGCTCCCCCAAAAACCCATTGCGATCGTTCCTCCTTACAACAGCCCGAGAATTACGGTCCAGCGAGGAGCGTTTACCGTGCATGGATCCGAACGAATGGGTCTAGAATCATTTATTCCAGAACGACTAATGAAGATCGAGATCCCAGCGAATCAATGTGTAAGAATGAAACGCGATCTGCGCTTGGCCGGAATCAATGAGTTCACTGTCTTTCCCGATCTCGATGGGCTTTGCCGGGAAATCCGTGCCGAATTGAATTGTTAGTTGCGAAATGCCTTGCGGGTATTTTTCATAAGATGAATGACAGAGGATCAGAAAACACATCGACACCCAATCCCCCTGGGGCTTAAGCCCCAGGGGGATTGGGTGTCAAGCTTTTGGGGTGCGAAATTTTCAGGAAGCGCGGTGGGTGGAAAAAGCGAAAAATCGCGTTTCAGGGAGAGACAAAAGCAGATCCGTCACTTCGCTCAAGATGACACGGCGAAAGGCAGTTTCAAGTATTAGGTCAACGGCGGATGGTCGCGGGTACAGCACGGTTTCAACCGTGCGACACGCCGCAAACAACCCCCGGCTTCAGCCGCTGGGGTAAACGCTCTTTGAAAATTCGTGCCGCCTATTCGCCTTCGGCTCACCCCGGCCTAAAGGCCGGGGCTTCCACCTTAGGCAGGTGCTTCCACCATGTGCCACGGCTTCCGCCGTTCGTCGCTTCGCGAGTCAGGGCTAAAGCCCTGACCTACCCATTTCGCCCGCCACGGGCGGGCTGTGCCGTCGGCTGAAGCCGACTCTGGAGACGCACGCGCGCCTACCCCGCACTCACGTGCGGGGCTATCCGGTATGTCGTCGCTGCGCGACTCGGATGATGCGAATGTTTTTATTTACTTTGCGTCTCTTTGCGTCCTTGGCGGTAAGGGTTTAATCCGATTTGATCCGCTCTGATCCGTGGTCAGGTTTTAGTGTTTAGGTGGAAGCACCGGCCTTTAGGCCGGTGAAAAAGCCCACTAATATCCCGGGCTTTAGCCCCTGAGGTGATTGTCCTTTGAAAATTCGTGCCGCCCCTAAAGGGGCTCGGGACGTTTTGGGGCGTTATCCCAGGCCTTACGGCCTGGGCTATTATCTTGCGGCCCGCCGGGCCTGAGGATCCCGAATCTCTGCGGCCTTTGTGTCCTCTGTGGTGAAAAGGTTTTGATCAGACATGATCCGATCTGATCCGCGGTCAGATTTGCTTTTGATCGGAACATGATCTGGTGTTGGTTTTCTCCGCGTCTCCGTGCCTCCGCGGTGAGATCCGCCTTGATCCGTTCGGATCCGCGGTTGGTTTCAAAGGATTTGTTGTTGGCCTGCGGCCTGCTGCCGACGGCCTGCGACGGCGCTCACACGATCGGCTGCAGGAACATCCGTCCATACGCGAGGAACGCCATGAGGATGCCCAGCACGGCGCTGAAGATGATGGGCCCAATCTCGCCGTACTTGACGTGCACCCAGATGAACACCAGGCTCTCGGCCGCCAGGACCGCAGCCGCCACCACCGTGAGCATCGGATACCAACGGAGGGCCGAGGGGACGATCAGCCCGACCGTGCAGATGAGTTCGAGGACACCGAGGGCTGTCCAAGCGCCCCGCGGCAGCGCCCCAAAGGACGGGACATCCCCGCTGATCTTCTCGAACAGGAACACCTTCATGCTGCCCGATGCTCCGTACACAAGCGCGGCGAGGACCTGCAGGACCCACAACAGGATGCTCAATGGATGCCTCCTTCCGGTTGCCACGGATGGGTTTCTCTGTGCTCTCCGTGCCTCTGTGGTGAGATCGGATATGGTCCGATCTAATCCGCGGTTAGGTTCTTTGGTTTTGCTTTTCCCAACGACCTGCGACCAACGACCGACGACGGGGTTATCTCAATCCCGTCGAGACCGCCTGCTCGTGCGCGTGGTAGCTCGAACGCACCAGCGGCCCGCTCTCCACGTGGCGGAAGCCGAGCTTGAGCGCTTCGTCCTTCAACATGCGGAACTCGTCGGGCGAGTAGTAGCGCATCATGGGCGCGTGGTGTTTCGAAGGACGCAGATATTGCCCGATGGTGAGGATGTCGACCTTGCGCTCGGCCAGGTCGCGAAAGACGGCGAGCAGTTCCTCGATCTCTTCGCCCAGGCCGACCATCACGCCGGTCTTTGACACCATGCCCGGGGCGAAGCGCTTCACGTTGGCCAGCAGGTCAAGCGTGCGCTGGTAACGCGCGCCCGAGCGCACGGCGCGGTAGAGCCGCGGCACGGATTCGGTGTTGTGGTTCAGGATCTCGGGGCGGGCGTCGAGCACGATGCGCAGCGCGTCCTCGCGGCCCTGCAGGTCGGGGATGAGCACTTCCACGTGGCAATCCGGGGTGAGCCGGCGGACGGCGCGGATGGTCTCGGCAAAGACCCGGGCCGCGCCCAGGTTGTCGTCGTCGCGATTCACGCTGGTGATCACGGCGTACTTGAGCCGCAGCGCGTGCACGGCCTCGGCCACGCGCTGAGGCTCGTCAAAGTCGATGGCTTCGGGACGTCCTTTGGGCACGGCGCAGAAACCGCAGCGCCGGGTGCAGACGTTGCCCAGCAGCATGAACGTGGCCGTACCCTGGTTCCAGCACTCGCCGATGTTGGGACACTGCGCCGACTCGCAGACCGTGTGCAGCTCCAGTCCGCGGGCCAGCTTCTTCAGCTCGTGGTAGCGGTCACCCATGGGCGCGCGGGCCTTGAGCCACTCCGGCTTTTTGCCCGGACGTCGCGGCGCCAGGTCGATCTGCACGAGTTCAGCGGGTGAGGCCATACGTAGTTTGATTATAGTCGCTCAAGAGCAGCCGGCAGCTACCAGCCGCCAGCTGCTAGCCAAAGCGAAACCACGAGAAACTAGCTGCCAATGTCTAGATGTAAGCGGCCAGCAGATAGTCGCCGGAGCCTGATCTGGAGGCTGGGAGCTGACAGCTGGCTACTGGGTCTTCAGATACGCCACCAGGTCCGCGACCTGGGCGTCATCCAGCGTGCGGGCATAGCCGGGCATCATGCGCTTGCCCTGCTTGATCACTTCGGTCACGCGCTCGTCGTTGGCGGGCGCGCCACTGGGCAGGTAGGGCTTGCTGTAGAGGCCGGTCATGGCCGGACCCTGCGTGGGTCCGATCTCCGCCGTGCCGTGGCACTGTGCGCAGTTGGCCTGATAGACGCGCTCGCCGCGCTGCTCCTGCGCGGTCAGGGGACGGCGCGGCTTCTCGGTTTTGCCGCAGCCGGCCAGCAGGAATGCGGCCAGCAGGAGATAGATGTTGGCAACGGGGCGCAAGCGGGTATTATAGTCGGCGTCTCCCGGGCGAATGGAGTCTGGATGATCGTCCGACCTCTCGAAGTCCCTCTTGCCCCGGAACCATCCCGGAAGGCCGCCGAACCCGTGTGGGCGGCCATCGAACGCTCGCAATCCCAGAAGCTGGAAAGCTGCTGGCTGATCACCCAGCCCACGCACGCCGCGCTGGCCGCGGAGATGGCGGCCAAACTCGATGATGAGCAGTTTCCCGATATCGACGCCAACGTGGTGCGCGCCATCGCGCTGCATGATGCCGGATGGAGTGCCGCCGATGCGCGCGCCATCCAGACCTCCCGCGCCGTTGACGGGAACAAAAAGATCAGCCGGGTACGTACCTTCCTGGAGTATCAGGCCACGGAGGTGATTGAGATCTGGACCAGCTCGATCGAGACCGCCGCCAAGCTCTCACCGCTGGGCGGAGCTCTGGTGAGCCGGCACTTTGCCTCGATCGCGGGGCATTATTCCGCAGATCCAAAGCCGGCCGAGCCAACACGCATGTTCATGAAACGGGAGGCTGAGCGACAGGAAGCACTACTCAAGAGAAGCCTTGCCTCTGCGCAAAAAGTGCAAAGACTTGTCGAAGCATTGCAGTTTTGTGACCTGCTATCACTCTATTTGTGTTGCGGGTTGGCCGGGAATGTTCAATTCCCACAGACCATCCACAACAGGCCGATCGAGCTTGCATCCGAGGGGGACGGCGAGACCTGCCGCTTGTCGCCTAACCCCTTTAAGAATGAACAAGTTTTCACGGTCGCAGGGATACGGCATCCGAAGCTGGGAAGGGGTGGAGCCAACAGTCTGGTATTCTTTTTGCGGGTCAAATGAGCCGTTTTCTGGGAAAAGTAATCAGATACAGGTTACCTTTGGTATTCCAATTGCAGGTTTCACTTGAGCCCTAAACAATCCCTGTGTTGGAATACAGGTCCCCGGAGCCTAGCAAGGATGGTCCGTTGAAGATGGCGGCCAAAGTCCACGAGATGAGCCAGCACAGAAGGCAGATCCCGGCCAAGCTTTTCCAGGAGTACCTGGAGAACGTGGCCCAGGCCCATGAACCCCAGGCCAGTGAGATCCGGCATTCCGAGCTTCTGCGGTCGTACGCCGAACTGCAGTTCCGGCTGAACGGCAACGCCCGCTGTGCCATCTGCAACGCCACCGTGCGGCACAAGGTGCCGATCACGGTGGAACGCCCCGACGGCCGGGTGGACCATTATGAATGCCTTTGCACCCGTTGTTTCGAAGGGGAGAAGGCGCAGAGCGTGCGCATCATCCAGCAATTGGGCGAGGCCCGGGTGGAGCAGGAGCCAAAGCCGCCCGTGCTCAAGGCCACCGACTTCCGCAAGAAGAAGCATGTGAGCAAGACGCGCGCGAGCTGAGCAAAGAGATTTGTATGGTCAAGGCAAGAGCATCAGCTCTTGCTCTTTTTCTTTGCCCGGCGTGCGGGCGGCTTGTCGTTGGCAATGGCCTTGACGATGGCGTCGATCACCTGCTTGCCCCCGGCGCTGGTCAGCGGATGATGATTGGCGAAGATGGAGAATGCCAGGCGCACGCCCTTCGCCGTCTCCAGATAACCGGAAAGCGAGTTCACGAAACTGAGCGTGCCGGTCTTGGCCTGGACGCGGCCGGTGGATGCCGGCACGCGAAGGCGGTCCGCCAGGGTGCCGTCCTGACCGGAGACGGGCAGGGTGCTGCGGAAGTCGGCGGCCCAGGGCTGCTGGTCTGCCCATAGCAAGAGCTTGACCACGGCGCGCGGCGAGACAAGATTCTGCTGCGAAAGCCCGGAGCCATCGAAGAGATCGTACTCATCACGGCCGATGCCGGCCTGGTCCAGCACGCCTTGCTCCGCGGCCAGGGCCCCTTCCAGTGTGGGCGCGGTGCCGAAGCGGCGGCCCATCACGCGCAGCACCAACTCCGCATGCAGGTTCTGGCTGACCTTGTTGATCACGCGCAGGTCTTCCAGCAGCGGCGTTGACTCGTACGTTGCCAATACGGTGCGGCCGGTGGAAGCCGTGTACGCAGGCTCGTCCGCGCCGCCTTTTCCGGTGAGCGAATTCTTGTCCACCTGAAGGGCGGTGATGGGCAGGGTCGCGGTCAAGGTATGTTGCGCGCGGGTACGGCCGGTGATCTTGATCCCGCGCTGCTGCAGCAGGGTGCGCAGCGCCTGCGCGGCGAACTCGGCGGGGTCTTCGAGGGCGACGGAAATGGCCATGCCGGGATCGCTCATCGGGATGGCGCCCCAGACCACGAGGGTGCGCGAGCCGGGCTGGCGGTCCATGCCGATCTCGCGCGGCCCATTGCCGGCGGACGTGACCGTTCGGTTGTCGATGTCGTAATACGCGACGTCGGGATTCAGCGTGATCACGGCCTTCTCTCCGGCGGCGGCGCCGGGCGCGATCACCAGACCCTGGGTATTGTCGTGAAGCGTCAGCGCGGAGACGGGCGCGCCGTCAGGCCACATAAGATCGTCCTGGGCCCAACCCTGTGGGTAACGCTGGAAGGCAAAGAAACTGTCGTCGCCGATCACGTCGCCTTCCACCACCTTCACACCGCGCGCGGTGAGCTGATCGGCCAGCGCTTCCAGCACTCTCAGCCTTGGGCCGTCAAAGACGGAACGGTCCTGGTAGGGAAGCACGCGGTTGGAGAGATTGGGATCACCGCGTCCCACCAGGAGCAGATCGCCCTGTAATCGGCCGCTCGAATCCATGGCGCCGGAGGATTCAAGCGTTGTCTGAAAGCGGAAATCAGGGCCGAGCGTGGCCAATGCCGTCGCGGTGGTGAACAGCTTGGTGTTCGATGCAGGCGTGAAAAGCTTGTCCGGGTCCAACTCGAACAGGGTCTTGCCTGTATCGAGCGAGACCACCTGGATGCCCCAGAATCCGCGGCTGGCCTGCTTGTCACTGAGGATCTTCCTGATGGCGCGGGCGATCTGCGGGCCCCGATGGGAGCGGTAGGCGCGCTGGGCGGCGGTTTCCTTGACCTCCGTACGCTCCTGCGCCGGCGCCGCCAGAAGAAGGCAGGCGGAAAGAAAGAGCAGCGGCAGTTGGCGGCGACGGAACATCCTGAGCGGATGATAGCGCAGGTCCGGGGGTTGCTACACTAGCAACTCGGATACCCATGAAACGACCCCGGCACACATGGCGGTTGCGGACGCGGACGCTCGAACTGGGCGCGCGCACGCGGGTGATGGGCGTGGTCAACGTAACCCCGGATTCGTTCTCCGACGGCGGACGGTACTTCTCGACCGATGTCGCCATCTCCCATGCGCTCGAGATGCTGGATGAAGGCGCCGATATCCTGGACATCGGCGGCGAATCCACCCGGCCAGGACAGAAAGAGCCAGTGACCCAGGCGATGGAGCTGGATCGCGTCCTGCCGGTGTTGCGCGGCATCCTGCGGCTGCGGCCGGAGTCGGTGATCTCCGTGGACACGTACAAAGCCGGCGTGGCCCGGGTGGCGCTGGACGAGGGCGCGGAGATCATCAATGACGTGAGCGGCTTCCAGTGGGACTCGAACATGCCCGAGGTGGTGGCCGAGACCGGGTGCGGCGTGGTGCTGATGCACATGCGCGGGCGTCCGGAGACCTGGCGCTCGCTGCCGCCGCTGCCCGATCCCACCGATACGGTGAAGAAAGAGCTGGCGTATTACGTGGGTGTGGCCCTGAAGTTCGGGGTGCGCCGGGAGCAGATCGCGCTCGATCCCGGATTCGGGTTCGGCAAGAACTTCGACGAGAATTATCCTCTGCTGGCGCGGCTGGCGGAGTTGCACGAACTCGGGTTCCCGCTGTTGAGCGGCACTTCGCGCAAGAGTTTTGTGGGACACACCCTGGGTGACGCTCCGCCGGAGCAGCGGCTCTACGGCACGCTGGCCACCGTCACCGCCAGCGTGCAAGCCGGTGCGCACATCGTCCGCGTGCATGATGTGCCGGCGGCGGTGGAAGCGGTGAAGGTGGCGGACGCGTTGCTGCGGGCGTCCAAGGACGGTGAATGATGCCAGGCATCATGGATTTGTGGCAAAATGCAGGCAAGAGGAAGGCATGACGTTCGAACAGTTATTGCAAGACAAGTTACGGAGTCTTTCACCGAAGAAACAGCAGGAAGTGCTCGCATTCGTGGAGTCATTGAAGTCCGGCGAGAAGGTCAACGGAAGAAAAAGCTTGCAAGGTCTCTGGGCGGATCTCGATCTTGACCTCGACGAAAAGGACATCGCCGATGTGCGGCGTGAAATGTGGCAGGATTTCCCCCGGGATCCTTCCTGATGTCGCTGCTTCTGGATACACACGCCGCAATCTGGCATTTGCTCGACTCCGACCGACTTTCTCAACAGGCAAAGGCACGGATCGAAGAGGAGATTCGAGCTGGAGAAACGATCTACTTGCCCTCCATCTCTTTGATCGAAGTCATTTATCTTGTTGAACGTAAGCGGCTGCCGCGCGTTGCTTTTGATCGCCTCGTCTCTGCGCTGGGGGAACCCGACTCCGGTTACCGTGTCGCCGTGCTGGATGATGCAGTGGCCATGGCCGTCAGCCGGATCCCCCGCGATGTCGTTCCCGACCTGCCTGACCGCGTCATTGCAGCCACAGCCTTACATCTTGATCTTCCCCTCGTCAGTAAAGATGCGCGGATCCACCAGACCGGAATTCGGTTGGTCTGGTAGAAATGACGAGGGAATCGTGATGTGGGAACCTGGCCCCAGAAACACGAACGAAACCGTCGAAGGCGTGCGCGGCTGGCTGCTGTGGTTCTGTATTTCCAGCCCCTCTTGCTGTTCGTTGGATCAACGCAGCCTCGTTGATCAGCTCTTCAGGTGTAATCTCAGCGTGGTTTCTTTACTTCAAGCTGTCAAAGCGCGTCCGTAATACCTTCGGACGCAATCTATGAGTCACGCGGCATCGAGAAGATGGGTTGCCCCACGAATCGCGCGGGCAAGATGCCCGCGCCACAGCCGGCGACACCCACCCCAGTGAGCCAACTGAGGGCTCACTGGGGTGGGTGTCGCCGGCGCTACAGACAGTTAATCGAACTCTTTCCTCGGCGCGGCCTGTTCCGCGCCCACGCGTCCGGCCTGGATCTCAGCCACGAAGTAGTTCTCGCCCTTCATCGGGCACTCGGCCATGCGGCGAAGCATGGCGATCTGGCCGGTGTGGGTGAGCGCGTCGGCGATCGGGCCCTGGAACAGCTTCTCGACCGACGCCTGCAGCGGCGCGTCTGAGGCGAGATACTCATCAAACTTCTTTACCGCGGCAAAGAAGCGCGCGACTTCCTGCTCCCAGGGCAGAGGCGTGGAGTCATTCCACTTCTGCGCGCCGATGGCCATGGAGAGGCCCCAATCCATCAAGTCGCCGATGTGGGCCAGGATCTTGGCCGGCGGTCGCGTGCCACCCGCGTATGCGGCAAAGCTCGAGGGCGCGTCACGCAGGGTCTTACCGCAGCGATAGGCGAGGGTGGCGAGGGTGTGACGAAGGAGTTGGCGGGAGGGACCGGTGGCAGACATGCCACGATTCTCACACAAACAATATGAAGGATGCACGTCAAGGTGCGCTGCAGCGGAAGACCTAGAACAGTTTCTCCGAATCCAGCAGAATCGTCACCGGGCCGGTGTTGATCATCTCAACGTCCATCATGGCCTGGAACTTTCCTGTGGCGCACTCCACGCCGCGCTCGCGGACTTTGGCGACGAAGTATTCATACAGCCGATTGGCGTCGTCGGGCCGGGCGGCCTGGTCGAATGACGGCCGCTTACCTTTGCGGGCATCGCCATAAAGCGTGAATTGCGAGACCACCAGGACCGCGCCGCCGGCATCAACGACCGAGAGGTTCATCTTGCCATCGGCATCCTCGAAGATCCGTAATCCCAAAATCTTTTCGACAAGGTAATCGGCGGCGGCTTCGGTGTCGCCCTGGCCCACACCCAGCAGGACCAACAGGCCTTGGCCGATCTGCCCGGTGACCTCATTCCCGGCGGTGACGCGGGCCCGGCTGACGCGTTGGATCACGGCGCGCATGGGGTCTGGATTTCGTCCCACCCGGTTTCGGAAGTAAGTCTTTGCTTACTATACAATCTTCCTTCTGTACCCATCCCAAAGGAGATTCCCATGAAGGCGAAGCATTTACGCGCTTCCGTCTTGTGCGCGGCCGTGATGCTATGGGCCCTGTTCGCTTCGGCCCAGACATCGAAGCCGCCGCAGCCGGAAGACGTAGTCATCAAGAACGCCACCATCCTCACGGTCACGCACGGGACCATTGAGAACGGCAGCATCCTGATCCATAACGGCAAGATCGCCGAAGTCGGCAAGTCGGTGAGCGCTCCCGCGAACGCCAAGGTGATCGACGCCACCGGCAAGTATGTGATGCCGGGCATCATCGATTCGCACGCTCACCTGGCGCTCGGCGACGATGTGAACGAGGCCACCTCGCCCGTGACCCCGCACATGATGATGCTGGACGCGTTCGATTACACCGACAAGGCCATCTACCATTCGCTGGCTGGCGGCGTGACCAGTGAGATGTTGCTGCACGGCTCCGCCAACATGATCGGCGGCCAGGCGGTGATCGTAAAGAACCGCTTCGGCCTGGACCGCGAGGCCATGCTCTTCGAGGGCGCGCCCCGCTCCATCAAGTTCGCCAGCGGCGAGAATCCGAAGCGCGTCTACGGCAATCGCAACCAGATGCCCTCCACCCGCATGGGCAACTTCGCGGTGCAACGCGCCGCCTTGCAGGAAGCGCGCGAGTACATACGCGATTGGGACGCCTACAACGAAAAGGCCGCCAAAGGCGACAAGGACGCCAAAGCTCCCAAGCGCGACCTGAAGCTGGAGGCGCTGGCCGACGTGCTGCGCGGCAAGGTGATGGTGCAGATCCACTGCTACCGCGCCGACGAGTTCCTTACGGAGATGGCCATTGCGCGCGAGTTCGGCTACAAGGTGCGCGCCTTCCACCACGGGCTCGAGGTCTACAAGGTCGCCGACAAGGTGGCCGCCGAGGGTGTCGGGCTGGCCACATTCACCGATTGGTGGGGCTACAAGATGGAAGTGTGGGACGCCATCCCCTGGAATGCCGTGATCTCCATGCGCAAGGGCGTGAAGGTCGCGATCAAGAGTGACTCGAACGATTTCATGCGGCGGTTGAATCAGGAAGCCGCGAAGACGATGCGCTACGGCGGCGCCACCGAGGAAGAGGCGCTGAAGATGATCACGCTGAATCCGGCGTGGATCCTGGGCGTGGACAACCGCGTGGGCTCGATCGACGTGGGCAAGGACGCGGACCTGGCCATCTGGAACCATCATCCGCTGTCCAGCTATGCCATCGTGGACAAGGTGCTGATCGACGGCACCGTGTACTTTGACCGTTCGCTGCCCGGCCTGGGACTGCCGTTCTGGAAGGACGCGCCCATGTCCGGTGGTGGATTCGGCGGCGCTGATGACGAAGAAGGGGTGCGCGAATGAAAACGATAAAGACTTTTCTGACCATACTAACGATCACAGTACTGAGCGTCACCGCTTCGGCGCAGGCCAAGAAAACTGCGACACCCGCTTCCACCGCTGTCGCTTTGAAGGGCGGCAAAGTCATGACCATCACCAAAGGCACCATCGAGAATGGTGTGGTGGTGATGGAGAACGGTAAGATCACGGCGGTGGGCGCGGCCGGCGCGGTCACCATCCCCAAAGGCGCAAAGGTGATCGACGTGACCGGAATGACGGTGTATCCCGGGCTGATCGATTCGCACACCCGGCTGGGACTGACGGAGATCTCCGCCGTGGACATGACCAACGACACCCAGGAACCGAGCGACCCCATCACGCCGCAGATCCGCGTGGCGGATGCTTTTCACGCGGAAAGCGAACTGATCCCGGTGACGCGGCTGAACGGCATCACCAACGCCATCGTCTCGCCCACCAACCGCAACACGTTGCCGGGGCAGCTCTCGTTCATCCAGCTCGACGGGAAAGACCGTGACGAGATGCTGATGGTGCAGGACCTGGCCCTGCCGCTCAACTTCAACGGGCGCCAGCGCCGCAATGAGAGCTTCGCCAACTCGAAGTTCCCGGCCACGCGCATGGGCGTGGCCGCGCAGCTGCGCCAGGCGCTCATCGATGCGCAGGACTATCAGCAGAAGTGGGCCGACTTTGACAAGAAATCCGCCGAGTGGGAGAAAAAGCCCGAAGCGGAGCGCAAGGACAAGCCCACACCGCCGAAACGCGACCTGAAGTTTGAATCGCTGGTCCCGTATCTGCAAGGCAAGAAGCCCGTGGTCCTCACCGCGGACACCACCAGCGACGTGAAGGTGGCGCTGGAGATGGCGCATGAGTTCAACCTGAAGGTCATCCTCAGCGGGGTGATGCAGGCCCAGAGCATGTTCGATGAGATCGCCGCCACCAAGCTGCCGGTGGTGCTGGGCGAGATCTATGACACGCCGAAACCCAACCAGCGCTATGACGCGGAATACAGCGTGCCCGCGGAACTGGCCAAGCGCGGGGTGAAGATCGCGTTCGCGTCCTACGATTCTCATCAGGTGCGCAACCTGCCCTATGCCGCCGGTTATGCGGTGGCCTTCGGCCTGCCGTATGACGAAGCCATGAAGGCGCTGACCATCAATCCGGCGGAGATCTGGGGCGTGGCCGACAAGCTCGGTTCGCTCGAGGTCGGAAAGATGGCCAACGTGGTGGTGGCCAACGGCGATCCCCTGGAACTGAAGACCGACGTGAAGATGGTGTTCATCAACGGGCACGAGGTCCCGATGGTGAGCAAGCAGACGCAGTTGCGCGACGCTTACATGCAACGGTGATCCTCGCTCGACTTGATCCGGCCGCGCCTTGTGCGCGGCCTTTTTTCCTGCGGCGTGGTGAAATAAGGCCATGAGCAACGTGCTGTTCTGCCCGCCCACCTATTTCGACGTGATCGACGTGAAGAATCCCTTCATGCAGGGCGCGTCCGTGGACAAAGCGAAGGCGCGGGCGCAATGGGAGGGCGTGCGCCAGGCGTTTGCGGACGCCGGTTGCGGCGTGCGCGAGATCGAAGCCGTGCCCGGGCTGGAAGACATGGTCTTCGCCGCGAACCAGACGTTTGCCGCCGTGACCCCGCGCGGGGAAAAGTTCATCGTGCCCAGCGCGATGCGGTTCGAATCCCGGCGGCGCGAGGTGCCGTATTTTGTCGAGTACTTCCGCAAGGCAGGCTATCGTGTGATCGACCTGGCATTACCGGAGGGCGAGTTCCTGGAGGGTGGAGGCGACCTGCTCTGGAACGCGGATGAGAGATTCGTGTGGGCGGGCCATGGATCCCGTTCGACCCGCGGCGGCGTGGCGCGATTCACCCAGGCCATGGCGCTGGTGGGAGTCAAGGTGGTGCAACTGGAACTGTGCGATCCGCGCTTTTACCACCTGGATACGTGCCTGGCCGTTCTGACACACGAGTCTGTGCTGATCCATCCGGCCGCGTTCACGGATGATGCGTTGGCCGAGATCCGCAGTCGCGCCAAGCGCGTGCATGAGGTAAGTGAAGAGGATGCGCTGCGGTTCACTTGCAATGGGGTGTCCGTGAATGGGCGGTTTCTCGTCTCCGCGCTGACGCCAGGGCTGGAGAAGATACTGGCGGCGGAAGGGCTGCAGCCCATGCCGGTGGACACCGGCGAGTTTGAGAAGTCCGGCGGGAGTGTCTGCTGCCTGAAGCAGTTCGTGCCCTAGGCGAAGGAGAGCAGTTCGGAATTGGCGCAGGCGGCGTAGAAGATCGCGAACCCCAGGCTCTTCAGCACCCACATCTTCGATCCCAATGGGCCGGGCGGCAGGCTGGCCTGCGAGCGGTTGCCGGCATACTTGGTCCGCGCTTCCACAAGTTTGCGCACATTCTCTTCACTCAGGCAGTTGTGTTTGCCCAGGTGGACGGTGGTGAGCACCACCTGGGCGAAGTGCTCGACCGTTTCCATCTTGAAATACGCGTTCTCCAAGTCACAGCCGTAACTTACGGCGCCATGGTTTGCGAGCAGGATGGCGTCATAGTCCGGCAGGAAGGGCAGCAGAGATTCGCTCAACTGCGGCGTGCCGGTGGTGGCGTATTCCGCGATCGGGATCGCGCCCAGCGTGACCACGACTTCGGCGCACATCGGCTGGTCCAGCGGGATGCCGGCGCAGGCGAACCCGGTGGCCACCGGGGGATGCGCGTGCAGCACGGCTTTTACGTCCGGCCGGGTGCGGTAGATGGTGAGATGCATCAGCAGTTCGCTGGACGGGTCGCGCTCGCCGCTGAGCTTGTTGCCGTCGAGGTCCACCACCACCATGTCCTCCGGCTTCATCCTGCCCTTGCTCACGCCGGTGGGCGTGGTGAGGACGGTCTTCTCATCGAGCCGGACAGAGAGGTTGCCGTCGGTCGCGGCCACCCAGCCTTGCTGGTGGACCATGGCGCCGTAGCGCACCAGTTCTTCGCGGTCATGCATGGCGGAAAGCATCGAGGGTTATCCTACCCCACACAATTCACTCCGCCAACACTTTTTGGGACGAAAAATGAGTATTTGCCTGCCCCTATAATGGGCGGGTGCAGGTCGCGGAATTCGATTTTCCATTGCCCGATGAGATGATCGCGCAGCAGCCGCTCGCAGACCGCGCGGCCGCGCGGATGCTGCACCTGGAGCGCGCAAGCGGCGCGTCCCAGGACCGCATGTTCCGCGACCTGCCCGCGCTGCTTCGTCCCGATGATCTGCTGGTGTTCAACAATACCCGGGTGTTTCCCGCGCGGCTCTTCGGGCGCCGCGCGGGGGTGCGCGCGCAGGCGGTGAGTCCGAAGAATCCGGCGGCCCGGGAGTTCCTGCAGGGGAGGGTGGAAGTATTGCTCACCAAACCCCTTGGCAATGACCGATGGGAGACCCTGGTGCGCCCCGGACGGAAGATCGGCATAGGAGAGCGGCTGACATTCGGCGAGGACGAGTTGCATGCCGAGGTGATCGCGCGCGGCCAGCACGGCGAACGGACATTGCGTTTTGATGCGCCCGCGCCGGACGCGTTCTTTGCCGCCGCCGAGAGACTGGGACACATACCCTTGCCGCCGTACATCGCGCGGCCGGATTCACCCGCGGACCGCGAACGCTACCAAACGGTTTTCGCAAGGGAGCGTGGCTCGGTGGCCGCGCCGACTGCCGGGCTCCACTTCACAACAGAGATCCTCGAACAGATCCGCGCGCGCGGGATCGAGACCGCCGAGGTCACACTGCACGTCGGACTGGGCACGTTCCAGCCGCTGCATCATGAGACCGTGGAAGAGAACCGGCTGCACACAGAACAGTTCACCATCAGCGAAGCGGCGGCGGAAAAGGTCCTGCGGGCCAGGTCGCAGGGCCGTCGGGTCGTCGCCGTGGGCACCACCACCGTGCGCACACTGGAATTCGCCGCTCTGCAACCGGGCGGCTTGCGCGCCATGAGCGGCGAGGCGGAGATCTTCATCTATCCCGGTTTCCGTTTCCAGGTGGTGGACACGCTGCTCACCAACTTCCATCTGCCCAAGTCGTCACTGCTGATGCTGGTCTGCGCCTTCGCGGGGAAGGAGAACGTCCTGCGCGCGTATGCGCACGCGGTGACGGAGCGCTACCGGTTCTTCTCCTACGGCGATTGCATGTTCATTGAGTGATGTGCGAGTTGTGATTTACGATTTCCGGGCTTATGGGAGGCTCGATGAAAACTTTAGGAATTGATTTTGCAGTGCAGCCAGAAAATACCGCATGGTGTGAAATTGAATGGAATCACAATGGCGCAATCATCTGCGACGTCAAGGAGGATTGTCATGATTACGAAATCATTTCCAAAGTCGGAAAATTTGGTAACGATGACAAATGCGGCATAGACGTACCGTTTGGATGGCCGACTGACTTTGTCTCACTCATCCAGTGGCATCAAGTAAGCGCCGATGATCTGCCGGACATTGGTGAAACACTTTGGTTGAGGAAGACTGATATCAATGTTCGAGACAAGATTAAGAAAACTCCCCTTTCAGTCGCGGCGGACAAGATAGGACGAGCCACGGGAAGAGCAGCCTGGCTTCTCAGAAGCTTGGGTATACATGATCGGAGTGGCAAAGAATGTTGTGTTGAAGTTTATCCCGCAGCAAGTCTAAAACGTTGGGGGCTCCAGTCGCACGGATATAAGGGAAAGAATAAGGCGAAGCTCGGGGAACTCGTTTCGGAGCTATGTGGAAAGATGCCTAATGGGCTGAAAATGGGAAAGCACCTCCAACGGATCAGGGAATCAGACAATGTTTTCGACGCGCTTGTTGCTTCGCTTACCACCCGCGCCTTTTGTCTCGGCCTAGTGGAGCCGATACCTGACAACGATGCCAGAACTGCCGAACGTGAAGGTTGGATTGCACTACCGCTTGCGGACTCCTTGCATAAATTGTGCAACGATTCCGCCAGTAAGGGTAAGCACAACTCAGCTTTGGCCCCCAAGTACACTAGGTGACATGCCCAAGGCCCCCGCCAAGTCCGAAGAAAAACCCGCCGCGCGGAAGGCAGACGCCGGGCCGGAGCTGAAGCGTCCCAAGGGCGACAAGCCCACGGTCTACCTCATCGACACCTTCGCCTTCATCTTCCGCGCGTACCACGCGATGATGCGGCAGCGCTCGATGACCACGCGCAGCGGCATCCCCACGGCGGCCATCTATGTGTTCGTCAACATGCTGAACAAGCTGCGCCAGGACTTTGGCCCGGAATACCTGGCCGCGGTCTATGACGTGAGCGGCCCCACCTTCCGCGACGTGGAGGCGGAGAAGGTCACCACCATCAAGAAGTTCGATGTGAAGACGCAGAAATTCGAGGAGGTGGAGTACCGCGGCTACAAAGCCAATCGCGCGGCGATGCCGGAGGAGCTGGCGCAACAGTTGCCGTACATCGAGCGCGCGCTGGAGGCGTATCGCATCCCCATCCTGAAGAGCGAAGGCTATGAGGCGGACGACGTGATCGGCACGCTGGCCAAGCAGGCCGCGGCCAAGGGGCATCCGGTGTATGTGCTCTCCAGCGACAAGGACATGATGCAGCTGGTGAACGACCGCGTGTTCATCCTCAACCTGGCGAAGGACAATCTGATCCTCGATCCCGACGGTGTGCAGCAGGCGCTGGGCGTGCCGCCGGAGAAAGTGGTGGACGTGATGGCGCTGCGTGGCGACGCCATCGATAACATCCCCGGCGCGCCCGGCATCGGCGAAAAGGGCTCGCTGGAGCTGGTGCAGCGCTTTGGCACGGTGGAATCCGCGCTCGACCGCGCCGCGGAGATCGAGCACAAGAGTTACCGCGAGTCGCTCGAGCATAATCGTGAGCTGGTGATGTTCAGCAAGCGCATGGCCACCATCGAGACCAACGTCCCGGTCAAGCTGGAACTGGAGGCGATGGCCTCGCAGGAACCGGACTATGACGCGCTGCGCAAGCTGTTCAATGAGCTGGAGTTCACCTCGCTGCTGAAGACCGTGGTGCCGGACGCGGGCGCGGAAGTATCGGCGACCGAGTATGGCGAACTGAAGACGGAGAAAGAGCTGAGCGCGCTGCTGGCGAAAGCGAAGAAGTCGACACTTGCGGTCGCGTTCGCGGCGCTCAAGGAGCAAACAGGAACGGAAGACGCCGACGAGGAAGCCCTCACGGAATCGAAGCCCGCGGTGAGCGGCGATCTGTTCGCCGCGGTCGCGCCGGAAAAGACGGAGATCGAGGTCGGCCTCTCCGCCGAGGCCGGCGTAGGCGCGCATGCCAAGCTGGCCGGCCCGGTCGGCAAGAAGATCGAGGCGGCGCTGGCGGATGAGAAGGTGGCGAAATCCGTGCATGACCTTAAGTCCGCGCTGCACGCGTGCCGCGAAGCCCATGTGTCGCTGGCCGGGGTGAAGCACGATACGTTCCTCTACTCGTATCTTCTCGACCCCACGGATTCGCGCCACCCGCTGCCCATCGTGGCGCTGCGGCGCTTCAACGTGCAGCTTTCCGGATCGCTGGCGCAGGCGGCCGACTATACCGCGCGCCTCGCACCTGCATTGCGGCCGGAGATCGAGCGCGAAGGACTGCTCCCCGTGTATGAGGACATCGAGCTGCCACTGGCGCCGGTGCTGGCACGCATGGAAGAGGCGGGTGTTTCGCTGGACACCGAAGTCCTCGCCGGACTTTCCACGCGGTTGGGCAAGGAGTGTGACGACAAGGCGCGGAAGATCCACAAGCTGGCGGGCGAGGAGTTCAACATCAACTCGCCCAAGCAGCTCTCGCGCATCCTGTTCGAGGTGCTGAAGCTGGAGCCGCCGGCACGGCGCGGCGGACGCGTGAAGGCCACGTCCACCGCGCAGGATGTGCTCGAAGAGCTGGCGCTGCACCATGACCTGCCGCGCCTGGTGCTGGAGTATCGCACGGTGGCGAAGTTGAAATCCACTTACGTGGACGCGCTGCCCGCGCTGGTGGACGCGCGCACCGGACGCCTGCACACCACGTTTAACCAGGCGGGCACGGCCACAGGCCGGCTGAGTTCCACCAATCCCAACCTGCAGAACATTCCCATCCGCACCGAGCAGGGACGCGAGATCCGCGCCGCGTTCCTCGCCGCGCCCGGCCACGCGCTGCTGGCGGCGGATTATTCGCAGATCGAACTGCGCCTGCTGGCGCACTATTCCGAAGACCCGCTGCTGCTCGAGGCCTTCCGCCGCGGGGATGACATCCACACCCTCACTGCCGGCGAGGTCTTCGGCGTGCCCACGGTGCTGGTCACGCCGGAACATCGCCGCCAGGCCAAGGCGGTGAACTTCGGCATCGTTTACGGGCTCTCGGCGTTCGGGCTGGCGCAGCAACTGGGCATCGAGCAGAAAGAAGCCAAGCGCTACATCGAACACTACTTCGAGACCTACAAAGGCGTGCGCGCATTCATCGACCGCACCCTTGAGGAGACGCGCCGCGCCGGCAACGTGCGCACGCTGTTCGGACGCAAGCGCCCCATCCCGGACATCAACAACTCCAATCCCAACCTGCGCGGCTTCGCCGAGCGCACCGCCGTGAACACGCCGCTGCAGGGCACCGCCGCCGACCTGATCAAGCTGGCCATGATCCGCATCGACGCGGAGCTGCGCGCGCGCCGGCTCAAGACCCGCATGACACTGCAGGTGCACGATGAACTGGTGTTCGAGGCGCCCAAGGGCGAGGTGGAGGAACTGCGCGCGCTGGTGACGGAACTGATGGAGAATGTCCACGCGCTGAAAGTGCCGCTGGAAGTGGAAGTGGGTGTGGGCAAGAACTGGCGGGATATGGATTAGGTGTTTTCACCGCGGAGACGCGGAGAAAGACTTTGCCACCGATCACACGGAGTTTCACGGATTAAACCAATACAAGAATAATCCGTGTTCATCCGTGAGATCCGTGGCCAGGTTCTTGACTGTCTCCGCGCCTCCGTGGTGATCACACACCCAACGTCGACTGGATCGCGCTGGAGATCGCAGCGGCGTGGCGTTGCATCTTCTTCTCGTCGGCGGCTTCGATCATCACCCGGCAAAGCGCTTCCGTGCCGGAGTAGCGCACCACCACGCGGCCATCGCCGTCGAGGTCCTGCTCGGCGGCGCGGATGGCGGCCATCACATCCACCAGCTCCGCCAGCGGCTTCTTCTCCCGCACCTTCACGTTCTTGATGATCTGGGGATAGACCCTCAGGTCGCCGATCAGCTCGGCGAGGCCCTTGCCGCTCTTGGCGACGACCTCCAGCACGCGCAGCGCGGTCATCAGGCCGTCGCCGGTGGTGTGCGCGCCGGAGAAGATGATGTGGCCGCTCTGTTCGCCGCCCAGCACCGCGCCGGTCTTCCGCATCTCTTCCAGCACGTACTTATCGCCCACGGGCGCGCGCAGCATGTTGATGCCGGAGGCGCGCAGCGCGGCTTCGAGGCCCATGTTGCTCATGGTGGTGGCCACCACGGTGTCCGCGGCGAGCGCTCCGCGCGACTTCATCTCCCGCGCGGCCAGTAGCATGATGGCATCCCCGTTGACCACGTTGCCCTTGTGGTCGGCAAAGAGGGCGCGGTCGGCATCGCCATCGAAGCAGACACCCAGGTCGGCCTTGCGCTCCACCACTTCTTTCGCCACCACGTCCGGATGCAGCGCGCCACAGCTCTCATTGATGTTGCGTCCGGTGGGCGCGATGTGGGTGAACTCGGCGCGGATGCCGCAGAACCGCATCAGCTCCGGCGCCACGGCGCTGGCCGCCCCGTTCGCGCAATCCACCACGACCTTCAGCCGGCTGAAATCCAGGTCCTTGAACGCCGTGGCCAACCAGGTCTCATACGCCTCCGCCAGCGCGTGATCGCCGGGCAGGGAAGGCTTGCGCGATGCGGCGTTGGCGGGCGCGTCGGTCTGCGCGAAGATCTCCTTCTCGATCTCCAGCTCGACCGCGTCCGGAAGTTTGAAGCCGTCATGGCCGAAGCTCTTGATGCCGTTGTCCTGCCAGGGATTGTGCGAGGCGGAAATGACGATGCCGGCGGAGAAATCCTGGGTGCGCGCCAGATAGGCAATGGCCGGGGTGGTGACCACGCCCGCGCTGTCCACTTTTGCGCCGCTGGACTCGAGCCCGGCGGTGAGCGCGTCCGCGATCCAGCCGCTGGATTCGCGCGTGTCCTGCCCGATGACCACGTGGATCTTGTGTCCGTTGTGCTCGAGATGGCGGGCCAGGGCCACGCCGGTCTTGAAGATGGTGGGACGGTCCAGCGGATACGCGCCCGCGACGCCGCGGATACCGTCAGTGCCAAAGAGCTTGCGCAATGTGCTTCTCCGAGTGTGCTCCCTTGCCGTGCGGAGCGGGATCAGGGGGAATCATCATTCTATCGGAGAGCCGCGGATTTCCGTTCTTTCGCGCGCAGATCTCACCGCGAAGACGCGAAGGCGCGAAGTTTCGCGAAGGGTTCATGAATCATAACTAAACAGCTTTTTCGCGTGTCTTGGCGTCCTTCGCGTCTTCGCGGTTCAAAAAGCAGTCGAGTGATTACTCGGGCTTGCGGTCGAGCGCGGCACGGGCGTCCTGCGTGCCGGTGAGAGGCGTGGGCAAAGTCGTTGGCGGGACGTAGCGCTTGAGCAGGGTGCTGAGCCGGTCGCGCAGCTGCTCCACGGTGAGGTTGCGCTCGATCTTGCCGGCCTGGGCCATGGCGATCTGTCCGTTCTCCTCGCTGACGATGATGGCCACGGCGTCCGTCTCCTCGGTGATGCCGATGGCGGCGCGGTGGCGCGTACCCAGCTGGTTCGAGAGCACGGGATTCATGCTCAACGGCAGGAAGCAGGCGGCGGCGGCGATGCGGTCGCCCTGCAGGATCACGGCGCCGTCGTGCAGCGGCGCGGCCGGGCGGAATATCGTGGCCAGCAGGTCGTAGGAGATGCGTGCATCCAGCGGGACACCGCTCTCGATGTAGGTGCGCAGCCCGGTCTCGCGCTCGATGGCGATCAGCGCGCCGATCTGTTGTTGCGCGAAAAAGCTTACGGCCAGCACCAGGTCGTCATAGGCGCCGGATTCGCTCTGCCGTCCGCGGAACATGATGGCCCGGCCCAACCGCTCCAGCGCCCAGCGGATCTCGGTGCGGAAGATCACCACCAGCACCAGGATGGCGATGGGGAAGAGCTGGTTGCCGATGGCGGTGAGGATGGGCATGCGCAGCCGGCGTCCGGCCACCAGCAGGAGCACGAGCGAGACCGCGCCGATCAGCATCTGCCAGGCGCGGGTGCCGCGCAGCACGCGCAGCAGGCCATAGGCCAGCAGCGACACCATGAGGATATCCGCGGCGGTGGTCCACGACCATGCGAAGGGCGGCGTCACTCGCTTTATTGTAAGCGCAAAGCCCGCGGGAACACGGCCGAACATGGCCTTTGGGCAGCGGAAATCGCGGGTTTCCTTGTGCTATAGTCGCTGGGTCAGGAGCCTTGCGCCGTGACCGTCGACGAGGAACTTTCCCATCTCGAGAACATGATCCGCCAGCTGAAGATCGAGTATGACGTGTACTTCGGCGGCGGGGCCAAGAAGCCCCCGGCGGACACCGAGTGGAAGGTCAACCAGATCCTCAAGAAATATTCCGACGGCAGCAAGATGAACTTCGCCCAGCGCTTCCGCTACAACTCCATGCAGCAGAAGTTCGCCCTCTATAACAGCCTGTGGCAGCAGAAGATGAAGATCAAGGAGGAGGGCTACCGGCGTCCCCAGGACGCGGTGCTGGGCATCGCCGGCATGCGCATCGATGAGAAACACGCTGCCGCCGCGGCCTTGGCCAAGAAAAAAGCACAAGACAAGGAAGGCGAAGAGGCCCTGGCATTCAAGACACACGTCTCGGACGTGGGCGCCGACCAGGAAGGCGTGCAGCGCCTGTTCAACGCCATGATGGCGGCGAAATCGAAGGCCGGAGAGAAGAACCCGAATGCGAGTTTCGATTCCTTCAAGGCGTTCGTCCAGAAAAAGACCGAGCAGATCCGCAAAGACTACGGCTGCCACGCCGTGGAGTACTCGGTGGAGATGGAGAACGGCCAGGTGCGGCTGAAGGCGAAGGCAAAAGTCTAAACGACAGTCGGTGGTCGTTGGTCGTCGGTCGGCAGCAAGATCAAAAGCAACCTCAAAATCAAAAGCAACAACAAGATCAAACGCAACAACAAGATCAAGAGCAACAACAAGATCAAGAGCAACAACATAGCCACGGAGTTCGCGGGTAACCACGGATCAATGATCTGGAAAAAGCTTGGATCTATCCGTGACTATCCGTGTGATCCGTGGCTGGTCATTTTGCCTGATACCAGCACACCATTTACCCTGATACGTCACATCTCCCGAGGCGACCTGTGTCAACCGGAAAGATCGCGCGCGCGCTGCTCAGTGTGACGGACAAGTCCGGCGTGGTGGAGTTCGCCCGCGGGCTGGCGGCGCTGGGCGTGGAGCTGGTCTCCACCGGGGGCACGGCCAAGCTGCTGAGGGAGTGCGGCGTGGCGGTGCGCGACGTGAGCGAGCTGACCGGCTTTCCCGAGATGCTCGACGGCCGGGTGAAGACGCTGCATCCCAGGGTGCACGGCGGCATCCTGCACGTGCGCGGGAACACGGAGCATGAGCAATCGGTGCGCGAGCACGGCATCGCGCCCATTGACATGGTGGTGGTGAACCTCTACGCCTTCGAGAAGTCAGCCGCCCGCCCCGGCGTGACCCTGGAAGAGTTGATCGAGAACATCGATATCGGCGGGCCGAGCATGGTGCGCTCGGCGGCCAAGAACTTTCATGACGTGGCCATCGTCACCGCACCCGCGGACTACCCGGAGGTCCTGGCCGAGATGCAAGGGAGCGGCGGCGCGCTTTCTCTCGACACGCGGTGGAAGCTGGCACAACGCGCCTTCGCCGCTACAGCCGCGTATGACGCCGCCATCGCCGGCACGCTGGAGCGCATCCCCAGCGCGTCCGTGAAAGCGCCGGACCTGAGCGCGCACGCGGCGATGCCGCAAAACCTGAGATTGCATTACGCCAAGAAGTTGGATCTCCGCTATGGCGAGAATCCGCACCAGCGCGCCGCGCTCTATGTGGATGCGGGAAGCACAGGCGTCGCGCACGGAAGCCAGCTCCAGGGCAAGGAACTTTCCTATAACAACATCGTGGACCTGCAAGCGGCCTGGGATCTGGCACAGGAGTTCGAGCAACCCGCGGTGGCCATCATCAAGCACACCAATCCCTGCGGCGCGGCCACCGGTGCGTCCGTGGCGGAGGCCTACCGGCGCGCGCTGGAGGCGGACCCGGTCTCGGCCTTCGGCGGCGTGATCGGCATCAACCGGCCTGTGGATGCCGAGGCTGCCGAAGAGATCGCCAAGCTGTTCGTGGAGGCCATCGCCGCGCCGGAGTTCACGGAAGCCGCGCGCGCGAGATTTGCCGCGAAGAAAAACCTTCGCCTGCTTGAGGTCACGCCCGCGGCGCACGGGCTCACCTTCAAGCAGGTCTCCGGCGGGATGCTGGCGCAGGATGCGGACGTGCATCCGCTCACGCCGGCCGATCTGAAGGTGGTGAGCAAGCGCCCGCCCACGGCGGAGGAGCTGCGCGCGCTGTGGTTCGCGTGGCAGGTGTGCAAGCACGTGAAGTCGAACGCCATCGTCTACGCGCGCGACGGGCAGACGGTGGGCGTGGGCGCGGGACAGATGAGCCGCGTGGACTCCTGCCGCATCGGCGCAATGAAAGCCGTGCTGCCGCTGGCGGGAACGGTGGTCGCGTCCGATGCGTTCTTCCCTTTTCCTGACGGCGTGGAAGAAGTGGCCAAAGCCGGGGCCACCGCGGTGATCCAGCCCGGCGGCTCGGTCAAGGACCCGGAAGTGATCGCTACGGCGGACCGGTTGGGTTTGGCCATGGTGTTCACCGAAGTGCGGCACTTCCGGCACTGAGCTGGCTGGCCCACCTCACGTATCCGGTTCGAAGGACTTGGTTGATTTACAAATCACTATGAAATTCGCATGGTGGGTCGGGATTGTCCAGGCTGCATTTGCTTCCGTGCTCCTTAAGATGGGTGAGAGCGCGTACCAATATGGCCATTCCGCCCCTTGGACTACGCAATTGAGTCTGGGCCTCAATGCTCCAGCTGCGTTGGCTCGATACTGGTTGTTTGGTGCTCGCATCTTCCAAGATCATCCGACATTCGAGATTGCAGCCTATTTCTTGGCTTGCGCATGTTCGTGGACCTGGGCGATCGCGTGGAGTCGCATTGTCTTGGAAAAAGCCAGATGGAAAACACCATTTGTGATTGCATCGATAATTATTTCTTACTCTGTTGCGATGTGTCTCGCCTATGTGATTTGGAACGAAGCACCAAAGACTGGCGCCCCACGACCCTTTTGGTTGCTCGTTGGTGCATGGACTCTTTTCTTGATTGGAACTTCAGCGTGGGTGACCGGGCGAGGGATTAGGCGCTGCTTTTCAAAGTAACCGCTCAAGACGCGCACAATGAAGCTTTCGTTAAGTAAGTCATGCGTTAACTGGGGTAATAAAGCTTACGTTTCACTGAAGAGCTGGAGGCCTCATGAAGAAGCTCCTTACCGCCGTCGCATTTTCGATGATCTTAACGGGCGCACTTTCGGCGCAAGCCAAGCCACAGGCGCAGACGGAGGCGGACGAGTACACCCGCTACGAGCTGCTTGCTCCGGAGACCTCCAGCTTCCGCATACGCTACGAGGTGACCGCGACCACGCCGGGCGCGACCGTGTATTTCAATCCCATCCGCAAAGGCAGCCAGGCCAGCGAGGAATCGGTGCTGGATGCCATGACCGGCCAGCCGCTTGCGTTCGAAGTGGTGCCCGGCGAGGACGCGGTCAAGGACCCGCTGCTGCGCGGCGAAGACAAAGATGTGGATTACATCAAAGTGCGTCTGGCGCGGCCCGTGCCGAAGGATGGCGGCGGGCGGATCGTGATCCTCAAGACCTACCGCGATGCGAAGAGTTATTTTCGCGAGGGTGACGCCATCGTGTTCGACCGGCCTTTGAGCATCCCGCGCAACAGCGTGGTGCTCCCGGCGGGCTATGAGCTGGTCGCGTGCAATGTGCCATCGCAGGTGCTGGCCGGGCCTGACGGCCGCATCCAGGCGAGCTTCATGAATGCCGGCGACAAGCCCGCGCCCCTGGTCCTGCGGGCGAAGCCGGGCGCGCAGACCGGAGCGGCGGCCGCGCCCCGTCCGCCGACCACCGCCCGCAGCTGGGAGTCACCCTTCGAGGGCGAGACCGAACAGGACCGGCTTACAGAGCGCGCGCATCAGGAGCGGGACATCGTCTATTTCCTGAACCAGCCGGGGACGAATTCGTTCGCGCTCTATCACGACTACACGGAGTCGCGCCCGGGGACGGACAGATATCTCAACGTGGTGCGCCGCGGCAGCAAAGTCTCAGACCCCTCGGCTTATGTGCTCGATACCGGCGCAACGCTGCCCGTGCGCCTGGCGAGCGCGGCGGAACTCATCGCCGCGAAAGTGGAGATCGAGGACCCGGTCCAGCCGGATTCGCAGGTGGTGGTCATCTCCTTCCCGCCGGTGGAGAAGGGCCGCTCGCTACGGCTGCGCATCTCGGAGACCTACACCGACCCGGTGAGTTACCGGCGCAAAGACGACGAGCTGGTCTTTGATCGCAGCCTGGGCCGGGCGCGCAACGCCGTGGTCCTGCCCGAGGGCTGGTATCACACGGCCAGCTCGATCCCGGCCACGGTCTCGCAACTGCCGGATGGTCGGATCAGGCTGGATCTCTGGAACGGCCGGCCGGAGGCGATCGCAGTCTTGATCAAAGCGAAGCGGCGGAGGCGGTAAGGGTGGGGTACTCGCGGCGTCCTGCGGGAATTGCTTTGTGACATTTAATGCGGTGAGTCGCGCGCATTCAGCTTAGCGAGTTGCTCCACCAGGCCATCTAGATCGGGATAACCAGCGCCAAAGCTGCGCGTGAGCCAATTCCCGCCGCGTTCGGCGATGGTCTTGCCGTCCGCGAGAACCTCAAATTGACCGGTCTTGCCAGGAGTCCTGACGGCCTCTATTCCCAGACGCTCTTTGATAAGGGCCGCGAGACTCGCGACCTTGGACTTATTGTTCAGTCAGGTGGGGCAATAGACGATTTCGATCCTCATGGGGCTGTCCTGTGCATCGATTCGCCCGGCAATTGTATTCCTAATAACCGCCTACGGGGATGGATTCTGTTGTGCTTGTAAAAGCGTACAATCAATCCATCCGTCGGGAATCGCTTCGGGGAAGCCAAACCTGCGGACGCAGCATCTAAACGGGAAACGCCGGTCGAAGGCGGCGTCTCCTGATCAGGGCGGTCCCAAACCTCATGCGTTCGACCCATTCCGGCCGGCTTTTATTCGCACTCTTACTTTCTTCTCTTGCTCTGGCGCAGGCGCCGAAAGGCGGCGGTGCAGCGGTCCCGCTCGCGGACCAGACGCCGCCCGACCGCGCCCAGGCCTATTACCACTATTCCCTGGCGCGGGCCTATGCCGACCTGGCCCAGTTCGGCCGCGGCGAATACGCACCCAAAGCCATTGAAGAGTACAAGAAGGCGCTGGCCTTCGATCCCGAGTCCCCGACATTGAATATCGGACTGGCGGAGCTGTATCTCCAGACCAACCGCATCCGCGACGCCGTGACCGAGGCGCAGAAGCTGATCCAGAAAGACGCCAACAATCTCGAGGCCCGCAAGCTGCTGGGCCGGATCTACCTACGCTCGCTGGGGGACATGTCCAGCGGCACGCAGTCGCGCGAGATCCTGAACCTGGCCATCGACCAGTACGAGAACATCGTGCGGCTCGACCCCAAGGCGGTGGATTCCCGCATCCTGCTCGGACGCCTCTATCTGCTGGGCAAAGACACCACCAAAGCTGAGGCCGCGTTCAAATCCGCGCTGGAGTTCCAGCCGGAGTCGGAGGAGGCGGTGACCAATCTGGTGTTCATGTACAACGAGCAGGGCCAGTCCGACAAAGCCGCGAAAGTCCTGGACTCCGTTGTGGCCAAGGCGCGCAGCGCGCGGTTGTATATCGCGCTGGGCTACACCTATGACCAGCAGCGCGAATATGCCAAAGCCGCCGAGGCGTATCGCAAGGCGATCGAGCTTGACAGCGACAACCTTGACGCGATGCGCGGCCTGGCCCAGAGCCTGCTGAATGCCGGCCAGACCGACGAAGCGCTGAAGCAGTATGAAGCCATCGCCGCGGAGGACCCGCAGGATTCACAGTCGCTGCTGCGCATCGCGGAGATCCAGCGCCGCCGCGGCAAATTCGATCTGGCGATCCAGGCGCTGAAGCGGGCCGAGGGCGCGTCCGGCGATTCACTGGAAGTGCCGTATCAATACGCGCAGGTCTACGCCGCGCAGGGACGCTACGACGAAGCCATCACCACGCTGCAGGCTTTACTCGACAAGACCGAGCGCAAGAACGGCACTTACATGCAGGGCGAAGCCGGCAACCGCGCCATCTTCCTCGGCCTGCTGGGCTCGCTCTATCGCGAGACCGGGAAGACGGACAAGGCGGTCGAGACCTTCCGCCGCATGCTGGAATTGGGCGATGAGCAAGCGGTGCGCGGCTACTTGCAGCTGATCGACACCTATCGTGAAGCCCGCCAATGGACCCAGGCCTCCGCCCTGGCGGACGAAGCGGTGCAGCGTTTCCCCAAGGACCGCAGCTTGTTGATCACGCAGGCCGGATTGGACGCTGATACCGGCAAGGGCGCGCGCGCGTCTGAGATCCTGCATTCTCTGCTCACGCCGGGTGACGATCGTGACAATCGCGAGATCCAGGTGGCGCTGGCCCAGGTGAACAGCCGTTTGCGCAACTGGCGTGAGGCGGAAGAGGCCGCGGCCGCCGCCGAGCGTCTCAGCAACTCACCCGAAGAGCTGCAATACATCGCTTTCCTGCTGGGCTCGATCTACGAGCGCCAGAAGAAATTCGAGCAGGCCGAAGAGCGCTTCCGCGCGGTGCTGAAGAACGATCCTGACAACGCCGCCACGCTCAACTACCTGGGCTACATGCTGGCGGACCGTGGTGTCCGCCTGGACGAGGCCCTGGCCATGATCAAGAAGGCCGTGGCGATGGAGCCGCAAAACTCCGCGTATCTGGATTCGCTCGGCTGGGCGTACTACCGTCTGGGCGATAACGTGCAAGCGGAGGATTACTTGCGCAAGGCGGTGGCCAAGAGCGGGAATGACGGCACGCTGCACGACCATCTCGCCGAGCTGTATCAGAAGACCGGCCGCCTGAAGCTGGCGGCCACGCACTGGGAACGCGCGCTGGAAGAGTGGGGCAAGGCCGCTGCGTCGGAAGTCGATCCCGCGGACATCGCCCGGGTGCAGAAAAAGCTGGACTCGGCGAAGGTCAAACTCGCAAAAAAAGAAAAACAGTAGCCGCCGTTACGCTCTCGACCAGAAACCCTTGAGCCGCGAAGGCGCGAAGTTTCGCGAAGTATCAACAAGTAAGTCTCTTTTCGCGTTCCTTCGCGTCTCTGAGTCTTCGCGGTTTAGACCCCTTCTGAATGACACCGATCGGCTGACGGCGCTCGACGCCACCGAGTACACTGCCATCATGCTCGCCCCTTATGCAACGCATCCCGAACAATCCCCGGGGCGGCGGCATCCCGAGCCGGAGCATCCCTACCGCGGCGTATTCCAGCGCGACCGGGACCGCGTGATCCATAGCCGCGCCTTCCGCCGGCTGGAGAACAAGACCCAGGTCTTCACCCGGCGTTATTCTGACCACTTCCGCAACCGGCTCACGCACACCATCGAGGTGGCGCAGATCTCGCGCACCGTGGCCGCTGAGCTGGGGCTGAACGTCGACCTGACGGAGACGCTGGCGCTGGTGCACGATGTGGGCCATCCACCTTTCGGCCACGCCGGAGAGCATGAGCTCGATGCCTGTATGCGCGAACACGGCAAGAGCTTCGACCACAATCTGCATGCGTTGCGGATCGTGGAGCACTTCGAGCAGCGTTACGCGGCCTTCCGGGGGTTGAATCTGACCTTCGAGGTGCGTGAGGGCATCATCAAGCACTCGCGGGATTACGACGCGGCCACATCGCCGCAGCTCGCGGAGTACCGGCTCGACCAGCGCCCGCCGCTCGAGGCCCAGCTGATCGACCTGACGGACGAGATCGCCTACAACACCGGCGACCTCGACGACGGCCTGGAGTCAGGCTTCATCACGCTGGAACAGGTGCGCGCCGGAGTCGGTCTGCTGGACAGGTTCTACCGCGAAGCCGACAGGAAATATCCCGCCGCGCTGGACAAGCTGAAGTTCAATGAAGCGCTCAAGCGCATGTTGGACGCGCTGGCAGGCGACCTGATCGCGCACACCCGCGCGCGGGTGCTGGAGGCCGGCGTGGATTCGCTCGAAGAGGTCCGCGCCTGGCCGGAGCGGTTGGCCGCCTTCAGCCCGCCCATCGAAGCCGCGCGCCGTGAGTGCAAGAAATTCCTGCATGACAACCTTTATTACTGTCCGGAGTTGAAGGCGGACAAAGAGCGCGGGCGGCGCATCGTGCGGGAGATGTTCGACCACTGGATGGCGGACCCGGCCAAGCTTCCCGCAAGCTACCAGGAGCAGATCAGCGCAGGGTCTTCTTCGCCGGCGCGTGTGGTGTGCGATTACATCGCCGGCATGACGGACACGTTCATCGCCGAGCAGCACCGCATCGCGTCCGGCGCTTCGTCCTAGTCAATTCGCGCGCAGCACAGTGGCGAATGGGTCCAGCACCAAACTTTTCGTCCCGGGCGGGACCGTGAGCTTCAGTTCGGTCTCGGCGCCGTCGGCGAAGACGCGTTTCACGAACACCAACTTGCCACCGGGCATCTCCGCGTAGATGGGGACCGAAGTGACCAGCAGTTCCGGCGCGTCTTTCTGCCGGAGCACGGCACTGGCGGTGGTCTGCGCGATGCGCACCTTCTCCAGTTCATATTTTGGCACCGCGATCCCGCCCACCCAGCCATCGAAGAACCAATCGAGCGATTTTCGGTTCTCGAACCAGAGCGACGTCGGCAATTCCTCTTCGAAGGCGGTGCGCAGGTCCTGCATGGACATGACTTTTCCCGTGAACCGCTCCTGCAAGTGGCGGAGCGCGGTAAAGAAGGTGCTGTCCGGATCGCCAACAGCGGGCGGCGCGATCGGCGCCAGGGAGGTCCGCCCGGTGGGGGAGGCGCGGCGCGCCGGTCGGCGCTGCGTGGGCGGATGCTCGGCCGCGTCGCGCAGCATGTGGCGCAGCATGTGGATCATCCAGGTGCCGCGGCCGTAGGCGATGATGTCGTACGAATCGGGGAACTTCGACGAATTGAGCCGCCCGCCCAGCGTGACCGCACCGGCATTCTTCATAGGCAGGCCCTGATACGGCTCCAGCAACTGGTCGCGGTAGGTCTCCATCAGGACGCGGAAAGAATCAGGGTCGTCGACTTCGAGCTGCAGTAAGGCACAATAGTTCGCCAGCGCTTCCATGATCCACTGGTCACGATAGGAGCGCCAGAAGACGTTGTCACCCCACCACTGGTGCGCCGTCTCATGCGCGGCCATCACCCGGTTATAGAGGATCTCCGCCGGGGCATCGGGCCGGATCTTGCCCCGCCAGCGCTCCTGCGGCGTCAGAAAGACATAACTGGAGAGATAGATCAAACCGGGCCAGCCCTGGCTGTCCGTGCCCGGATTCTGCGTAAGGGAGAGCGTGGCGAAGGGGAAGGCGCCGATGCGCGGTGACAGGTAATCGATGGTACGTGCCGCCTGGTCGGCCACGCCCTGCGCATTGCGCGCTGGATCGGGCAGGAGCGGCACGATCGAGATCGAATCCACCTGTCCGGCGCGGCGGCGCTGGCCAGGCCGGTAGATCGTGATCTCCGTGGGACTGAGTTTTTCCGTGAAGGCACGTTCCATGGAGCGAGTGGCATAGCTTTCCACGGCCACGCCCTGTCCGCTCACGGACTTGGCCTCGGCATACTTACCCAGGTTGAATCCGGCGAGCGGGACCGATCGTTCCGAGACCCAGCGGGAGACTTCCACGCCATCGCGGACATCCTGCGCGACGCGCTTGCCGGTGGCCAGCAGTTTCCAATCGGCCGGCGTGTGGAATTCCATCTCGAAATCAGACATCCCCGCGCCCCGGTGCGGATACCAAGCGCCGCGTGCGCCCACGTAGAGCAGTCCGCCACCGGCGTCACTCATCACCGGACCGGAGTATTGGAACCGTATCTTCACCTGCGAGCCCCCCGATAGTAGCTTGGGGAAAACCACCGCGATCAGGTCGTTGCTGCGCCGGGCCAGTTGCGTCCCTTCGGCGGCCTCATTCTGTATCACTTCCAGCGGCGTGGCGGAGTCGCCCTCGCCCTGCCACGCGCCGGTGACGCGCAGAGAGCGGGAAAGCTCGAAAACGACCGTGCGATCGCCGCCGGTCAGAATGTCGAGCGTAAGTGTGGCGTCGGCGATGATGTCCGTCGGCGGATGCACTTCGGTGCGCAATTTGTAGGCGGAGATACGCAGTATGTCCGCGCGTAAGAACGAGGGGTCTGCGTTGCGCACGCTGCGCATGGGAAAGCTGGTCCATTGGTCGTAATACACGCCTTTGGGGGTCGGCGTGGCCTGGCCGGCGAAGACCTGCTCATCCAATTCCGGATCCAGGACCACGTCAAAGTTGCCAAGCTTCACCCCGCCGACGCGGGCGCGCAGGAACCCCGCCCGCTGGGCCGCGGGGTCGCGCGTGAGCGAGACCAGGATGCGCAGGCCATCGGTCACCGTCAGGTTGCGGACCACGGAGTCATATCGCTCGACGAAGCCGGCCGGGTCTTCCGCATCGCGCAATGCCGGGGCCAGATCATCCATGACGCGGGGGTCGTCGAAGCGCAGATAGGCAAGAGTGAATTGTTCGCTGAGCACGGCGCTGCCCGTGAACAGGGACAGTGACTGCCGCTCGGTGTGGTCCGGCGGGACCAGTAAGACCTGGCCTTCGCCCACAAAGAACGCGCCGGTCACGCGGCCGTCCACCGGAGGCAGGAAGCCGATCACGCCGGCGCCGAAGGTGAGGTGCACGTCTTCGCGGTCGATCCCGCCATCGCGGATCGCATACACATGTTTGGGATCGAGTCCCAGGTTCTGTAAGCGGCGGTAGAGCGCCTGGCCTGGCCCCTCGGCGGCCTGCGCCGCGGAGGGAACAACCCAAGACAACAGTGCCGCCATCAGAAGTAGGCGGGAACGGGTGCGGGAATTGCTACTATTCAGGATTGTGCTCACGTTGAGGTCGCGGATCCGTTTCCCCTGGGTGCTGGGCGCAGTCGTGTGCCTGTGCGCGGCCGCCGCGGGCGATACCATTCGCCTCAAGAACGGCCGGAGCATCGTGGTTGACACGGTACGCGAAGTGGGCAACCGCGTCGAGTACACCATCGGCGAGAGCAGCTATGCCATCCCGAAGTCGGCTGTTGAAAGAATAGACGCCGGCGGGGCCCCAATGGTTTCCCAGGAAGGGGCCCCATCCGTCCCGGAAGTCGAGTTCCAGGACGGAGCCCCGCCCGCTCCCGCCGACCTGCAAAGCCGGATCGTCCACGACGGCCGGGTGGATATCGACGCCGTGGCGGCCGCGGAGGGGCTTGGCTCGGAGATAGCTGCCGCCACCAATTTCTTTGCCGGGCAGTTTGAACGCGCCAACAATCGCCTCGATACCGCTCTGCGTTTCTTCGAACGCGCCCGGACGTTCCTCCCGGACCAGCCATCCCTGGCCATTCACCATGCGACATTGCTTCTCCAGATGGGCCGGCTGGGCGAGGCCGTGACCCTGGGCAATCGCGTGATCCGACTGGCGCCGCTGGAGCCTGCCGGTTTCACAGTGCTGGGTTACGCCCTGTATCAGCAGGGAAAATTGAAGGAAGCCATCCTCGCGCTGCAAAAGTCCTATGAATTGCTGCCGAATGAGAACGTCCGCGCGGTGCTGGAACGCGCCCGGCGCGAGCTGAAGGCCGAGGGGGATTTCTCCGAGCAGTCCAGCAGCCACTTCACCCTGCGCTACGAAGGCGGCGCCGCTCCGCCGGTCCTTCGCCGGCAGATCCTGGACACGCTGGAACAACACTACAACGACCTGGTCCGTGACCTGGACTACTATCCGCGCGAACCCATCCAGGTGGTGCTGTACACGGACAAGCAATTCTTCGACGTCACCCACGCGCCTTCCTGGACCGGCGCGCTGAATGACGGGCGCATCCGCGTCCCCATCAGCGGCATGAGTGACATGACCGCCGACCTGGCCCGCGTGCTGAAGCACGAGCTGGCCCATTCGTTCATCAGCGCCATCACCCGGAACCGAGCGCCCACCTGGCTGAACGAAGGCGTGGCCCAATCCGTGGAGCCGCAAAGCATCAGCAGCAACGGACGCCGGCTGGCCACGATGTTCGCCAACGGCCAGGCCATTCCGCTGAATGAGCTTGAGGGCACGTTTGTGAACTTCTCGTCCTCCAAGGCGGGGCTTGCCTATGCCCAGTCACTGGCCGCGGTGGAGTGTATCCGCGAGACCTACGGCATGAGCAGCGCCGTGGACATCCTCAAGCGCATCGGCCAGGGCAGTTCCACCGAAGCCGCCATGCGCACCGTGCTGCACTCCGGCTACGCCCAGTTCCAGCGCGAACTGGCCGATTGGCTGCGACGCACATACGGGACGGAGTAAAGCCCGGTTTCTCGTTCCTGGAAATCGCCTTTTCGCCCAATCAGATCAGGCGGGGCAGGCGGCAAAGCCGCCGCTAGAAAATTGCCCAACACGTAAGGGCTGGGTCAGCTACCAACGAGAGAAGAGGCCACGGAGGGGCCGGTACCCAGGCATCGTGTCGCCCTCTCCGAGGGCTTTCTCCAGCAAACGAAAGCAACCCAGGCCTTACGGCCTGGGCTATTTTCTTTCGGCGCGTTCCGCGCCTGGAACAGAGTGGTCCGCCGTTTCCACATATAGAGGTTTCCCGATTGTTGAATGGTCTGTTACAGTCACTGCGAAAAGCTTCAAAATAGAAATCAAGGCTCCGAACAACCACCAGGAACCAGAAACGGAATGCGGATCCCATTCACGAACAGCGAGCCGGCCAAGACTCTCCGCCAACCGCAACCCTCCTGCATCCCCATCCTTCCGGCGGTGGAGATCTCCGCGCGATACCGGGGCGCGCGCATCGGCGGTGATTTTTTTGATTTCCTCACCGTGCCCGGTGACAAATTACTTTTCATCCTCATGGACATCGCCGGCCGCCGCGAGAATGCCCTGAATATCGCCGCCGTGGTGCAATCCTGTCTCCGCGAGTACAGCGCGCATCACTTTCCCAACGCCAGCGTGGAAGATTCCCTGGCCCTGACCGGACTGGTCCTGGAGATCAACCGCGAGATCATGGCGGCGTCCGGCGGGGTGTGCAATGCCCCGGCCTTCCTCGGCTGCTACGACCAGGGCCTGACCACACTGACGTACATCAACGCCGGACATACGCCGGGCATACTCAAGGATGCGCAAGGCACATTGTTGCTGGCCGCTAACGGCCTTCCCCTGGGCCTCTTTTCCCACGCCACTCATGACACCCAGTACTGCGCGCTGGCGCCGGGGGCGATCCTGGCGCTGGTGTCCCGGGGCATCGTAGAGGACCACGGCGAAGGACAGGAGTTCGGCATCGAAGGCGTGGAGCGGCTCCTGGCGGAGCGCGAATTCACCACCGCCGAAGGCGTATGCAACGCCATCCTGGGCGCGGTGAGTCATTTCGAGCGCAAGCCCAACATCTTTTCGCCGGCGCTGCAGCTCGCCGGACTCGGCCCGCATGAACCGAATGACTTGACCGCGCTGGCCATGCTGCGCAAACGGCCCTGAACTTTCGTCCATCCGCCGCCTGCGCCGGAAGTAGTATCATGGCCTTCCACGCGAGGTTGAGCCATGTCCCGCAAACTTCTCATTGTCTTTGGGTCCATCCTTGGTCTTATCGTTCTCGTCATCCTGGCCATTCCATTCTTCGTGAACGCGGAAAAATTCCGTCCCATGGTGGAGACCGAAGCGCGCAAGGCCCTGGGCCGTGAAGTCAAGGTGGGCAAGCTCGATCTTTCGATCTTGAGCGGCGGCGTGGTGGCCAGTGATGTTTCCATCGCCGACGATCCCGCCTTCAGCCGTCAGCCGTTCCTGCAGGCCAAGGAACTGCAAGTCGGCGTGGAGCTGTGGCCGTTGATCACCAGCGGAGAAGCCCGTGTCACCGGCCTGACGGTGGTGGAGCCAAGCGTCACCCTGATCCGCAACGGGGCTGGCAAGTGGAACTTCGCCACGCTGGGCGCGGCGTCGGCAAAGGACGCGAAGGCGCCCAAGCAGGCCGTCTCCGTGAGCAAGCTGCAGATCAAGGACGGCCACGTGGTGGTGCAACAGGGCGGACGCAAGCACGAGTATTCCGACGTCTCGCTCACACTGCGCAATTTCTCGAACACGTCGGTGTTCCCCTTCGAGTTCTCCGCTACCGCGCCGGGCGGTGGCAAGATCGCCGTGGAGGGCGAGGCCGGCCCGATGGACGCGACCGACACGTCACGCACGCCTTTGAACGGACAGGTAAAGATCACCGGGATGGACATCGCCAAGAGTGGCTTCGTCGAGGCGGGCAGCGGCATCGGCGGCATGTTGGATTTTGACGGCACCGCCAAGTCTGACGGAAAGACGATGCACTCCGAAGGCAAAGTCACGGTGAACAAACTCGTGGCCGCGAAAGGCGGCAGTCCGGCTGCGCAGCCGGTCTCGCTGGACTACGCCACCGACCTCGATGTGGTGCAGAAGAAAGGCACCATCACCCGCGGCGACATCACCGCCGGCGCCAGCAAGGCGAAACTTACCGGCACCTTTGATACGCGAGGTGAGAGCATCGCGGTGGACGGACGCTTGAAGGCGGACGCGATGTCCATCGATGGCATCTCCGCCCTGCTGCCGGCTGTGGGCGTCACGTTGCCCTCGGGCTCGCAGGTCCGCGGCGGAACCGCTTCGGCGGACCTCTCACTGCGCGGTCCGCTCGACCGGTTGGTGATCGCCGGGCCGATCAACGTCTCGAACACAAAGGTGGAAGGCTTCAACCTGAGATCGCGCGCCTCGGCGCTTTCGGCGTTGGCGGGTATGTCATCGGGTTCGGACCTGTTGGTGCAGTTGTTGAACTCGAATGTCCGCGTGGCGCCGGAAGGCATTCGCACCGATGGCGTGAACCTGGTGCTGCCCGGCATCGGCACCATCACGGGGGACGGCGTGATCGGTTCGGACAAATCGTTGAACTACCGTATGCGGGCGAAACTGGCCGGCGGAGGCGGGGTGGCCGGGGGACTTTCGGCACTGACCACTCTGGGACAGTCCAAAGGCGAGATCCCATTCCTGATCCAGGGCACAACGTCCAACCCGGTCTTCCTTCCGGATGTTGCCGGCGCCATCGGCAACACGGCCAAGGCCCCGGTACAGACACTAGAGGGCATCGGCGGGCTGTTCGGCATCAAGAAAAAGAAGCAATGAATGTCCGGTAGCGAAGAGATTTTGCCACGGATCACACGGATGAACACGGATTGTTGAGAAGGGACTTTTTGGGATCCGTATTGATCCGAGAAATCCGTGGCTAGTTGTTTTGGTTTTTCCCGAACGCCTAAAGCCTAACGCCTAGCGTCTGCCTACCGCGGCTGGGTGACGAAGGATACGATGCGCAGCCGGTCGGCCATGCGCAGGTTGAGGAACTCGGCGCCGATCTGTCCGCTCGCGGCGTGCCGCACCACGGACCTCACCCGGATCCATGGGTCCTGCGGCGCCAGCCGGAATTCGATCTCGATCTCGCTCGCCGGGGCCGGCAATTTTTCGGCGGAGAGGCGCATGCCGCCTTCGCAGATGTCGATGGGGCCGGCCGCGATCTTTTCCTTGCCGATGAAGTATTGCACTTCGAATCTGGCCGGCCAGCGCGGATAGGCGCGCCGGTTCCCGCTGCGACGGTCGTCCGGGACCAGCGCTCGATTTTTCCGGCGGTCGATCACTCCCATAAGAGTAACCGATTCTGAAAGGGACGTTGCAGCCGATGGGCCATGTCCTACCGGTTTGTCCCGCCCGTGGGTCGGCTCCCGTTCCCCAACGAGGCCCGGCACGCGGTACAATGAAGGCTGAATCCGGCCCTGCCTGGGCCCCTGTGGACACCCCCGAATGCCTTCGCTGCGTCGCATCTGGAACCTATTCGCCCTGTCGCTCCTCGCCCTGGCCGCTTTGCCCTCCGCCGCGCAGACCCAGGTGGTGGAGGAGATCGTCGGCCGCATCAATGAGACCATCGTCACCCGCTCCGAGTTCGAGCGCAGCAAGACACAACTGAAGCAGGAACTCACCCAGCAATTCGGCGCGGACGCTCAGGCGAAATACGCGGAGCGGGAAAAAGACATCCTGCGCGACCTGATCGACCAGCGGTTGCTGGTGCAGCGCGCCAAGGACAACGGCATCGCCGTGGAGAACGACCTGATCAAGCGCCTCGATGAGATGCGCAAGAGCATGAACCTGCAAAGCATGGAAGACGCATCAACAAGGCAGAAGCCAAAGCCAAAGAACTGCTGGCGAAGATCCGCGGGGGCGCAAAATTCGAAGATGTGGCCAAGAGAGACTCGGACGGCCCCACGGCATCCGACGGCGGGGTGCTAGGACAGTTCCAGCGCGGCCAGCTCGCCAAGGAACTGGAGACCACAGTGTTTGACACGCTGAAAGAAGGCGATGTCTCCGATGTCGTGCGCACGCGCCAGGGATTCATCGTCTTAAAAGTTCTCAAGCACACGCTGGCCGGCACGCCCGAACTCAAAGACGTGGAAGACCAGGTCCACGAGGCGATCTACTACCAGAAGCTGCAACCGGCGCTGCGCGAATTCCTCACCAGATTGCGGGAAGAAGCTTATATCGATCTTAAGCCGGGTTTTGTCGACGCCGGGGCCAGCCCCAACCAGACCAGGCCCATCATGACGGCGGAAGTGACAAAAGAGTCCAAGGAAGCGGAAAAGGCCAAAAAGCGGAAGAAGAAGCTCGGGGTCTTCTGATGAAGGATTTTTACCTCGAGCAGGCCGCCCAGGCCGAGAACCGGACCATCACGTCGTCGTTCGTCGTCGCCGCCAAGCAGGTCAAACCCAAAAAGAACGGTGAGCCGTATCTCGCGCTCACCCTCGCCGACCGCACCGGGCAGATCGAAGCCAAGATGTGGGACGGCGTGCCCGAGACTGTGGGCACATTCGAGCAGGATGACTTCGTCAAGATCCGCGGCCTCATCAACCGTTACAATGGCCGCTTCCAGCTCACCATCCACAAGCTGCGCAAGATGGAAGAGAACGAGATCGATTACGCCGATTACCTGCCCAAGACGGAAAAAGACATCGCGCAGCTCTGGCAGCAGGTCGGCGAGTTTGTCGCGTCGTTCAAAGATGAGGACCTGAAGGCCCTGTTGATGGCCTTCATGGCCGACCCGGAGATCGAGCGCGGATACAAGGCCGCGCCCGCCGCCAAGACCCTGCATCATGCCTACATCGGCGGATTGCTCGACCACGTGGTCTCGCTCATGACCTCGTGCGACCTGGTGATGCGCAACTACCCGCACGTGAACCGCGACCTGGTGCTCACCGGCGTGTTCCTGCATGACATCGGCAAGATCCATGAGCTGAGTTACGCGCGCTCCTTCAGTTACACCACCAAGGGCCAGTTGCTCGGGCACATGATCATCGAGCTGGAGATGCTGCACGCCAAGATCGCGCAGCTCCCCGGATTTCCGGAGGAGTTGAAGACGCTGCTCGAACACCTCATCATCAGCCACCACGGGCACTACGAATTCGGCTCACCGAAACTCCCCATGTTCCCGGAGGCGCTGCTGCTGCATTACATGGATGACCTGGACAGCAAGATGGAATCCATGCGCGCCCACTTTGCCCGCGAGGCCGGGAGCGAATCGGCGTGGACCGGCTACAACCCCTCGCTGGCGCGGCCCCTGCTGGATACAACGAAGTTCCTGGCCAGGAAGCCCGTGGAACCGGAGGAGCCGGAAGACGAGAAGTAAGTCGAATCGATCTGATTCGGATCGCACCGATGTTCACAGACCTTCTTCATGATGATCCTTCTTGATTCGTGCGATGCGCAGCTAAGGTTTTGATATTGCCTGCGACCGAAGGCCTGCGACGGTTTCCTATCATTTAGAATCATTTCTCCATGCTCCGATTCCATACAGCGGGTGAGTCACACGGCGAGGCCCTGGTGGCCACGCTCTCCGGCATTCCCGCCGGTCTGCCCGTGGATATCGCCTTTCTCGATCACGAACTCTGGCGCCGCCAGCAAGGTCACGGCCGCGGCGGACGGATGCGCATCGAGACCGACCGGGTGAAGATCGTGAGCGGCGTGCGCCAGGGCAGGACCATCGGTTCGCCCATCGCGATCCTTCTTGAGAACAAGGATTGGCGGAACTGGCAGGAGGCGTTGCCGGTCGAGCCGGGCGATCCGGAGAAGCACAAAGCGGTGAAGTCGCCGCGGCCCGGCCACGCCGATCTGGCCGGCGCCTTGAAGTACGATCTGCCGGAAGCGCGCTTCGTGCTGGAGCGTGCCTCCGCGCGCGAATCGGCCGCGCGGGTCGCCGTGGGCGCCGTGGCCAAACTGCTGCTGCGCACGGTCGGGGTGGATGTGCTGAGCCACGTGATCGCGGTGGGCGGGGAGTCGCTCGGCGATGCAACCGTCACTTGGGAGCAGATACAGCAACTGGCCGCGAAGGAAGAAGTCATGCTGAACTGCGCTGATCCTGATGCTGAGCAGCGCATGAAAGCGGAAGTGGACCGGGCATTGAAGACGGGCGATTCCGTCGGCGGGATCTTTGAAGTGGTCGGACACGGCGTGCCCCCGGGGCTGGGCACCTACGCCAACTGGGATGAGCGACTCGATGCGCAGCTCGCCGCCGCGGTGATGAGCCTGCAGGCGGTGAAGGCGGTCGAGATCGGGCGTGGCGTGCAGGCGGCGGGTTCATTTGGCTCCGCCGTGCACGATGCCATAGGATATAGCCGCGCTCAGGACCCGGCGAAGGCCACGCGCTTCACCCGCGAGCACAACAACGCGGGCGGGATCGAAGGCGGGGTCTCGAACGGCGAGGCGATCGTGGTGCGCGGCTACTTGAAGCCCATCAGCACGCTGCGGCGTCCGCTGGCTTCGGTGGATTTTGCCACACGCGAACCGGTGAAAGCCGCCTATGAACGCTCGGATGTGTGCGTGGTCCCGGCGGCGGGTGTGGCCGCCGAGTCCATGGTGGCGCTGGTGCTGGCGCGCTGCGCGCTGGAGAAGTTCGGCGGGGATTCAATGAAAGAACTGCGCCGCAACTTCGACGGCTACATGAAACAATTACGGGAATTCTGATCTCACGATGAGCAAGACCGCGACCAAGCCCAACATTTTTCCCATCGTGCTCTATGGCGAGCCGGTGCTGGAGACGCCCGGCGCGCCGGTGACGAAGTTCGACGCCGAGCTGCGCGGACTGGTCGACGATATGTTCGCCACCATGTATGCGGCACAGGGTGTGGGCCTGGCCGCGCCCCAGGTCGGCATCTCCAAGCGCATCTCCGTGATCGACGTGAGTTTCAAGGAAGACCCCAAGGCCAGGATCGTCATCATCAATCCGGAGATCATCCGCAAGGAAGGCAAGCAGGTGGGACAGGAGGGCTGCCTCAGCATCCCCGACTTCCGCGAGAACGTGACCCGCGCCAATTCCGTCACCGTGCGCGCGCAGGATGTGCACGGCGAGTGGTTCGAGGCCAGCGGCGATGGTCTGCTCGCCCGCGCCTTCCAGCATGAGATCGACCACCTCGACGGCAAGCTGTTCCTCTTTCACCTCAGCGCGCTCAAACGCGACCTGATCAAGCGCAAGATCAAGAAACTGCGCCAGGCCGGCGACTGGCCGCCCTCGATCACTCCCGGGAGCAAAACAACCAAGTAATGCCGGCGTCCTGCGGCTGGGTCGCGGGCATCTTGCCCGCGATTTGATACTCTGACGTTCATGCTGGACCTGGTCTATTGCGGCACGCCTCCGTTCGCGGTCCCGGCGCTGGAAGCGCTGGTCGCGGCCGGACATCGCGTGAAGCTGGTGGTCACCCAGCCCGATCGTCCGCGCGGACGCGGGTTGGAGCTGGCCGCGTCCGCGGTGAAACAGGTGTCGCAACGGCTCGGACTTCCCATCACTCAGCCGGAGCAGATCAGGAACAACGCGGAATTTCGCGCGCAGATGGAATCGCTGCGGCCGGACGCGATCATCGTGGTCGGGTACGGGCGCATCATTCCCGCATGGATGCTGGCGCTGCCGAAGCACGGCAACATCAATCTGCACGCGTCACTCTTGCCGAAGTATCGCGGCGCCGCGCCCATACAGTGGGCCATCGCCAACGGCGAGACCGTGAGCGGCAATACCACCATGCGCCTGAACGAGGGCCTCGACACCGGTGACATCCTCCTGCAACAGGAGCTTTCCATCGCTCCGGATGACACCGCTCTGACCTATGGGCAGCGGCTTGCGGGTGCCGGCGCGCGCTTGCTGCTGCAAACATTGGACGGGCTTGAAAAGGGGACGCTCACTTCGCGTCCGCAAGACCACACAAAAGCCACGCTTGCGCCGATCTTGAAAAAAGAGGATGGGCGCGTGGATTTCTCCCGTCCGGCGCAGCAGATCTGCGATCGCTGGCGCGGATTCCAGCCCTGGCCGGGCGCATTCACCACATTCCGCGGCAAGCAGCTCACGCTCTCGTCATTCCGGCCGATCACCGGCGATGTTTCATTGGAGCCGTGCGAGATCATTGCGAAAGATGGAGCGGTGTTCGTCGGCTGTCGGCCGGAGACGGCGATCGAGTTGATCGAAGTCCAGCCGGAAGGCAAGAAGCGCATGAGCGCGCGTGACTTCGCCAACGGTCATCGCCTGCGATCCGGCGAACGACTGGGGTGATTGTTACCGGCCTGCAAACAAAAGATCTGCCACGGATCACACGGATATTCACGGATCAAGCCTTGGGAAGAATGAGTGAATCACCGTGAAATCCGTGGCTGGGTTTTTGATCTTGCCTGCGACCTGAGACCTTCGACCTGCGACCACCGACTACTGCGTCGCTTCAAAGAAGATCTCCGCGCCGCCCGCGATGCGCGCGCCCGCCGCCGGTGACTGCTTCACGATGATGGTGGAACCCATCTTCTTTTCGTCGACCGGTTGCCCGTTCGGCGGGGCGACGGGCGCTCCCACCCATTGCACCTTGCCGACCTTGAATCCCGCATTCTGGATCGGTTCCATCACGTCCGCCAGGTGGCGTCCCACAAAATCCGGCATGAGGAATTGCTGCGCGGATTCCGCCGCCGCCACCAGCACGCTCACTTTCGGCTCGGTCGCGCCGGTGGAACGCGGTGGCGGCGTCTGCGCGATCACCTGTCCCGGCGATGCTCCGGGGATATTCGCGATGGCCACGGTGCCCACGGCCAGTCCGCGGCGCTGGATATTGATCTCCGCCGCGCGCCCGCTCTGGCCGATCAGGTCCGGCACCTCCGCGCGCTGCGGGCCCAGCGACTGGGCCACGCGCACCCGGCTGCCCCGGCGCACGCGGACGCCCGCCGCCGGCAGTTGCACGATCACCGCGCCGTCGCGCACGGTTGCTGAGAAATAACGGTCTTCCACCACCAGGATCAAGCCATTGTCTGATGCCATGCGCTGCGCCTGCGCCACCGGCATGTTCTCAAACTTCGGCACGAAGACCTCGCGCCCGTGGATAGCGTAGCGCATCGTGGTCACGGCGGAGATCATGGCGATGGCGAGCAGTGCCAGGACCATCGCGGCAAATCGCAGGAAGCGGCGCATCGTTGACGATTCTACTTGGTGCCCAAGGTTTGTGGCGGCGGCACGCCCGGCGTGGTGACCGGCTTTGTCTCGGTCTTTGCCGGAGGCTTGGCGTCGCCCGGCTTTGCTTCGGCCGGCTTCGGGTTTTCCTCCGGCGCGGCGGCGACGTGCGTGGCCCGCAACCCTTCTTTCGAGTGGCCGACGGCGTCCGGCGGCTGGAAGTCTTCGCCGTCGCGGCCCTGCAACGCCACCTTCATGAAGTCGATCCAGATGGGCAGCGCGGCCTGGCCTCCGGTCTCCTTGTTGCCCAGCGTCTTCTTCTCATCGAAGCCGATCCACACGCCGCAGGTGATCGAGGGCGAGAAGCCCACGAACCACGCGTCGGTGAAATCGTTGGTGGTGCCGGTCTTGCCCGCCACCGGATGCTTCAGCGCTTTGGCCGGCGTGGCTGTTCCCATCTGCACCACGCCCGTGAGCAGATGGGTCATGGTGCGCGCGGTCTGCGCGTCGATCACGTCCTTCACTTCCGGATAGATCTCTTCGCGCACATGGCCGTCATAGTCGGTGACCTTGCGAATGTAGCGCGGGGCCACGCGCACGCCGTCATCGGGAAAAGTGGTGAAGGCGGCGACCTGCTCATAGAGCGTGACCTCAGCCGCGCCCAGCGCCAGCGGCAACACCGGCGGCAGCGGTGTGGTGATGCCGAAGCGGCGCGCCATCTCGATCACTTTTTCGATCCCGGTCTCGCTCGCCACCTTCAGCGCGGGGATATTGCGCGAGTTGGCGAAGGCGACGCGCAGCGGGATCGTGCCCCAGAACTTCCCATCGTAATTCGAGGGCGTGTAGGGGCCGCTGGCGGAAGGAAAAGTGATGGGCGCGTCCAAAATCGTGTCGTCCGGCGTTATCACGCCGCCTTCCAGCGCGGCCGTGTACACATACGGCTTGAAGGACGACCCCACCTGGCGCAGCGCCTGCGTGGCCCGGTTGAACTTGGATTCGCCGAACGTGCGTCCGCCCACCATCGCCTTCACGTCGCCGGAGGCGTTGTCCACACCAGCAACGCCACCTGCGCGCCGGAATCCTGCTCCAGCCGTACTTGATACGCGCCGCTGCTGCCCGCCGGCACGCTGAGGATCTTCACATACGCGATGTCACCCGGCTTGAGGATGGCCTTGGGCGAGCGGCGTCCGGTCCAGGCGATCTCCTGCGCACCCAGCGTGGCCGTGCCTCTACCGAAGCGCACCGTGGCCGAGCGGTCGTCCGCCGCTGTGACCAGCACATGCATGTAATCACCGGCTTCGAAGGTCAGCTGCCAGTCGGGATGCTGATACCGGTCAAGCGTGTCCCCCGTGGCCAGCACATTGCGCAGTTTGCCTTTCCATCCATGACGCCGCTCATACGCGGCCGCGCCATCGAGCGCGGCGTGATTGGCCGCGCGCTGCAGGTCGAGGTCAAGCGTGGTGTACACGCGCAGCCCGCTCTGGTGGACCTCTTCCGTGCCGTACTTTTTCTCCAGGTACTGGCGCACCTCTTCCACGAAGTACGGTGCGATGGTGTTCGACGGATTCAGCAGGCTCAGCCGCAGCGGTTCCGCCTTGGCGGCGTTGGCCTCGGCCAGCGTTATCTTGCCGTCTTCCAGCAGGGAATTGATCACCAGGTTGCGGCGGCGTTGCGCGTTCTCCGGATTGTTGACCGGGGAATAGATGATGGGCGATTTCGGCAGCGCGGCCAGCATCGCCGCCTCCGCGAGCGTGAGGTCTTTGGCCTTCTTGCCGAAGTAATACTGCGCGCCGGCCTCGAAGCCGTAGACGCCGTGTCCCAGATAGATCTGGTTGCCGTACATGGCGAAGATCTGCGGCTTGGTGAAGCGCCGCTCGATCTGGATGGCCAGCATCACTTCCTGCAGCTTGCGGCTGAAGCTGCGGTCCGGCGAGAGGAACAGGTTGCGCGAGAGCTGCATGGTCAGCGTGCTGGCGCCCTGCGCCCGGCTCTGGGTCACGATGTCGCGATAGGCGGCGCCCAGGATGCGCTGCAGGTCCACGCCCCAGTGCCGCTCGAAGTCCTTGTCTTCGATGGAGATCACCGCATCGCGCAGGACCTTGGGGAAATCCTCATAGCGGACGATGATGCGCCGCTGCAGCGCGAAGCTGCCGATCACGCGGCCTTTGTCGTCGTACAGTTCGGTGATGGTGCTGGGGCGGTAGTTCTCGAGTTCCGTGACCTGGGGCAGGTCGGTGGAGTAGACCAACAGAAGCCCGGCCACGGCGCCGACCGCGGCCGCCATCAGCCCGAGAAAGGCAAAGGCGAAGCGGCCGACCAGACGCCGCCCCCCGATCTTGATCTCTGGATGTTCTGGGTCGAGCAATGCCATCGCGCACGGCGGAGAGGGAGCCGGGGCCAGAATAGCATGAAAAGCAGTGGCGAGTGACGAGTGGTGAGTGGCGAGTGACGAGTGACGAGTGGCGAGAAAATACAATGCCCCGCGTTAGCGGGGCACACTTTTGCTATTGAATTTGATTCTCAGCTTTTCCTAACGACTAACGACCAACGACTACCGACTGTTCCTACGACGGCTTCTGCGTGAGTACTTCGATGGCCTTTTTCAGTTGCTGTTCGGCGCGCTGGGCCTGGACCTTACGCTCGTCCGTCTGCTCGTCGTTGGGGGTGGAATCGTCATCGTCATCGGAGACGGAAGCCGCGCCCGCATCCGCCGCCACCACCACGCTGGGCGTGAGTCCGGTGTCCTGCAGGGCCTTGCCCGTCGGCGAATAATATTTCGCGATGGAGAGCACCAGCGCGGAGCCATCCGGCACTTCGATCAGCTTCTGCAGCGTGCCTACGCCGAAGGTTTTCTCTCCCACCATCTCGCCGCGCTTGTTCTCCAGGATGGCGGCGGCCACGATCTCCGCCGGACCGGCCGTGGCGCGGTTCACCAGCACCACCATCGGCAGCTTGGAAACGGCCTTCGCAGGGTCGGCATTGAAGTCCTGCGCCGCCACGGTCTGGCCTTTCAAGGTGGCGATGTTGCCGTGGTCCAGGAACAGATTGGCCGCGGCGATGGCTTCCGCATACTCGCCTTCCGCCGTGTCACGCAGGTCCAGGATGAGTTTCTTGGCGCCGGCGTTCTGCACCTGCTTGAGGCGGGCGGCGATCTCCTGCGCTTTGCCTTTCACGAACGAGCCCGGCTTGATGTAACCGATGCCGCTCTCCAGGACCTTCTCCTGGGTGGCCGGCAGGCTCACTTCATCGCGCGTGACCGTGACCTTCTCCGGCTCGGTGCGGCGCGGACGCAGCACCGTGAACTCGATGTTCGATCCCTTGGGTCCCGCCAGCATGGCCTGCATCTCCGCCAGGGAGATGTCCCGCGAGCCGCGTCCGTTGATGGACTCGATCAGGTCGCCGGGCTCGATGCCGGCTTTGTCCGCCGGGCCGCCCGGGACCACGGCCACGATGGGCATGAATCCGTAGCGCTTGCTGATGGTGGCCCCGATGCCGGCCTTCTGGTCGGTGCGCATCTCCTTCAACCGCTTGTATTCCATCGGGCTCAGGTAGCTGGAGTTGGAGTCGAGCGACTCCACCAGGCCCTTGAGCGCGCCGTCGCGCACCATGTCCATGTTCGGCTCTTCCACGTACTCCGAACGCACCCGCTGCAGCACTTCGCTGTAGACGCCCAGTTGCCGGTAGGCGCCGTCGCCTTCCGAGGCCGCGCGCACCCCCAGCCCGCCCGCCACGATGTACATCATGGCCGCCAAGGAAACCGTGACCACCCCGATCTTCAACCGCTTATACATGAATGCCTTTCCCCTTTGCGGGAAGCCCCGGACTTCAGCCGGGGGTGCACTGATTATACCGATTTCCCCTATTGGATGCGGGTAGGGGAATAGACGTTACCGGGGACGAAACGTCGCGGGGCGGGTGCCTCCTACGGTGTGATTTCACCACGGAGGACACGAAGGGCACGGAGCTATGCCATTAGGATGCGCGGCCCATCCCCCTACTCCAGCCACTCCGTCTCGAAGGTGGGATTGAGGTGGATATCGATCTGCCGGACGGGCTCTTCGACCGAACTCACGAACTTATGCGCTTCCCCCGCCCGCACCACCAGGACGTCACCGGCCCGGGCCTCGCGCACCACATCGCCCACCGTCCAGGTCACGCGCCCGGAGATCACGTAGACGATCTCATCGTAATCGTGCCGATGCAGCCGCGGCCCGCCGCCCGGTTCGGGTTGGGATATACAGATCTTTGCCAGCGACATTTCGACGCGCATGCTGGCTAGAGCTGACGAAGGCGTTTGGCCGGCCCTGCGGGCGGAGAAGGTCTCCAAAGAGCGGCTCCGGCGCTACATGCTGCGCGGCGTAGGCCCCCAGCAGGGCAAAGTCAGGGCCGGCGGCGAAGTGCGCTCGCTCCTTCGCTTTGGGCGCGTCAATCTGGTGGCGGATGACTACCCGGTACCGCACGATCTGGACCTGATTCTTTGCCGGAACGTACTCATCTACTTCGATCAAGCAACGAAAAAGAAGGTAGTGACCAAATTACTGCAGCATGTAGGCAAAGGCGGCTATTTGTTCTTGGGACATTCTGAAAGCTTGAACACGACGGTCCCAGGCCTGCATTGCGTTGCGCCGACGGTGTATCAGAAATGAGCAATGCCATTGGAGAGCGCAATGTGCGGGAAAGATCCGGACACATGATCGATGTGATGGTCGTCGACGACTCCGCCGTGGTGCGTCAGGTCATTGCGGCCGTCCTCAGCCAGGGGGGCGGATTCAATGTGCGCACGGCTGCTGATCCCTTGATCGCGATGAGCAAGATGGGTCAGGACCGGCCCGATGTGATCGTGCTGGACCTCGAAATGCCCCGCATGGACGGGGTGACGTTCTTACGGAAGATCATGGCGTCAGACAATCCGATTCCTGTGATTGTCTGCTCCGGGGTTGCGGATCAGGGCAGCCGCCAGGCGATCACAGCTCTGGAAGAAGGCGCCCTTGCCGTGATTGCCAAGCCCAAAGTCGGCGTGCGTGATTTTCTGCATGAATCCGCCGTAACCCTTATCGACGCGGTGCGTGGTGCCGCCCAAGCGAGACTACGCAGGCGCACGGCAGCCAATGCGCCGGCGATGGCCGTCGTGCCAAGACTTTCCGCCGATGCCGTGTTGCCGCGCAAGTACGTGGCGGCCGCTATTCCATCCCAGCGGATCGTGGCCATCGGGGCTTCTACCGGGGGTACGGAAGCATTGGCGCACATCTTGCAAAGTCTATCGCCGGATTGCCCCGGCATCGTCATTGTGCAGCACATGCCGGAAGGGTTTACGCGTGCCTTCGCGCAACGGCTCGACCAGATATGTCCCATCAGAGTCAAAGAAGCGGAGAATGGCGATTGCGTCGTGCCCGGGCAGGCGCTGATCGCACGTGGCAATTCTCACCTGCTTGTGCGCCGAGCGACGGAGCGTTACATCGTCCAGCTCAATGATGGCCCGCTGGTCTCCAGGCATCGGCCGAGTGTTGACGTCCTTTTCCGCTCCGTCGCTCAATCGGCCGGGGCGAGCGGATTGGGAATCATCCTGACCGGCATGGGAGATGACGGAGCCGACGGGCTGCTGGAGATGAAACAAACCGGCGCACGCACCATCGCTCAGAATGAACGGACTTGCGTCGTCTTCGGCATGCCTCGCGAAGCCGTGGAGCGTGGCGCGGTGAATGAGGTCCTACCCTTGCATGACATTGCAGGCGCAGTGAACGCTTACGTCTAAGTCGTACTTTAATTCAGACGGAGTTTAGAACATGAGACCTGGATGCTTCTTGCGGTTGTTGTCTATTTTGTTGCTTCTGAATTCGCCGGCTTTGGCCCAGACACCGCTCCCTGAGGCGCCGAGCCACACCCGACATGCGGCCCATGTCGATAGCGGGGAAAAACACAATGACGTGGCAGTGTTTGTCGGCGGGACTTCTTCCGAAGAGCGGCAGCGCTTTACCCTTGGGATTGATTACGAGCGCCGCCTTCACAAATATCTTGGCGTGGTAGGCCTGATCGACGTGGCTTTCGGAAACGGCACATCCGCTGTGGCTGGCGCCGGTTTAGGGATCCATCCGGCCGGGGAGTTGCGCATCCTTCTCGCTCCCGCCGCCGAGATCACTGATCATGAGACAGTGTTCGTATTTCGTACTGGTGCAAGCTACGCCATACATATCAAGAATGACCTTGCTCTTGCTCCGACTATTAACTTCGACGTAAATCGGGAACACACCGCCGTTGTCTATGGCTTCAGCCTGGTGAAGCGGTTTTAGGATCGAAGTGCCCTCTCCGCGCTTTGGTTCACGGCCCGCTAAAAGTCGACTCGACGTTTGGTACGGCCTCCGCGAGATGCGCGATGCGATCACACACCATCGCCCAGGATAGACACTCTTGCGTCGTTGAGGTAGAAACGGGGGACGGTACCCCTCATCGCCTTAGGCTTCGGTCGGGCGTTGGGATTCTGCAGGAAAATGCTTTTGCGCGCACTCCGGACAAAGACCGTGGGTCGGCTTCGCCTCCGTCCTTTGGGTGATGTAGGCCTCCAGCGAGTTCCACTTCCCCTCATCGTCCCGGATCTTTCTGCACCAGGCGCAGATCGGTAGCAAGCCGGAGAGCGTCTTCACCTTGCCTAAGGCGTCTTGCAGTTCCGCGATCAGGCGCTCCCGCTCAAGTTCCGCCCGTTTGCGCTCGGTATTGTCGCGTATGTTGCCCACAATGCCCTTCATCACCGGGTCTGCCAGCCGGTTCGCTCCGACGGCTTCGACGTCCACCCAGGATCCATTCGTATGGCGAACCCTGTACTGGACCCGCTGCGGAGTTTCAACGTCCTGCATCAACTTGCTCAGCGTCGCCTGCACGCGGTCCACATCTTCAGGATGTATGTCGACGAAGGCGTTCTCTCCTACCTTTTCTTCAGGTGTGTACCCGAACATCTTCTTGGCGGTAGGACTGATATAACGAAGGCGCCCGTCCGTTTCCATGATGCAGACCACATCCGAGCTTCCTTCCAGCAGAAGGCGCAAGTACTGCTCCTGATTCTTAAGGACCTCCGACGCGCGCCGGACTTCGGTGATGTCCACCCCGATGCCCAGCACGAACGGCTCTTTGCCGGGATCGTTCACCAGAACATTGCTGAACGTGAGGACTCGAGTCTCGCCCGCCTTCGTCACCAGGCGCAAGGTTCCCGCATACGTGTCTGCAGCCTTCACCCTTTGGAGGTACTCGGGAAAGCGCGCGAGAGCTTCGGAGGGCATTAACTCACCGAGATTGCGCCCCTTGATCTCCTCCACCGTGAAGCCCAGTGCCGTCGCCGCGGCCGGATTCACATAGAGCAGCGTGCCATCCAGTTTGTGGGTACATATGAACGCCGCGCTGCTATCGATCAATCCGCGATAACGCTCTTCCGTCAGCCACGCGGTCATCTCGCCGAATTCTCTGATCAGGGTTGAGACTTCCTTGGACGCGAACTTCGGTAGCGCCACCTTCACCGGCGTGCCGGCCGCCGAGAAAGTGTTCACGGCATGCACCAGTTGCTCCATCGGTCCGATGACGGCATTACTGATCCACCGTGCGGTCAGGATGGCGATAAACAGTGCCAACAGCGCCAACGCGGCGGTCAAGCGATAGTAGTTGTCGGTGTCGACTTGAGTGACGGCAAGCGGCTGTCCGACATACACATGCCAACCCACGCCTTCCACCGGGGCGTGCCCCACCACCATGGTGGACGTGCCGTGGTAGTCAAATTCAAACGGCTGCCCCGTGTGGGCTTTCCCCGCCGCCCACAGCCTCGTCTTAGCCATGTCTTGGAGCACGGGTTCGTTCAGCTCCGGACTGGCGTACACCAGGCGGGGTGTGGAATCCACGATGGCGATGGGGGATTGCTCGATGGCGGCATAGCGTTCGTCCAGTCGGCGGAACGAGGCCAAGTTGAGCGAACCTTCCATCACCAGCCGCCGCCCGTTCGCCATCTGAATGGACGCACTGATGGCCACGATGGGGTCGTTGCCAAAGCCCCGGCCCAGGAATGCTCCCGATAGGTACGGCTTGCTGGACTTCATGGCCTCCTGGAAGTACGGACGGTCACGAATGTTGCTGCCGATCGGTGAAGGAGTCTCAGGCGAGAGGTGTTCGGGATCGACGGCAATGATCTTGCCGGAATCGTCTGCGACCAGCATGGTGATCAAGCCGCCATACTGGGAGCGCGTTTCCTTGAGGACATTGGTGAGGGTGGCCGGATCATAGCGCTTGCCGTCCTCAACGAGCCGGGCCGCGGTCGCCACCGCAGCGATATGTGCCTGCAGGTGGTCGTGCACACTACCCGCGATGCCCAACGCTGCCTCCTGGAGCCGGTTGGCGGCGAAGGCCCGTTGTTTCTGGGCAAAGGTCCGGGCGTGAAACAGGCTGAGAATGATTAGCGGAATAGCAATAAGAAGGACGTACGAGATCATCAGGATCGTACGCTACGGCAAGGCGCGACTCATCGGGTCAGCGACTCGATCGGCGGGACAACGGCCCATTCCGGGTGAAGCCGGCTGCGTTCTCTGGAAGACTTGGATAATCTACGCTCTTGTTGGTCACAACGGCAATCAGGGCGCACGCCCGCGCTCACCGCCATCGAGTTGCTCCGAACGTTTCCAGCGGGCGAACCCACGCCAAAAGGTAGGCCCCGAAGGCCCCCTCCCCCCGGAAGATCTTGCCAGCCTTTGGGATTGACATACAGATCATTCTTCGCGGCAGTAGGCCTCGATCAACGGCGACATTTGTCGCGATTGCGGAGGGTGGGAGCGACTGCAGGTAGTTTTGAGACACATCGCGCAGCAAAATTCATGCTGACACCCGCGATTTTGCTGTTAGGTCACCTGAGTAAAAACCAGGTGATCTAGTTTGTGCTTTGCAAGTTGTTGGAATGATTGGTCGGGGAGAGAGGATTTGAACCTCCGACCCCCTGGTCCCGAACCAGGTGCTCTACCAGGCTGAGCCACTCCCCGACATGTTTGGAAAGGCGCTGCGCGCGTGGTTCCGCGCGGCTCTGACGAAGGCACAGCCGCCCTGATGGCGGCCGCCGGGATGCTTCGAGACCTCCATTATAACAGACGATGGCGTTGATCGCGGACGCTGTGCCGGCGCCGGTTTGTCCTAGCGCACGCAGGTTCGCGCTCCCACCGAGCGATCCAGCCTTATATTCTGTAGAGATGCCGCGGAGAGCATCCAAGACGAAGAAGCGTGCCGGTGGCGGACGCAAACCTTCCGGCATGTTTGTCCGCATCGGTGTGCAGATAAGAAAGATCCCGCGTGGCAAAGTAGCGACCTACGGCGCGGTAGCGAAAGCAGCGGGATATCCCGGCGCTTCTCGACAGGTGGTCTGGGCGCTGCGCGCGCTGGAAGGACTGCCCTGGCACCGGGTCCTGGGTGCGGGAGGAAAGATCCTGTTGCCGGGCGAGGACGGGATGGAACAGCGCTTGCGGCTGGAGATGGAAGGCGTGAGATTCGTGAGCGGCAAAGTCGCCATGAAAGCGCATGAGAACCGGTTCGGGCGTTGAACGAGTGAGAAATCATTGCTCTTCGTCCGATCGCGGTTCGAATGTTCCTTGAAGGAAATATGCCAATCCTACCGGCAAAGCCGCGCATCAAAAAGCAATGAAGATCGAACCGATCACGCTGGAAGGCAAGTGGGTGCGCCTGGAGCCATTGCGGGTGGAGCATGCCCCGGCCTTGTGGGAAGTCGCGGGCGCGGACGCAGAAGATATTTTTCGCTGGTTCCCTTATCGAATGGCGAATGCCGATGATTTCCGCCTGTGGGTGGAGAACGCGTTGCGCGAGCAGCAACAGGGTGTGTCACTGCCGTTCGCCACGATCGAACGGGCATCAGGAACGGCGATCGGCGGCACCCGCTTCATGAACATCGATCGAGCCAATCAGCGGGTCGAGATCGGATCCACCTGGATCGCGCCAAAGTGGCAGCGGACGGCGATCAACACGGAAGCAAAACTTCTGATGGCCCGTCATGCATTCGAAATCTGGAAATGCATCCGACTGGAACTCAAGACCGACGCACTGAACGTACGTTCACGCAAAGCCATCTTGCGGATCGGTGGGCGGGAAGAAGGCACGTTCCGCCGTCACCTTGTGACGCACACCGGACGCGTCCGAGACAGTGTTTACTTCAGTATTCTGGATTCTGAATGGCCGGGAATGAAGGGACATCTGGAATCCATACTCGCCACTCATCCCCGGACGACCTGATCACCCCCAAGAGACCCGCCAATAACTCCTATTATTTGTTCACGATACGACCCTTCGTCCCAATCCTAAGTTTATTGGGACAAGGTCCGGACGTTTGGGGATGGACTTGCACATTTATGTTGTATGGGGTCGATTACCCAAGAATTTAGCCGAACTAAATGGCCCGGTGCTCCGTCTAAAGACCTACCAAGGGTTCAGTGTGTTCTCCCGGTCACTGATCGCATGAGCGCGAAACCCATCCACGAGCGCGCCACTCTGCCTTCCTTTGGCAGACTGTTGCTTTATAGTCTCGCCGTCACGGTCGGTCTGGCCGGATTGTTCACCCTGCAGATGATGATCCAGACCTCGATGACGGGAGAAAAATATCCTCCGTCTGAATTCCTTTTCAATCTCTCGCGCAGCCTGTTCTGGGGGTTGACCGCGCCGATCATCCTGAAACTGGGTTTCCGTTTCCCGCTGGATGGCGCCGACCGCTGGCGCAATCTGTTCCGCCATTTTCTTTTTTATCTTGTCTTCTCCCTCGTCCATGCCCTGTATCGCACGGCGGTATCGCCTTACTTGATGCCCTCGGATACGGATTCCAAGTGGATGATGTTCAAGGTTTATTTGACCCTGACCGCCAACGGGAATCTGTGGATGTATGTGCCCCTGCTGGGAGCATCACAACTGATGCGCGCTTTCCAGCGTGTGCGCGCGCGCGAGGTGCAGGCGGAGCAGCTCAAGACCGAGCTGGCGCATTCGGAGCTGCATGCGCTCAAGGCGCAGTTGCATCCCCATTTCCTTTTCAACACCCTGCATTCGATCTCGGCGCTGATCCGCACCAATCCGCGCTCCGCGGACCGCATGATCATGCGCTTGAGCGACCTGTTGCGCGCATCGCTCGACAAGGGAGGCATCCAGGAGGTCAGCCTGAAGGAAGAGCTGGAGTTTCTGGACAACTATCTGCAGATCGAGCAGGTCCGGTTCCAAGACCGCTTGCAGGTGCGGATGAAGATCGATCCCGAGATGCTCGACGCGCAGGTGCCGTATCTGTTCCTGCAACCGCTGGCGGAGAACGCCATCCGGCACGGGATCGCACAACGCATGGAAGGCGGCCAGGTGACCGTGACCGCGGCGCGCAACGGCGACCGGTTGTGCATCACGCTGGAAGACAACGGACCGGGATTGGGACCGAAAGGCGCCGTGGGTGGTATCGGCGTGGCCAACACCCGGGCAAGATTGGAACGGTTGTACGGGGCCCAGCAGTCGCTGTCGATCGAGAACCGGCGGGAGGGAGGCGTGCGGGCGAAGATCTGTATCCCGTTCCACGCGCCGGAGCCGGTACTGGACGAAGAGATGGTGATGGAGAGAGAGCAGATATGAACATCAGGGCGATCATTGCGGAAGACGAACCATTGGCGCGCAACAAGCTGGTCACGTTGTTGACCGAAGAAGCGGACGTACAGGTGGTGGCCACCTGCGCGAACGCGAACCAGACCGTGGAGGCGGTGCTGGCCCACCGGCCGGACCTGCTCTTCCTGGACGTGGAGATGCCGGGGGGCACGGGGTTCTCCGTGCTGGAAGCGCTGGAACCGGAGCGCCGACCGGCGGTGATCTTCACCACGGCCTTCGACCACTACGCCGTGCGCGCCTTCGAGGCGTATGCGCTGGACTACCTGCTCAAGCCGTTCGACCAGGAGCGGCTGCAAAAGGCCGTGACCCGCGCGCGCCTGCAATTGCAGCGCGGTGACGGTCGTGAGCGCGTGGGCCAGATGCTGAAAGACCCGCGCGTGAGCAACACCGGCAAGGACCGGTTGATCATCAAGTCCGGCGGACGCGTCCTGTTCCTCAACGTGGGGGAGATCGATTGGATCGAAGCCTCAGCGAATTACGTGAAGATCCACACGGGGAAAGACAATCATCTGTTCCGCGAGACGATGTACGGGATGGAGCGGCGTCTGGATCCGCAGCGGTTCTCGCGCATCCATCGCTCGATCATCGCGAACCTGACCAAGATCAAAGAGCTGCGCTCCTGCAACAGCGGCGAGTTCATTGTGACCATGCACGACGGCAAAGAACTGCCGGGCAGCCGGAATTACCGCGCCGCGATCCTTCCTTTCCTGAAGAAGACGGGCTGAGTCTCGCGCTCAGTCCGCCCCACTCACTCGCGCGAACTGACCGCTCGTCACGCTGCCTAACTGCGCGAGCCTGCTAGTCCCCTCGCTTTGTGTACTTGTCCCATGCGGGCATCCGTTCAGCGAACTATTCCGTCCAACCGTTCGTAAGCGAACACAGTGGATGAATGTTTCGCGGAAATGTTCGTCCCTGCATCCTGAGTACAGCGGCGCGGTGTGTGATCGAACCTGATCGGATGCCGCGCGGCACGAGGGCCCAAGCGATGACGTTACGAGCCTTGATCGTGGACCACGAATCCGAATCACGGAAGTCGATCCGCAGCGTGTTGAACCGCGAACCGGACCTGGAGATCGTGGATGTGTGCGTGGAAGGAAAATCGGCGATGGAAGCCGTGGAGCGCCATCGTCCGGATGTGATGTTCGTGGATGTGGATGCGCCGGGCTTCAATGGCTTCTCGCTGTTGCAATCCGGTCCCGGAAGCAACCTGCCCAAGATCGTTGTGACCACCAACACCAAGGACTATGCGCTCCGCGCGATCGAAGCGCAGGCATTGGACTATCTCCTGAAACCGGTGAGCGCGGACCGCCTGCACCGCAGCGTCACCAAGGCGAGGGAACAGTTGACCGTGGAACGGAACTCATTCAGCCTGCCCAGCGCTCCTCCTGCGGCCGTCCCAGCGGCGGACCGTCTTGCGTTCAAATCGAAAGGCGTGATCAAGTTCGCGCTCATCCAGGACATCCAGTGGGTCGAGGCCCAGGGGAACTACGTCAAGGTGTTCGTGCACGGCGAGGCCCACCTCATCCGCGAGACCATGGGCCGCATCGAACAGCGCCTGAGCATCGCCTCGATGATCCGCATCCATCGCTCGCGCCTGGTGAACCTGCGCTTCGTGCGCGAGATCCAGGCCTTGACCGGGAACCAGCAGTCCCTGGTAGTGATGCTCGACGGCACCCAGTTCCCGCTGAGCCGGGGCTGCCGCGCGAACGTGAGTCACCTGATCAGATAAGATACGCTCGATGGCGAAGTGCGACTTCGAGGGACGCGTATTCCGAACGGTGTCGAATGCTGACAAGGGTGAGGTCAGCGGCGACACCGTTTTTCATTACCACCAGAAAGGCGACGTGGTCTGGGCCACCTATCAGGGTGGCGAGATCGTCTTCGGCACGCTCGTGGCACGGATGCTGGCCGACGGCCGGCTCGACATGCGCTACCACCATATCAATCACTCCGGCGGTGTCATGACCGGCGAATGTATTTCCACGCCGGAACTCCTGCCCGATGGCCGTTACCGGATGCACGAAGAGTGGCGCTGGACCTGTGGCGACCGCTCCCAGGGCCGGTCGGTGATCGAAGAGGTCGCCGGGGCCCGCGGAAACAAGTAAACTGCTTCTTCCGCCGGGGCCGAGCGTCTAATCCCCAGCAAATCCAAGTTCATGCGCCCGGCTTGCCTGGGCGCGGAGGAATGATTGAGGCTCCTTCATCCCCGGTCCCGCTATTTTCTTTCACTCATCCTTTCCGCGTGTCTGGCGGCGTCCGGCCAGGACGCGCCCCGGCCCAAGCTGCGGCCGTTCCGGCTGGCGCAAGACACCGGCGCCGCCGGGTTTGACCAGGCCCTAAAGAAACTCAAGACCACAGCCCGTTTGCTGCAGACCACGGCCCATCCTGACGACGAAGATGGCGGGATGCTGACCTATGAGTCGCGCGGCATGGGTGTCGAGACCATGCTACTCACGCTTACCCGCGGTGACGGCGGGCAGAACAAGACAGGTTCGAACCTCTTTGACGAACTGGGCGTGCTGCGCTCGCTAGAGCTGCTGGAGTCCGGACGCTATTACGGCGTGAGGCAGCGCTTCACCCGCGTGGCGGATTTCGGGTTCTCAAAGAGCCCCCAGGAAGCGTTCCAGAAATGGGGCCGCGAAACGGTCCTGGCCGACATGGTTCGCGTGATCCGCCAGTTCCGGCCGGATGTGGTCGCGTCCGGATGGAGCGGCACTCCGGCGGACGGTCACGGACACCACCAAGCGGCCGGCATCCTTACGCCGGAAGCCGTGAACGCGGCGGCGGATCCGCGAAAATTCCCGGAACAGATCAAAGAAGGCCTGCTGCTGCCATGGCAGGTGAAGAAGTTCTATCACCGCATGCGCGGAGACTACGACTTGCGCATGGACGCGGGCAAAGTCGATCCGAACCTCGGCGCCAGCTACATCCAATTCGGGATCGAAGGGTACAGTCATCAGGCATCGCAGAACGCCGAGTATTTCACCGTACCCGCAGGGCCTTCGTGGCGGCTGTACCGGCGGATCTCCAGCACGGTACCGGTGAAGGACAAGGAAGACGATTTCTTCGAAGGGTTGGATACCACGCTTCCCGGGCTGGCGTCGCGCTTGGGCGAAGAGAGTGGAAAGCTTCCCGGGCTGCGCGCCCAGCTTACCGAGATCGAGAATGACATCGAGGAAGCGTCGCGTGCCAAAAAAGCGCAGCCGCTCCTGCACGGGTGGGAGCTCCTTCGGCAAGTGATCCAAACGATCGAGAGATCCGGACTGTCAGCCGCCGCCAAGCTCGACCTGCTGACTTCCTTGCGCACCAAGGACCGGCAATTCCAGGAGGCCACGCGTCTGGCGCTCGACCTGGATGGGACCGCCGTGCGCTCGGATAACGGCGCACGCATCGTGCCCGGGGAATCGTTCACGTTGGCGGTCCGTTTGGATAATCACGGTACGGAACCGGTGAAACTCGAACGCGTCTCCTTCAACCTTCCCTCTAGCTGGAAACAGGCAGAATCGGCGGGGGAAAAGAGTGAGTCGGAAAAACGATACCGCGTCACTGTCCCGGAAAACGCTGCTCTGACTAAACCCTATTGGCACCGCAATGATCCGGAACGAGATTCGCTGCACCAGATCACGGAACCCGAGTATCAAACCCTGCCTTTGCCGCCATCTCCGGTCAGAATAACGATCCACTACAGCGTGAACGGCCAGCAGGGGATCCTGGACGTGACCGGCTCGGCTGCCGATGAAAAACGCACGCCTCTGGCGGTCCTGCCGGCGTATTCCGCACTGTTCGAACATGCGTCGCAACTGATCCCGCAAGGACGGGGCGCAAGCGTGCCCGCGGATGTGATCGTGCGCGGCAACGTGCCCGGCGAAGCCACAGTCCGCGTGGAGGCGCCGCCGGGATGGAATGTGACTCCGGCGAGCCAGAGATTGAATTTTCAACAAGCCGGCGAAGAGAAGAAGATCAGTTTTCAGGTGACGCCAGCCGCGGGACAGGAAGGCCGCGTGGAGTTGCTGGCTGTTGTTGCCTCTCGCGGAAAGGAGTATTCCGAAGGCTATAGCACCGTTACCCGCGAGGACCTCACCACCTTTTATTACTTCCAATCATCCGTCCAGAGGGTGAGCGTGGCGCGCGTGGCCTTGCCGCAGAAGTTGAAGGTCGGTTACGCGACCGGCGCCGGAGACGACATTTACTCCGCGTTGCAGCAGCTCGGAATGGATGTTGCGCTGATCACGCCCGAGGATCTGGCCTCGGGAGACCTTTCGCGATACGACACCATTGTGCTTGGTATTCGCGCCTATGACACGCGCGACGATGTGCGCAAGAACAACGGCCGCCTGTTGGAATACGTAAAAAACGGCGGGACGTTGATCGTGCAGAACAATTTCAGCGCCAACGATTTCAACACCGGCAAGTACACGCCCTATCCGGCCACGCTGAGCCGTGAAAGGGTGAGTGACGAGCAATCACCGGTGGAGATACTGGCCCAGGAAGACCCGGTCTTCCACTTTCCGAACAAGATCACGGCCACGGACTTCGACGGCTGGGTGCAGGAACGCGGCGTGAATTTCATGTCGAGCTTCGATGCCCAGTACAAATCGTTGCTGGCCGCGAATGACCCGAGCGAATCGCCGCAGAAGGGCGGCATGTTGCGCGCCACTTACGGCAAAGGGACGTACATCTACACCGGCTTCGCATTCTTTCGGCAGTTGCCGGCGGGCGTGCCCGGCGCCATCCGTCTTTACGTGAATCTGTTGAGCGCGGGACATGAGCCAAGATAAAGAGATCACCGCGCCTCCGCACCTGATCCGCGGCGTGGGTCTGCGCGGCGCCACCGCGCTGAACATGATCGACATGATCGGCGTGGGCCCGTTCATCACCATCCCGCTGATCATCTCGGCGATGGGCGGGCCGCAGGCCATGATCGGCTGGATCGCGGGCGCGGTCCTGGCCTTGTGCGACGGCATGGTCTGGGCTGAACTCGGCGCCGCCATGCCGGGGTCCGGCGGATCGTACCGCTATCTCAAGGAGATCTATGGGCCGTCCAAGCTGGGCCGGCTGTTCTCCTTCCTTTTTATCTGGCAGCTTTCGTTCAGCGCGCCGCTGTCCATCGCGTCCGGATGCATCGGCCTGGCGCTGTATGCGAGTTACATTTTTCCCGGACTCGAGAACGCCTGGGCCGCGCACACGGCGCAACTCGCCTTGCCCTGGCTGGGAATGTTGGAATTTCGCTTCCTGGTGAATGGCGCGACCTTCGTTGCCATCGGCGCCTGTCTGCTGGCGCTCCTCTTGCTGTACCGGAGGATCACGGTGATCGCCCGGCTGTCACAGTTCCTGTGGGTCGGCGTGATGGGCACCATCGCCTGGGTCATCTTCGCGGGGCTGACGAACTTCGACGCCGCCAAAGCGTTTGATTTCCCTCCCAACGCTTTCCGGATCGACAGCCACTTCCTGACCGGCTTCGGCGCCGCTCTGCTGGTGGCGACCTACGACTACTGGGGCTATTACAACGTTTGCTTCTTTGGCGACGAAGTGAAGGACCCGGCGCGCAATATCCCGCGGGCGCTTATCTATTCCATCCTGGCCGTGGGCGCGATCTACATCGTGATGAACCTGAGCATCCTGGGCGTGCTGCCATGGAGGGAACTCGATGCCGCGGCCAAGGACAACTCGCGTTTCTACATCATCTCCACCATGATGCAGCGGGTCTACGGCCATGGCGCCGCCGTGGTGGCCACGCTACTGATCATGTGGACGGCGTTCGCGTCTGTGTTCTCACTCTTGCTCGGCTACTCGCGCGTGCCCTACGCCGCGGCGCTGGATGGCAACTATTTCAAGACATTCAAGGCCGTTCACCAGGAGCACCACATTCCGCACGTGTCATTACTTACACTGGGTGGGGTCGCGGCCTTGTTCTGTTTCTTGCGGCTCCAGGATGTGATCGCCGCACTGGTGGTCATCCGCATCCTGGTCCAGTTCCTGGTGCAGAGCGTGGGACTCTTATGGCTGCGGCAGCGAGATCCATCCTTCCCCCGTCCCTTCCGGATGTGGGCTTATCCCCTCCCCGCGCTGATTTCCATCGGAGTATTTGTATTCGTGTTGTTTAAGCGTGACAATTTCCAGAGAGAGATCAAGTACGCCGCGGTGATCGTGGTGGCAGGTTTGCTCCTCTTCTTTTTACGCGCTTGGCGGGAGCGATCCTGGCCCTTTTCGACTGCTCACGAATCTCAGAAACAGGAGTCTTAGTAACATCCACCCCAGTTGTCATGGCTGAGCTCCCAAATCCCATAGCCGAGATCAGTGAAGAAGCGTGGCACCGTCATGGCCCGGCGCTTGGTCCATTGCGTGAGCCGCTTTTCCGCGCGCTCTGGATCGCTTCCCTGGTCTCCTACACCGGGACCTGGATGCAGAACCTGGGCACCGGCTGGTTGATGAGCCAGTTGACCTCGTCGCCGGTGCTCATCTCCATGGTGCAGGTGTGCATGAGCCTGCCGGTATTCATGGTGGGGTTGCCCGCCGGAGCGCTGGCGGACATGGTCGATCGCCGCAAGCTGCTCCTGATCACGCAATCCTGCATGGTGTTTGCGGCCGCGACGCTCGGCTTTATCACTGTGCGCGGACTCTGCACCCCGTGGCCGCTTCTTGTCTTCACTCTTCTCCTGGGCATCGGCGCGGTGATGAACGACCCGGCGTGGCAAGCCATCACTCCGGAGGTGGTCTCGCGCCAGAATTTTGCTTCGGCCGTCGCCCTGAACTCCGTGGGATTCAATCTGGCGCGGGCGGTGGGTCCCGCGCTGGCGGGGTATGTGATCGCGTGGGCCGGTTCCGGCTGGGCCTTCATGCTCAATGCCGCGTCGTTCTTCGGCGTGATCATCTTCCTGCTGAATTGGGAACGTCCGCCGCGTCCGGACCCGGTGCCACTGCGGCGCATGTCGGAATCACTGCGCCAGGGATTTGCCCACGTCAATGATTCCCACTCCTGCCGTGCCGTGCTGATCCGCACCGGATTATTCAGTGTGTTTGCCAGCGCCCTGTGGGCCCTGCTGCCCCTTGTGGCCCGCGACCACGGTTCGATCGGATACGGACAGTTGCTGGGCAGCTTCGGATTGGGCGCGTTGTCCGGCGCCGGCCTCTTGCCCGCGATGCGCAAGAGCCACTCCTTGAATCACATGTTCGTGCTGGCGACCGTGGTGTTTGCCGCTGCCATCGCATTGCTGGGTCATGTGACGATGCTGCTGCCTCTGGCGGCGGTGTTTTTTGTGGCGGGCGCGAGCTGGATCGCCATCCTCGCCAGCCTGAATATCTCGGCGCAGATGATGGCGCCGGCGCAGTTCCGGGCGCGCGCGCTTTCCATGTATCTCTTGGTGCTGCAAGGCGGCATGGCCGCGGGCAGCGCGGTCTGGGGCCTGGTGGCCGCACGCTTCGACCTGCCCACCGCGTTCCTTGCGGCCGCGGCAGGGCTGGTCGCCGGACTTTTGACGATGGGACGTTACAAGCTGATCGTTCGCGATTGGGGGCCCAGTACTTCAACCCTGTGATGGAGGAGAAAGCTGTGAAAAAACCGATTGCAATCCTGTTGTGTCTCATGCTGTGTCTCGCCGTGACTGCGTACGCGCAGGAAGCGGCCAAACCCCAAGCCCCGCCGCCCCCGCCGCCCACGGTCACGACCGTGCTGCATAGCCAACTGGGAAACATCGACAAGGATCTTGTAAGCCTTGTCGAAGCGATGCCGGAAGACAAATTCGACTTCGCGCCCACCAGCGGCGAATTCAAAGGTGTCCGCACCTTCGGCCAGATGGTGAAGCACGTGGCCTCCGTGAACTTCCTGCTGGCCTCGGTGCTTCTTGGTGAGAAGTCGCCGGTGACGCTCGAGCAAGCGACCAATGGTCCTGACAATCTCAAGACCAAAGCGGAGATCGTGAAATTCCTGAAAGACTCCTATGCCGCGTGTCACAAAGCGATGGACACGGTGAACAACAGCAACGTCGTGGAACAGATCCCGAACGCATTCAACCCCAAGGGCAAGATGACGCGTCTGGGGGCCGCCAACATCATCACTTGGCATGGGTTCGACCACTACGGCCAGTTGGTGGTGTACTTGCGGATGAACGGCCTCGTGCCCCCGGCGAGCCGTCAGGGCTGATCCGCACCGAAGCAACAAGAAGCCCGCCGGAAACGGCGGGCTTTATTAATTTCCGGTTAGATTGGTGGTCCGGCCGGAGGCCGCGCGCCCTGCCGTTTTGGCTGATTACGAGTCGGGTCCTGCTTGAACAATCCGATCTGCTTCAACAGCAGCTGCATGGACGCATCCGCCCCGCCGGGAGCCACCAGCGCCGCCTTGGCCGCCCGCTCCACTCGGTCCACGCCGGCCCAGGCTTCCGCCTGGACCTCTGCCGTGGCGCCCGGATCGACCGCCAAGGCCATCAACCTGTCGGCAAGGACCTGGCGCACAACAGCGGAGAGTTCCGCCTGCGGGCCTTTGTTGCCTGGGAAGGCCGCATTGACGAGGGCCGAGACCACTTCGGATGCGCTTGGCGCATCCGGTTGTTGTAAACGGATGGACTTGAGCCGCTGCAAGCGCTCGGCATCGAGCAGCCCGTTCACGATCTGCTCCGCGATGGAGCGTGCGCCATCCTGCGGGCTGAACAGGTAGCCCGCGGAAGACCGATAACGTTCCGCATCATTCGAACTGTCTTCCACGGGCACGAGTGACTGCCAAAGTTGCGGCGAAATGGCGAGCTCAGAAGGCTGGAGCGCACCCGCCAGAGCGGCGATAGCCTGACGCTGACTCGCTGCCGGCCAGACTTCGAGGGGCTTTTGTCCGTCACCTTGCAGGGACGGTGGGATCTTCGCACTCCCCACGATGCTGATGGCGCCGTTGATGGCGTAGCGGTGGAACAGATAGATCAACGGGAACCGGGATTGCAACGCTGAGACCGGTTCACCCGGATGCAGCAACGCAAGACTGTAATTCGCCAGGAGCGCGCGCCGGGTCGCGCTCGACTCTTTCAGATGCGCGACCGGGTCGTTGCCATCGTCATACGCCACCCAGCGGGGATCGGAATAATTCCCATACCAGATGCCCTTGGCATGAGCCTGGCGAACGATCTTCTCGCGGCGGTCCGGCTCGGACTCGGCCTTGGTATCCGCCAAACCGACGCTGTAGCCCCACTCGATGGCGAACTTGTCATAACTGCCGACGAACTGCATGTAGGAGTCAGACATATCGAAGGTGCCGTCGGCCCGGACCTTGACCCGGGGCGCATAGTAATCCATCACAGAGCCGCGGTCGAAGGTGCTGGCGACAAAATTGTGGTCCAGCCCCAGGATGTGGCCGATCTCATGCGCGGCCAGCGTGGCCAGGCGATTGGCCACCGCTTCCTCACGGCCCGGCCCGGCCATCGGGTCGAATGCCGCGAAGAACTCAAGTCCGGGGTCCGCCAAAGCCATGGCGTTGGCCCGCCCCGGCGGATTCATGGTCTCCCAATAGTTGCTGGTGGTGCGCATACGGTGGGAATCCAGTTGCACGGCGGCGTGCAGGATCTCGCCGGTGCGCGGATCGGTGTGCACCATGCCCACAGACCAGCCGCGTCCGTTGCGGTTCGTCCACTGGATGCAGGAGTAGCGGATATCCATGCAGTCCGCGCCTTCGGGAAGTTCTTCCACGTGGACGGCATTGTGGAAGCCCGCCTGCCGGTAGGCATCATTCCACCAGAGCGTGCCGCGCTTCGCGGCGCTGTGGATCGGCTCCGGGATCGCCGGGTCCAGATAGATGGTGATCGGCTTGACCGGCTCACTCACCGCGGCATTCGGGTCTTTTTTCTGAAGGCGCCAGCGCAATGCAAGAGAACGAGCGGGCAGATCCGTGTAGGGCTTGGAAAAATCGTCGAAATCATTGGTAAGGTAGCCGACGCGCACATCGCGCTCCAAGGGTTCATACCCGGGTCCGGGGAGCGCGACGAATGATTGGTGCTGGCGGACCGTGAGGGCGGTCGCTTCCGGCTGATTGAATTCGCTTCCGGTACTGTCTGAAGCGAAGGTCAGGATGCTCTCGACCTCGGTATTCATGGGAAATGCGCGAGTGTTCTCCAGGCTGACGCCGCTGCGGCTTTCGTCGAATCGCCAGCTACCACCGCTGCCCGAAGAATCGCGGACCAGCTGCCCGCCGATGGCCCGCGTGGGACGCCGGAACTGCCCGAGCAGGCCAAAGGCGTCGCGGACGATGAGCGGATTCGCCTTCACCAGCAACGTCCCATCCTCTTCGGCTTCGATCGGCAAGGCAGCCAGGATGGACGTGGGGAATCCCTGTTGCACGGCGCGCTGGAGCGCGGCGCTGCCGCCGTCGGCCCGGAAATTCCAGTTCTCCTCCACCACAAACACGCGCGCCCCATTGCGCTCGAAGTGGATCACGCCGGAGTTGCCGAGCGAGCTGCGGTCGGCGAAGAGTTGCGTGGAGCCCACGCCCGTTGCCAGTGAGGTGAAGTGCAGGATCGGGCCCTTCATCAGCGCGGGCGAAAGCTCGAAAAGCAAGTCGCCCTTTTTCTCGTCCCAGTAGAACGGGATGAGGCCATCCTGGCGTTTCAGGTCAGCCGTGCGTTTGGTGATCTGGGCGAAAGAACTCAGGGATGTGGCGAGGAGGAGTAAAAGAACGATGATGCGGCGCATGGCAACAAATATACGTCATCCGCCGGGCTGCCCGTCGTAGCGCACGCCACAATGGTTGGGACAGATGTTAAGCGCGCGCCGGCGCCATAAGGGTCTTGTACCAGGCCACGGTGCGGCGCAAACCTTCTTCGAAATCCACGGCCGGGTCGTAGCCCATGTGCTTGCGCGCGAGAGTGATGTCCGCCAATGAGTGCTTGATGTCACCTTCGCGCTCGGGGGCGTAGCGGACTTCTCCTTTGTACCCTGTTAACTTGCGCAAGATATCCACCGTCTGATTCAGGCTGAAGCGGTGACCCGTGGCGACATTGAACACTTTTCCGGCAACTTCACTTGCCGGCGCGCTTGCCGCCAGCAGATTGACCTGGACGCAATTGTCGATGTAATTGAAGTCGCGGCTTTGCTCGCCATCGCCGAAGATGGTGGGTGTCTCGCCGCGCAGCATCTGCATGGAGAATTTCGCCAGTACGCCGGAGTACATCGAGCCAGGGTCCTGGAACGGGCCAAAGATATTGAAGTATCGCAGCGACACCGTTTCCAGTCCGTAGACCCGGTGGAACGAGGTCATGTACTGTTCGCCGGTCAGCTTTTGCACGGCGTAGGGCGAGATCGGGTCCGGTTTCATCGACTCCACTTTGGGCAAAGTCGGCGTCTCACCGTAAGCGGAGGACGAAGCCGCGTAGACCACGCGCTGCACGCCGGCATGGCGCGCTTCCAGCAGGACGTTGAACGTGCCGTTGATGTTCGCCTCGTGACTGGGCTCAGGCTCCTGGACGGACTTGGGCACCGAAGGAATGGCCGCCTGGTGCAGGATCACATCGACACCTTCGCAAGCCGAGCGCAACGCAGCGCGGTCGAGCAAGTCGGCCTGGCGGAAATCCATCCCTTTCAGGTCCGTTAAATTTTCACGGCGCCCGGTGGAGAGATTGTCCAATCCGCGCACGGCATCGCCGCGCTGAAGCAGGGCGCGGGCCAGGTTACTGCCGATGAATCCGGCGGCCCCGGTGATCAGATATCGAGCCATGAGTCCTGTCTTTCTCGCGGATACGTTTGGCGCATGCCAAGGCCCGGCCTTGCCACACGGATTGCGTCACAGCACGATTATCTTTTACTTCGCGTCCTTGTCAACAAAGCTGAGCGGTCGCGACACGCGGATCTGATAGCGGCGGATCTTGATGGCGAGTTCCTTCACCGTGAGATTGAGCGCGGCCGCGGCCCGCTTCCGGTCCCAGTTGTGACTTGCCAGCGTCTTCTGAATCACCTCTGATTCCGAGACCTTGGACGGCGGGGTGGAATCGGCTGGCGACGACAGGGCAGACTCGCTGCCGGCCGGCCCATTGCGCAACTCTTCCAGCGCCTGGGACTCATCCCCCATGATGAGGAACCGTTTCACGAAGTTATTGAGTTCGCGCACGTTGCCCTGCCAGGGCGCATCCACGCAGGCTTTGATCAGCTCCGGGGAGAAGTCCATCGGCGGCCGGCCGTAGTTCTCCGCCATGCGATTCATCATGTGTTGCAGCAGCATGGGGACCTCTTCACGGCGTTCGCGCAGCGGCGGGACGGTGATGGTGAATGCCGCCAACCGGTAGTACAGATCTTCGCGAAGGGTCTTTTCCGCAATCGCCTTCTGCACGTCGATATTGGTGGCGGCGAGGACCCGGACGTCCGCTTTCATGCTGGCGCGGCTGCCGAGCCGGGAGAATTCACCGTCCTGCAACACGTGCAGAAGCTTGGCCTGGAGTTGCACCGGTAATTCGCCGATCTCATCGAGCAGGAGCGTGCCCCGGTTGCAGACCTCGAACTTGCCGGGCTTGGATTTGTTCGCGCCGGTGAAGGCGCCGGCCTCATACCCGAACAATTCGCTCTCCAGCAGGTCCTCTGGAAGCGCGGCGATGTTCACTTTCATGAATGGCTTGTGGGAGCGTGCGGAATGCTTGTGGATCAAGCGGGCCACGATCTCTTTTCCGGTGCCGCTTTCTCCCAGGATGAGTACGGGAATGTCGACGGTCGCGATCAGGCCCACTTCGGCGCGGATCTTTTTCATCGCGTCGCAACCGGCGAGAAAAAAGAGGCCTTCATCCAACTCCTCGACCTCGCAAGGGACGTCCTTGTAAGCGCCCTGACGCGGCGCAAGATAGCGGGTAAGGATCGCGTCCAGTGAATGCTTTTCAAACGGCTTGGTCAGGTAGTCCTGCGCGCCCTGGCGCATGGACTGCACCACCATGGCGGTATCGCTGACACAGGACAACATCACGATCTTGAGGTTCGGTCGCGATTGGCGCAGTTGATCGAGTGTTTCCAGCCCGTCCATCTCCGGCATCAGCAGGTCGAGAAAGATCAAGTCCGGTTGCAGGCCGGCTTCGAGGATGCGCAAGGCTTCCGGACCGCTGGCGGCGGTTTCGACGTGATAGGAATCCAGCTCAAGCAGGGTGCGCATATAGCGCAACATGCCGGGCTCATCGTCGATCACCAGGACTGTCGAGGGTAAGGACATGGAAACTTGCTTTGTACCTTGGATTTTATCGTTTCCCGCCGATTCGCGGAGTCATGCTTCCGTTTCCGGCTTGGGGATGGGCAGTAGGAACAGGAACTTCGCGCCTTCGCCGGGTTTGCTTTCCACCCATATCTTGCCGCCGTGGGCCTGCACCAGGCGGCGCGCGATGGAGAGACCGAGCCCCATACTTTGTTCGGATTGGTCTTGCGTCGCCAGCTTGCGGAAATCCTGGAAGATCTCCAGATGGAATTCCGGATCCACACCCGGCCCGGTATCGGCTACGGCCACACGCGCCGCCTTCGGCAATTTAATGATCTCGCGGCGGCGTTTTTCCACGGAGATCGGCTCGGTGCGCAAGCGGCGCTCCCAGGCGACTTTCTCCACTGTCACCCACACCGTCCCTTTCTCCGGAGTGAATTTCAGGGCGTTATGCAGGAGATTGGAGACGACGTGTTGCACTTTCAAGTGATCGAATGGGAAGGGCGGCAGTTCGTCTTCGGGAGAAAAGTAGAGTGTGGTCCCCTTGCGTTGAAAGCGAGGCAGCCAGAGACCGCAGGTCTCCGAGACGCATCCATTCAGGTCGGCGCTCTGAAGATGCATCGTCATGCTCCGGGTCTCGATCGCGGTGAAGGTGAGGAAATCGGAGATGAAGCTCTTGAGCCGTTTGGCGTTGGCCCGCATGTCGTCGACGATGGGGCGTTGCTTCTCGCTCAAGTCGCCCGCTTTGCCCGCCCAGAGCAGATCGATGTAACCGTCCATGATCGCCAACGGTGTGCGTAGCTCGTGTACGGCCGAAGCGAGGGCAACGGTCCGCCGCCGCAACTCTTCTCGCAGTCGTTCGCAGATCCCACGCAATTCTTCCGCAGGCAGTCCATCGAGCGGACATTCCATGTCCTCGGCGATCGTGATGGGGCGGTCAAGATTGCCTTGGACAGGCTCGGCCATGTCCTTAGGGCTGTTTCTTGCCGTGCCAGCTGTTTCGGCCATAGAATGATTCCAACAGGACCGGTGGGCGCTTCAGAGTCGTCCGGAAAGCGCCCAGGTTGCTGAAAATATATCATTTATACGGACTTAGGTCCGGTCAAAGAAGGTGCAAAAATGATTACTTTCGATGCTAATTAACTGCAAAGATTTGCACTATAGTAACCATAAATTGGTTACCTAAGTCCAATAAGTCTTTTGTTTTCAATGTTAATAAATGGTTAAATCACTGGCAACAAAGGTGCAGCAGTCACTAGGTCATGGCAGCCACAAAACAAGGTTCTGACCGCCGTCGGTGGGTACGGCTGCCACTCTCCATCCCTGTCTTCGTCCGCGGATTGGATCCTCATGGAAAGCAGTTCGTAGACTTCGCTACGGCCCTGGATATCAGCGTGGGCGGGGCGCTTCTAGCCATCCATCGTCATCTTCCGGAAGGGTCAAAGATCATGCTGGAGATCCCGGCCGGGCCTGTGGGGCATAACTCCAAAGTGCCTCGAACGGTGCGGCAGAACCTGTTCGCAAAGACAGTCCGCGTCACTTCCGGCGACAATTGCCACCTCCTTGGCCTCAAGTTCAAACAGCCCCTCCTGGAAGGCAAAGAAAAGAAGAAACCGAGAGCTAAGTCACATAGAAAAAAATCCACCCGGGTGTGAAATAGTTTGCACATTTTTGCCAGCTCCGGCCAAGTCCGGAGCTTTTGTAGTTTTGATTGCACTTTTGATTCATTACCTCGGTTACCCCGGAAGCTATTGATTTTAAGTCCCTTTGAGCATATAACTGGTTCCTGCAAAGGGTCGCGCTTGATTTTCACAAAAGTGACAAGCTTTGGCGCGATAGTTGCAAACACTTGTACCGCCTGCTTTGAGTAGACCAGCTTTTCCTCCAGCAGCGCGAAGGGAACCCTTATGTCGGTAGCTCCCACACCCACTCTGGCCGGGACCCGGCCAAGTCTTCCGCCGAACTCTGTCGTGTTTGGCCGGTCACCGGCCATGTTGTCCGTCCAGCAAAGGATCGAGAAGGTCGCTGGCGCCAACATTCCGATCCTGATCCAGGGGGAAAGCGGGACCGGAAAAGAGATCATCACGCGGATCGTTCACCAATTGTCCCCATGGCGTAACGGGCCGTTCGTGAAAGTCAACTGTCCGGCGATCCCCGGGACCCTGGTGGAAAGCGAATTGTTCGG